>JBKQNJ010000015.1:0-106449 GCA_052146315.1 Candidatus Acidiferrales bacterium | reverse complement strand
TTTTGTTCAGTGCGAAGCGAAATCCCGCGCCTACCATTTGATGGTAATCTGCGTGGCCATGTAGCCCGACAAATGCGCTCAACGCGGACTGGAATTTCTGCCTTATTCCCCCAACAGAGACACTTATATTAGAGCAGAAAAGAGGGGGGTGGTCCCTTTTTCGCGTCCATCTGCTATCCCGGCGCAAAATTGACCCGCCTCTTCGCAGCGCCTATACTTTTCATTGAAGCAGCGTTTCGGGGCAGCCGGCTTTGCGGAATGCGCCGCGCGCAGCTGCTTTTGCAGATCGTGAGGCACTGATGCCTGAGCCTGGAACCGCCGTCAATCGCGAGGTTTTTCAGAACGCCTACGCAGGAAGCGCGCCGTGGGATATCGACAGGCCACAGGCCGTATTCCTGGCGGTGGCCGATCGGATCGCGGGTTCCGTCCTCGACGTGGGCTGCGGGACAGGGGAAAACGCGCTGTTCTTTGCGGCGAGAGGTTGCGCGGTGACCGGCGTCGATTTTCTCGAGCCGCCGATTGAGGCGGCGAAGCAGAAGGCGGCGGAGCGCGGGCTTGCCGCCACGTTTCTGGTTGCAGACGCGCTGAAATTGCAAGAGCGGACCGAGCGCTTCGACAACGTGATCGATTCCGGCTTGTTTCACGTTTTCGCGGATGAAGGCCGCGCTCAATATGTGCAGAGCCTCAAGACAGTGCTCAAGCCGGGAGGTTACCTGTTTCTGCTCTGCTTCAGCGAGAAGACGCCCGGAAACATAGGGCCGAGACGCGTGACCGAAAAAGAGCTGCGCGATTCCTTCGCCGATGGCTGGCGGATCGAATCGATTGAGGCGTCGCGATTTGAAGTGCGTCCCGAAGCGAAGGCGATCTTCGCGGGCGAGGAACCCAAGACCTGGTTCATGATCGCACGACGCACCGACTGATAGGAGATTCACCATGGAAAATCCTGTGATACTGAGCGCCGTTCGCACGCCGATCGGCAAATTCATGGGCGGGCTTTCGCCGCTCACTGCGACCGAACTGGGCGCTCGCGTGGTCGCCGAATCCGTGCGCCGCGCGGGCATCGAGGCCAAGCAAGTGGACGAAGCGATCCTGGGCAACGTGGTGCAGGCGGGGCTCGGGCAGAATCCCGCCCGGCAGGCGGCGCTGAAGGGCGGGCTCGATCCGCGCGTCGCCGCGATGACGATCAACAAAGTGTGCGGCTCGGGGCTGAAGGCCGTCGGCCTCGCCGCGCAGGCGGTCGCGCTGGGCGAATCGGAAATCGTGGTGGCGGGCGGCATGGAGTCGATGTCTAGCACGCCGTATCTCATGAAGGGCGCGCGCGCCGGCTTCCGCCTCGGCAATGCCGAGCTGCTCGACTCGATGATCACCGACGGCCTATGGGACGCCTACGAAGATTTTCATATGGGCATGACCGCGGAGCTCGTCGCCGAAAAATACGGCATTTCGCGCGCCGAGCAGGATGCCTTCGCGCTCGAGAGCCATCGCCGCGCGGTGCACGCGATCAAGTCGTGCTTCGTGAGCGAGCAGATCGTGCCGATTGAAATTCCGCAACGCAAAGGCGCGCCGCTGATTATCAAGACGGACGAATCGCCGCGCGAAGATACTTCGCTCGATGCGCTGGCGAAGCTGAAGCCTGCGTTCAAGAAGGAAGGCGGAACGGTGACCGCCGGAAATGCGCCGGGGACGAATGACGGCGCCGCCGCGCTGGTGGTGACGAGCGAGCGCACCGCCGCGCGGCTCGGCAAAGCGCCGATGGCGCGAATCATCGCGCAGGCGGTGAGCGGCGTCGAGCCGAAGTGGGTGATGATGGCGCCGGTCGATGCGGTCGAAAAGCTGCTCGCGAAAACGGGCTGGGACCGCGATCGCGACGTCGATCTCTATGAATTGAACGAAGCGTTCGCGGTGGCGGCGATTGCCGTGACGCGGCAGCTCAAGCTCGATCCCGCGAAAGTGAATGTGAATGGCGGCGCGGTCGCGTATGGCCATCCCATCGGCGCATCGGGAGCGCGCATCCTCGTCACGCTGCTCTACGAATTGCAGCGCCGCAACCTGAAGCGCGGCATCGCCGCGCTGTGCCTCGGCGGCGGCAATGCCGTTGCGCTCGCCGTCGAGCGGCCCTAGAGCAGCCAGTCCTGCTGTGGAGGGCCCATGAAGCAGGCCGCCGTCGGTTTCCGCGCCCACTCCGGCTGGACGGCGCTGATCGCTCTCGCTGTGAACGACGGTCTGCCGACGGTCCTCGCGCGCCAGCGCGTCCATCTCGTTGAAACCTTCACCTACGAATTTCGCCAGCCGTACCACACCGCGGAAAAGCTACCGTTCGCCGAGGGCCGCGCCTTTGTGTCGCGCATGCAGACCGAGGCGCGGCGCCTCGCCCCTGACGCGATCCGCAAGCTAAAGGCCGAACTGCAAGAGCGGGGCTACTCGCTCGACCGCTGCGGCCTTCTGCTTGCTTCCGGGATGACCTTGCCCAGTCTCGACCGGATTCTCGCGTCTCATTCGCTGATTCACACCGCCGATGGAGAGCTTTTTCGCGAAGCGCTGCTTCACGCAAGCGCTCGCTGCGGCCTCAAGCCGCTGGCGGTGAAAGAGCGCGAGCTTCTCGATGCGGCGTCGCGCGCACTTCGGCGTAAGCCCGACGATCTGACGCACCGGATCGCCAGCTTCGGGCGTCCGCTCGGGCCGCCATGGTCGCAGGATGAAAAGCTCGCGTCTCTGGTCGCCTGGCTTGCTGTGTCGGCGCGACCGGAGCGCGCAGCGGGGCGCGCATAGGGAGTTCCGCGCACGCGCCATTTCTAGCTAGTGGGCGCGGCTGCGCTTGCGTTTGTAGCGAGATCGTGGCCGCAGAACGGGCAATACTTGTCGTTCTCGACGATTTCGCGCTTGCAGCTTGGGCACGAAGGATGCAGGTCGCACCGGCACGTGGGGCAGAAGTTGAAGCGCGGCCCCACCATCGCGCCGCACTTCGGGCAGACGTAAGGCAGCGGCTCGCGCACCAAAAAGTAGATGATGAATCCAAGCGCGACGTACGCGGGCATCAGAATGATGCAAAGTATCGTCCACAGGGCCGCATTCATGCCGCGGCGCTTGGCGTCGCGATACACGTAGCCGAGCAGCAGAATCCACGGAAACAGGAAAATAGCGAAGAGCGTAACCAACCCCGCTAGGGCCAGCGACGAAAGCGCCGGGTTGCCGGCCAACGGCCACACGACGCCGTTATTCGCGACGCCGGACAGATTGATCAGCAGCGCAACGATCTGCGCGATCACGAAGACAACGATCAGCGTGACCACGATCCACTTGGGAATCACTTTCAGCTCATCGCGAAAGCGCCAGCGCTCGTTCTTGCGTCGCAATCGAATCAGCCGCATGCGTTCGTTCCAGGCGTTGCTGACGCCGCCGCCGCCGCCGCTCAGTCCTGATTCTTTCCCGTTCATTGTTCCTCGCTCTCCGCTTTCCATTGCCTGTCCGCGCACGCTTCTTCAGTAAGGTTCCTGATCCCACTCTCTTTTCCGGCTGGCGAGCACCGCGCCTGCGGCCAACAGCGCCGGCACCGCCCACCACAGCACGAATCCTAGCTCCCAAACCAGCTTTGGCATGCCGGCGTGTTCGCCGACCCATGCGAATCCGCGCCACACCCACGGAGCCGAAGCGACTCCTAGCGCCCAGGAAACGCCGCTGATGGCCCACAGCAGCTTCCTGCCCGCGCCGCGCTCGTGCAGTTCATCGGCGCGCAGGCGGACGCTCATTTGCGCACGCCTCGCAAGGCCGCGCGGCAATTCGATCCGCGCGCTTCGCAGCGAAGCCAGCGCGCGCTCCGTTTCTCCCGCGGCGCGCACGCATGCATCGCAACTGCGAAGATGTTCCGCGAGCCAGACGCGGTCTGCGTCCGGCAGAATTCTCTCGACGCGCTCCTGATCGATCAGGCGCTTTGCGCGCGCATGCAGGTCTTCGCTCATACTCGTCCCTCCGGCAGCATCTCGCGCAATGCCTCGATCCCGCGATAGAGCCGCGACTTCACCGTCGAAATCGGCGTGCCCGTGATCGACGCAATCTCCTCAAGCTTCATTTCCTCCTGGAAGCGCAGCATCAGCACTTCGCGGAAGACGGCCGGCACGCGGCCGAGCAGCACTTGCACCGTGGCGTCGCCCTGCTGCCGGACGGCGCGCTCAAGCGGCGATTCCTCCGCCAGCGCGGCCGGCTCAAATGCGGGCGCGTCGTCGCCGGGCGCCATCAGCTCATCCAGGCTGCTCGGCTTCTTTTTGCGCTGCCAGTCGATCACCAGATTTCGCGCGATGGTGAAGAGCCACGCCTCGAATTTCCACTTGCTGTTGTACTGGTGCGCGCGCTCCAGCACGCGCATCCACGTCTCCTGAAAGAAATCCTCGGCATGCTCGCGATTGCCGGTGAGGTAGACGAGATAGCGGAACAGGCGGTATTGATACTCCTCGATCAGGCGGTCGAGCAGATTCGGATCGCGGCGATTCAGGCCGCGCGCGAGGGCTTGCGTATCGTCTTCAAGCATCGTGGAAAATAGAAGCCCCGCCCGCCCTGTGCCCCAGGGCACGCTCGACCTGTTTGCCGTCGCGGTTGCGAAGATGGCGCTCATTCTACTTGGTATACGCGCCGGGCTGCCAAAAAGACGCACGGTCGGACGCCGGGCCGGAAAGGGCGCTGCTGCTGGCGCAAAACGCCTGTTTAAGGTAACAATGGCACGCCGAACATGTTCTGCCCCTTGTGCGAAGCGGAATTCGATCGACCCATTGCTCGCTGTCCGAACTGCGGCGCCGCGCTGGTCGCAACCAAGGACGAGGCGGAGCGTTCTGTCCCGCGAAGTGTGTTGTGGGAGGGTGACCATCCGGATTTTTGCGAGCGCGTATGCGAAAAGCTGACGGAGGCGGGGATCAACTATTTCGCTACGAGGCGCAGCAGCGATTTCGAGTACAGGTGGCCCATGACTGATCCCCGCTACTGCGTCTACGTGCTCGAATCAGACGCGGAAGCAGCTCGCAAGACCCTGGCAAACGTCGATGGCGAGTTTTCCGCCGACGATTCAGCCGCGATAGGCATCACCGATGCTGTCCGGCTAAAGAATACGGAAATGCCTCGATCTTCGGGCCAATGGCGCGAGGGGGATGCAGGCGTCGAAGTGTGGTCCGGCGATGACGCCAGCCTGGCTGATTTCTTGCGCGAGTCATTCCGGACGAATGAAATCGATTTTCGCACTCGCTCTGATTCGGGGAAGTCCCAAGGACTTGAGGTCCATCCGGCCGACGAGAAGCGCGCGCGAGAGATCGTCCGCGAGGTCGTCGAAGGCGCGCCGCCCGAGTAGCTTCGTTCACCTCCTTTGCTTCCTTTGCCTCCTCCATTTCGTTTATCATCATCACCATCATGTCAGCCGAATCGATCAAAACCGTGGCCGTGCTTGGCGCGGGGACCATGGGCAACGGCATCGCGCACGTTTTCGCGCGCGCGGGGTATCGCGTGCTGCTGCGCGATGTGGACAAGGCTGCGCTCGACCGCGGCCTCGAGACCATCGGCAAGAATCTCGATCGCGAGGTGAAGAAGGGCAAGCTCACCGACGCGGATAAATCCGCCGCGCTCGCGCGTATCCAGCTTGTTACGGATACCGTGCCGCTGGTCGGCGCCGATTTCGTGGTGGAGGCTGTCCCCGAGCAGCGCGATTTGAAAATTCGCGTGCTCAAGGAAGTCGATTCGCTGCTAGGCCCCGGCGTGATCCTTGCGAGCAACACCTCTTCGATCTCGGTCACCGAGCTTGCCGCGCAGACGCGCCGCCCCGACCGCTTCATCGGCATGCACTTCATGAATCCCGTGCCGGTGATGGTGCTGGTCGAGGTGATCCGCGGGCTGGCGACGAGCGACGCCACGTTTGCTGCCACGATGTCGCTGTGCGAAAAGCTCGGCAAGAATCCGGTCGCGGTGAATGATTCGCCCGGCTTCGTGTCGAATCGCGTCCTGTTGCCGATGATCAACGAGGCTGCCTACGCGGTGATGGAAGGCGTCGCCACGCCCGAAGCCGTCGACGCCGTGATGAAGCTCGGCATGAACCATCCGATGGGCCCGCTCGAGCTCGCCGATCTCGTCGGACTCGACGTGTGCGTCGATATTCTCGACGTGCTGCACAAGGGCCTCGGCGATCCGAAATATCGCGCCTGCCCGCTGCTCCGCAAGTATGTCGCCGCCGGCTGGCTCGGCCGCAAATCCGGCCGCGGCTTCTATCAGTATTAAACTAGGGATATTCGAACTTCTATCTTTGCTTTTTCTTCGCCTCATGCTAATATGCCTTCCCAGAAATGAATCAATCGGCCCACGAACACTCTGCTAGAATCGGGCCGCTCGCTGCGGCGAGACCTAAACGAAATCCCTTTGAGGTGTCAAAATGAACGACGAAAAAGCCAAAAATCTCGATCTGGCAATCTCGCAAATCGAAAAGCAGTACGGCAAAGGCTCGATCATGCGCCTGGGCAGCAAGGACGTGCTCGTGCCCGTCAGCGTGATCCCCACCGGCTCGATCTCGATCGACGCGGCGCTTGGCGTGGGCGGCTTCCCGCGCGGGCGCGTGGTTGAGGTATACGGCCCGGAATCGGGCGGCAAGACGACGCTCACGCTGCATGTGATCGCCGAGGCCCAAAAGCTCGGCGGCATCGCCGCCTTCATCGACGCGGAACACGCGCTCGACCCCACCTATGCGCGTAAGCTGGGGGTGGATGTCGATAATCTTCTCGTTTCGCAGCCCGACAACGGCGAGCAGGCGCTCGAAATCGCCGAAGCCCTGATCCGCTCGGGCGGCGTGGATGTGGTGGTGGTCGATTCGGTGGCGGCGCTCGTGCCCAAGGCCGAGCTCGAAGGCGAAATGGGCGAGCCGCAGATGGGCTTGCAGGCGCGGCTGATGTCGCAGGCGCTGCGCAAGCTCACCGCGATCGTCTCGAAATCGCGCACCTGCCTGGTTTTCATCAACCAGATTCGCGAAAAGATCGGCGTGATGTTCGGCAATCCCGAGACGACCACGGGCGGCCGCGCGCTGAAATTCTACGCCTCGATCCGCGTCGATATCCGGCGCATCCAGTCGATCAAGGAAGGCGACCGCGTGGTCGGCTCGCGCACACGCGCGAAAATCGTGAAGAACAAGGTGGCCGCGCCTTTCCGCGAAGCCGAATTCGACATCATTTATGGCGAAGGCGTCTCGCGCGAAGGCGATTTGCTCGATCTCGGCGTGATGAAGAATATCCTCGAGAAGTCCGGCACATGGATTTCCTACAAAGGCGAGCGCCTCGGCCAGGGCCGCGAAAACGCGCGCCTCTTCCTCAAGGAACACACGGACATTCGCGACAAAATCGAGCACGAGCTGCGCAAGTCGCTCGGGCTCACTCCGCTTTCGGCGGCGGAGGCCAAGAAAGAGGCCGCGGCGACCGATGGCGACAAGGCGCCGGCCAAGACTGCTGTTGCCGCCGGCCAAGCGCGCGCCGCCGCCCGCTAGTCGATCATCATAGAGCGCCTTCAACCTGAGAAAGCGAAGAGAGATTCTTCAGCCATCCTTGTCGGATGGCTTCAGAATGACGGCGTTCTTGGTTGACTACGGAGCGGATTCGAAGGCGCGGAAGCGGCGCTCGAGTCCCTGGGCTCTTCCGGCCTACTGTCAGATTCCAACCCGCGACAATCGCATGTGGCGCAAGGGAAGAGAGATTCTTCGGCCCGATGACCCCGGACCTCAGAATGACGGCGTCACGGACCGGGCGGTGAAAGATGAAGGGCGGCTTCGTTTATATCCTCGCCAGCAAATCCGGAGTGCTTTACGTCGGCGTGACAAACAGCTTAAACCGCCGGATCGTCGAGCACCGGCTGAAAACGGTCGAAGGATTCTCAGCGAAATACAACGTCACGCGCCTCGTCCATTACGAACGTTTCGGTGACATTCGCGCCGCAATTGCACGCGAAAAGCAAATCAAGGGCTGGTTGCGCGCGAAGAAAGTTGCGCTAATCGAGTCCACAAATCCTTCCTGGAAGGACCTAGCCGAGGATTTTCCGCAGATGGAGCAAATGATCCCACTCGATGCGCCATACTTCTAAACGTAACCACCAAACTCATTTCCTCCTCGGCCGCCAAAACGTGCCGTCATTCTGAAGCCATCCGATGAGGATGGCTGAAGAATCTCTCTTCTTGGCCGCTATTGGCTACGGCGCCAGTTCGAAGGCGCGAAAGCGGCGCTCGAGTTCCCACTGCGCGCGGGCTTTGTCGCTGTGCGATAGAAAATCCGCGCATTTCACGGACGGCTTTTCCGCGCCAAGCGGATCGCTCGCGCAGACAGCGACGGTTTCACCGAACGCATCCGGCGCGCGCCACAGGCTGTCGCCAGGCAGGAAGTCGTGTTCCATGCTGGTGCGAACCATCTGCTTCAGGTCCGCGTAGTGAAATCCGTAGGTTTCGACCGCGCGAACGTATTCGTGCGTGAGATTGATGCGCGAGACGCCTTCGTCGTCGGTTGAAAGCGCGACGGGCACGCCATATCGGCGATAAATCGGCAACGGATGTTCTTTTTCGGTGACGCCGAGGATCACGTCGTTGCTGGTGAGATTAATCTCGACCATCACGTGCTTTGCTGCCATTTCCCCCAGCAGATCGTAGGGACGATCCTCGTGCATCACGTCGACGCCATGCCCGATGCGCTCGGCATGCGCCACTTCGACCGCGAGGCGAATGTGGCAGCAGAGTCCTTCGTATGGGACGAGCCCAGGCGCGAGTTCGCCTGCATGCAGGCTGATGTGCACCTTCGAATACAGCGCGTGGAGGAAGCCGACCATGCGCATCTGCAGCGCGTAGTCGCGCATCGAGATGTAGCCGTCCTCGGGCATCACGAAATTGATTCCGACGGCACGCGGATCGGCCGAGGCAGTTTCGAATCCCAGCAGGGCCTGCGCGAAGACTTGTTCTTTCGGGAATCCGCGCAGCACCTGATAGAGATAGCGAATCTCGATGCGGCAAGCGGGCGCGGCGTCCGGCTGGCCGCAGTGCTCGATTTGGCGGCGGCCGTTCTCGGCGCCGTCGATTTCGCCGCGCGCGACGGCGACGTCGTTGCGCAGCCCACGAGCAAGGAGTTCGTCGCGCAGTTTGGCGAAATCATCATTCCAGCCAACCTGTTTGGCAAGCTCGATCGTGCGATCGAAATTCGGCGTGTGCATCAACTCGAGGTACTGCTCGTTTTGCGCGGCCGCGCGCGTGGCGACTTCGTTTACCCATTCGCCGAGATGTCGCGGGCCCAGGATGTCGAATTTGTCGAAGCTGTCGAAGAAGTGGTCGTGGCCGGTCGTGCCGGTGACGGGCACGAAGCTGCGCATCGAAAAGGCGTCGACGAGCGCATCGTACAGGTGCTGGTCGTCGAGGGCGCGCGATGCGGGCACCTGGCCGTCGCCGCACGTCGCCGCGAACGAGGTGTCGGACCCGCGCGGCTTGACGAACGCATGCGAGAGGATGTCGATGCACAGGCCGTCGTCGGCTCCGTCCTTGATGAAGGTCTCGGCGTAGACCGCGCCGGTCAAGTGAACGTGCAGATCGGCGCCCTTGGGCATGCGGTAGAGAAATGCGTAGAGGTCGAGCGGGTTCGCGCGCGCGGCTTCGAGCAATCGCTCGGCGCGCTGCTCGCCGGGAGTCTGCTGCGCGATCTTGCGAGCGGCGGCTTGTGCGGAAACGCACGCGGCGGCTGACAGAACGAAAACGCCGGCCCACATCGAGCGGCGAATTCCATGCACCAATGTCATTCGCTCTCTCCGGCCGGGATTCTGGTCACGGCGGCCACCGCATCTCACAAAACGAGAAGAGCCTAGGATAACCGAAATATTTGGGGGCTCATCAAAGTTATTGACGCCGTTCACGAGCCGCGCTACATACTGGGCTGCAAAAAATGCCTTTCGGCGCCGGACCGAGTATCCGGGGCCACGGAGCGGCATGTTCCTCGAGAAGAAATTGTTTTGTGCGGCCGCGCTGGCGTTGGCCGCAGCGCTGTTGTCGTCCGCGGCCGGACAGGACCAGCGTTCTACTCCAGCCCCATCGGGATTTCCGAAGGGCCCTTCCGCACACGTCGATAGTTTCACTGCCTCGCCGGGCGCGATCTTGCCGGGGCAATCCGCATGGCTCACTTGGGCGGCAGTGAATTCGGACGACACGTCGATCGACCAGTGCGTCGGAATCGTCCCGACGCGCGGGATGAAGATGCTGACACCGAAGGCGACGACGACGTACACCTTCAAGGTAGGCGGGCGCGGCGGAAACGACAAGCAGTCGGTGACGGTCACCGTGGCAGGCACGACGCCGATACCGCCCGAGGAAGGCAACGAAGGCTGCCCCGCCGAAACAATTCCGCAGATGGATGGGCATCCGGACCTTTCGGGCGTTTACATCGGAGGATTCGGGATCGGCATTCAGTCGCAGCCGGTGCCGAAGCCGGGCGCGGAGAAATATCGCATCGTGGAGGATCCGAACGATCTCGGCCAGGGCGCGCTCTGCGTGCCGCCGGGCGTCCCGGCAGCGACCATGCAGCCCTATCCGCTGCAGATCATACAGAAGCCGCATCTTGTGGTGATTTTGTACGAGGCCTACAATCTTTTTCGGATTGTTCCGCTCGACGTGCAGCATCCCCCCGATCTCGATCCCACGTGGATGGGGAATTCCGTGGGGCACTGGGACGGGAACACGCTCGTGGTGGACGTGACCGGATTCAACGACAAAACGGAGATCGCAGATTTCCATCATACGACCGCATATCATGTAGTCGAACGGTACACCCGTACGTCCTATGATACGGTGACGTACACGGCGACGATCGATGATCCGAACGTTTTCGCGGAGCCGTTCACGATGGGCGGCCCACTGCATCTGCATCCGGAATGGCAGATTCAGGAATACGTTTGCGAAGAGAACAACCAGGACGATCGGCTTCTGGAAAAGAAGAAATAGCAGCTGTGCAGCTCACTTGGAACGCAGTCACGTGGGTTTCGAAGGCACGTTTCGTAGACGCATTCTTAGGGGGGAAGGTAAATCGATGAGAACCAAATCGGCCATTTTGCTTGTCTGCGCGTTACTGCTGAGCGCAGCGCCGGCATTTGCGCACCACTCGGTGTCCATGTACGACATGGCGCATCCGACCACGGTCACCGGCACCGTGACGAAGCTCGACTGGACCAACCCGCACGGCTATATCTATGTGGACGTGAAGAACGAGCAGGGCCAGATCGAGCACTGGGCCGTCGAAATCGACAGCCCGAACTTCCTGAAACATAACGGATGGACCAGCACGACCGTGAAGCCCGGCGATACGATCACCTGCACCGGCGGACGCGCGAAGAACGGCGCGCTGACCATGCGTTGCACGACCGTGACGCTCTCGACTGGCGAAGTGCTCAGGTCGTAGAGCGGCATGACTCTCTATCACCTGTGTGAGCTGATTGAAAAAACCACGCTCGGGTCGACGATCCGCAACTCGGACTGGCTTTTTCCGGCCATCGAATCGGTACACGTCATGGGAATTGTGGTGCTGGTCGGATCGACCGGTCTCTTCGACATGCGCCTGCTGAACACGGGCTTTCTGCGGCACGAGCGCGCGTCGCAAGTGGGGAAGCAGGTGATGCCGTGGGTATGGAGCAGCTTCGCGGTGATGTTCGTGACCGGCACGCTGATGTTTTCGTCGGAGGCCACGAGGTGCTATCAGAGCTGGTTTTTCCGGCTCAAACTGATCTTGCTGGTGCTCACTGGGCTCAACGCGTTTATCTTCCAATTCGGGGCGTATCGCGGAATCGCGAATTGGGATGAGGCTGGGACGAAAGCGCCCGGCGGCGCGCGTACGGCGGCATGGGCGTCGTTGTTGCTTTGGGTCTTTATTGTTTTTGCGGGGCGCGGCATCGCGTACTACTGACGAGTTTACGGGGGTGAAGCATGCACTTCAGTATGTGGCTCGCACACACTACCCTTATCAGATGGCTCAATGATTCGGTGGTGATTTCGACGTTTGTAGAGGTACTGCATTACTTCAGCATGTTCCTGCTGGTCGGTTCGATCGTACTCGTGGATTTGCGTCTCATCGGCGTGGCCGCGAAGCGCCGCAACGCCACAGAGCTCGCAAACGACCTCTTCCCGATAATGTGGGTCGGTCTGGCTCTCAATTTTCTTTCGGGTTTCATTCTCTATGCCGGCGGTGCCCCGGACTACTACGGCAATCACTGGTTTTACCTCAAGCTCGCGGTTATTCTGGCGGCGGTGATTTTCGGAATCACCGTGCAAGCCAACGTGAAGAAATGGGACAGGCCGGCGGGCATACCGGTGAGCGCCAAATTGCTGGCGTTTGTTTCGCTGGCGCTGTGGATCGCGTCGATTTGGGCGGCGGTCGAAGTACCGGCCCTGACGGGCGTGGGATAAAGGAGGCGCGAATGTACCATCTACTGTATTCCTTCTGCCAGTGGCTGCAGAACACGGGGTGGGCGCTGAACATCTCGGGCTCGACGTGGTCCTACCCGTACGTGCAGGCGATTCATTTCACCGGGTTGTCTCTCTGGGTGGGCACAAACATCGCTGTCGATCTGCACCTGCTGGGCATTGGCTCGAAGCGGCTGACGTCTGCCGAATTAAATGACGCGCTCTTCGCCTGGAACTGGACGGGGCTCGCGATCGCGGTGACCGGCGGATTCATGCTGTTCTCGACGGCAGCGACCTCATTTATCGTCAATCCGGCTTTCCAGATGAAGTTGGGGCTGCTCGTGCCGCTCGGGATCATTCTGCACATCGTGGTGCAGCAAAAGACGAAAACCTGGGGGCAGACGAAAGACACGCCGGGAGTCGCGAGATTCATGGGCGGGCTGGAGCTGCTCTGGTGGTTTGCCGTGGCGACGGCGGCCGCGTCGATTCCTTACTTCGAGCACGGGTGATCGATTGAAGCGCCACCTTTTGCGGATAGGGATTGGCATGGCCGTGATGGTGACGCTGGGCGCTTGCTCCAACAAGGAATCGAGCCAATCCCAGCAGCCGCTGCCGACAGCCACGGTCGATCTCATGACTGCCGGGACAATCTCCGGAACGGTGACCCTCGATGGCACGCCGCCGCCGCCGCGCCCGATCATCATGACGGCGGGGCCGGAGTGCGCGAAGCTGCATTCGACGCCGCTGACGTATCCCGAGGTTGTGACGGACGACCACGGAGCCTTGGCGAGTGTGCTCGTCTACCTGAAATCGGGGGTCGGCAACTATCGCTTCGATGTTCCCACGACGGCGGCGACGCTCGATCAGGTGGGCTGCATGTACGAGCCGCACGTGCTCGGGATGATGGCGCGGCAGAAACTTGACATCAAGAATACCGATCCGATCGTGCACAACGTTCATCCCGTGCCGCATGAGAATCGCGCGTGGAATCAGTCGCAACCGGTGGGCTCCGCGCCGATCGAGACCGAGTTCGACAATCCTGATTTCGCCATCCCCGTGCTGTGCAATCTGCATCCGTGGATGCGCGCATATGTTTTCGTATTCGCGCATCCGTATTTCGATGTGACGACGACGGCGGGAACGTTCGACCTGAAGAATGTGCCGCCGGGCACGTACACGGTCGAGGCATGGCAGGAAAAATACGGCACGCAGGATCAGACGGTGACGATTGGGCCGAAGGAATCGAGGACGATTTCGTTTCGCTTCAACGCAGGCGGATAGTGGCCTGGACGCGCACAGCCCAAGCGGCCCCCCCTCCATCGGCTTACGAAATCCTTAGATAACGCTTACATCCCCTTAACCGGCTAAGCAGTAGTGTGATCGAAGTCGCGCGCAAGCGTAGGCAGAAGCGTTTCGCCCTCCCCCGGTGGACGTACCGTTTGCAGCGCGACATCTTATGATGCGAGCCCCCCAGCCCGGCGACCGGATCGGCCGCTACCGGATCGACAGCCTTGTGACGCAGGGCGGAATGGCGTCCGTTTTTCGCGGCACGGACGAGCGCACGGGCAAGCCCGTCGCGATCAAGATTCCGCACCTGCAATACGAGATGGACGTCCTTTTTTTCGATCGCTTTCAGCGCGAGGCGAATATCGGGCGCAAGCTGGATCATCCCGGCGTGGTGAAGGTGCTGCCCGCCGAAGACGACGGGCGCGTGTGCATGATCATGGAGTGGGTCGAAGGGCGGCCGCTCCGCAATATCCTCGATGAGGAAAAGAAACTCTCCCCCGAGAGGGCTGAGCGCATCGCGATCCGTATCTGCGATGCGCTCGGCTACATTCACGACCACGGCGTGGTCCACCGCGATCTGAAGCCCGACAACATCATGGTCGACGAGAACGACCAGATCAAACTCGTCGACTTTGGCATCGCCGGCGAGGCGCGAGCTAAGCGGCTGACGTTCTCGAAATTCACCAAGGCGATGGGAACTCCGGATTACGTCTCGCCGGAGCAGGTGAAAGGCAAGCGAGGCGACGCCCGGAGCGACGTCTATTCGCTGGGTGTGATGCTCTACGAAATGCTCTCGGGGCAGGTGCCGTTTGGCGGCGCGAATGCACTGACAACGCTCAACCAAAGGCTGCTGAGTCCTCCTCCTCCGCCCCGCGAGATCGATCCGTCGATCACGCCGCAACTGCAGGAAATCATTTTTCGCGCGATGGAACGCGACCCCGAGAACCGTTACCAGACCGCCCGGGATTTCGCGCACGACCTCGTGAATCCCGAAGAGGTAGGAATTATCGAGCGCGAAGAGGCGAGTCACGACGGACTGGTTCACGCGACGGGGACTAAACGCGCGTGGCATTACGTGGCTCTGGCGCTGATTCCCATCGCCATCTTCGCCTTGCTGCTCTTCGTAGCGCATTCGCAATAAGTGTGCGATCCAACCCCCGAACGCCGAGGCAAGCCTCGGCTGCAAAAAGCGGCGGCCCTTCGACAAGCTCAGGGCAAGCAAGCCCCCGCAGTCCATGTCGATCCGAGTCGTTTCTCAATTGTGATGAGCGAGCGAAATTGGTGCTGTGGCATCGCAGTCGTGCAGGAAGCGGATGACGTGCTGTTCGTAGCCGGCGGGATCGCGGCCAAGGGCCGAGGCATGCCCGGCTCCTTGCACGCTCCAAAGTTCTTTTGGGCCGCGGGCCGCGCGATAGATGCGCTCGGCGTGACGGCACGGAATCGTGCGATCCTCCATGCCGCAGATCAGCAGCACCGGAAACGCCCGCGCCGCGACGGCTTTTTCAGGCGAGACATCGCCAGGATCGAAGCCTCCCGCTTTCGCCAGCGCGGCCATGCCCGCCATCGCGGCAGGGCGAAAGAGCGTCTTGCCGAGCAGCGGGCTCCAGTGCAGTCCCGTGTAGTCGTAGCCGATTTCGCGGAGGTTGGCGAAAGGGTCTTCGGCGATCACGCCTTCGATGCGTGGTTCCACGGCGGCCGATTGCAATGCGATCGCCGCGCCCATCGAAACGCCGAGCGCGTACAGATGTGAGACGTTTTTGGTTGCGTAGAGCGCGTTGGTAATTGCGACGGTGTCGTAGCGTTCCTCCCAGCCGTAGGTGGCCATATCGCCGCCGCTTTCTCCGTGCGCGCGCGAATCCATCATGACGACGCTGTAGTCGTGGCGCAGCAGAATCTCAGCAGCGCCCAACACGCCCGTGCGATTGTCCGAAACGCCGTGGAAGAGGAGAACCCAATCGCCATTAGGCGAGGGCGGGCGAACTTTCCAGCCACGCAATTCGATGCCGTCGGGCGCGCGGACGTCGAAGTCAACTTTCGTCGCGCCGGTGCGATCGAGCATTGCTTGCGTTTCCGCGGCGCGCGCCGGATTGAGGCGCATCGGATGCAAGGCGCCCGGGCCGATGGCGCGTCCGAGCAGCGTGACCGCCGATTCGAAGAGAATCAAAATGACGGCAATGTATGCGAGCTTACGCATGGCTGCTATAGGTGATACGAATCGCCGCGGCTCGAAGTTCCGGTTTCGACTGGCGCTTGACGCGGTCGCGTCTTCCCTACTGAAGGAGTTACAATCTGCGATAAGGAAATGTGAATGCGACCGGCCTTTCCGGCTTACGTTCGGACTTCGCTCGGACTGTTGCTGATGCTTTCTGCATCTCGGTCTGCAGTTGCGCAGCGTCCGCAAATCGACCGTCTCGCAGCCGAGATGGCCGATTCACTCTCGCATTCGAAGCAGGAGAGGATAGTCGTTCTTGATTTCCTTGGGGCTGGCGGAATGGAGCCAGTGGGCCAAGAACTCGCAGCTGAGTTCCGGACAGCCCTTTCCAAGTCGGCGCGTGGCTTTCGGGTAGACGACCGCTCGCAGCTTCTCGAAGTGCTTCGGGAAAATGATCTGGTGCCCGGCAACATCCGTGACTCGCAAGCCGCCTCCTGGCTACTTCGCCAAACGGGAGCGGACACTTCGATTTTGGGCAACATTTCGGCCGGAATTGGCGGTCTGCGGCTTTCCGTGACGGCCCATCGCGTGGCTGACTCGGATTCGATCGTAAGCTTCGAGACCTCGGTTCCTGTGACGCAGGATCTAAAGGCGCTCGAAGAAAGCGAAGAAGACGGGTTCACGTCTTTTGCCCGGGGCGGGCAAAACGGGTACTCCTCGCCGCAATGCATCTATTGTCCGCGGCCTAATTACTCAGCGGAGGCCCTGAAGTCCAGAGTGGAAGGGGATGTCGTGCTGCAGATGACGATCGGTGAAGAAGGAGCGGCAAGAGACATCAGGGTCAAGATCCCGATGCCTTATGGATTGACACAGCAAGCGATCGACGCCGTCAAAGAATGGAGATTGAAACCCGCGACCGGACCGGACGGGAAACCCGCAGCCGTCCGGGAGGAAGTCGATGTGGCTTTCGAAGCCTGGTGAACGCGGTGTCTGTTTGATGCTCTGATAGGCCGTGAAGGGATTGCTAGCTCTTAGCGCCGATGCGGCGCTTGGCGAGGTCTTCGAGGCTGGGATAGGACTGGGCGTCGACGAACGTTTGTTCGCGCGGCTGCGACTTTTGCTTCATGGCTTGCACCAGCATTTCCACTGCGGCGTCCATCGTCAGCGAGGTCAACACGGCGGCGCGCAAAATGCCCTGATCCACCAGCGGCTTGATCTGCACCGGGATGCCGACGCCCGCGCAAGGCACGGCCAGCCACTTCTTGCGTTCGGTCGCGGCGGCATTTGTCTCAAACGCCTTCCGCGCGCCCAAAATGAAGTCCGCATTCTGCGAGAAGATCAGATGAGTTCCGTCGGGCTTGCCGGTCGAAAGGCTCAGCCACGAACTCACGGTCGTGAAAGCAGCGTCCGCCGTCGAACCCTGCACCTTCAGACTTTTTACCTCGACATTCTTGGGCTTGGCGTTTTCCAGCCCTTCAAATCGCCTCGAGGCAATCGAACTCATCGCGGGTCCTCTCAGATAGAGGACCGAACCGCCCTCCGGCAACAACGCCCCAATCTGCCGCCCTTGAATGCGGCCGATGTCCACGTGATCCTGCGACACGAGAAACACGGGGACCTTCGCGGTCGCGCGGAGCGTCGAGAGGTAATCCACCTGCGCGTTGCTCACCACCCAGCCGATTCCCGCGGCAACGGCCGCCTCAGCTACGCGCGGCAAACCGGTGGCGCTTACCGGCTCGATCAGGATGCCGTCCGGGCGCGATTCTGCAGGCGACTGCACGAATTTCAACAATTGCTGGCTCTGCAGCACCGGGTCCATCGCGGCGCTGATCACTTCGAGCTCCACGCCGAGGCGATCCGCGGTGGCTTTCGCCGCGCGCGTCTGCTCGCGCAGGTACATGGCGTCGCCCGGAAGCGACAGGACGCATTTCCACTTTTTCACAGTTGTTCCCAAGGTCCCGGATTGGATCTCAGCCCATTTCCCCCTTCTGGGCCCTACTTCGCGCATCGTACGCCTCCGCTGTACCTGACACAATGAAATTGCCGCTGCAGTTTTCCACCACCAGCGACATACAATCGTTGCAGGAGGAGTAAATGAGGAGAGATTCTCAAGGCTTGAAACACGTCCATGCGGGAGCCGTTGCAAATGGAGCCGCGGCTTCCGGCGCGCTCGCGATTGGCGCGCTCGCGGTTGGCGCCCTGGCGATCGGGGCGTTGGCAATCGGGCGGTTGGCGATCAGCAGGATGTTCGTTGGGAAGGCGCGATTGAAGGGCCTTGAAATAGACGAGCTGAGGGTGGGGCGGCTGCGTGTAGCGGAGCTCGAGGTGAGCGACTCGCTCACGCTGCCGGAAAAGGCCGCGGAGCTGGAGTGAGAAACAGCGAAATCAGGGCTTCGGGTGGTCGCGCAGCATCAGGATGGGCTTCGGGATGGAGCCGTTCGGCGAGTAGGGCTGGCCGTCGAGCATCTGGGTAAGCTCGCCCACGGACGCATTCTTGGGCACGAATTTCCATTCGGTCGAAGGCGAGTACTGATCCTTCTGGATGGCGACGAAATAGAGCGCGCCCGACCTGACGTGAACGTTGAGGATCGGGCCGTCGCCGGCGTCGATGTGCGTGTCGTCGTCGAGGTTGCCGCTTTTGTCGCGGCCGATGTCGAAGTTATTCAGAGTGCCGGCGATATCGCCCCTCTCGTCTTGCTTCACCACGAGGATCGCAAAGACCTTTCCGCCGAAGCTGCCCTTCCAAGTGCCAAGGAAGGGCTTCAGATCGGGTTTAACTTCCTTCGTTTGCTGAGTGGTTCCGCTCTGGCTGGCCAGGCAGGAGGGCGCAGAAGCGGCGATGCAAGCGAATGCGAAAAACGAAGCGGCAAGAACGATCGTTGCTCGCGTATGTCTTTGGGCGATAAGGCTACCGCGAGTGAGTTTCATGATTCCCCCCATGCTTTCCCGTAAGGCCCCTACGAGCCGGTGGAAGAGTAGTGCCGGGTGCCGAAATTCCATAGCGAAATGGCGATCGCGAGAAATACGGCCGCCACGACCGGCACGAACGGCGCGTATTCCGGCACCACCGCTCGCCCCAGCAAACGCACGCTAGGATAAAACGAAGCAAGCCCGAAGGGAATGATCCAGCACAATACAAATTGCACCGCGCCGCTGTAGATCGAGAGCGGGTAGCGCCCGAAGGCGATCACGTTCCACACGGGGGGATGGATGCCGATGCGATCCTCGAACCAGAATGACGCCGTCGTCAGGATCAAGAAAATCGAGAGATAGATGATGCTGGCGCAGACGCCGAAGAAGATCAAAAGCGCGAGCTTTTCAAATGTCCACGCGACGTGCAGGCGATGCGCGCCCCACCACATGCAGAAAAGGCCCGTGGCGATGCCTTGTACCGCCTCGATGCGAAACGTCTCGAACAAAATCTGAAAGAGCGAAGAAATCGGGCGCAGGAGGATGCGATCGAATTTGCCCTCGATGATGTAGTCGTTGCCGAAGTTGTAGAGATTGCCGGCGAGGATATTGAACACGCCATAGGGAATCAGCGAAAAGCCGTAAAGGAAAAGCTCCTCCGGAAGATTCCACCCCGCGAGTTGAGGCGCTTTCCGGAACAGGATGAGCACGAACGCAAGCCCGAAGATCGTGGCGGCGAAGCTGGTAATCAGGCTTACGATGAAATCCCCGCGATAGCCGAGCTGCACCTTGGCATATTGCGTGAAATAGTCGAAGAGCAGCCCGGCGTAACGCGCCGCGTTGCTCGCGAACGCGACGGGGCGCTGGGTTTCGACTTGGTTGGCTCCGCCGGGCGTCACATCATCCTCCGTGAATCGACATCGAGCCGAGGCAGCGATTCCACCACAGGTGCGCGAGAACCAGCAGCACGACCACCCACAGCCATTGGATTCCCAGCGCCTGCAGCGCCTGCGAATGGTCCAGATGCCCGAGATAAATTTGCAGGGGAGTATACGCGATGTGCTCGAAGGGGAGCCACGCCATCACCTTGCGAATGCTGTCCGGGAAAAACGACATCGGCAGCAGCAGTCCCGAAAGCAGTTCGATCAGCCACTGCTTGGCGCGCACGAGCGCGAGAATCGACTTCAGCGGGATCGCGCATGTCCCGATGAGGAAGCCGATGGCGCCCATCAGGAAAAAACTTCCAAGCACCGACGCGAGAAAAATGTAGAAGTGCCCGCGCGAAGCCGGTCCCTGCATCGGGAAAATAAAAGAGACAACGAGCGCGGTCGGCAGCGTCAACAGGATCAGGCGAAACGCCGATTCGCCCATCGAGCGGGAGATCCACATCCACTGGATCGACACGGGCTTGATCAAGTCCATCGCGATCCGCCCGTCGATCACTTCGTACGCCATCTCCTGATCGATCGTGTTCGTATAGAACGAGCGGATGATCCACCCGACGCTGACGTACGTGAGCATCTGCGCCATGTTGTAGCCGGCGATCGACTGTCCCGGATGGTAGACCGCGCTCCAGATGAAATAGTAGATCGTGACGTTGAGCGAATACGTGATGATGCCGGTGAAATAGCGCAGCCGGAACGCCAGGATATTAACGAAGCCGACGCGCATGAATTCGGCGTAGGGTGCGAGAGCTTCGATCATTGCGGTGATTTGTCCAGGGCGGTCATTGGTGGAGAGACACCGTCAGACGTTCACTTCGAGCGAGGCTTCGCCGGCGTAGATGCGCTTCACGATTTCCTCGATGGGCTCGTCTTCGATCAACAGATCGCGGACTTCGACGGTATCGAGAATCTGGCGAATGAGGTCCGCCGTGCCCACTCGTCCGCGGTCGAACCGGATACGATACGTCAGCTCGTCAACCTGCTCGAGTTCCAGCCCCTCCCGGCAGCAAGCGGCAACTCGCGCAACCTGGGCGCGATCCTTGAGCGCGAATTTGATCTGCTTGGTGCGGAGGAGGCGCTGCTTGAGGTCTTCGAGCGGGCCATCGTAAAGGACGCGGCCATGGTCGATGATCATGATCCGTCGGCACAGCTCCTCGATATCGTCCAGATCGTGCGTCGTGAGCAGCACCGTGGTGCGGAATTCGCGATTGATCGAGCGCAGGAACTGGCGAATGTGGTCCTTGGCCACGACGTCGAGGCCGATCGTCGGCTCATCGAGAAAAAGCAGCGGCGGATTGTGCAGCAGCGCCGCCGCCAAATCGCAGCGCATGCGTTCGCCGAGCGAGAGCTTGCGCACGGGCGTGTGCAGGTAGTCGCGAATGCCAAGGATTTCGTTGAAGCGCTCCATACGCGCGTCAAAATCGCGCTGCGGCACGTCGTAAATGCGGCGCAGCAGCTTGAACGATTCCACCACGGCGATGTCCCACCAGAGCTGCGTGCGCTGCCCGAATACGGCTCCGATCGTCTTCACGTATTGCGCGCGTTGCCGGTAGGGAACGAAGCCGTTGACGCGAATTTCGCCGCTCGTGGGAACGAGAATGCCGGTCAGCATCTTGATGCTCGTCGACTTGCCCGCGCCGTTCGGTCCTATGTAGCCGACCATTTCGCCGCGCTCAATCGAAAAGCTCACGCGGTCGACGGCCGCGACGGTGCGGTAATCGCGAAAGAAAAGATTCTGAATCGAGCCCAGCAGTCCTTCGCGGCGTTTGAAGCTGCGAAAATGTTTCGAGAGATCGCGAACGTAGACCGGGGTATCAGAAGTCATGAGCAGAGAGATTCTAACACTAGCCGCGCGGACGTGCCGCCAGGCTAGGCGGCATGGCCGCGGGCAATGAGTTCATGCACGCGGGCGACGATTTCGCCAATGCGCACCGGGCGATAGAAGACGGTGTCGACCGGAGGCAGCGGTACGGTTTCGGTACGCGAGGCGATCAGGATCGTGGGCACGCTCTCAGCGAGCTTTCGGACGCCCGGATCGCCCGCCAGCTCGGGAATCGCTTCCAGCACGACGACCGCGGGCAGTTGGCCGCTCGCGATGGCACGGCCCGCATCGGCGGGGACGTCCATGCCGAGCGCCTCAACGCCGCGCTCGCGAAGTTCGGCGCGAACGCCGGCGCGGAGGTTCCAATCGCGCGCGATGACGAAGACAACTGGCATCTTGTCTATCGAGTCTAGCATCGAGACATATGCGGTTCATGGAATCGGCCATTCGGTTTGCATAGGAAGCCCGGAAACGGTCTGTTACAATTTTTCTTATTTCGGGGCAAGCTGCGCTGAAGCGCGGCATTATGGCGGAAACGAAAAACAATCGAAAAAGGGCGATTCTCGTCATCTTGGGCTTGCTCGTAGTGCTGATCGCCTATCTGGCGCTGCGCAAAAGGCCGCCGGCCGTGCCTGTAGTGGAAGTGATGCGAGCGGACTTGAACGCGAGCATCACGAGCAACGGCAAGGTGGAACCGATTTCGCCGTTCGTGGCGCGTGCGGAATTTCCGACATTCGTGGACAAGGTCGACGCGACGGAAGGGCAGGCGGTACACCGCGGCGAGGTGATCCTCGCGCTCGATGCGGCGGACGTTCGAGCGCAACTCGCCCAGGCCCAGGCCGATCTGCTTGCCGCGCAGACCGACCTGCAGAATGCGCGCTCCGGCGGTCCGCCGGACCAGGTGGCACAGCTGAACGGCGATCTCGCGGCCGCGAGCGTGCAGGTTGCCAGCCTCGAACGCAATGAGAAGGAGCTCGCAGATCTCGTTGCGAAGCAAGTAGCCACGCAGGACGAACTGGCGCAGGCGCGGACGAACCTCGCGAAGGCGCGCGCCAACCTCGAGGCGCTCGAAGCGAGAAAGAAGGATTTGGCGCAGCGCTCGGTGTCCATTGTGGAAAGCGCGGGCCTGCGCGTGAGCCAGGCGCAGGACCAGGTGCGGGCGCTCGAAGAAAAGGCGCGCTCGGCGACAGTGATCGCGCCTTTTGATGGCACGCTGTATTCGCTGCCAGTCAAGACGGGCGATTACGTGACGATTGGTAATACATTGGCGGAAATGGCCGATCTTCACCACGTGCGCGTGCGCGCCTTCGTCGACGAGCCCGATCTCGGCGGCCTCGAGCCGAATCAGGACGTCGAAATCACGTGGGACGCGAAGCCGGGGCAGACGTGGACAGGGCACACGGAGCAGATACCGAAGCAGGTCGTCTCGCGAGGAATGCGCAGCGTGGGCGAGGTGCTCTGCTCGATCGACAATGCGAAGCTTGAGCTGCTGCCAAACATCAACGTCGAGGTGCGAATTCTCGTGAACGAGCGCCGCGGAGTCGTTGTAGTGCCGCGAGAAGCAGTTGGAGAAGACGGCGGGCAGCATTATGTTTTTGTAGTGGAAGGCAACACAGTTCAGCGGCGAAACATCACGGTGGGAATTGCCAACGCGTCGAATTATGAGGTGCTGGCAGGCTTGACGAGTGGCGATCGCGTTGCGCTCCCGCGAGATCGAAAGCTGCGCACCGGGATGGAGATTCGCCCGACGGAGGCTGAGTGAGAACACGGCGGCGTTGGCTGATGGCGGCGATTCTGAGCGCGTGCGCGGCGGTTCCGTGGTGCGCGATGCGCGCGGCGGGGGCGCCCGCGGACGACTCCGCGACAGTCTCCCAGGCGCAGCAGCAGTTTGAAGAAGGGAACTACTCGGGCGCGATTTCGACCTTGCAGCCCGCGGCCTCGCAGACTCCGCCGAACGGCGAAGTCTATTACTGGCTTGGCCGGAGCTATTACGAACTGCGCGATTACGACAACTCCATCGCCAACCTGGAAAAGGCCGTCGCAATCGATCCCAAGAATTCGGTCTATCACCAATGGCTCGGGGAAGCGGCCGGCGGAAAAGCCGACGTTGACCGAAGTTTCTCGTTCGCGAGAAAAGTGAAAAAGGAGTTCGAGGAGGCTGTCAATCTGAATGGATCGAACATCGAAGCGCGGCGCGATCTTGAGGAGTTTTGCCTCGATGCGCCGTGGATCGTCGGAGGCAGCAAGGACGAGGCGCTGGCGCAGGCGAGCGCGATCGCGGCGATCGATCCCGTGGCCGGAGATTTGGCGCGCGCCCTCTATGACCGCGAGGCGTTGAAGAACACCGAGCAGGCGGAGAGCGAGTACAAACAGGTGCTAGCAGCCAAGCCCGAGAAGCTCGAGCCGTATCTCGAAGTCGCCGATTTCTATATCGCTCAGCATCGCCCGGCCGATATTGAAACCGCCATTCAAGCGGCAGCGGCGGTGAGGCCCAAGGACCCGCGCATATCCTTCTACCGTGGCGTCGAGGCAGTGCTGGCGAACCAGAATCTCTCCGATGTTGATCAAGAGCTGAAGTCGTATCTCGCAACTACGCCGGACCGCAGCGACTGGCCGTCGCACGCCTCGGCGCGCGTGTGGCTCGGCAGGGTCTACGAGCTCGAGGGAAAAACGCCGGACGCGGCGGAGCAGTATCGCGCGGCGCTGCAGCTGGATCCGCGGGATAAGGACGCGCACGCGCGGCTCGACAAGCTGGGCAAGAGCACGCAATAGCGCGTTTCCGAAGATCGCGGCTCTTCTCGCCGCGGCAGAACGTCGAAGCGAGAGTTTTTCATGGCGAGTACGCGGAACACCACGGCTTTGTGGGGCGAGATTTTCCAGCTCGCGATGCAGGCGCTGCGCGCGAATAAGATGCGCTCGGCATTGACGATGCTCGGCGTCGTGATCGGCACTGCCTCGATCGTGCTCGTCGTCACCATCGCGCTCACGGGACAGCGTTACATCCTCGCTCAGATCGAAGGCGTGGGCGCGAATCTTGTGTACGCACATCTCGTCGCGACGGGCGAAGGAGGAACGACGGTTTTCGCGGACCGCCTCACGCCTGCCGATCGCGCGGCCGTGCGGCAAGGCCTTCCCGAGCTCGTAACCGAAACAGCTGGGTCCAATTGGCTTTCGATGACGATGGACGTGGGCGGGCACAAGCGCATGATCAATCTCGTGGGCGTCACGGACGGCTTCCAGCAGATTCGCAATCTGGAAGTCCTCAGCGGGCGGTATTTCGATCAGGACGATCTGGCCTCCGGAAGCAAGGTGTGTTTGCTGACGGAGGCTTTTGCGAAGCGCATCACTCCCATCGGCGATCCGGTGGGCCGCGACATTCAGGTAGGCGAGCTGCATTTCACCGTGATCGGAGTCTTTCGCGAGCGTGTGGCTACGCTTGGCGAGTCGGAAATCACCTCCGAATCCGTGCTGATTCCTTTTTTGCTGCTCAAGTCCTTCACCGGCAGTGACTATTTCCAGACGCTCTACGCCCGGGCGGATAGTTCCGAAGATGTCCCGGCGGTCACTCGCCAAACGGGGGAGATTCTGCAAAGCCGCCACCGGCCCGCCGCGCACTATCGAGTGGAAAATCTGAGCAGCATTCTCGAGACCGCGCGCAACGTCGCGATGGGGCTCACGGTGGTGCTGGTGCTGGTCGCTTTGATCGCGCTGGCCATCAGCGGCATCGGCATCATGAATATCATGTTGGTCACCGTCACAGAGCGCACGCGCGAAATCGGAATTCGTAAAGCGATCGGCGCGACGCGCGACGCCATCCGCTATCAATTTCTGATGGAGGCGATGGTGATCAGCGGCATCGGCGCGCTCGCGGGAATCCTGATCGCGATCTCGATTCCACCGCTGCTGAATTTCCTGATCACCTTCATTCCCGATGCCGGCGATGTTAGCGTTCAGGTGTCGTGGGCTTCAGTGGCGCTGGCATTCATCGTATCCTCCTCCACAGGATTGCTGTTCGGTTATCTGCCGGCAAACCGCGCCGCGGGACTCGAACCGGCGAGATCGCTGCACTATGAATAGCGGGTGCGGGAGCGGCAAGGAAGGTGAACGTGAAGGCAAGTAGGTTTGCGATGGCGGCGGTTGCGGCGATTTGCTTTGTTGCGCCCGCGCGCGCGCAGGACGCGCAGCCTTTGACGATGCATCAGGCCATCACGCTGGCGTTGCAGAATAGCCGCGACTTGAAGCTCGCTCGCGTGCAATACAACGTGGCGGCCAACGAAGCCGGCGTGGACCGCGCGGCCTTCCGCCCGAATCTCTACACGGGCGCGGGCCTCGCATACACCCACGGCTTCCCGTCGCTGCCGGGAGGCGGCGCGCCTTCGGTGTTTCAGCTCGATTATCAGCAGACACTTTTCGATCCGTGGCTCAAGGGCCAGCAGAAAGCTGCCGAGGACCGTGCGAAAAACCAGAAGCTGGAAATGGATCACGTGCGTGACAACGTGATCGTCCGCACGGCGACGGAATACCTCGAGCTCGCGAAAGTGCAGCACTCGCTCGACCTGATGCGCACCGAGCGAACCAGTGCCGAGAAAATCCTCGAAGCGCTGCGCGAACGCGTGGCCGCGAATCAAGAGCTGCCGATCGAGCTGACGCGCAGCCAACTGGCTCTGGCGCGCATCAACGAGCAGACGATCAAGCTCGAAGACCGCGAGGAAACGCTCGAGGAAGAGCTTCGCGATCTCACGGGAATACCCGAGACGCAGTCGATCCAGGCCGAGCAGCAAGAGCCGTCCTTCGCGGTGGATCAATCCGAATCCGGCATGGAAGACCTGGCCCTGCAAAACGATCAAAGCGTGGCCAAGGCGGAAAACGAGCGCGAAGCGCGCCAGCATATTCTGCGCGGCGCACATCTCAGCTATTTCCCGACGATCGACATCGTGGGGCAGTACAGCGTGCTGAGCAAATTCAATAATTACAATGAGTTTTACAGCAAATTTGAACGCAACAATGTCAACGTAGGTGTGCAGATCACAATTCCGCTTTTTGCCGCGAAGACCTCCGCGAATGCCGCGCTGGCGAAGAGCCAGTTGGACGAAGCCGATTTGCTTCTCGGCAACAAGCGCCAGCAGGTTCGCCTCGACGTGCAGCAGAAGGCACGCAGCGTGCGCGAGCTAGATGCCAGCCGCGAAGTGGCTCGTCTCGATTTGCAACTTGCGCGGGAGAGCTTGCAACAGGTGCAGGCGAAATTCGACCAGGGGAACGCGACGCTGCAGCAAATCGAGCAGGCGCGGCTTGACGAAAGCAACAAATGGCTCGCGTTCTTGGACGCCGATTTCGCCCGCCAGCAGGCCCAACTCAATCTTCTCGAGGCCACGGGCCAGTTAGCCAAGGTTTTTCAATAAGATGCATCGAAAAAGGTTGGCTTTCGATGGGCTCCGTAATGCAGTAGAATGGCTGTAGAGGCCGTAGTCGGCGAAACTTCTGAGGGGGTATTGATGCCGTCTGTGATGAAAACGCTGCTGCTGAACCCGCCTAGCTTCGAGAAATTTGACGGAGGGGCAGGTTCCCGCTGGCCCGCGACGCGCGAGATTGAGTCGTACTGGTATCCGGTTTGGCTCGCCTACGCCGCAGGCATGCTGCCCGGCAGCCGCCTGCTCGATGGTCCGCCGCACCACATCACGCCCGCCGAAGTGATCAAGACGGCCCAGGACTACGAGTTCGTCGTTCTTTTCACCTCCACGGTAGGTTTCCTCGCCGACCTGCGCATGGCCCGCGCGATGAAAGAGGCCAAGCCAGACCTGAAGATCGCCTTCGTCGGCCCGCACGTGCAGATCAAGCCAGCCGAGAGCCTGCTGGCAAGCTCGGACCTCGATTTCGTCGTGCGCGGCGAATTCGATCACGCCGTCGTCGAATACGCGAAGGGTATGCCGCTCTCCGAGATCGGAAATGCGAGTTACGTCAAAGACGGTAAGGTGGTTCACAATCCATCGCGGCCGCTGATGCAGACCGAAGAGCTCGACGCGCTGCCGTTCGCGACCGAGGTCTACGAAAAGAATCTCACAATCGAAAATTACAACGTGCCATTCCTGCTGCACCCGTTCGTTTCCTTCTACACCACGCGCGGCTGCCCGGCGCTCTGTACCTTCTGCCTGTGGCCGCAGACGCTCTCCGGCCACCAGTGGCGCCAGCGCTCGGTTGAAAACGTGGCGCGCGAATTCAAGCAGGCGCATAAGATGTTCCCGCAGGCGAAGGAGTTCTTCTTCGACGACGATACTTTCAACATCCGCAAAGACCGCGTCGTCGCCCTCTGCAAGGAATTCAAGCCGGTTGGCTTCCAGTGGTCCTGCACGGCGCGCGTCCACGGCGACTACGAAACGTTGAAGGCCATGGCGGATGCGGGCTGCCTCCTGCTGATCGTCGGCTTCGAATCGGGCGACGAACAGATCCTGAAGAACATCAAGAAGGGCCAGACCCTCGAGATGGGCCGCAACTTCGTCAAGAACTGCAAGAAGGTGGGCATTCACGTCCACGGTGACTTCATCATCGGGCTTCCCGGCGAGACGAAAGATACGATCGAGAAGACGATCAACTTCGCGAAGGATCTCGACTGCGAAACGATTCAGGTGTCGATGGCCCACGCCTATCCCGGCACAGAGCTCTACGACAAGGGCACGCGTGAAGGCTTTCTCGCCGGCGAAGCGATCACCGACGATGGCGGCCACCAGCTCCCGCACCTCGAATATCCGGGGCTCTCCCGCGAGTATATGGTCGAAGCCGTCAACCGCTTCTACGACAGCTATTATTTCCGCCCGCGAGTCGCGTGGCGCATCGTCCGCGACGCGCTGTGGGATTCGCATGAACGCAAGCGCCTCTACCACGAAGCCGTCGACTTCATGAAGCTTCGCGCGGATCGCGTGAAGGTGGCGCGCACGCGCAAGGGCGTCGAGAAGAAATCGCTCGTCTCCGTGCCGCCGATGAATCCGCCGTCCGCCGTGGGAGTGACAGGCGAGTCGCAAGAGGCATGACGTCGTCGCAGGGCCTGCATTTCAAAACCATCGTCCTGATCGTGATTATGGTTTCCGTCGCTCCGCTCGGCGACATGTTCCTTCGCAAGGGCATGGAGCAAGTGGGCGCGATGCCGGGTTGGGCGCCCTCCGAACTCTTCAACTTCTTCTTCGCTGCTTTCACCTCCTCCACAATCTGGATCGGCATCGGCCTTTTGCTCGCGTTTTTCGTGGCCTACCTGCTCGTGCTTTCCTGGGCTGATTACAGCTACGTGCTGCCGGCGTCGTCGATCTCGACGCTCGTGGTGGCGCTGCTCGCGCATTTCCTGCTGCATGAGACGGTGCGCCCGCTGCGCTGGGCCGGCGTCGCCCTGGTTTGCCTCGGCGTTTTCGTCGTGGGGCACACGCAGCCGCGGACCACGGAGCACTGATTGTGCTCACCGCCTCGATCCTATATTTCCTGATTGTGGTTCCGGGGACGTGCGGCGAGATGTGCATGTCGCGCGCGATGAAGATAGTTGGCGAGGTCACGGACTTCCGCCCTCACGCGATCGCCCACGTGATCGTGCGCGCGATGCAGGTTCCGTGGTTCTGGATCGGCGTCACCCTGATGGCGGCCGGTTTCTTTTCCTTGCTCGGAATGTTGTCGATGGACAAGGCGAGCTTTGTGTTTCCCGCCACCGCGCTCAGCTACGCGGTGGGCACGCTCGGCGGCAAGCTGTTTCTCGGTGAACGTGTCACGCCGCAACGCTGGTTCGGCGTGTTCATCGTGTGCGTTGGCGTACTATTGGTCGCGCTGGGCAAGGGCTAGCGGAAGAGGGATCGCAATGACCGGCTGGATGGCGTTTCGCGACGCGCTCCTGGTGCTGGCGGCCGCGCCCTTCTTCTACTACGCCGCCGCGATCATCGCCGCCGGAAAATTCTTTCGCGGTAAGCCCGCGGCTACGGCTGAAACGCCTTCCGATTTCACTCCGCCGGTCAGCATCCTCAAACCGATCCGCGGCGTCGACCGCGAGACCTACGACAACTACGCGAGCTTCTGCCGCCAGGATTACCCCGAGTACGAAATCCTCTTCTGCGTCACCGACGAATTCGAGCCCGCGATTCCAGTAATCGAAAAACTGATGCGCGATTTTCCGGACTGCGCCATCCGGTTGCTGATCGGCTCCGAGCCAGTGGGCGTCAGCGACAAGGTCAACAAGCTCGCACGCATGGCGCGCGAGGCGCGGCACGACGTCCTCATCGTTACCGATAGCGACGTCCGCGTCGATCCGCGATTCCTGCCCGCGATCGTCGCACCGTTCAGCGATCCGACGATCGGCGGCGTCACCTGCCTCTATCGCGGGATCACCGACGGTTCGTTCGCCGCCGATCTCGAAGCCCTCGGCAATAGCGCCGATTTCGCGCCCGGCGTGCTCGTCGCATGGCTCGGGGGCGGCGGCAGCCTCGACTTCATGCTCGGTGCGGCGATGGCGACCACCAAGCGGCGCCTCGCCGAAATCGGCGGCTTCGAATCGCTCGCCGATTATCTCTGCGACGACTACGAACTCGGCAATCGCATCGCCGCGCGCGGCCATCGCATCGAACTCAGCCCATTTCCGGTGGCCATTGATTATCCGCATCAGACGCTCGGCGAAGCCTTCCGTCACCAGCTTCGCTGGAATCTCGCGATCCGCTATTCGCGCCCCTGGGGACATCTCGGCCTGATTTTCACCCACGGGCTCGTGTGGGCGCTCGTCGGCATATTCCTGCTCCATTCGTGGCAGGGCGCGCTCACGTTTGCGGCGGCATACTCTTTGCTGCGCGTTGAAGTGGCGCTCGGCGTGGGCGCGCGCGGCATGCGCGACGATCTCGTCCGCCGCAAGCAGTGGATGCTGCCGCTCCGCGACGCCTTCGCCTTCATCGTCTGGCTCGCCAGCTTCTTCCCGCAGCGCATCCACTGGCGCGACCAACAGTTCCGCATCCGCAACAAGCGCTTAGTGCCGATTATTTCTCGCCGACATTAAGTTCAAAGGCGTTGTGCGTACCGTTGCTTGGATTTTGTTATGGTCCGCCAAGAGAATATATAAAAGATTACGAGTAGCAGTGCGCCAGCGACCACTGCGCACCCTGCGAAAAAGAATGCCGCATCTTCCGTTTGAGGATTGGCAATTTCCAGCGTAGATGACCATCCCTACAAAACCCCCAAAAACTAGAGCGAACACCGGCAGGCCTCAAAGAGAAACTGCCGCCTCTGTTTTCGTGTCAGTTCGGGCCACTCTAGAGACCCGTCTGCAAACTCTCGGTTGCAGTACAAGCAGATGCGGCGTCCCGGACCGAGACGGACCGCGCCGATGTCAAACGTACTCGCGAACAATTTCCCACAGTGTGGGCATGACCGATCCCACCGGCGAATGGTCACAGGCGCATAGGGCATGCCGTCATTTTACCGCCGCGCAAATTTCTGGGGCGAGAACAACTTTTCCTTGTTAGGGACTTCTGGAAGTTGTATGAGGAGATGGGAGGTGCACGTGACAGAAGTAACGGTAGCTGTAAAGAGTGAAAGAATCATCTTTCTTCACTCGTTTTGCGGAGCAGAGCTTCAGCGCAAACCGGGAGCCGTAAACAAGGCAGAATTACCAGCCGTGTTGTATTGTCCGCAATGCGGTACTGCGGCACACGAATGGGAAAGCAAAGAGAAGCGCGAGACAGAACTAAGCCAAATCGCCTGTAGTGTTAATGCAACCCGTTGACGAAATTACCTTCCGCCAGTAAAGTATCTGTAGGTCGCGCCTGCGGCCTTTTTTGTTGCCCCGCCGGTGGGGAAGCGATTCGGCCGGACGCTTTGCGCCGGGCAGTCTGGCGACGCGAGGCGGGATCGAAATGATGGGATGTCGTCCAATCGGTAGGACACGGGTCTCTGGAACCCGGTATCTAGGTTCGAGTCCTAGCATCCCAGCCAAACTCCGCAAGAGGAACCCGAATCGACTCGCCGGCGAATTCACGACACACAGCTACGGCCTTTCAGCAATTCTCATATATGACCATGGTATAATGACCATAGTCCGAGGAGGTCGGCATGAAGAAAATGGCAGCGGGATCTTTCAAAGCGAAGTGCCTTGCGGTTATGGACGAGGTTCAGACCAAGCGCGAAACCGTCGTGATTACCAAGCGAGGCAAGCCTGTGGCGAAGCTGGTCCCGGTAACTGAGGAGCCCGATGAAATCTTCGATTTCTTCGCGGGCAAAGGCGTAATCGTGGGCGATGTGGTTTCGCCCGCACTCTCAGCCAAGGAGTGGGGCAAACTGCAGTGATTCTCCTCGACACGCACGTTGTGATCTGGCTCGCGCTGGACCAGACCCGGCTCTCGCAAAAGGCTCGCGCGGCAATCGAGCATGCGCGAATGAAGAGCGACGGGCTCGCGATTTCTGACATTACGCTCTTCGAGCTCGCGATACTCGTAGACAAGGGACGCATTCGCCTGAATGCCAGCCTCGAGTCGTTTTTCCGGGAAGTGGAAGCACGTTTTGTCGTTCTGCCCATTACTGGCCGCGCGTGCGTGCGAGCCTTGGGGTTTGCGGCGGGCTACCCGAACGATCCAGCAGACCGCCTCATCGGAGCCACTGCACTCGTCGAAGGGCTGCCTCTGGTGACCGCGGACCGGGAGATCCGCCAGTCTAAGGCGCTTCAGACGATCTGGTAGGATTCCAGCGTCGCTGCTGCTCGCCCAACATTGTCAACGCGCCGCAGCTCGCGTGATAATGAACTCATGACCTCAACCACCGCCTTTGCCAAAGGACAGTTCGTTCAGACTCCCGAATTCGAAAAGAATCTCGATCGCCTCGCCGAAGTCGCCGTACACGTGGGCCTGGGAATTGCGCCCGGACAGGAGCTGGTGATGACCGCAATGCTCGACGCGGTCCCGCTGGCCCGGCTGATCACGCAGCACGCTTACAAAGCGGGCGCCTCGGTTGTCACGTCGCTGCTCGCCGACGAGGAGTCCGCGCTCGCCCGCTTCCGCTACGGCTCAGACGCGAGCTTTGACGCCGCGCCTGGGTGGCTCTACGAAGGCATGGCTGCGGCATACCGCAGCGGCGCCGCACGCCTCGCGATCGCCGGCAACGATCCTTCGCTGCTCTCGAAAGAGGATCCCGAAAAGGTGAGCCGCGTGAATCGCGCCACTTCGAAAGCGTACCGCCCCGCGCTCGAGTTGATCGCGCGCCACGAAATCAATTGGACGATCTGCGCCTGTGCCACTCCCGCTTGGGCCGCAGCGGTGTTCCCCGATCTGCCGCAGGACGAAGCGCTCGCCCGCCTCTGGCAGGCCATTTTCGCCGCATCGCGCGCCGATCAGACCGATCCGGTAGCCGCGTGGAAAACGCACGACGCCAACTTACACGCCCGCGCCGAGCGCTTGAATGAGAAGCGCTACGCCGCCCTGCACTTCCGCGGGCCCGGCACCGATCTCCGCGTTGGCCTCGCCGACGGCCATCTCTGGCTCGGCGGTGGCACCACGGCGCGCAACGGCCGCTACTGCATTCCCAATATGCCGACCGAGGAAGTTTTCACCACGCCGCACAAGGACCGCACGGAAGGCCGTGTCACGAGCACCAAGCCGCTGTCGTATCAGGGCACGATGATCGAGGAGATTTCGGTGCGATTCGAGGCCGGGAAGATCGTCGAGGCCCACGCCGCGCGGGGCAATCAAGTGCTGCAGCGCATGATCGAGACGGACGAAGGCGCGCGCAAGCTGGGCGAAGTCGCTCTCGTCCCGCACTCATCGCCGATCGCATCGAGCGGCCTGCTCTTCATGAACACACTCTTCGACGAAAACGCCGCCTGCCACGTCGCCCTCGGCCAGGCCTACAGCACCTGCCTAAAAGATGGCGACACACAAACGCCCGAGCAGCTTGCATCACGCGGCGCAAACACCAGCCTGATTCACGTGGATTGGATGATCGGATCGAAGCACATCGATGTGGACGGCATCAGCGCGGCGGGAAATTCGGAGCCGGTGATGCGCGCAGGAGAGTGGGTCTAGCTAGCATCCAGGACCCGCGCGAAATTCGTGGCGATTGTAGGGGTGCCGCTTGCTGCACCCGGACTCGTGCAAGGCTTCGCTATGGCGCTTCGCCTTACTCGACCGCGATGCGCGACCCGTGCTGCTCCGTCCTCGAAAGGTGCTCGATGCGCTGATCGATCACGGCGCGAATCGCCTTCAGGAATTCCACGCGCGAGTTCGCCAGATGCTGCTTCACCTCAGGCGAAACTTCAAAGATTTTCGCCACGTGGTCCATCACCTCATGACAAACGCAACGCTCGGTTCCCACGCTTTGACTTGCCGGATTCGGATTTGAAGCGGTCTGTTCGGTGCTCATTGCGTCTCCTTCATCTCGACGGTGAGAACCCGGTTATCGAGTCTCGCTCGAGACGGAAGCAGCGTCGCCATCGACCGCGGCAGCCCGATGTGCCTCCGCAGCGTGCCGATCTCGACGACGAGTTCGTCGCCCTTCTTGAATAATCCCACTTCGCCCTTCGCCGCAAACGGCAGCAGCAGGCGAATCTCGTAAATCCCGTCCGATTTCCCGAACGTGTAAGGCTTCTCCGTTCGAGTCACGGCGGCGGGGTCTTCGCCTTCATCATACAGCACGCCGGCCAGCTCCCGCAGCCGCTCTTTTCCGAGTACCTCGTGCGCGAAAAGCGGCACGCGCCGCACTGGAACCGGGGCGAAATATTCCTCGATCTCCTCGAGCACCTTTTCCTGTGATGTATGCCATTCGGCGAAAAACGCGTCCGTCACGTCCCGCGGCAGCAGCCGGTTGACGATCACCGCATCCACCGTCAGCCCGTGCAGCGAGAAATAGACGAACGCGCGCTGCGTTTCTCGCAGCACCATCTTTTCCGGGTTCGTCACCAGCCGCACGCTCGTCGTGTACGGATCCTCCATCAGGTCGTCCACGCCTTCGAGCTTCTCGAATAGATTGCGGATGTTGGCGAAGTAGCTGTCCGTCGGCAGCTCGAAGGGCGCCACGCGATTCGCGATCGGCCGCACCGCCTTCAGCAGGTTTCGCTGGAACGGAAAAATGTGCTTCATGTACCAGTCGAGCGTCGTCGGCATGCTGATGAACCGCATGGATTCCGCGGTCGGCGCCGCATCCAGCACGATCACGTCATAGCGCTGCTCGCGCCGGTATTCGTTGATGTACATCATCGCGCTGAGTTCTTCCATGCCCGGCAGGATCGCGAGTTCTTCGGCTTCCACGCCGCTGATTCCGGTGGTCCGCAGCACGGAAGTAACGTACGAAGAGATTTCCTGCCAGTGGCGCTTGATCTCTTTCTGGATGTTCAGCTCGAAAATCGAAAGCTTGTCGCTGATGGGAAATGGATCGGAGGTTTTCGTGTGAAAAAGGTCCCCGCCAAGATCAAACGAATCCGCCAGGCTGTGCGCGGGATCGATGCTCATCACCAGCGTGCGGTGGCCGATTTCGGCAAGCCGTACGCCCGTCGCGGCGGCCAGGCTCGTCTTGCCCACGCCGCCCTTCCCGCTGAACAATAAAATTCTCATGGCCCATTATACCGCGCTCAAAAACAGATCGGCGTCGCAGATCGCGCTGCGCCCGCATACTCGTCCTCCCACATTCGCCTGCAAAGAAAGTGGAACTCTCCTGGGAGAACCGGGGAACCAACACTGGACGCGCGGATTGTCGTAGCGTCCGTTGCGAAGGTACAAACGAGACTGGTCCGCAAGGACCTAGCTCGTGGTTGACGACTCCGGGCGGCCAAGGTATCTTTTTACGCAGTAATAGACTAGAAACACAAACTTCAGAATAGGATCCCAGGCATGTTTCCTAGGATTGTTCGTTTCGGCCTTGCTCTCTTCCTGGTTGTTCTCCCAATTTCAGCTTCGCCTCGAACATCACAGGCTCAAACGCCTTCGGCCGCAGAATCGGCCGCGGAGCGTCAGGCCGCCGCGGCAGCCGCACGCGAAGCTGCGGCCCAGAAGGCTGCCGCCGCGAAGCTCGCAGCTCAACAAGCCGCTGCCGCGCGTCTAGCCGCCGCACAGGCCGCCGCCGCTCAACGAGCCGCCCAGGTGGCCGCGGCACGTCAAGCGGCTCAGCAAGCCGCAGCCGCGCGTCAGGCCGCGGCCGCACAAGCTCTTGCGCAACGTCAAGCTGCGGCGCAGGCTGCTGCCGCGCAGCGCGCCTCTCAACTCGCCGCTGCCAAGGCCGCAAAGACTCCCGCCAGCAAGTCCGCGACGACCTCGAGCGCGAAGGCTTCAACCGGTTCCACTTCAATGACACCCGCGTCCGTGACGAGCCTCGTTTCGAGCCTTGCGGGAACCGGAAACGCCAATTCCGCTTCGGCGACCTCCAAGTCGGCGACATCTACGAAGACCGCCTCCACGAAGGCCGCCGCACCCGCAAATTCAACTTCCGCATCGAAGAGCCCCGCCCGCTCGCCTTTGCCCGCCGGAGCTTTGGGCATGGCCCAGGGCAGCAATTCGATTCTCACTGTATACGGTTGCAGCCGGCAGGGATCGCAGGTGCTGTGCGACACCGATCTCAGCAATCAGGATAAGAGCGGCACCCAACTTGATAGCTCAATGGCGTGGAGCGACACCTACGTTGTCGACGACCGCGGCGATCGCCACGAGCGCACCATCGGATTTTTCCTGAATGCTGACGGCGAGAAGCGCATCAATCTCGACGTTCCGTATGGCCAGAGCATCCGCTACATCCTCGTCTTCAACAACGTTCCAGCCGAGGTCTCGAAAATCTCGCTTCACGGCGCAACCGGCGGGCTCGACGTCGAAAGCGTTCCAGTCACCGACTCGAAGACCGCCCCAGCCGCCGCCGGCTCAAGCGCTCGGCCACCAATTCCTTCATCCTAAGCTGCCCGCCCGTAATGATAGAAGCGTGAGGCTTTAGCTCGCGAAAAAGCCGGCCGCATCCAAACGAGCCAAAGCTACATCGAATCCCTGCACCTATATAGAACTGGCCGGATATGCGGCTCGCCGGTGAAGGACTATGCTCACCGCTCGAGCCCGAGAGCAGTCTAAGTTAGAGCGCACTAATCTAAATTCGGTCGCCCTCGCGAAGGACGACGAATTGGGGAATTGAGGTCCATCACAATGAGCCATACTGCGACAGCAAGAATAGGCAAGACGCCAGCCAACCGGAGTTACGACGCTTTCGAGACGGCGCTTCTCCTTCGAAAGCGAGAACTGAATGCGCGGATCGCCGATCTGCTCCGCGAAGTTGCCGTGCAGGCCGAGCCTGACGATGAAGGAGATGTGGCAATCCAGAACTATTCGACCGATTGGGCGGCAGCTGCGCTCGATCGCGCGCGCCGCACCCTGCGCGAGGTCGAAGCCGCGCTTGCGCGAATCAAGGCGGGAAACTACGGGGTGTGTGGTGTCTGCGAGACGTCGATTCCCAAGGCGCGGCTGGAAGCCTTGCCCTGGGCTCGCTTGTGCGTGAATTGCGCGGAACGCAATGCCGAGGGGCGCTAAGTCGCGCTCCCGGCGCTACGCTGGTGGGGCCGGTCATCTTCCTCGACGATGAGCACGCCGCCCTTGCCGTCGTCGCGCGTCTTGGAGCCGTGCTCATTCAGGATGGCTTCGGCTCGGGCGGTTAGGATTTGACTCGGAGCCCGCACCACCAGGATCGCGCCCTCCTGCTTCACGTGCGTGGCGTAAAACTCCTGCTCGCCGATGTAGTTCGGCATCTCGCCAGAGTCGTCGTGGACTTCGCTTGCACCAAGCATGCGTAGACCGTGCAATGCGCGCGCCACACGCTCGCGGATGCCGTCGTGCGGCTGAAAGCCAAGCTCGTCGGCCCGCAAATCGCGGTCGACGTCGCTCACCATCTCGACTTCCTCGCCGACAATCCCCGCGAGTTCGAGTTCCTCGACGGCATCCTCGGCCTGCGCGTAACGGTCGAACAATCCGATAAGTACGGTGCGCATCTTCGCGTCACGCTCTGGCGCTGTGGCTGCGCTCGCGGATCACGCCCACGGCCCTGGCTGCATGGCTGGTAACGAGGGTCCCGGCGCCGCTCTGCTCGTCGCGTTTCGCCCGAATCACCATCCATTCGACGTCCGTGGGCCGGCACGCCGCGCTGATCACCTCGAAGACCCCTAGATCCTTGGCCCTGCTGTATTGCTCGGAGTCGGTGACAGCCGCCAACAGGACGACACGCGCCTTCGGCCCTGGCTTTCGGCCCACCGTAGCGGCCAGCACATCCCGATAATCGCCATCCGCAAAAGAACGGTCGCAGAAGACCAGCCCGACGTTTTGGCTATCGAGTATCTCGCGGCACTGGCTCATGTTAGCCGCACAGAAGGTGCCGAGCCCCTGCCGTTCCAGGATCGATACGAGGTGGCGGCGGTTCTCCAAATCCGAAGAAGCAACCATGATCTGCCAAGTCTCGCTCATTTCGGCCTCCCAGAGGCTGCCTGATCGACGTGTGTATGGGCCAGCATGTGATAGATTCACCTCAGAGCCAATCCGCAATAGACCCTAGAAGTCCGGCAAGAAATACCCTACCGAAACTAAGACCAACAACGATTGGATGCCGACAGTCCGCAAATGGTGGCAGAATTCTAGGCTCCAGGCGGCCCGCGAGAGTATGATATGCCTCCCTGGGGTGCCGCACGCCCCTGCAGAGGTCTTCCGCCGGAGGATCGCCATGAAAAAGCCTCTCACCATCATCGGTATCGTGATCGTCGTGTTGCTGCTGATCGTCATCATCTTGCCCTTCGTGATCAACGTGAACCGCTTCAAGCCCACGCTCGAGTCGAAACTCACGGACGCGTTGGGCCGCAAGGTCGAGATCGGCAACATCGGGCTCTCGATCATTTCGGGCAGCGTCAACGTGGACAACCTCGTGATCGCCGACGACCCCGCCTTCAGCCATTCGCCCTTCCTCCAGGCAAAGGAGCTGAAAGCCGGCGTCGCGCTCATGCCGCTGATCTTTTCGGGGAAGCTCCAGGTAAGCTCCTTCACGATCACCGACCCGCAGGTCTCGATTCTGCATTCGTCTTCGGGCAAATGGAATTTTTCGAGCCTCGGCGCCGGTGCGTCGCAGGCTCCGGCAAAGACGAGCGCCCCCAGCTCTTCCGCAGCCACGGCTTTCTCGGTCGAAGAACTCAAGCTCACCAATGGCACGATGGTCGTGGGCACGGTCGGCGCCGGCGGGAAGACGCAAACCTACCACGACGTGAATTTTGAAGCCTCCGACCTCTCCTACACCTCGCAATTTCCGTTCAAGTTCTCCGCGAAGACGCCAGGCGATGGCTCGATCAAGGTTGATGGCAAGGCCGGCCCGATTAATGCGACCGATGCATCCCTGACGCCCCTCAGCGCCACCGTTGACGTCGAGCATCTCGATCTTGCTTCCACCGGCTTCGTCGATGCCTCCTCCGGCCTTGCCGGATTGATCGACTTTACCGGCGACCTCGCCTCCGACGGCCAGCAGATGACCTCGAAGGGCACCGTAAAGGCGGATAAGATCAAGGCCGTACCGGCCGGCTCGCCCTCGAAGGTGCCGGTCAACGTCGATTACGCCACAGCGTACGACATGAAGAAGCAGACGGGCGTCCTCAGCACGGGCGACGTCCACATCGGCAGCGCGCTCGCCCATCTCACTGGCAGCTACGACACCTCGGGCGCCACCGCCAAGCTCGATATGAAGCTCAACGGAAGCGGCATGCCCGTCGCCGATCTCGAAGGCGTCCTGCCGGCAGTCGGCGTGACGCTGCCTTCAGGCGCCGCGCTTACGAGCGGCAGCCTGAATCTCAGTCTGACGATCACCGGGCCAGTGAATAGACTCGTAATCGTGGGTCCTGAGGAGCTGTCGAACGCCAAGCTTTCGGGATTCAGTTTGAAGTCGAAACTCGGCGCGCTTTCGTCATTTCCGGGGCTTGGCGGCGCAGGCGGCGGAGGCGGCTCCGACACCGAAATTCAAAAGCTGAACGCAAATCTCCACGTCGATCCCAGCGGGACGCAGGCCAATGATTTGATCGTGGTCGTCCCCTCGATCGGCACCGTCACCGGCACAGCCAACGTCAGCGCGACCAATCAGCTCAATTGCAAAATGTCGGCGAAGCTCGCGGGAGGCATGGGCACGGTCACGTCGGCGCTCACCTCATTCAGCAGTAGCAAGAATTCCGAGGGCATTCCGTTCACCATCACCGGCACAACGTCGAATCCGGTATTCCTCCCTGACGTTAAGGGCATGGCCGGCAACATGGCCAAGGGCCTCGGCGGGAATGCCACGGGCGCCGCCGGCACCGCCACGGGCGCAGCCAAGTCTCTCGGCGGCCTCTTCGGCAAAAAGAAGAACTAACGCCGAAGCCCCTGCCTTGATGTTTCGGGTGCCCCATCCTCGTTTTGTGAGGGTGGGGCCTTCGCACCCAGTCCCCTCTACGCTTTCTTCGCGAGCGCGCCCTCAGTCTCGCCGAAAAGATTGCGCATCGCCCGCGCCACCGCGCGAATCATCACGGCAATCACGACGAGCCCCACCACCGCGATTCCCGCGGCCGCATACGCGTGCCGCGTGGCAAACCACATCAGAAACACCACGAGCGTATCCTCACTGAGACTCAGCGCGATATTGGAAAAGGGCTCCGGCGAATGTGACACCGCCGCCCGCGCCGCGGTTTTCCCGCTGTGTGCGGCCAGCGCGATCAGTGAACCCACCAGCGTCGCAACCAGCCGCTCCCACTCCGGCAATTGGGCCGTCGCGCCGTAGGTAAGCAGCCCCGCCACCGGCACGCGCACAAACGTTTGCATCGCATTCCACAGCAGATCGAAAATCGGAATTTTGTCGCCGACAAACTCGACGAGGAAGAGAACGCCGCAGACCGCGATGACGTACCAGTTGTCGACCAGCCGCAGCGAAGCCGGCAGCGTGAGAACGTGCGCATGGCTCAGCAGTCCGAGCATCGCCACCGTGGCGTACACGTTGAGCCCCGCCGAAAAGCAAACGACGACCAGCAGCGCCGTCAGCTCGGTTCCGGAGGGTACCGGCGGCAGAATCGAAGCGAAGTGCGCGAACATCGCCCTCGAAGATACGACGCCCTCAGCTTTTGCGCTACTCCACGTCGATCGTCAGGCCAGGAATCGTTTCCGTGACGCCGTTGATCGTCACCGTCATCGAAACGCCGGTGTAATTCCCCACCGGCGTGCCCGGATTTGGAGGCGGGCCTGTGTTCCCTCCGCCACCACCACCGCAGCCCACACTCACCGCCAGCAACGCGAACACTGCAAACATCAGAGCGATGCCCCAGCCACGGCGTTTCTCGCGATAGCCGAACGCCAGCATCGCCGCGCACAGCACGCACGCCAGAGCCAGAGCGCCCGCGGTCAGGCGCCAGCCGCCAATGTCTCGCCGGTCGCGCGACGCGGGAATCACCGCCGAGGGCGCCATCGTCAGAAACATCACCGTCGCGATCGCCGTGCCGTTCGTCGGTATCGTGATCGAAGCACCGGAGCTGCAGCTCGTTTCCGATGGCAAGCCCGAGCACGTCGGCGTCACGGTGATCGCGCCGTTGCTGCTGAATCCGTTCTGCGCGGTAAACGTCAGCACCGTCGATCCCGATTGCCCCGGCGCCGTCACTGGAATCGTCGTCGGATTCGCGCTAATCGTGAATGAGGGCGCCCCGTTTACAGTTTCGGTGATCGGCGAGGACGTAGAACCGTTGTAGTTGTTGTCGCCCCCATAAACCGCGATAATCTGGTCCGAGCCCACCGCAAGCGTCGTAGTCATCAACTGCGCTTGGCCACCTGCTACGGTCACTGTACCACCGACCGCGACGCCATTCGACTCGAACTGCACCGTCCCGGACGGCGCCGCCGCGCCGTTCACTCCCCCGGAAATCGTCGCCGTCAGCGTGACGCTTTGCCCGCTCGTGATTGTGCTGTTTGACATCGCGACCCCTGTCGTCGTGTTTGCCTTGGTGATCGTTTCCGTAACCGCGCTCGAAACAGACTCGTAGTTGGTATCCCCTGAGTAATAAGCAAAGACGTTGTGCACGCCGCCCGATATTGCGGAGCTCGTGACCGGTGCCGATCCATTGGAAAGTGTCGCGCTTCCCAGCGCCAGGCCATAATCCGTCGAGAATGAGACGTTCCCAGTAATGGTGGGTCCACCGCTTTGGGTCGTCGTTACGTGGGCCGTAAACGTCACCGGCGATCCAAACGAAGCGGTCGGGCTCGAAGAGCTCACCGCCACCGTCGCGGGGTACAACACGGTTATGAAGATGTTGGAGGAGGAGGACCCAGCGTAGCTGGCATCTCCGTTGTACGTCACTGTGATGCTGTCCAGGCCGTGCGGCAGCGACGAAGTGCTGAAGTTGGCGCATGCTGTTATCACGCCCGGCGCGTTGGCCCCGCACACCTGTAATGGCGCGCTGCCCAGTTGCGTCGTCCCCGAGAAAAAGTTAAGGGATCCCGTGGGAACAATGCTGGAGTATACGTTTTGCGCCATCAGAACCGCGGAGAAGGATACGCTCGAGCCAAATGCTACGCTGCTCGCGCTGACATACTCGAAGGCGGTGTTTGTTGCAACCGGCGTGATCGTCAATGTGTCCGTGGTCGGATTGGGAGTGGGCGCGGAGAAACTGTTGTCTCCGTTGTACGTCGCCGCAATTTGGTGAGTGCCACCGGGAAGATCGATTGCCTGGTCCTCCGTGTACCCTTGCACGTTCAAAGCGAAGGTGCCGCCATCCAGTGGGCCGCTCGCGCCCCCGTTATAGCTATCCGCCAGCGTGACGCTGCCGGTCGGGCAGCCGGTGTTCCCGGGTACGTTGTTGGGGCAGGCGTCGCTCGCTTGGCTCGTCACGTTGATACGCAAAAATGAGGGCGTGCCAAACGCCGCAGTCGTAGCGTTCGAATTCGAGATCGTTCCGTTGTTCGGGTTTATCAGTTCGTAGGCAATCGACACCTTGCTCGCTTCGGGTGCGACCGTGACAGAGAACGGGGGCGAGGATGCGCTCGATCCGAACGTGCCGTCCCCTGAATATTGAGCCACGACAGTATAAGAGCCGCCGGGAAGCGCGTTGGTGGATCCGGACGCCATGCCGGTGCTGTTCAGGACGAATCCTTGGACGCCGTCCGTTGCTCCCGTTGCGCCGTTCGGTCCCTCGTTGGCGATCAGCGAAACGTTTCCCGTCGGCGTCCCGCCCGTTCCGCTCACGTCGATGCTCACGGGGACGGATTGACCGTGCGTAATGTTGACGGGAGTCCCTGAGTTGAGACTCAACGTTGTCGTGCTCGTCTTGAGCGCGGTATTGGCCGTCGTCCACGCCTTCACAAGGTTATTCGCATTTACGGAGCCAAGTCCGGTCGCAAGGTCGTAACCGGAGGTCGTGGAGTATCCCGAGAGCACGCCCACCGCATCTCCCTGGGTCGCAGTGTTGCAGTTTGGGCTCCCTGTACCGCACGGCATCGCGATCGTTCCGTTGGTTACGTCGTAAAATACGCAGTTCGTTCCGGTGCCGTTGCTCGAATTGCAACTCGCCCCGGACTGCGCCGCAAGCTTGTACAGAATATAATCGGCGTTCCCCTGGCGGGACCCCGTCTTCTGGTCGACGAGTGCCATGATTCCCGCAAAGGAGGGCGTCGACGCGGACGTGCCGCCGACACCGAGAAACTCGGTGTTCGGGTCGGCTGAATCGCATGAGGTGTAGCCGGCCGGAAGCGCGTCAGCCTCGCAGATCAGATAAAACGCTCCGGATGGTGATCCGTAGGCCGCAAACAACGAAACGTCCGGCACATCACGCTTTCCATCCGTCGGCACCCCCGTGCCCGTCTGCCACGTTGGTTTGGCATAGCCGCCTGTGCAGGACAATGGGCTTGTGCCGTCGTAGGTCGTGCAATTGCTCTTTCCTCCCGATCCGCCAACGGCCGTCACGAAACCGTACGAAGTCAACTGGGGGTTGTTGCAATTGGTTTCCGCATTCGCGCTATAGCCGAGCAGATTTCCGAACACCGCGTTGGTGCAGGAATCGTTCCAAGTGGTTTCGGGAATATATGAAAGCGCGGAAAGGGTAGCAAGCGTCCCGGCCGGAGCCCCCGGCGGCACTGAGTTAATCCCGCTCCAATAGGTTGTTGGATTCGTCAGGTCGAAGAAATCGGTGCCGCCAACTGCGATGTTGTAGGGCGTCGACGAAAATCCGTTCACCGACAATCCCAGTTGGGCCGCGCCGGTATTCCCATTGTTTCGGTCGCAGACCGCCGAGCCGCTGTCGCCCGTCGCGACCAGCGCCGTGATCCCCTGAGCCGATCCCTGCTGCCAAAGTTGGTTGTAGAATTGGTTTCCCGCGGATCCCAGAAACAGTTCGCAAATCCCATAACTTTCACTGAGGATCGGAGCCAGGTTGTTGTCCACCACGTACTGAGCGGATAGGTCCACGCCGAGGCTTGCTTCCGTGCTCTCCGAGGTTACAACGTCGATCGTCGCTCCCTTCGCAACCGCGCCCGCCCACTCGATGTCGAGATCGGATTCCGTTTCGTCGCCCTGGACCGTGCCGGGATCGGGCCCGTCGAGGATGATGGTCGGACTCTTCGCTGGCAGGCCGAAGAAGCTCCGGAAGCTGCTGATATCCGAAAGTGCGATATCGGTCTCAGCCACGATGGCGATGGTCTCGCCCGTGCCGTCCGTCGCCGGGCTCGCATTCCCCAGCGGAAGCACGTTGTAGATTGTCGCGAAGTCATACGGACTAACCCCGTAGCAGTTGTTGAAGAGGCCGCATTGGCCCCCGAGCGTGAATAGCGGCGTCGCCGATTGCAGCTTGCCAGTGGCCTTCGACCTCGAGACAACGCCAGCGACGTGGTGCATGGCGTGCCGCGGAAAGTTGTAGAGCGAATCGATCCCCGCGACCACCGGCGTCAGCGCCGTCGGAATCTGCGGGTCGCTCGCATTGGCCCAGTGATCCTCGTTATTCACGTTGTAGCGGTGAATCTCGGTGTGAAACGCGTCGCGCACCTGCCCCGCCGTGCCCGAGAATTCGATCACCGTGCGCCCGTTCGAGACGCGGTTCACCGTGAAGCCATGCGACTCCAGCCACGACGAGATCGTCTGGATATCCGCATCCGCGGGGCCGAACTGCTGCCCGAATTGCTGCGGCGTGAGCCACGCGTGATAGTTGGGCGAAGATTTGTCCTGCTGCTGCTCCATGAGCGTTTCGAGCGCGGCCTCCTGCGCTTGGCTGCGTTGCAGCACGAGCAGCATGCGCAGCATGGGCAGGGAATCGGGCGCCGCGCCGCGGTCGAACTCGGGCCGCGCGAGTGGATGGGTGTTGCCGCGCAGAGTGGTGAGGCGCGATTCGTCGATGGCCGCCGCAATGCGCGGCTGCACGTTGCTGGTTTGTGCGAAAACGGCGAAAGAGAGGAAAGCGAACGCTGCGGCCGCGAGACAGCCGCGAAGGAATCGATGCCGGTTTTGCATGGCCGCCTCTGGGTGGCTAACCAAGCCCCAAGTGATTTCAGTCCCAGCCGGGCGCGAACCAAATACTACGCGCGCAGCCTGGAACGATCGTGAGCGCCCAACCCTCTTGTGTGGGCGATATATTGTCGATTCCGGCACGGGCCGTCAAGGGCAATCAATTGTGCGGGAGCGTACAGTTGCGGTTAGAGCATCTGCCGAAGGACGTACTGCAGAATGCCGCCATGCTGGTAATAGGCGACCTCGAAAGGAGTGTCGACGCGGACAAGAGCCGTAAAATCTTTCGTTTTGCCGGCGGCATCGCGAGCGCGCACTTTGATTTTCTTTCGCGGCTCGAAATTCTGCGCCAGCCCCTCGAAATCGAAGATCTCGAGGCCGGTCAGGCCGAGCGACTTCGCGTTTTCGCCCGGCAAAAACTCGAGCGGCAGCACGCCCATTCCGACCAAATTGCTGCGGTGGATGCGCTCGAAGCTCTCGGCCAGCACAGCGCGCACTCCGAGCAGAATCGTCCCCTTCGCGGCCCAATCCCGCGATGAGCCAGAGCCATATTCCTTGCCCGCGATTACCAGCAGCGGCACGCCCTCTTCTCGGTATTTCATCGCAGCGTCGTAAATCGTCATCTGCTGATCGCCCGGCTGATGGACGGTCCAGCCGCCCTCGGTGCCGGGCGCGAGCTGATTGCGCAGGCGAATATTCGCGAAGGTGCCCCGCATCATCACTTCATGATTGCCGCGCCGCGCCCCATACGAATTGAAATCTTTCGGCTGCACGCCGTGCGCCATTAGATATTTTCCCGCGGGGCTGTCCGCCGGAATCGACCCGGCCGGTGAAATGTGGTCGGTCGTGATCGAATCCCCAAGCACAGCCAGCGCGCGCAGCCCGCGCAAATCCGAAATCGCGCCGGGCTTCACCGGCATCTTCTCGAAATACGGCGGGTTCTTGATGTAGGTCGATTTGTCGTCCCACGCGTAAAGATCGCCCTCGGGCACGGGCAGCGCGCGCCACTGATCGTCACCTGTGAAGACGTCCGCGTATTCCTTGTGGAACATTTCGGTCGTCACCGAGCTGCGCATCGTCGCTTCCACTTCCTGCGGCGTCGGCCAAATATCGCGCAGGTAGACGGCCTTGCCGGACTTGTCCTGCCCGATCGGCTCGTTGACGATATCGAAATCCATGCGCCCCGCGATCGCGTACGCCACCACCAGCGGCGGCGACGCTAGATAGTTGGCGCGGCACAGCGGATTGATGCGCCCTTCGAAATTGCGATTGCCGCTCAGCACCGAGACTGCGACGAGATTATTCTCCTTGATCGCCTTGCCGATTGAATCCGAGAGCGGCCCGCTGTTGCCGATGCACGTGGTGCAGCCGTAGCCCACCAGATTGAACCGCAGCTCGTTCAGAAACGGCCACAGCCCGGCCTTCTCGATGTAGTCGGTCACCACTTTCGATCCGGGCGCGAAACTCGTCTTCACCCACGGCTTCACCGTCAGCCCGCGCTCGACGGCCTTTTTCGCCAGCAGCCCGGCGCCCAGCATCAGCGATGGATTCGACGTGTTCGTGCAGCTCGTGATCGCCGCGATCACCACCGAGCCGTCCGCGAGCTCGAATTTGTCGCCGTTGTTTTGCACGCTCGCGTGCCGCGCCGGTTCGGTGAGCACTTTTTCAAAAGCGGATTTCGCCTGCGTCAGCGGCACGCTATCCTGCGGGCGCTTCGGCCCGGCCATCGTCGGCACCACTTTTGAAAGATCGAGCTCCAGCGTGTCCGAGAAAATCGGGTCGGCGGTCGCATCCGTGCGGAAGAGTCCTTGCTCCTTGGCGTACGCCTCGACGAGCTTCACTTGATCCTCGTGCCGGCTCGTGAAGCGCAGATACGCCAGCGTCTCTGAATCGACCGGGAAGAATCCCATCGTCGCGCCATACTCGGGCGCCATATTGGCGATCGTCGCGCGATCGGGTAGGGTGAGGCTCGAAAGCCCGGTGCCGTAGAACTCGACGAATTTTCCGACCACGCCCTTTTTCCGGAGCATCTGCGTCTCGGTGAGGACGAGATCGGTCGCCGTCGCGCCCTCGGGCAATCGCCCGTGCAGCTTGAATCCGACCACGGCGGGAATCAGCATCGAGAGCGGCTGCCCGAGCATCGCAGCCTCCGCTTCGATTCCACCGACGCCCCAGCCGAAAACGCCGAGGCCGTTGACCATCGTCGTGTGCGAATCGGTGCCTACCAACGAGTCCGGGAAAGCGAAGCGCTTGCCGTCCTGCTCTACGCTGAAGACCACGCGCGCCAGGTATTCGAGATTGACCTGATGGCAAATCCCGGTGTCCGGCGGGACCACGCGGAAATTCCGAAGGCTCTTCTGCCCCCAGCGCAGAAACGCGTAGCGCTCGATATTGCGCTGCATTTCCAGCTCGGCGTTGAACGCGAAAGAATTCGCCGTGCCGAATTTATCGACTTGCACCGAATGGTCGATCACCAGCTCCGCAGGCAGCAGCGGATTGATCTTCTTCGGATCGCCGCCAAGATTCCGGATCGCATCGCGCATCGCCGCGAGATCAACCACCGCCGGCACGCCCGTGAAATCCTGCAGCAACACGCGCGCCGGCATGAACGAAACTTCTTTTTCGGTCGCGCCCGAGGCCGAAGTCGGATCCCACGCCGCGAGCGCTCGAATGTCGTCCGCGTGAACGAACCGGTCGTCTTCGTGCCGCAGCAAATTCTCGAGCAGCACCTTCAGCGAAAAAGGCAGCCGCGCCACGTTGCCGACTTTCGACGACGCCAGCGATTCCAGCCGGTAAATTTCAAATGAGTCCTTGCCCACACGGAGCGTAGCGCGAGTCGAGAAAGAGTTTTTCGAGAGAGCGGTCATACGAGCGCGAATTCTCCTTTAGCCCAACATTACAATCTTAGCGCAAGCTTGCCCTTTGCGACACCGATGTTCCCCGCGTACATCCAGTGCCACGGACCAGAAGTGCCGTTTCAGGTATATTGCACACACCGTGAACGCCATCAATCCAGGAAGAGAACGCCGGCGCCTTGAGGAGGAGTACGCCCGCATGGCCGACGGCGAGTTGGAAAGACTCGCGGAAGAGGCGGCCTCCCTCACCGAAATCGCGCAAGAGATGCTGAAACGCGAGCTCTCCCGCCGCAAGCTTCATATCGAGCTGCATGAACCGGAACAAGAGGACGAATCACCGCCTCCGGAATTGGTCACGCTGCGACGGTACCTGCACCTGCAAGATGCTCTGCTGGCTAAGAGCGTCCTCGATTCGGCCGGTATCGAATGTCGCCTGGGCGACGAAAACGTGATCCGCATGGATTGGTTCTACTCGAACGTCGTCGGAGGCGTAAAGCTGTGGGTCCGCGAAAAAGATTCCGCCGCAGCCGCGAGTCTCCTCGATCAAGAACGCCCCGCGGCATTCGACGTGGAGGGCATCGGTGAATACAGGCAACCGCATTGTCCGAACTGCGACTCGATGGATGTGACTTTCGAAGGATTGAACAAGCCCGTGGCTTATGGCAGCTTGGCCGGTACTTGGCTCTTGGGGATGATCCCTGCGATACGCTTGAAACAGGCTGGGTGGAAGTGCCGCGCCTGCGGCCACGCGTGGGAGGAGCCGCGCGACGCGGCCGAATCGAAGGACCCTCCGTCGGCCTGAGGCCAAGGCCGCCTCGTTCTGTTTACGAAATCAACAACGCCGAAACGCGACGCGGACGCTTGCGTCTCATAAGCGGGACCCGAGTGTACTGTTGGAGGCTTCCGATGAACGCTTCCCGGCCAAGGGGTACCGCTTTCCTTGCAGCTTTGCTTTTGCTTGTTCCCGCCGCGGCTTTCGCTGTGGGTCAGAATGTCGTACAGGCCGTGTCCGGCTCGAATTCCTTCCAGCCGGAGGTCGTTCGGATCACCCACGTCGAGGGCGACGTCCGCCTTTCGCCCGGGAACTCCAAAGCCAAGGACGGCCCGGTCGGAAAGTCCTGGGTGCAGGCGCAGGCCGGAGTTCTGATCGAGCAGGGCTTCAACATTGCTACGGGGACAGGGAAAGCCGAGATTGAGTTCGAAGATCAGTCGGTGCTCTATTTGGCCGACAATTCGACGCTGGTGTTCGAGGAACTGGTGACTGTCGATGGCGCGCCGTCGACGCTCGTCGAACTGCTGAGCGGCACGGCGACCATCGACGCGCGCCCGCTGCCACAGGGAGTGTTCAAGCTCGAAACGCCGAACAGCGATTTCGTTTCGCTCGCGTATCCCGAGAGCGACTTCCTGCGCGTGGATAGCTACCTTGATGGAATGGCCGTCACGCCGCAAAAAGATACCGCCGCGAATCAAGAGGGGGCTGCCGCAATTCAGGTCCATGCCGGGCAGAAGGTTGTTTACGGCGCAGGCGGAGTGCCCAGCTTTGGAGATCCCTCGAAGCTCACGCCGCCCGATGCGTGGGACCAGTGGGTCGCGAGCCGTTCGGCCGAGCGGCAAACGGCGATGCAGGCCGCGCTCAAAGCTTCCGGCCTCTCCGAGCCGGTTCCGGGGCTGGTGGAACTCAACGAGCATGGAACCTTCTTTTCCTGCGCGCCGTATGGAACGTGCTGGCAACCGGCTGCGCCGGCCGCACCGTCGCTGCAGAGCTCGTCGCAGTCACCGCAGGATGCTCCGCAGAATCAGCTCCCGGGCTCACCATCTGGCCAACCCAAACGGGGCAAAGCTGGTCCGCCGCTGACGCGAAAGTTCCTGATCGGGCGATGCGAGAGCGTGACTGAGTTCTGGGAATGGGACCCGCGAAAGCAGATGTGGGTCTACAAGCTCCTCTACGATCAATATTCATATTATTGGGATTGGGCTTCCTGCCGCGCGGGAAACTGGATACATCAGAACCACGGCTTTGTTTTGGTGCTCCACAAACCGCCGAAGAAGCATCACCATCCGCCGATCGTCTGGGTCCACGCGGGAAACAAAACTGGCTTCGTCCCAAGGAGCCCGCTCGACAAGACGGGCAAGCCGCCGGTCAATCTGAAGTACGGCCTCTTCTTGCCTACCGGGAAGCCGGACCAACCGGCCAAGTTGGTGCCGGTGAAGTCTTCGGACTCCGTAACAGTCTTGGCGGACGCTCCCAAACAATTTAGAGAAATTACTTCTGTTCTTGCTCCCCAGGACCGGCCGGTGATTCAAGCCCAGGTCCTGGAAGCTAGTTCCTTCCCGAAGTCGGCGGCGAGCCTTGCCGAGCCTAGGGGCGCCAAACCCGTCGTCACGTACGATTACGACAAGAAAGGTTTCGTCGCGTCCCGTTCCACGACGTCGGGATCGGCTCCCAAGCCCGTACTGGTCGCGATCCTCGATTCTCACGGAGCGATTCCCTCAGGCGGAGCTCCGTGGGACCACGTCGTGGCGGCGGGAGGTCGCGGCGTTTCCGGCGCGCGAGGTTCCTCCGGCGGCTCGGCGCGGGGCGGCGGCAAAGGCAGTGGCGGCGGTAGAAGCGGAGGCGGCTCGCGCGGTGGCAGTTCGAGCGGAGGGCGAGGGTACAGTGGGGGTGGCGGAGGGGGTGGCTCACGCGGCGGTGGAGGGGGTGGGGGCGGTGGCCGCTCGTCGGGCGGCGGAGGCAGCAGCGGCGGTCGGACGAAATAGGCGCTCCGGTCTGCCTCGCAGAGTATATGTGGTGGAAACGAGCCAAGAACGCCGTTTCTTGCACATTTAAGGCCAGCTTAAGCTCCCGACGAGAGCAATGTTGTTGCTCCCGTCGGAGCAGAAAATTCGTCGGCAATTTCGCGCTAATGTTTCGGTGCGACGTAGCCTTCGGGCAGCTTCGCGCCGTCTCCGAAAAAGAACTGTTCCATCTGCTCTTCCATGATTTTTTGCGAATTGGGATCGAGCGGGTTGAGACGAAACTCATTCAGCAGCATCTTCGAGTGGTTCACCCACATTCCCCAGGCCTCTTTCGAGATGCTTTCGTAGATGCGCTTGCCGATTTCGCCTTTCCACGGCGGGCGGTCGAGCCCGGGCAGCTCCTTCCCGAGCTTCGCGCATTTCACCATGCGCACGGTTTGCGCGCCCTGCTTTTCATCGGCCATCGAGACAGTGCCTCCCTCGAGACGTGCGTGACATTCCAAGATACTGCAAGCCGACGTCAAATTCCAAGACCCGAAGAAAAGAAGCCCTCATTCGGTGAGGCGTTTAGGTGCGATGTTGCGCCAAGCTGCGGCAAGCGCGCGGCGCAAACTCGTTTTCTTGGCTGCGCGAAGATGAACGACTGTCGCGCCGCGAAGTCCCCACGCGCCTTTCGCAGGAGCAAACACATCCGGCTCCGCCTCGATGAAAAAGACTTGCTCCTTCGGCGGAAGCTTTACCATGCCGTAGGCTTTTTCGGGGTAGCCGAGCGTCGCGAATACTTTGCCGGCCACGCGAAAATCGGGGTGGTCCATGTGGGCGCTCTCGACGGCTTCAGGAAAGCTGAGGGCGACGCGGCGAAATTCGGCGGATGTCACGGGCATCGTCTACACCTTCAACGCAGCGAGATTCGCGAGGAAAACTTCGCGCAGCGATTGCGCGGGACGGCCGGTGAGCAACTGCACGTGGTGCGAGCACACGGAGAAATAGTGTTCGCGGATGGCGCGCTCATAGGAGAGCATCTCGAGACTGCCCCATACGCCGGTGCCATCGTCATTCGCCATTCCCTCGACATATTCGCGCGGCACGCCCGCCGCATCGAAGAAGGCCAGCTTTTCCTCCGGCGTGACGCCGACGTATTCCACCGGCTTGCCGCCAAGCTCGGAAGCCAGCGCGGCCACGTCGACGAAGGTGTAAAGCTCGGGCCCGGTGATTTCGTACGCGGCACCCTCGTGACCCGAAGAAGTGAGCACCGCCGCGGCGGAAGCGACGCAATCTTTTTTCGAGACGAACGCCATGCAGCCGTCGCCCGTGCTCATCACCAGCTTTCCCATTTGCAGCGCCATCGGCGCAATCATCGTGGCGACGACCTCAGCGTATTGAGCGTCGCGAAGGAACGTGAAAGCCACGCCCGATCGGCGTAAGAGTTCCTCGGTGAAATAGTGGTCCGCGCCTGCGAACGACGGGGTTTTCGGATGAGTCCCCACGGTTGAGGTATAGACGATGTGCTTTATGCCGGCCCTTCTGGCGGCTTCGATTGCGGCGCGGTGTTGTTGCTGGCGGCGCGGGCCGACGGCCAGCGTGCTGATGAGCAACATTTTTTCAGCGCCGGCCAGCGCCGGCACGAGCGTCTCCGGCTTGTCGAAATCGCCCGCGCGAATTTGCGCGCGGCGCGCGGCGGACTGCGCGAGCGCAGCGGGGTTGCGCGTCACGAGAATCAATTCCGATGCGGGCACCTTCTCGAGCAGGAGTTCGGCGACTTGGCGGCCGTAGCTTCCCGACGCGCCTGTGATGATGATGCTCATGGCTGCTCCGACACGGCGAAGGCGAGGGAGATATTAACATCTCTCAGATGGGGCACCCGCAATCCAAATCCGGGCGGGTTTTCAAACCGCCCCTACACCAGATCAACAGAGAATAGCGCGAGCAGATCCTTGGGATGATCTCCGGTTCGGATGACTTCTTGACATCGAATGGATGCGCAGAGAGTATCGTTAGTTTCGCGAAAGGCGCAGAGAGCCAACAGGCAGAGGGAGTGGTGAATTGAAGCACGTGAGGCTGGGAAATACCGGGCTGAGGGTATCGCGGCTGTGTCTTGGAACGATGACGTTCGGGTATCAGTGCGACGAGGCGACCTCGTTCGCGATTCTCGATCGCGCGAGCGAAAAGGGAATCACGTTTCTCGATAGCTCCGACGTATATCCGCTGGGCGGCGGGCTCGAACGCGCCGGGCGCACCGAAGAGATCATCGGCAAATGGATTCGCGGAAAGAGGCACGACTGGGTGATTGCTACGAAGTGCTTCGGCGCGACCGGGCCGCAGCCGTTTCACGCGGGGAATAACCGGCGGCACATTTTCGATGCAATCGACGCGTCGCTGCGGCGGCTGGGCACGGACTATATCGACCTGTACCAGCTTCATGGCTACGATCCGGAAGTGACGACAGACGAAACGCTGGGCGTGCTCGACGCGATCGTCCGTGCTGGGAAAGTGCGTTACATCGGCTGCTCGAATTATCTGGCGTATCAGCTGGCGCGGGCGATCGGGCGAAGCGACGCGCGAGGCTTCGCGCGATTTGTCTCCGTGCAGCCGCGCTACAACCTGCTATTCCGCGAATTCGAGCGCGAGCTTTTTCCGCTGTGCGTTGAGGAAGGCATCGGCGTGATTCCGTACAACCCGATCGCGGGCGGGCTGCTGACCGGCAAGCACGACCGGACGAAGCCGCCGAGCGAGGGGACGCGGTTTGCGTTTGGCGGCCGCGTGAGCCAGCTCTATCAGGACCGGTACTGGAAAGACAAAATATTCGACGCGGTCGACGCATTGAAACACGTGGCTGATGAGGCCGGGATTCCGCTGACGACGATGTCGGTGGCATGGGTGCTCGCGCAACCTTGGGTGACGAGTCCGATCGTCGGCGCGAGCCGGCCGGACCAGTTGGATGCGACTGTTGCCGCGCTCGATGTGACGCTCGATGCGGCGCTGCTGGCGAAGCTCAGCGAGATGACGATGCAGTTTCGATAGGCTGATGCGCGCAAGGCGGGGCGCAGCAAGCCTTCGACAAACTCAGGCCAAGGCGGCGCCCCTACGAATTCGATTTTGTGCCCCGCGAGGAGGGTGAACCTTGACTGTGCAACCGCCGGGAGTGCCGAGCGACGCGTTTGAACGGGCGCTGGATGCGTTTGCGCGAGCGATTGGCGATGAATGGGTGGTGCGCGGCGAAAAGGAGCTTGCGGATTATCGCGATCCGTTTGCGTTTGCCTCGAGCGACGCAAGCGAATACGCCGCGTCGGCCGCGCTGAAGCCGGACTCGGTGGAAGAGATTCAGGCGATCGTGAGAATCGCGAATGAATACAAGATTCCGCTGTGGGCTTTTTCGCGAGGGAAGAATCTCGGGTATGGCGGCCCGGCGCCGAGAGTGTCGGGCTCGGTGGCGCTCGATCTTGGGCGGATGAAGAAGATCGAGATCAATGAAGAGCTATGCTACGCGGTGGTCGAGCCGGGCGTCACGTTTTTCGATCTGTACGAGTACATCCGCGAAAGAAAAATGAAGCTGTGGATTTCGGTGCCGGCGCTCGGATGGGGCAGCGTGCTGGGCAACGCGCTCGACCGCGGCATCGGTTACACGCCTTACGGCGACCATTCGGAAAAAATTTGCGGGATGGAAATCGTCCTCGCGAATGGCGAGCTGATCCGCACGGGTATGGGCGCGTTGAGCGGCGCGAAAACGTGGCAGTCGTTCAAGCCGGGCTACGGGCCGTCGGTGGACGGGCTCTTCATGCAATCGAATTTCGGCGTGGTGACGAAGGGCGGCTTTTGGCTGATGCCGCAGCCCGATTTTTTCATTGCGTGCGACTTGCATTTTGAGCGAGAGTCCGACCTTGAAGCGATTGTGGACATCACGGCGCGGCTCCGGCGCGAGGAGATCGTTCAGAATACGGCCGTGCTGAGCAACGCCGTGCGGCTGATTTCGCGGCGCGGGGCGCGGAACTTGTGGTTTACCGGCGACGGCGTGGTGCCTGACGATGTAGTGCAGAAGGAGCTGCGCGAAAGTGGGTTGGGCGCGTGGAATCTTACCTTCGCCACGTACGGGCCGGAAGAGCTGGCCGACGGGCGAGAGAAAATCGCGCGCGAGGCGTTTTCGGCGATTCCGGGCGCGAAGTTCGCGAGCAAGAAATTCAATGTGAAGGCCACGCCTGCGGACCAGCTTGCGGCATCGATGGGATCGGAGAGCGCGCAAGCCGGCGTTCCGTCGTTGATTCCGCTCGGCGTGCTGAAGTATCGCGGCGAAGACGGCGGGCATCTCGGATTTTCTCCGGTGGTGGCGCCCAGCGGGAAGGAAGCCGTGAAGTTGGCGAATCTTGTAGGAACGCGATGCCACGAGCACGGGTTCGATTACTACGGCGGCTTTTCTTTCGGCGTGCGGCACCTATATTCCGTGATGATGATTCTCTACGACAAGCGGAATGACGAGCATCGCGTGCAGGCGAACAAGCTGTGCGAACGGTTGGTGGTCGAAGCGGCGAAGCTGGGCTTCGGCGAATATCGCGCGCACGTCGCGTACATGGATCTGATCGGCGAGCAGTACGATTTCAATCATCACGCGCTGCGGCGGTTCGTTGAGACCCTGAAGGATGCGGCCGATCCGAACGGGATTTTGTCGCCGGGGAAGCAGGGAATTTGGCCGCGCGGGATGCGGCCGAAACGCACACCCGCCTGAGCGAGATCGACTCCCGAATCACTTCCCGGGGCTAAAGCCCGGCTCTCGTTGCAGGTTTTTCGCGGGCCTGAAGGCCCACGCTTCCACCCGAAGAAAGTGCTGGGTCGCGAAAACCGCGACCCGCTCGTGCAAAACCTTCACCCGATGCGATCCCTTGTCTGCCGTGAGGCTGCCACATCAGACTCCGACGGCTCACTCAAAGGCGAGAAGCCGGCGGGACGTCCTTCGGTTCAACCTCAGGGCAAGCCGGCGCTACGGCCGCTGCGCCCGTGATTAGTGGCTCGCGCTGGCTTGGCTGCGGCGCCAGGCGTAGTAGCCGTCGAGCACTTTCAGCTTATCGAGGTTCGGTGTCGGGATCGTGTGCGACGGATCATTGAGATTCATCACTTGCTGATCGGCGTCGGTGAATGCGGGCCACGTCGGCAAGCCTGAGCCGTTCGGATCGCCCGTCTTCGCGAAATTGACCCAGTAGGAAGAGACCTGATCCGCCATCGCTTTGTCAGCGGCGCTGGGCGACATCGTGGAAGAGAAGTTTTCGAAGACGTAGGACAGTTCGCTGCCATGAGCCGCGCCCCAATCCTTGAACTGCGGTGTATCAGGGTAGGGCGGGCGATGGCTGAAATAGTAGACGAAGACTTTCGCCTTGCCTGTTTGCGATTGCAGACGAGCCCAGCTCCAGGTGCCCCAGCCAAAGAGCGTGTCGCGAGCCATATCACGAGCGGAGCGAAGAGCCCCGGCATCCGAATCGCCGGGATAGACCGAGATGATTTTGTCCGCGTATTCGCCGTAGCCCGAGTGGATAGAAGCGAGATACCCGCTCTGGGTGGCGGTGCGGGCAAAAAGCGCGCCCTCGTCCGCATTCCAGCCGATCAGCACGGGAGTATCGTTGTACCGGCCCGCTTTGTAGAGATTGTATTGATCGCCCGGAAGAACGTAGCCGTCGAAATTGGGCCACGTGCCGCCGAGCCCAGGGCCGCCCGCCTTCAGGAGAACCTCGGCGGGCAGCTTGCGTGCGTCGGCAATCGACTTTACGTCGAGCTTCGAGAGCAAGGCGGCGCCAGTCTGCTCGGCAGTGGCAAGCGAGGCCATGTTTTCGCCGCCTTCGCCGTCGCTGCGAGCGGGAGCGAAGTTGCCTCCGCTTTCCGAAATCGCGCCTTGGAAGAGGCCCTTGGCCAGCGGCGAGGCTGCCAGCATGCTGACGGAGATTCCGCCCGCGGATTCGCCAAAAATGGTGACACGATGAGGATCGCCGCCGAATCGCGCGATATTGCGCTGCACCCACTCGAGGCCGGCGATCTGATCGAGCAGGCCATAATTGCCGGAATGGCCGCCCTGTTCGGCTGAGAGTTCGGGATCCGCGAAGAAACCGAAGAGACCGAGGCGGTAGGCGATGCTGACATAGACCACGCCCTTTTTCGCAAGATTCATGCCGTCGTACTGCGAGAGGGATGTGCCTCCGATGGTGAATCCGCCGCCGTAGATCCAGACCATCACGGCCAGTTTGTCCTTCGGCGATTTGGCTGGAGTCCAGACGTTGAGGTAGAGGCAATCCTCGCTCACCGGTACGGACTCGAGGCCCAGCGCGGGCATAACGATGGGAGTCTGCATGCAGGCGGGCGCGAATTTATTGGTCTCCTTCACGCCCTTCCACGGCGCAGGCGGTTGAGGCGCCTGCCAGCGCAGATCACCAACAGGCGGGGCGCCGAACGGAATGCCCTTGTACACCGTGATGCCGTCTTGCATGGTGCCTTGCACGAGACCCGCTTGCGTGCGGACGGGCTTAGGCGCTTGCGCGAGGAGCGCGGGTGCAGCAAATGCGACTGTGGCCGCGCATGCAAGCGCGAACGTGGCGAGTCCCGGGATTCTATTTTTCATGTTCGATTTTCCTTCTTGGCCAACCGTCCCGTCTGGAGCGGCGATCTCCTTGAGCCGCGGGCATTTTACATCGAATTGTGCAAACGGGAGAGGATGTCAAAGGCCGCTTACGCGCGATTGACGACGAGCTCGGTCGGGCGCTTGCGCGGCACGCGCTGGCCAGTGTGGCCCGGGAATTTGGCGAGCACGGGACCGTCCCATAGGCGGATGATCCGCTCTTTGAAAAGCCAACGGCCGCGGAATTTGACGAGCTTGTCGTCCCAGTAGCCGGCGAAGCGGATGAGGTAGGGAGGCTCGCCGCGACATTCGGTGACGAGCGCGAACGCGCGGGCGGTTGCGCGGTGGCTGTCGCCTTTCACGACCAACTGGCTGAGATGATGCTGGCGACCGGGGAAGCCGGGAACGGCGCGAAAGTGTTCGCCGAGCTTACGGATTCCGGCGGCGCCTTCCCAGCGATCGGGCTCTTCGAAGACTTCTTCGATGACGACGGCATCGGGCGTGAAGCAGGCGACGAAGGAATCGACGTCGCCGGTGTCGAGCGCCCAGGCGTAGCTGGCCATGAGGTCGCTGATTGCGATCCGATCGGCTACGGTGAGGGGCGTTGCTTTCGATTTCGCAGGGGACTTTCTTTTCGGCATGTGCTCGATTCCTCGGAGAGATTCTTTCCGCCGCGGCGGGCTCAGAATGACGACCGGCAACTGCAATCGTTCAATAACCGACGGTGAAGCGCTCGCGATGGTGCCGCGGGTGCTCGAGTTCGTCGAGCATCGCGACCGCGTAATCCTGCAGCGAGATGTGGCTCTTGCCTTTTTCGTCGTAGAGGACGTGATCCTTGCCGACGCGGTATTTGCCTGTTCTCGCGCCGGGCGAAATCATCACGGAAGGCGCGAGGAAGACCCAATCGAGGCCGCGCTCGTCCTTCAGCAGGTAGTAAAGCTCGCGCGTGCCGCGAATGCCGGGCTTGAAAGGTTCGAACGCAGCAGGGAACTCGGGCGAATCGAGGAATTCGATGCCGGCCGGAGTCTTCAAGCTGGCGGCGCCGCCAACTGCGAGGAATCGCTTGACGCCGGAGCGTTTCGCGGCAGCGATGATCGCGCGATGTCCTCGAACGTGGCGGTGATAGACCTCGGGGCCGGGAGTGCCGCGCTTGGGATTGAAGGCGCTGATGATCACATCGTGGCGGGCAAGGATGCGCGCGAGGCGGTCGCGGTGCAGCACGTCGGCCTTCTTGATTCTGAGATTCGGGCGCGGCGCGAGGTGCTGCGGATGGCGGACGATGGCGGTGACTTTATGTCCGCGCCGTAGGGCCTCCGCGAGAATTTTGGAGCCGACGTAGCCCGTTCCTCCGATCAAGGCAATCTTCATGCAAGAATCCTCCAGAGGCTTCCGCCACGCGATTTGCGGAACGCGCGATTGACAGAAGCCGAGATCGGAGCGACTTTATCACATCACCGGGCAGGGCAAATCGTTCGAGTAATCGGGGCGGAGGATCCGTGATACACGCGCGACCATTTGGGCAGAAGGCATCGACGATGGCGGAGCCGAAACTGGAGTTGGCATTTGAGGTGCGGCTGCATTTTTCGCGCGTCCAGATGATCAACAACATGCCGACGGGCGCGGGACGCGGCGGGGTTTACCTGGGCACGGGCGAGTTTTCCGGACCCAAGCTGAACGGCAAAGTGGTGCCGGACAGCGGCGGCGACTACGCGTTGTTCCGCCCGGACGATACCGTTTCGTTTGACGCGCGCTATATGCTGCAGGAGGATGATGGAACGCTAATCCTGCTGCAAAATCGCGGCTACCTCTGGGGATATGAGGACAATACAATGCGGAGGCTGCGGGACATGGCGTTTGCGGGAGGGCCCCCTGTGGCACCGGACGAGTATTATTTGCGGTCGTTTCCGACCTTTGAGGTGGAAGCGGGCAAGCACGACTGGCTGACCCGGCATGTGATTATCGGAATCGGCGAGCGGAAGGCGGATGGGAACCTGCTCCGGTACTACGCGCTGCTGTAGCCCGACATCGGCCGATCGCTTTGGCCGGTCGATGGGCCTGGCGAATTACTCCGATCCATTAAATTCTTATTACACGTGGGGCGAATCAGGGCCGGCGGGGATAGAATCCACTGTGCGGCCAAAAGCATCCCAGATGGCAGCCGAGGACCGAACTGGAGTCGAATCCTGACGCGATCCGGCCAAGGAGATCACGATGAGCACCACTACCGACCCAGCTGAGTCCATCCTGACGGATGGCTACTTCTGCGAGATCCCTTCCGATCCGTGCGCCATCGTGATGTTTGGCGCCTCGGGCGATCTGGCGAAGCGCAAGCTTTTGCCCGCGCTCTTCGATCTGGCGATCCATTCGTGCCTCGCGCCGCGCTTTCGCGTGGTGGGGTTCGCACGCACGGAGATGACCGACGAGAAATTCCAGTCCATCACAAACGATGCCTTGCCTAAGAAAGGCGACGACGCGAAGCGCGCCGATTTCTTAAAACATCTCGAATATTTCACCGGCGATTACGACGATCCGGAATCCTACCGGCGGCTGTCGCAGCATCTCGACGAGATCGACCAGAAGGCGCACCTCGGCGGGAATCGCCTCTACTATCTCTCGACGCCGCCCGACGTATATCCGCACGTGATCGAGCAGCTGGGCAAGGCCGGGCTGGCGAAACCAAAGTCGAAGGATTCGTGGACGCGGATCATCATCGAGAAACCGTTCGGCCATGACGGGCCTTCGGCGTGCAAACTCAACGCGAAGGTGCTGCAGGTGTTCGATGAGTCGCAGGTCTACCGGATCGACCATTACCTCGGCAAGGAGACCGTGCAGAACCTGTTGGTCTTCCGCTTCGGCAACGGCATCTTTGAGCCGCTGTGGAACCGGAACTACATCGACCACGTGCAGATCACGGCGTCGGAATCGCTGGGCGTGGAGCGGCGGGCCGCGTTTTATGAATCGGCCGGGGCGCTGCGCGACATGATTCAGAGCCACGTGCTGCAGCTCACGTCGATTGTGGCCATGGAATCGCCGGCGACGTTTGGCGCCACTTCCGTGCGCAACGAGAAGATCAAGATCCTGCAGTCGATACGGCCATTCACGCCGGAATCGATCGCGAAGTCGGTAATCCGCGGGCAGTACGGGCCAGGGACGATCGGCGGCAAGGATGTTCCCGGTTACAGGCAGGAACCGGGCGTGAAGCCGGACTCGACGACGGAAACGTTTGTGGCGGCGAAACTGCTGGTGGACAACTGGCGATGGAGCGGCGTGCCGTTTTACCTGCGCACCGGGAAGCGGCTCGCGCGGCCGATGACGGAAATCGCGATCCAGTTCAAGAAGGCGCCGCACATGGTGTTTCAGGGGTCGGACGTGCAGCCAAATTCGCTGGTGATGAACATCCAGCCGGATGAAGGAATCTCGTTGTCGTTCGGGGCCAAGTTGCCGGGATCGCAGATGCAGATACGTCCCGTGAAGATGGATTTTGAGTACAAGCAGGCGTTCGCTTCGGGATCGCGCGAGGCGTATGCCACGCTGATCAATGACTGTATACGCGGCGATGCGACGCTATTCGACCGGGCCGACAGCGTCGAAGCCGCGTGGGGACTCGTCGATCCGATCCTCGACGCGTTCGCAAACGCCAAGCCTTCGTTCCCCAATTATCCCGCGGGCGGCACCGGCCCGGAGGCAGCACACGATCTTCTCGCAGCGGAGGGCCGCGCGTGGCGGCCGCTGTGACGCGGACTTTAGTTCCTGAGCTATTCCATAATCGATAGCGAAAGAGTTCTTGGCTTGCCGGGTGCAAGACACCCGGCGGATTGTGGCTTTGCGTCGCGGAGGCACGGATGATACTGGCCGGTGACATCGGCGGGACCAAGACGAATCTCGGACTCTTCGACGTCGCCGGCGGCACGCTTTCGAAGGTGACGGACAAGCGCTATCCGAGCCGCGAGCACGCGGGCCTGGAAGAGATTGTGAAGGATTTCCTGAGCGTGACCGGCGCGAAAGTGAGCGCGGCATCGTTCGGAATCGCGGGCCCGGTGGTGGACAATCAAGTCCACGCGGGGAATCTGCCGTGGGTGATCGATGGCGCGACGATGGCGAAGCTCGTCGGGCTCCCGCGGGTTCGTCTGATGAACGACCTGGAAGCAGCCGCGTATGGAATTGCCGTCATGCGGCCCCAGGATTTGGAAATGCTCTACGCAGGCGTTCCCGATCCGCGAACGCATCGCGCGGTGATTGCGGCGGGAACCGGGCTCGGCGAGGCACTTTTGTTCTGGGACGGCGCGAAGCACGTCCCCATGGCGACCGAGGCCGGCCACGCGGATTTTGCGCCGCACACGGAGCAGCAGGCGGACCTGTGGAGATTCGTGAAATCGCGCGGCGAATTCGCGAGCGCGGAGCTGATTCTTTCTGGAAGAGGATTCAAGACCGTGCACGAGTTCCTCGACCCATTCGTGAAACACCCGGGATTTGACGATCCCAAAATCGATCAAGCGCCCACGATCACGCGGCTTGGACTTTCCGGCGAATGCCCAGTGTGCGTCGCAACGCTCGACCTGTGGGTCGAGGTCTACGGCTCGGAGGCAGGGAATCTCGCGGTGCGTTCTGTCGCGCGGGGCGGGATCTATGTTGCGGGCGGAATCGCGGTGAAGATTCTGCCGAAGATGACGGATGGCCGGTTCGTAGCGGCCGCGCAGCACAAGGAAAAGATGCAGGATTTTCTCGCGAAGGTACCCATCCATGTGGTGCTCGACGAGGAATGCCCGCTCAAAGGCGCGGCCTACGCAGGCTGGAAAGGCCTATAGGCAGAGCGGGTACCAGCTCGTAGAACGTTCGTAGCGGCAGTACTGGGCCGCGTCCAGGATTTCTTGCCTAATCATTTTCATACTTGGGCGGATCCTTACCCACAGTTCTCAAATATCGGCGCCTCTGCGCCAACCTCTCCCGCGAGAATTCACTGAATCAAAACTAGATAGCTCCCCTGTGAGTCGCGGGCTGTCTGGCACGGAGATTGCCGAAACCGTGTCGAGTCTCGAAAGGGTCTCCGCAGGAAGGGGCAGGCATCGATGAAGCGATTTCTGGGTCTAACGGTTTTGATTTTGGGGTTGTCCATACCCGCGCACGGCCAATCTGCAAGGGGCGCAATGGTGGGCGGCACTGCCGGGGGAGCGTTATCGAATGGTGTTGGCGAAGGCGGCGGCGGCTACGGCGGGTCGGGCGGCGGGATGACTGGCCCTTCTAGCTTTCACACGCTGCCGAGTTTTCCGCCTGCCAACCTGCGTTCAACTGCGGTGAGCGGCTCGGACGCCAGCTTCGTGCCGTCAACTTTTCTTCCCTATAATCAGGCGATCGCCGCAGGAGAGGCTATGCTGGACGCCCAGCACGAATCGGTGGCCGAGGCTGCGGCAAAAAACAGCCTGGTGCAGCGACTGCCCGCGAAGGCGACGATTATCGAGAACGCGATCGGGAACCCTGTCATCACCACGCCGTAACATCCGCTCGATTCGACGAACTGGCAGCCGGGCCGAGCCAGCTGCCAGTTCGCTATTCTCCTCACACCTGCAATAAGACACTCGAAGCGCGACTGCCAACCTGCTTGCACAAAAACGGCCAACCGGCGGGGGTGGAAGGCGCCGGTCGGCCGATGAGGCTGATTTCAAAGCTGCGGCTCCCTTCGCGCGGGAGCCGCAGCCAGTGTTGCTACTTCAGGTTTGCGCTGCTGAACGAGTAGACAAAGCTCAGATACGCCGTGTTCTGCTCCTTGACGAAGCCGTCCGTGCTCTTCGCAAAGATCGGCTGGGTTGCGTAGTCATACCTGTATTCCGCACGAACCAACAAAGCGCTCGTGAGGTTGTAGGACCAAGTCCCGGTGACTTCTTGGGCGAAGCCGCGGTCTCCGGAGTCTGGCCCCGCGGCGATGAGACCCGTGTAGCCGTTCGTGTCGTCGTAATACTCGTAGCGAACAGCGAAGTTGGTCTTAGGGGTCCACGTGTACTTCGCGTAGCCCGCAAAGCCCCACCAGTTGACGGCCGGCCCCCCGGTCGGAACGCCAGTTTCGCCCGCGTAAGTGTAGTTGCGCGGCCCGAAGCCGTAGTCGCCGTTGACTTGGAATGCCCACTTCGCGTTTGGAGTGTAGCCGATTACGGTGTCAGACAATTGCTTCCAGTCCGTCACCGGGTATGCTGTGTGGACGTAGTTGTAGGCATCGACGACCGGGCCTGCGAAGTAGTTCTCGGTGGCCGACCATTTTGCGTTCGGGGTGTACGCCAAGCTCACGCCGTACGTCAGACCTGAGCTGAGTCCCGTGTTGTAGTAGTGGTCGATGACGGTGTTATTCCAGCCGTTGACGAGATAACCCGTTACAGCGATCTTCGGATTGAACGCGTACTTGGCGCTCGCGCCGAAGTGGAAGTAGGGGATCGCGTAGTAGAAGAGCATGCTCCGCGAATAGTTCCAGTTGGCGTTGCTCTCGATTACCTCGGCGCCGATCGGAGTGACGAACTTGCCGACCGTGATCGTCAAGCCTTTGCCGATGGGTGCAAGGTAATCAGCGTACGCTTCCTTGACGTAGAAGTTGTCGGGGTAGTAAGGATTAGCAAACACGGTGTCGGACCCGTTTACGACTTTGGCGGCCTGGCCGTAACCAGCAGACACGTGGTATCCGAGCCTGCTTTCCGCGGAGGTCGCATCAGCCGGTTTGTCCAAAATCAATTCGGCCATATTGAATGCGAACCCGTTGGTCGGCGCCTCGAAAGCACGCAGGCCACTCTGGTTGTTTTCGGGGTGGTTGTAGTCGTAGCCGTAATACACATCGCCGAATCCGCTGACGGTGACCGGTCCGAGCAGGCTCGATAGACTAATCTTGTCCGCCGGGGCCGGTGAGGGCGCGCTTACGGGAGCGCTTGCGGGCTCCACGTACGCGGCCGTCCTCATGCTCGGAGTATCGCTCTCCTTCAGCGAGGTGATCTCCGCTTGCAACGCCTCGACTTCTTTTTCCAGATCCGCCAACCGCTGCTGCGTCTCGGAAGACGCGGACGAACTCGAAGCCGGCTGTGCGGGTGCCGGCGAGGCTGCAGCCGGCTGGGCCGCGGCCGATGAGGGTGTAGCAGGTGGATCATCTGCTGCCCTCGAAGCTGGCGCCCAGGCTACAAAACTTACCGCTAACATGGCCGTGGCGAAGCTCGAAGCACACTTGTACGCACGTTTCATAAGCAAACCTTCCCTCCCTACCGCGCTATCTCGGTTTTCATGGATTCGCGACGGTGCCAAGCAAATTACAGAGGCTGCGATGAATGGTCAAACTCATTAAATCTATTGAAGGCATAAGGAAATAAACTGCGGCGCATTTATAAAATCCTTATGACCGCCCAGCAGCGTTTTTCCTTGATTTTTTGCAGGTTCCGGACGAGGGGAACGGCGTCAGCGCTTCGCGACAAGCAGAAGAAGCCCGAAAACAATGATCGGGATCAGCACCAGCATGATGTAAAAGAGGATTCGCCGCACCCAGGGAGTGCGCCGCGTTTTCCAATTGTGAAGCTCGGGACGCTCCGAGACCCCCACCTGGTCGAGGTGCTCGAGGTCGGAGGCCATTTCCCGGGCGTTGGGATAGCGATTCTTCGGGTCGCGCTCGATAGCGCGGTAAATCACCTCTTGCAACTGCGGCGAGATCGTGGGGTCGAGTTCGCGCGGCGGAATCGGATTGTTCAGGAGGCGGTCGTTCATGATGGCGAAGGGATTCGGGCCGTCAAACGGCGTTTTACCGGTGAGCATTTCGTAGAGCATGACGCCCAGGGCGTAGATATCGCTTCGGCCATCGCCACGCTTACCCTTCACCTGCTCGGGCGAAATGTACTCGGGCGTGCCCATCACCTGAGAAAGCTTCGCGAACGTCAGGCGTCGCGCGCCTTCCTTGCCGGCGATGCCGAAATCAATGAGTTTGATGTTGTCGTCCTTGTCGACCATGATGTTTTCGGGCTTGAGGTCGCGGTGAACGACGCCGTGGTTGTGAATGTAGTCGAGCGCGCTTGCAATGTTAACGACCAGCCGCTTGGCCCGCTCCACCGGAAGCTTCTTCGCCTCGGACATGATCTGGCGAAGCAGGCGGCCGTCGACCCACTCCATCACCATGTACATGCGGCTGCGGTCTTCGTCGGCGTAGACCTTCATCACGCCCGGATGATCCAGGCTCGTGCCGATGTCCTGTTCACGCTTGAAGCGATCCCAGAGCACGGGCTCGGCCTCCATCTCGGGGTGGGGAATCTTGATGGCTACTTGGCGGCCGTCACGGATGTCCGTTGCACGATAGATGGAGGCCATGCCGCTACGAGCGACGAGGCCTTCGATTCTGTAGTGATCGAGTTTGTCGCCGGGGTGGACTGGAGACCTCGCGAGCAGGCGTCAGGCGAAGACCGGCGGCGTGTCAGGCTTAAGGGAGGCGATAGGGCCGTCCCCGGTACATCCCTACACGTTCGACGCCCCGGACGCGAATTATCTGCAGCGAGATATTATCACTACCGTCTCGCTGATTCGCAACATCCACGAGGCGCTGCGCCGCTTTAGATAAGTCGCCTCCATTGCCCGCAACGGCGGCCATCTCGGAGCCGGGGACGGAGCCGTGGAGCCCGTCGGAGCACAGGATAAGAACATCTCCGACGAGCACTTGATGCTCGGAGACATCCACGCTTACGGTGAGCGCTGAACCGAGGGAGCGGCTCAGGAAATGGCGAGTTTCCGCGCTACCTGCCTCGGCGGAAGAAATCAGGCCTAGCCGCGCGTGCTCGCTCGCCACGGTGTGGTCACGCGTGAGGAGCGTCGCCTGGCCCCGGCGGATCAGGTAACAGCGGGAATCGCCCACATGGGCCACAGTGACTCGATCGTGGCGCAGAGCGCAGGCGACAATCGTAGTGGCCATGCGAGAGCCTGCGGGATTGGCGTCGTGTCCGGCATCGATCACACGCACGTTGGCAGTGCGAACCAAGCCGGTCAGAAGCGCCGGATGCAGCTCCCCGGCGCTGGACTTGCGAAAACCCTCGAGAACGCTCTCGACGGCTGTCTTCGAAGCGACCTCGCCGAGATCGTGGCCGCCTACTCCGTCGGCAAGCACGAAAAGGTAGCCGTGGCTGCGAGCTCGTTCCTCCGTAGCGGGCGCGACGTGGCCGAGGTAGTCCTCGTTCCCTTGCCGCACGCGCCCAAGATCCGAGAGTTCTGCGAACTCGACATCGATCATATCGCTTGGTCTCGTGACGTACCGCGCCGTCGCTGTGGCTGCAGCGGCGCCGGCGCCGGAGGACGACACGCTAAGACCTCTATACATTAGAACTCATCCCTCGCTTAAGAATAAAGAGCGTATCAAGGACAAAAGGGGCAGGCTTGCGCCTGCCCCTCTCGAGGTTTTCACCGAATTACGTGCGAGCTGTAACCAGAGTTGTCTTTCCCTTCTTTTTGCTTGCCATGGTGAAGTAGATGCCGCCGTAAATGGCCCAGACTGCGGCGATTCCCAAGGCAAAGTAAGGCTCCTTCCACGTGCCGTAACCCATGAAGGGTCCGATCAAGTAGAACGACATGCAGACCAGGTTCGCCAGCACTCCGAACCCCGGAATCAGCCAGTGTCTGAGGAAGCTGAAGTTGGGGTGCTTGTGATAGGCAATCATGCAAATGAAGCAGCTCAAACCGTACAGCAGGAACGTGCCGAAGTTTGAGGCAAGCGTAACCGTTGTGAAGGAATTGGGCAACGCCGCCATTTTGTCGTGCGTGAGGTAGCCGAAGCTCGACCAGAAGCCGTGAGGCAGAGCCGCGATCGCGGCATCGGTCGGTGCGCCTCCATCGCCGAAGAACATCAGCAGTCCGATGATGCCGAAGACGATGGTGACAGCAGCCAGCGTCCAGATGGCCATGTGCGGGCTGAGGTTCTTCTCGTGCAGGATGCCGAAGTGTTCCGGCACTTCTTCGTCCTTGCCCATGGCGTAGGTGACGCGCGCGCCTGTATTGATGCAGGCGAGCGTGGTGCCGATGAGCGCGAGGAAGACCGTGACGGCCTCGATCAACATGAACGCACGGCCATGCCCCGCCCCGAAGACCGCATCGCCGACCATGACCATTAGGTCGGCCAGCGGCGCGCTCGAGCCGGAAGCGCTCTGCATGGTGTAGCCGCTACTTAAGGAATAGTTCATGGCGAAATACTCGAAGAGATAGCAGAAGGCTCCTTGGACAAGGAGCGACGTAATCACCGCGATCGGCAAGTCTCGCTTCGGGTTCTTCGCCTCGCCGCCAAGCGAGGTACACGATTCGAAACCGACCAGAATCAGGATGGCGACGGTCGCCTGAACGAACATCCAGCCGAATTTATGGATGCCGATTACCGACTTCGCGCTGGGATGAGTCAGGAAGTTCCCGCTCGCATCGTTCCACGGATAGCTGACGTGGTACGGAACGGGCGTGCCACTGGCGTCCTTCTTGCACACCGGGGCCATGGTTGCGTCGCGGACGATATTGTTCTGCGCGTCCATCTGAAACTCGCAGTTATACGCGTCGCCTGATGTGGCATCCCACTGGAAGGCGACGGTGCCCGGCGCGTGGTTCATCCGGTAGCCGATCGCCATCACGGCGAAAATGAGCAACGCCGTGATCTGGATCACGTTCATCGCCACGTTGACGCCCGTCGAAGCGGTGACGCCGCGGTGCGCGATGTAGCAAACGAGGAAGGTGAAAATGATCGCAACCAACACCATGAACGCGGGACCGGGGTTGGACGCGTTCATGAAATTCGGCCAGAGAGTTCCGACGATGTACCCGACGAAAGCGCCGGTCGCCGCAACCATTACTCCGGGGTAGATCCAGTAGTAGAGGTGAGAGCCCCAGCCGACAATGAACTTCATCAGCCGCGCGTATTTCCAGGCCTTATCGTGGTTTAGAAACGCTTGCTCCGCGAAGTAGTACGAACTCCCTGTGCCCGGATAGAGCTTTGACAATTCTGCGTAAGATACGGCGGTAGCCAGACAAAGCAGCAAGGCGAAAACGATGCCGCTCCACATCGACGGAGAAGTGTTGCCTTCCGTCGCCTGTGCGTAAAAGGTGAGCCAAAGGAATGCACCGGGTGCGATCAGCGCCATGGCGTTAAACGTTAACCCGGTCACTCCTAAGGTAGTCTTCATCTCACCCGTTGTTTTTTCGGCCATGTAGACTCTCCTTTGAAGAGTGGGGACAACAGAGACTTGAGGGCCGGAGATTACCCGGAAGTATGGGATTCGTAAAATGCAACGTTTTGATGCAGGGGATAGATGTTTCAAATGGCGAAACGTCGAGGCATTCGAGTTCCGGTTTGGAACTCGCTTTGCGTGGCTGCGGAGGGCGGTGTCGTCCAGGCGCATCTCGCTTCGTCGCGGCAGCAGAGGCGCCGATCAACGGGAGCGATGCCCTTGCATCGTCGTGCCTCCCTGCTAGTATGTTCGGATGACTTTTCTCCGGGACCTGCCCGTCCGAGAGGCGGGATTTCCAGCTAGAAATGACTGAGAAGCGACAATTTAGGGCCATCAAAGGCACGCGCGACATCCTGCCGCCCGATTCGGCGCTGTGGAATTGGTTTGAGCGAACCGCGCGCGAAGTTTTCGAGACTTACGGATTCCACGACATCCGCCTGCCGATGTTCGAAGAGACCGAGCTTTTCGGGAGGTCAATCGGCGTCGACACGGACGTCGTGGGCAAGGAAATGTACACCTTCGAGGATCGAGGTAATGCCCACGTCGGCTATCCCCAAACGGTTGAGGAAATTATCGCCTCGAACAACGCAGTCCAAACTGCATGGCAGTCGGGACGCATTCCGCGCACGCTTGACAATGAATTGCGCGTGAACCTGATCCAACAGGCATGTACAGGCATTTCAGAAGAAGGCGTGCCCGCTTTGCTGCGGTTCATAAGCGAGCTGCATGCACTGGAACTCGGTGACTCTTTGACGCTGCGGCCGGAGGCGACGGCGAGCGTCGCGCGTGCATATATCGAGCACGAAATGCACACGCTGCCGGGCAACGTAAAGCTTTACTACGTGGGACCCATGTTCCGGCGCGAGCGGCCGCAGAAGGGGCGGTACCGGCAGTTCTACCAGGTGGGCGCGGAGGTGTTGGGGCAGTCGGATGCGCCGGCGATTGACGCGGAAGTTCTCGAGATGCTGCTGGTGCTCTTCCGCCGGGTGGGGCTTGCGAATACGAAGCTTTACGTCAATTCGATTGGCTGCAAAGACTGCCGGCCGAAGTATGTCGAATTGCTGCGCGCCGAGCTGCGCAAAATAAGGGACAATCCCGCCACGGCGGGCAGGCTCGGGCCGGATAGCCAGCGGCGCATCGAGACGAACCCGCTGCGCGTCCTCGATTCAAAGCTGCCCGACGAACAGCCGATCATCGAAACGCTGCCGCGCATCTCGGATCACTTGTGCGCGGATTGCCGCGAGCATTTCGCGAAGCTCAAAGACGAATTGAAGCTGCGCGGCATCGCCTACGAAGAAAACTGGCGGCTGGTCCGCGGCCTCGACTACTACACCCGCACGACATTCGAGGTGACCGCCGCGGGTCTTGGCTCGCAGAACGCGGTCTGCGGCGGCGGGCGCTACGATGGGCTGGTCGAGCTGCTTGGCGGGACGCCGACAAAGGGCATCGGCTTCGCGATCGGGACCGACCGCGCAATCCTCTCGATTCGGGAAGGAGGCAACCTGCCGAAGCTGCCGGGGCTAGCCGTCTACGTGGCGTGGATGGGCGCGAAGACCTACGCGACGGCGGTCAGCATCGCTCGCAAGCTGCGCGACTGCGGCCTGGCTGTCGAGCTGCCGCCCGAAGAGATGAAGTTCAAGAAGTCGCTCGGCCTCGCCGACAAGCTCGGCGCGCGCTACGCCCTGATCATCGGCGAAGATGAGGTCGCGTCGGGCACCTATACGCTCAAGCGGCTCGCCGACGCGGAGCAGAAAAAGTTGAATGAAAATGACCTACTGGAATACTTGGAATCAGAGCGAAGAACCTAGAATCGAGGGATAACGGACGTGCTCGACAGTCTCGGAAATCTGAAGAGGACACAATACTGCGGCGCATTGCGCGTCTCGGACGCGGACAAGGACGTCGTCCTCATGGGCTGGGTGCACCGGCGGCGCGACCTTGGCCAGATCATCTTCATCGACCTGCGCGACCGCGCGGGCATCGCGCAGATCGTCTTCAATAAGGAGCTGCACCCGGAGGCGCACGCCAAGGCCGAGGGCCTGCGATCGGAGTTCGTGGTCGCGGTCGAGGGGCGCGTCCTGCGGCGGCAGAAGGCGAATCCCGAAATCGCCACGGGCGAGGTCGAGGTGCTGGCCACGCGCCTGCACGTTCTTAACAACGCGAAGACGCCGCCTTTTGCGATCGAAGACGAAGTGAACGCGAGCGAAGAGACGCGCCTTCGCTACCGCTATCTCGATCTGCGCCGCCCGCGGCTGCACTCGAATATCGAGCTGCGGCACCGCATCGTCCTCGAGATCCGCAAATCGCTTGACGAGCAGGGCTTCTTCGAGATCGAGACGCCGATGCTCACGCGGTCGACACCCGAAGGCGCGCGCGATTATCTCGTGCCGAGCCGCGTCCATCACGGGCAGTTTTACGCGCTGCCGCAGTCGCCGCAGATCTTCAAGCAGATCCTGATGATCTCCGGCATGGACCGTTACTACCAGATCGTCCGCTGCTTTCGCGACGAAGATTTGCGCGCCGACCGCCAGCCCGAATTCACGCAGCTCGACCTCGAGATGTCGTTTCCGCGCCAGCAGGATATTTTCGAGACGATCGAGCGCGTGATGGAGCGCGCGTGCGCCGTCGTCGGCGTTGCCGCGAAAGGCCCATTCCGCCACCTCGATTACAAGGATGCGATGCGCCGCTACGGCTCCGACAAGCCGGATCTGCGTTTCGGCATGGAGCTGCACAACGTGACAAAGCATTTCGAGCCGGCGCGCGCCGTGCTGCATATCGAGGGCAACGTGCAGGCCGTCGTTGCGCCGGGCGCGGCGGCGTGGTCGCGCAAGCAGCTCGACGAGCTGGCCGAATTCGCGAAAGGCGCGGGCGCGCGTGGCGTCTACACGGTGAAAGTCACCGCGGAAGGAGTTACCTCGCCGCTCGAGAAAAATCTCGGGGCCGAAGGGCTGAAGAAGCTCGCTTCGGAATTGGGCGCGAAGCCTGCCTCGCCGGCAGGCGGGCCCGGCGATCTGATTGTCGCCGTCGCGGCGAAACAGCAGGTCGAGCACAGCGACACGTCGCTTGGCGTAGCAGGGCAGCTCCGCCTGCACCTCGGCGACAAGCTGAATCTGATCGACCGCAGCAAGTGGGAATTTCTGTGGATCACCGGCTTCGCGCTCTTCGAGTGGAGTGAGACGGACAAGCGCTGGGTGAGCGCGCAGCATCCGTTCACCGGAATCATCGAAGAGGACATCGAGAAGCTTGAATCTGCGCCGTGGGAGTGCCGGTCGAAGGGCTACGATCTCGTGCTGAATGGCAACGAGCTCGGATCGGGCAGTATTCGAATTCACCGGCAAGACGTGCAAGCGCGCCTCTTCAAGGCGCTCGGCCTTACGGACGAGCAGGCGCGTCACCGCTTCGGATTTTTCCTCGACGCGCTCACCTACGGGACGCCGCCGCACGGCGGCATCGCGCTCGGCATCGACCGCATCGCCATGCTGTTGGCGCAGGAGAAATCGCTGCGCGAAGTGATCGCGTTCCCGAAGACGGCCAAAGCGCAAGATTTGATGGCAGAGTCGCCATCGGACGTCGATGCTGCGCAACTTGATGAATTGGGAATCAAAATAAGCGAGAATGTCCGCAAGCAATGAAGGCACTGCGCGATTTTCCGATGTGGCTGTTCAACGACGTTCCTGAGCGGGATCCGAAGTATGCGCGTCGATCCCTGCTGGTGATTCTTCCCGTCGCGGCGATTGCGATCGGCTTCTTTGTCTGGTTGCTGGTGGCCGTTTCCATCTGGATCGCTTTGACTCTCGGGCTCGTCGTGATAGGACTGGCGTTCCTTGTGATACTTGTCGCGGTGAATCGGATCGTGCCGAAGAAACTGCCAGCCGATAAGGAAATGTTGTGATGTCGCGGATGCAACTCGTCGAAGGCGCCGCAGGCAGAGGTTCTTAGAGGGTCGGAGCTTCAGCTCCGACATACGAGAGTTCTCTTCAGGAGGCCGGGGCTTCCAGCCCCGGCGTAAGATAGGCCGGTCACAGGGGCTTCAGCCCCTGAAGGAAGCAGCGGAATGTCGACGCCAAGGCATAGGACCGCCCCGGGCAGTTCGTACTTCGTGACAACCAGGTGCTGGCAGGGCCGAAGCGTTTTTCAGGTACCCGAGATTGCGGAAATTCTCGTGCAGACGATGGCTCGCTATCGTGACCGGGGAAACTATTTGGTCCACGAATTCGTGGTAATGCCCAATCATCTTCACATCCTGTTGACGCCATCTTCGACAACCAGCCTCGAAAAAGCCGTCCAGTTGATCAAAGGAGGCAGCTCGCACGAAATTCACAAGCAACGAGATCAGAAGATCGCGATTTGGCAGGAAGGCTTTCACGATTGGACGATTCGTGATACGAACGATTGGCGCTCGAAAGTCGAGTACATACGAATGAATCCTGTGCGTGCCAAGCTCGTTGAGAGGCCTGAAGGCTGGCCTTACTCATCCGCGAGCTGCCAATTCAAGCTAGACCCTGTGCCTGAGCGATATTTGTCGGCGGCTTCAGGGGCTAAAGCCCCGAGGTGCACGCCGAATACGCCGGGGCTGAAGCCCCGGCCTCCTGAAGAGAGCCGTCCGTGAGCCGGGCACGCATATGAGTCGGATACGCATACTTGCGGAGAACGTCGCGAACAAGATCGCGGCGGGCGAGGTCGTCGAGCGACCGGCGTCGGTGGTCAAAGAGCTGCTCGAAAACGCGCTCGACGCGGGCGCTCGCTCGATCCGCATCGAAGTCGAATCGGGCGGCAAGCGGCTGATCCGCGTGATCGACGACGGCAGCGGCATGAACCATGACGACGCGCTGCTCGCCTTCGAGCGCCACGCCACGTCGAAGCTGCGCACCGCGGACGATCTGCTCTCGATCGCGACGCTCGGCTTCCGCGGCGAGGCGCTGCCGTCGATTGCATCGATCGCGCGGCTGGTGCTCGAAACGCGCCTGCCCGAAGACGAGCAGGGCACGCGCGTTGAATTCGCGGGAGGCAAGCTGATTGGCGTGAAGCCGGCAGGCGTGCCACCGGGAACTTCGATCGCGGTCGGAGACATTTTTTATTGCGTGCCGGCGCGCCGTAAATTCCTGAAATCCGAGACAACCGAACTGGGCCATATCGCCTCGCTCGTCACGCACTACGCGCTCGCCCACCCCGAGGTGCAATTCGTCCTGAAGACGCCGTCGCAGTTGATCCTCGATTGCGCGCCGGTGGAAAAGCTTGCGGACCGCGTCTACCAGATTTTCGGCCGCCAGGCGCTCGAAGAGCTGGTTGAGATTCCCGCGAATGAAGCGCCCGTGCGCTCGGCCATCACCGAGCCCGCGATGGGCGAAGACGAACAAGCCGCGATGCTGCGCGTGAGCGGGTTCGCGTCGCGGCCGGAAGTGCAGAGGACGAATCGCAACGGCATCTACATTTTCGTGAACCGAAGGCTCGTCCGCGACCGTCTGCTGCTGCATGCGATCGGCGAGGCGTACCGCAACATCATCCCGCCAGGCGTGTTTCCCGTGGTCTTGCTGTTCCTCGATCTGGCGTATCAGGAAGTCGACGTGAACGTGCACCCGGCGAAGATCGAGGTGCGCTTCCGCCATCCGCAGTTCGTTCACGATTTCACGCGCGACGCGCTGCGCCAGGCCCTTTCGGTCGCGCGGCCGATCCCGGGATTTCCCGCGCGGGCGGCCGCTGCTGCGGGCGCGGGCATGCCGGGAGACGCAGGTGGCGCGAATGGGCCGGGTAGCATGCGGGGCTACGCGCCGATGCCGGATGGCAGCACGTTTCCCGGGCCGCCGCGCGCGGAGATTCCGGTTGCACAAGGCGCGCCGCTGGGGTGGTCGTTCGGATCGGCCGCAGCGGCTGCGGAGGAACTGGAGCTATCGGGCGCGCCCGATCGGCCCGTGCCGCAGCGGCTGGGATTCGAATCGGGCGCCGCGATGAATTTCCCGATGCCGGGAGCCTCCGGCGCGGAGACCGCCGCGGCGGTCGCCGCTTCCGCGAGTGAGGGTCTGCCGGGAGCGCTGCCGAGCGCCGAGGATATTGCCGATCTGAAGCCTCTGGGACAGGTCAGCTCAAGTTTCATCGTGGCGGTGAACAGCGAAGGGCTGTGGATTGTGGATCAGCACGTGGCGCACGAGCGCGTCCTTTTCGAGCAGCATTTGCGCGCGCGGCGCGAGGGCGATCTTGGCGGGCAGCGGCTGCTGGTGCCGATCGTGGTTGAGCTGAACCCGCGGCAGCTTGCGACCTTCGAGCAGATTGGCGACGAGCTTCACGCGAATGGATTCGAGGCGGACTTGATGGGCGGGCGCAGCGTCGCGATCCAGGCGGCGCCCGCGGGAATCGCCAGCAGCGACGCGGAAAAGCTGCTCTACGAAATTCTCGACGGCATCGCGCGCGAGAATCAGGCCATTTCGATCGATTCGCTGCAATCGAAAATCGCGGCATCGACATCGTGCCACGCGGCGATCAAGGTGAATACGCCGCTCGACAAAACGAAAATGGAATGGCTGCTCGGCGAGCTCGCTAAAACCGAATACCCGATGAGCTGCCCGCACGGCCGGCCGGTGGTCCTGCGTTATTCGGTGCGCGACATCGAACGCGCATTCAAACGGATCTGACGATGCGACGAGCGTCGTCATCCTGAAGGAGTCCACTGCGGCGGAGACTAAAGGATCTCTCTTCGTCTGCCGCAACATAGTCGAGGTAAGGATTGCCTGAACTCATCATTGCGATTGACGGGCCGGTGGGCTCGGGGAAGAGCACGCTCGCGCGCCGTGTGGCGGAGCTGATGGGCTACGTCTATATCGACACGGGCGCGATGTACCGGTCGATCGCCCTGAAAGCGCTGCGCCGCGGGGTCCCGCTCGAAGCCGCCGATCCGCTCACCGCGCTTGCCGGAGACACGCGCGTCGACTTGCGCGCGCAGGACGGAGGCCAGCAAGTACTCCTCGATGGCGAAGACGTGACCTCCGCGATCCGCACGCCGGAAGTGGCGCAAGCGGCATCGAAAGTGGCGGTGGTGCCGGGCGTGCGCCGGGTGCTGGTGGCGGAGCAGCGGCGAGCCGGCGGGCGCGGCGGCGTGGTGATGGAAGGGCGCGACATCGGGAGCGTCGTTTTCCCGGATGCGGAGCTGAAGATTTTTCTCACGGCGTCGCCCGAAATACGGGCGGAGCGCCGCTGGCGCGAGCATCAGCAGAAGGGCGACGCAATCGACCTCGCGCGCACGCTCGAAGAAATCCGCGAGCGCGACCGCCGCGATCGCGAGCGCCAAGATTCGCCTCTGGTGCGGGCGAAAGACGCCGTGGTGGTGGACAGCACCGCGATGGAACCCGAGGAAGTCGCGCGGCTCGTGGTGATGCTGGCGCGAGAGAACAAATCCGCGGCCTCTTCGACTCCATAAGCCGTTTTCGATTTAGTTCCTCAGGAGGAAGCATGAAGCCCTTATCCCTTGTCATCCTGATGCTCGCGGTATTCCTTCCCAGGCCTTTTCTTTTTGCTCAGGCTCCTGCCGGCGGCGGAAATCCGTCCAGCGCGGCCACGCGCCAGCTACGCGAATTCCTCTCGAAAGACTGGAAATACTGGATGCACGAGTATCCGGAGGCCGCCACCGTGTTCGGATATCCGGCCGAAAACGCCCGCTGGTCGGACGATTCGTCCGCGTCGATTGCGGCTCGCAACCGTCATCTCGAAGACGCGCTCAAGCAATTGAAGGCGATCCCGCGCGCCGAACTGCCCGCGAGCGAGCAGTTGAATTACGATCTGTATGAAGAGCTGCTTCAGACGGCGGTCGACGGCCTCCGCTTTCACGACGACCCGTTCCCGATCCCGTCGGTGTTTCCGGCGAATCTCTACGTTCCAATCACGCAGGTGGAAGGGCCGCTACAGGACATCCCCAACACGATCGACATGATGCCCGCCACGCGAGCGAGCGAGTACGAAGACATCCTCGCGCGGCTCAACGGCATTCCTACCGTGATCGATCAAACGATCGACCTGATGAAAGACGGCATGGCGCATGGATGGACGCCGCCGAAGATCACGATGCGGGACGTGCCGAAGCAGGCCGAAAGCCAGATCGTGTCCGATCCTCTGGCAAGCCCATTGCTGGGCGCGTTCAAGAACTATCCGGCAACGTTCACCGTCGAGCAGAAAGCCGATTTCACGCGCCGGGCCGAGGCCGCCTACAAAGACAAGGTTGCGCCGTCATTCCGGAAGCTCGCGGATTTCCTCACCAAGACCTACATCCCGGCCTGCCGCGATACCGTTTCGATCAGCGACATTCCCGACGGCGCGGCCTATTACAAGTATCTCGTCCGCTGGCACACGACGACGGACATGGCACCCGAGCAAATCCACCAGATCGGGCTCGACCTGGTGAAGCAGACGCGCGCGCAGATGGACGAGCTGATCAAGCAGACCGGATTCAAAGGCAGCTTTGCCGATTTCGTCAAGTTCATGAACACCGACCCGCGCTTCAAATTTTCGAGCAAAGATGACATGCTGCTCCATTACCGCGCCACGGCCAAGCGCGCCGATCCGGAGCTCGAGCATCTCTTCGGCAAACTGCCGCGGCTGCCTTACGGCGTGCGCGCCGTGCCGGACGCCGTTGCTCCCTCGCAGACCGAGGCATACTACGAGCAGGGTGCGCCCGATGCCGCGCGCCCCGGCTATCTCTACGTAAATACGTACGACCTACCGTCGCGCCCCATCTGGGACATGGAAGATCTCGTCCTGCACGAGGGCGTGCCCGGGCATCACCTGCAGATTTCACTCGCGCAGGAAATGCAAGGCGTTCCGGAATTCCGCAAGCAGATCGGCTACACCGCGTTTATCGAAGGCTGGGCGCTCTATTCGGAAACGCTCGGGCCTGAGCTGGGTTTCTACACCGACCCATACCAGAAGTTCGGATTCCTCGGCGCGGTGATGTGGCGCGCAGTGAGGCTGGTGGTCGACACCGGCATTCACTCGATGGGCTGGAGCCGCGATCAGGCGATTCAGTATTTCGAAGAGACGACGGGGCAGCCGCACCTGAATTCGGTGGTCGAGATCGACCGCTACATCGTCTGGCCGGGACAGGCGCTCGGCTACATGATCGGCCGACTGGAAATCCAGAAGCTGCGCACGCAGGCCGAGCAGGATCTCGGCGATCGGTTCAACATTCGCGCGTTTCACGACGCGATCGTCGATCAGGGCGCCATGCCGATGGACATGCTCGAATCGCGCACGAAGGCGTGGATCGCGGAGCAGAAAGCGAAGCATCCGTCGCACTGAGTTGAGCGGACGAAGACGCCGGGGCGGGGAAGCTTGAAGAATCCGGGCGGCGGGCGACGACGCGGAGGCTACGCCGGGCTGGACATCGACGCGAGAAACTCCCCGTTCGTCTTGGTCTTCGAGAGGCGGCCCAGCAAAAGCTCCATCGCTTCGACGGTCGAGAGCGGGCTCAGCACCTTGCGCAGCACCCAGATGCGATTCAGCTCGTCGGCCGGCAGGAGCAGCTCGTCCTTACGCGTTCCGGAGCGGTTGATATCGATCGTCGGGAATACGCGCTTATCGACGAGGCGCCGGTCGAGGTTGATTTCCATGTTGCCGGTGCCCTTGAACTCCTCGAAAATCACGTCGTCCATGCGGCTGCCGGTATCGATCAGCGCGGTAGCCATGATGGTGAGCGATCCGCCCTCTTCCACATTTCGCGCGGCGGCGAAAAAGCGGCGCGGACGCTGCAAAGCGTTGGCGTCGATACCGCCGGAGAGCACTTTGCCGGAAGGCGGTGTGACGGCGTTGTAGGCGCGGCCGAGGCGCGTGAGCGAATCGAGCAGGATCACCACGTCGCGCTTGTGTTCGACCAGACGCTTGGCCTTTTCGAGCACCATTTCGGCGACCTGAATGTGGCGCTGCGGCGGCTCATCGAAAGTCGAGCTGATCACTTCGCCCTTCACGGTGCGCTGCATGTCGGTAACTTCCTCCGGCCGCTCGTCGATCAGCAGCACGATCAGCGCGATTTCCGGATGGTTGGCGGTGATCGAATTGGCGATGGACTGCAGCATCATGGTTTTGCCGGTGCGCGGCGGCGCGACGATCAATCCGCGCTGCCCCTTGCCGACGGGGCAAAGCATGTCGAGCACGCGTCCCGTGAGATTTTCCTTGGTGGTCTCGAGGCGAATGCGCTCCTGCGGATAGAGCGGCGTCAGGTTGTCGAAGAAAATCTTGTTGCGCGCGACTTCGGGGTCCTCGAAATTGACGGCTTCGACTTTGATCAGGGCGAAGTAGCGCTCGCCGTCTTTCGGCGGGCGGACTTGCCCCGAGACGGTGTCGCCGGTGCGCAAGTCGAATTTCCGGATCTGCGACGGCGAGACGTAGATGTCGTCCGGACCCGGGAGATAGTTGTACTCGGGCGCGCGGAGGAATCCGAATCCGTCCGGCAGGCATTCGAGAACGCCCTCGGAGAAAATGAGGCCGTTCTTTTCCGTCTGGGCGCGAAGAATCTGGAAAATCAGCTCCTGCTTGCGCATGCCGGAGGAGCCGGGGATGTTGAGCTCCTTGGCGATCTTGGCCAGATCGGTGATGTTCTTGTCTTTCAGTTCTGCGAGGCTAACACTCATCAGTTCTTTCCTTCTTCAAGCCTGGTTTTCAGGCACGATTGTGATTGTTTGCGATCGATCCGGGGCGGGCGCGTTCGATTGAGGCACTCAATCCCAGATTTCAAAACGGGCTAAGTTACAGAAAGTTTTCAGACTCCGGTCGCGGGCCGAATCTGCCGGCCAAGGACGCCTAGGGCCGAGCGAGACATGGGGTAACCGAAGCGGTTCAATTGGTCAATTCGTTGTCCTGCGCGACATCCGCGCCGAACTTGGGCTCGACTTCGGCTACCGGCGGGTGCCCGGGAGCCGGGAGAGGCTTTTCGAGCGCGTACTGCAAAACTTCGTCCATGGACTCGACGAAATGAAGGGCCATCTCCGCCTGGATTTCGGGCGGGATATCCGCCAAATCCTTCTCGTTGTCCTTTGGGAGAATCACGGTGCGCAGGCCAAGGCGGTGCGCGGCCAGGAGCTTTTCCTTCACGCCGCCGATCGGCAGCACTCTGCCGCGCAGCGTGATCTCGCCGGTCATGGCGATGTCGCAGCGCACGGGAATCCGCGTGAGCGCGCTGACGATCGACGTGCAGAGCGTGATGCCCGCCGAGGGGCCGTCCTTCGGGATGGCGCCTTCGGGGACGTGCACGTGAATATCGATGTGGCGGTAGAAGTCCTTCGGCAAGCCGAAGAGATGGCTGCGCGAGCGCACGTAGCTCATGCCCGCCTGCGCCGATTCCTGCATCACGTCGCCGAGTTTTCCGGTCAAGGTGAGCCGGCCCTTGCCTTCCATCAGCGTGGCTTCGGTTGAAAGCACCTGCCCGCCAACTTCGGTCCAGGCGAGGCCGGTCGTATGGCCAATCTCGTTTTTCTTTTCGGCGAAGAAATCGCGGTACTTGAGGACGCCGAGATACTCGTTGACGTTCTCGGGCGTGACGCCGGCGGTGAATGTCTTGCCGTTTTCGACGACCTTGCGCGCCACTTTGCGGCAAATGTTGGCAATTTCGCGATCCAGATTTCGGACGCCCGCCTCGTGCGTGTAGTGGCGGATGATGTGCGTCACGGCCTCATCGGTGAAGCTGACGTTTTCCTTGCTCAAGCCCGTCTTTTCAAGCTGGTGGGGAACCAGGTAGCGCTGCGCGATCTGATACTTTTCCTGCTCGGTATAGCCGGGCAGGCGCAGGACTTCCATGCGGTCCTGCAAGGGCTGCGGAATCGTGTGCAGCACGTTGGCCGTGCAGATGAACATCACCTTCGAGAGATCGTATTCGACGTCGAGGTAGTGATCCGTGAACGCGTGATTCAGCTCCGGATCGAGCACTTCCATCAGCGCCGCTGACGGATCGCCGCGGAAGTCCATCGACATCTTGTCGACTTCGTCGAGGACGAACACCGGGTTAATCGTGCCGGCCTTCCGCATCATCTGGATGATCTGGCCGGGCAGAGCGCCGATATAGGTGCGGCGATGGCCGCGGACTTCAGCCTCGTCGCGCACGCCGCCCAAAGATACGCGGACGAATTTGCGTCCGGTGGCGCGCCCGATCGACATCGCGAGCGATGTCTTGCCGACTCCCGGAGGCCCGAGGAAGCAGAGAATCGAGCCCTTCGGATTCTTCACGAGCTGGCGCACGGCGAGATATTCGAGGATGCGTTCCTTGATCTTCTCGAGTCCGTAGTGATCCTCGGAGAGAATCTCTTCGGCGCGCTTGATATCGCGGATTTCCTTCGAGCGCTTCTTCCAGGGCACAGCAAGCAGCCAGTCGAGGTAGTTGCGCGAGACGGTGGACTCGGCCGACATCGGCGGCATCATTTCGAGCCGCTTCAGCTCCTGTTGAGCCTTTTCCATCGGCCCTTCGGGCATGCCGGAGGTCTCGATCTTTTTCTTGAGCTGTTCGATTTCGTTGGCTTCGCCGCGCCCGAGCTCTTTCTGGATCGCCTTGAGCTTTTCGTTGAGGTAATACTCTTTCTGGGCGCGCTCCATCTGCCGTTTCACGCGAGTGTTGATCGAGCGGTCGACGTTGAGCTTTTCGATCTCGACGTCGAGAATGTCGGCGATACGGTTCAGCCGTTCCACCGGATCGAAGACCTCGAGCAGCTCCTGCTTCTCTTCGACCGGAATCTGGAGATTCGCGGCGATGGCATCGGAAAGCTTGCCGGGATCCTCGACGCGCGCCGCGGCGATCATCGTGTCGTAATTCAGGCTCTGCGAGAGTTTTACATACTGCTCGAAAAGGTTCGTGACGCGCTCGGAGGCTTGCTGCGTCTGCGGGCCAGGCTCGGATTTCACGGGGACGAGGCGGACAGTAGCGCGGAAGAATCCTTCGTCACTCGTTACCTGCACGAGCTTCGCGCGCTCGCTTCCCTCGACCAGCACTTTGATGTTGCCGTCGGGCAGCTTCACGCTCTGCACGATGTTGGCGAGCGTTCCGACCTGGTAGATTTCCTCGGGCTTGGGATCGTCCACCGAGGCGTCGTGCTGCGTGACGAGAAAAATCTTTTTGTCGCCCGCCAGCGCTTCTTCAAGCGCGCGGACCGAGGCTTCGCGTCCCACGATGAACGGGTGCATCATCTCCGGGAAAATCACCATATCCCGCACCGGCATCATCGGGACGCGCTTCACGTCGAGTTTTTCCTTGCTGAACATTGGTTCCTGTGTCAGACCCTAATCTCCCTGGCTACACCGGCCCGGATAAAATTCCCAACCCAAAATTTCGCTCGGAATGACGAACTCTTGAGCGTCCTGCGCGAGCCCTGAAGAACCGGAACGATCATCCTGCCTTTTCGAGCAGGCTCCAGTTGATTTCGCGGCCCTTGACCATATCCGCCGTAACCACAAAATCGCGAAGTTTACGCTGCGCCGGCAGGTGATACATCATTTCGAGCATCAGGTCTTCGAGAATCATGCGCAGCCCGCGCGCCCCCACTTTGCGCTGCAAGGCCAGCTCGGCGACCGTCTCGAGAGCGTCGTCCGTGAAACGGAGCCGAACGTTCTCGAACTCGAATAGTCTCTGATATTGACGCACCAGCGCGTTCTTCGGTTCCGTCAAGATGCGCACCAGCGCGCTCTTATCGAGATCGCTCAGCACTCCCATCACCGGCAACCGGCCCACGAACTCCGGAATCAGCCCGTAGCGGATCAAATCCGTCGGCTGCGCCTGCTCGAGCACTTCGATATTCCGGCGCGTCGCCGTGCTCGGCTGCGCATCCGCATGAAACCCGAGCGACTTCTGCCCTACGCGGCGCTCGATCGTCTTTTCCAGCCCCACGAAAGCCCCGCCGCAAATGAACAGGATGTTCGTCGTATCGACCGGCGTGAACTCCTGGTGCGGGTGCTTCCGTCCGCCCTGCGGCGGAACGTTGGCGACCGTGCCCTCGAGAATCTTAAGCAGCGCCTGCTGCACGCCCTCGCCCGAAACGTCGCGGGTAATCGAGGGGTTCTCGTCCTTCTTTGAAATCTTGTCGATCTCGTCTATATATATGATGCCTTGCTGAGCCTTTTGGACGTCGCCATCCGCGGCCTGCAAGAGCTTCAAGATAATGTTTTCGACATCCTCGCCGACGTATCCCGCTTCCGTGAGCGTGGTGGCGTCGACGATGGCGAAGGGCACATCGAGCATCCGCGAGAGCGTCTGCGCCAGCAGAGTCTTGCCCGTGCCGGTCGGCCCGATCAGCAGGATATTCGACTTCGTCAGCTCAACGTCGCCCGGCTGCCGGTTCAGGAAAATCCGCTTGTAATGGTTGTACACCGCCACGGCCAGCTTCTTCTTCGTCTTGTCCTGGCCGATCACGTAGCCGTCGAGAAACGCCTTGATCTCGGGCGGGCGCGGCAGGCGGCGATTCGCGGGACTGGTCTGTTCGCGCTTCTCGTCTTCAAGAATCTGCTGGCAGACGCCCACGCACTCGTTGCAAATGTACGAGCGCGGATACTCGGATGGAGAGCTGATGAGCTTCTCCACCTGCTCCTGCGTTTTATGGCAGAAGGAACAACGCAACGGTTCTTCTGGGGTGAACCGCTTCACTGGTGGCGCCCCCTAATTTCCGAACCCCGTCCCACGACCCATCGTGAATCCATTGTAAGACGGAAGCCGCTCGCCGTGCTGAAATTCATCGCCCTCGGACACTTAAGATACTAACCCTTTGGAACCCGCCTAGCGATGCTTGGTGATGATTTCATCCACGATGCCGTACGCCTTCGCCTGTTCCGGCGTCATGATGAAATCGCGCTCCACGTCTTTCTCGATTTTTTCTTCCGGTTGCCCCGTGTGGAACGCCAGCAACTTATTCAGCGCCGCGCGCGTGCGAATAATTTCCTTGGCGTGAATGTCGATATCGGTCGCCTGGCCCGAGAGGCCGGACATCCACGGCTGATGGATGAGCACGCGCGAATTCGGCAGCGCGTAGCGTTTCTTCGGCGTGCCGGCGGCCAGCAAAACCGCCGCAATCGACGCCGACTGGCCGATGCAATATGTCACCACATCGGGTCGAACAAACTGCATCGTGTCGTAAATCGCCATTCCCGCCGAAATCGATCCGCCCGGCGAGTTGATATACACCGAAATATCTTTTTCCGGGTCTTCGGACTCGAGGAACAGCAGCTGGGCGGTCACGAGGTTGGCCACATGATCGTCGATTGGCGTTCCGATGAAGATGATGTGGTCCTTCAGCAACCGCGAATAGATATCGTAAGCGCGTTCTCCCCGGTTGGTCTGCTCGACCACCATGGGAACGAGCGTTGTAGCACGCGGACTCGCGTCGTCTGTTTGTCTCATCTGGAGTAGTTTAGCGCGCTGAGGAAACCCAAATCGAGGTTAACTTTCACTTTTGGCCGTCTTTTCGATTCGGGCCGTGCGGTAGAGCCAGTCGATCGTTTTCTCGCTTCGCAACTTCGATTTGATCCTATCGAGCGCTCCTTGCTTTGTCAAGCGAGCGCGCAAAGCGGTTGCCGACTCGCCACTCTGTTCCGACAGCTTCGCTATCTCTTTCTCGACGTCTTCGTCGGTTGCATCTATGTTTTCCGCGGTCGCGACGCGGTCGAGCAGAAGCTCGGCCTTCACATCATTCACCGCGTTGTCCCGCTGGCGCCGCCTCAGCGACACCCAATCCACATTCACCGCGCGCGGATCGACGCCCTGCGCCGCAAGCGACCGCGCCATGCGCTCGAGCCGCGTGTCCATCTGGCCTTCGATCAATGCCTCGGGAACCGGGAAGTCGTGCTGCTTCACGAGCTCGGCGAGAATCTTCTCGCGGGCCTGCGAATTTTGCTGCTGTTCCTTCGCCGCGTCGAGATTCTCGCGGATCTTCTTGCGAAGCTCGTCGAGTGTCGTGACGCCGCCCACTTCGGGGCCCTGCGCGCCCGCCGCGTCCTTCACGAAGTCGTCATTCAGCTCGGGCAGCTTCTTTTCCTTGACGCCCTGGACCTCAACCGAATAGTTGTACGTCTTTCCGGCCAGCTTCTCGTCCGGATAATCGTCCGGGTAGCGCGCCTCAAACTGGCGCGTCTCGCCGGCATTCGCGCCGCGCAGATTTTCGGTGAAGCTGGCGAGAGTCTCTTCCGCGCCGATGTTGACGAGAATGTTGTCCGCCTGCACCGGGTCGCCGCCTTCAGCCGGCACGCCGCTCAATTTAATAAGGACGTGATCGCCATCCTGCGCCGGGCGCCCCTCCACCGGAACGAACGTCGCGGCGCGCTCGCGCATCTCTTCGAGCGTCTTATCCACCTGTGCGTCGCCCACCTCGATCTCGTCCACCTGGATCGTGAGATTCTTGTAATCGCCCAGCTCGAATTCGGGCAGCACTTCGAAGATCGCGCGAAAGCGCAGCGGCTCGCCCTCTTTGAATTCCACCTTATCGACTTCCGGGCGAGTGACCGGCACGAGCTTCTTTTCGTCGAGCGCTTTCTCGAGATATTCGGGCACGAGCGACTGCACGACTTCGCCCTGGATGTCGTCGGCGAAGCGCCGCCGCACCAATGTCACCGGCGCCTTGCCAGGACGAAATCCCGGAATGCGGGCGACCCGCGCGATATCGCGCGCCACTTTTTCGGTCGCCTTTTGGACGTTCTCGGCCGGAATTTCCAGCTCGATTTCGCGCTTGCAGGTCGCTTCAGTCATGAACGAGTTTTCTTTCTATGCAAAGCCCGGAACCTCCGCTCCAGTCCTCTCGTTGATCGGATTCCGGAAGGAGGAGTGCAAGGAAGAACGGCGCACCCACGCCGCAGAAATTTCAGTATAGGGAATCGGCTCGCGCGCGTCAACTCGCGCTCTCGATAGGCGAGCGACGTCTTGGGCGATTCCGAGGGCCCGCGAAGAGGTGTCGAAGGCGCCTCCGTGCACTCTCTGCCTACTCTGTGTCCTCTGTGTTTAGCTCGGCGTCGAAATTCGCAGCCCGCGAGAACCACTCTGCTCGCGGGCCGAGCCTACTTGAGAAGATAAAAGGGATTCGGGATCTTGAAGACGCGCTCCGAGCAGCACCCGGCGAGATCGCTGGCCTGGTCGCCTATGTTCAGCACTATGCGGTAGCCCTCGTCGACAATCGCCTGCCGGTCCTTCGGTTTGAAGACGCCCGCGGGGAGCCTGTTTCCGTCCGGCTGCATGATCAGCTCAGTCCAGCCCGAGTAGCCGGCTTCGTTCAGGTTCTTGATTGTCATGGCGCGCTCGGACTCCTGCCTTCCGGTGACGAAGAAAACCTTCACGCCCTCCGCCTTCGCGAAATTGTAGAGCCGAAGGACAGGAGCAATCGCGGGATCGTGATCCTCGGTGTAAAGCTTCCGCTCCACTGAATAAGCGCAGAACCCGCAACTCGACATCGCTTCCCAATTCGAGAGCGAGGTTTCGTCGATATCGAACACAGCCGCGAGCTTGTCCTCTTTCGGCTCCGATTTCACGGCCGCAGCCAGATACTCCCGCGCCGAATCCGCCACCACCTGGATTTCGCGGTCGTATTCGCCGTAATCGTGGTAGCGCATCAGCCGCTCGACCACGAGCGTGTGATTCTCCGGCTCCTGCGGAAAGCTCTGCGCGAAGAGCGGGTACGCACCTCCGCACAACGCCGCAAAAACGAGCATCTGGACAAGTCTTTTCATCGGTCGAGCCTCACTTTTACCGAATTTGGTTGGAGGGAGTGCGTCTCGGAACTCTGGATTCGCAAAAGGCCAGCGAACCGGAAGATCTACACGCGAAAGTTCTGTCCCGTTGAGGCGCGCTTCCAATAGCCTCTCTGTTGAATCGGCCAGTTGATTTTGATCGCGCCATTCCGTGCGCACACATTCACGCAGCATCCGCAGTACCAGCACTCTTCCGGATGCAGGATGATCGGAGCGTCGCCACGCTCGGCCGCTGGGATAAACACATCGATCGGGCACACTTCCACGCAATCATTGCAGCCGTTGCAGATGGAAGGATCGATGATGACCGGTCGATTGGGAGTCGGTATGTTGGGAAGTGCGTATACCTTGTCTGGCATGGATCCGGCCTCCTAACGTTGCCACACGCCAGCATAGTCCCGGTTGTGGGCTTCGTAGTTGTTCTTCAGGTCGCCCGCGTAGTCGAGCGACCGTTCTCCTGGCACCGCGCTGTTGTTCTCAAGTTTGATTGTCGTCAGCTTGTTCCATTCCGGCGGATCCATCTTCGGATAGTCGATCCGTTGAAAGCCTAGCCACTTGGTGCTCGCCTTGCGCGCCAGCGACGAATGCAAAATCGCCTGGGCATAGTTCAGAATACTCAGATCTTCCATGCCACGCAGGAGCTTGTGCGGGTCCGACGCATAGAGACTCGGCACCCATCGTTGCTCGATTTCGTTGAGCGACTCGAGCCCCATCTTTAGCAGGTGTTCCGTCTTATACTCCGCGCAGAACCATTGCATCACTCTGGTTATCGCGGCATTCAATTCTTTCCAGTCGATGCCGTCCGTCCTTTTGGTGGGGGCATAAACTCGTGCCTTTTCTTTCGCCACCTGCTCGGGAGAAATGGCCGCGTGCGAAATCTGCAACGCGTATTCGGCCGCCTTCCTGCCGGCATAACGGCCGGTAGCGGCGGCAAAACTGTGATCGCCGGAAACGAAGAGCTGCTCTCCGGCGGCGTAGAGACCATCCAAGTTGGTTTTCAGGTTCCAGTCAATCATCACGCCACCGCGCTCGACCCCACGAAGAATTTCCCGCCACTGTGGCGGACTATTTCCTTCCAGCAACTGATATCCCATCAGCCGATCTTTGGCCATGTCAAAACCGGACTCTTCATAACTGTCCACGATAACCTTCGTCATGGATTCTTCGCCCAAGAGGAATTTCCAAGTGACCTTGCGCTCGATTGGCGGCATCGCCGGAAAGTCGCCATAGATCGGAAGCTCGTAATCACCTTTGAGCACACCCTCCCGCACTTGAGCCCATATCCCGCCCTGCACCCGCGCGTCGCCCGTATCCGGCTTCCGTCCCCAATGGGGCGAGGTTAGGCCTCCTGGAAGCGCCTTGCCGTTGGCATCCACCAAGGGGACATTCTCGTAGCTAGCATCTCCAGCACCGGCATACCAGTGATGTTTGTGTCCGCCCCCCAGGCGGTGCGGCTCCGATTTTTCCAGCAAGGCGAGTTCGCAACCCGCTCGCCACGCCATTGCGATTCCGTCTCCCGATAGCGTGCGTGGACGGAACGCACTCAGCGCCGCAAGCTCCGTGTCAAAGGTCCAGATGTGGGCAGTTCCGGACATGCACAAAATGGTCGCCTTGGCCTTGAACACCATGAATTCACCGGTCCGGTTGTTAAATCCGGTGGCACCCACGATTCGTTGCCCCTGCGCTCCTCCCTCGTTCAGCAAACTAGTCGCCATCACGCGATCGTAAATTTTGACGCCCAGGCGTTTGCATTCCCTCACCATCGCCGGCTTAAAAGTAGTCCCCCAGACCCGCATGGTGACATTGCTTTCGTGAAACTCATTGCTTCGGGGGGAAAAGACGAACTTGGTTTTTTCGTCATAACCCTCGGCTGTAATGAATTCACCTTGCGTATCCCGGATCTTGCCTCCCATCTGTTCCAGTTCGAGCATGGTGTCGTAATTTTCGCGGCACTGAATCTGGCGCCCGATGCCGTTCGAATAGCGGCCATTGCTGTTTGCCAGTCGCCGCGCCCATTCATCGGGGTCTACTTTGGAAGAGGGATTGGCCGGCGCGTCACACCAGTGATCGCAACCCGGGCCGCCAGCGCCGCTGCGGATACTGGCTGATTTTTCGACTAACGCCACACGGACTCCTTTGCGCGCCGCTCCGATTGCCGCCCAACAACCCGCAATTCCGGCGCCCAGGATCAGAACGTCCGTCTCAATAGCTTGCTCGTTTTCGTACTTGATCGGGTAGGGCCATTCGGGGATTTGGCCGTTCACCGCGTAATCGTGCCAATTAGCCATGAAAGTCCTCCCTCATCTCGGGGATCTTACTTCGCCATGTGTTGCTCTTAAGCATGTCCAAAACTGTTCTTAAGCACTCTTGCCGGCAACGCGCACTTTAGCAGGCGAGTTACTTAGATGACTTATAGACGCCGTATAACCGGACAGCTTCGATCAAGGCTTGCAGGTTTTCCGCAGTCGTATTGTGAACCTGCGCACCTCCCGTCAAAATGTACCCGCCATTCTTCCCGCAGACCTCGATAAGATTTCTGCAGTGCTCTTTAATCTCCTCCGGCGTTCCGGCGCAGATCAACGAAGTGGGTACATTGCCTGCAATGCAGTTCGCATCTCCGAGAATCTTCTTGGCCCGAGCCATGTCTGTGCGGTCGAACCACCAAATGACGGAACGCTCCGGCAGGTCCCGCACTACTTCCAAACGCCTGTTGTAACTGCCTTCGGCAAACAATAGCGGGACACATCCTTCCGCGATGAGGTCCAAGATGACCTTTTTCAATCCCGGCCAATAGAAGGTCTCAAACTGTTTTTCGGACATGAAGCTATCGTCGCCTTTGTGCAGAGGCATAAAGATAACCGGGACTCCCGAAGCATTCGCTCCAGACACGGCTTGCTCCACGATCCATGGCGTCACGGCTTCCGTCGCTTCCTGGAGTTTCGCCGGTTGGCGAAACATATCCATCATGATTCCGTGCGTCCCGCGCAACGTATCGCCGATTAGGTCAAAGGGTGCATGGGCGAAACCGCCCTGGAACGGCGGGTATCCCGCGGCCTGCGCTTCCTTCGCCACTTCCGCGACAGCGCGCCGGAACTTCGCGAGTTCCTTACCCGTATCAATGACGGATTGAAAGGCTTCCTGGACTTCTGGCTGCATGCAGGAGCCCAAGAAAATCATCGGCATTCCGAAGGCGAATTTGAAAGGCGGCAGCTTCCGGAACGGCTCGAAGGCCTCCATGGTGCGAGGCAAGTACACCCGCATGAAAAAGTCAGCCGGATCCTTCAGAAGGGCATCGTACTCGTCCGCCTTCATGTATTCGCCTTCCACGAACTGAGCCATCCCAGCATCTTCCGGAAGGCCGTGTCCCGGCCACTTCGAGATACGCGTCTTCGTAATCTCGCTAGCCCTCCCGGACGTGACACTCACGCCGGGAATGACGCACGTATCCCCGTCAAAGTCATAGAGAAATTTTCGCCACGCGCGCTTCATCTCCTCGTAGTCATACATGGCCGTACGCACGGTCATCCCAGCGTAGTGAGCGGGAAACTGCCCGGCGGGAAGGATGCAAGGAACGCGATCTGGCTCTTGTACCTGGATGGCTCGAATGATTCGGGTCAGGCGCGCTCGATAGCCTTGTTCCGCGGCCGGGCTGACAAACTGAACGCCGGGAGCAGAAAGCCAGCTGCGGAACCGCTCCTCTCGTTTTTCCTCCCAGGAACTCGCGGCCATCGATTGAGCCGTAGCGACTGTCGCAATTGATTTGGAGTTGCTCATTCTATTTACGGCCTATCATTGCAGCCTGGCTTCCCCTTAGTGAAGATCTGCCGCTCTCCAGCGTTCAATAGCAACTATCGCTCCGTCGCTCAGGAAACATGTTCAGGAAGCAACGAGCTCGTCGCGCCCACCCGCAACTCGGACGAAGAAGCTTCTTGAGCCTTCAGCTGTACGATCGCACGCCCATACGGCTTCACGCCGGCCCACATAATCAGCGCCGTCAACGATCCCATGATCAGACTCGCCACAGTGATTGCGCGCCCCAGCAGCTTTTCGGAGTGAAAGACGAAATCGGTGAACATCGCCACAAACGTTGGTCCCAAACCGATGCCGACCACGTTATAGACAAATAGGAAGAGTGCCGTCACCTGGCCCCGCATCTGATTCGGTGTCACGATCTGGAGGGCAGCATTCATCGGCGCGGTCGTACAAAATACGAAAAACGTTCCCCACGTTGAGAAAGCCACGGCCAGGGCACCCGTCGGCATCAGCGGAAAGAGAATCATCCCGGGCAACGCCAGTAGCTGCCCAATGAAGACAGTGCGCATATTGGCGTCGTCATACTTCTTCGCCAATCGTTCAGCGAACAGACTGCCGGCCAGCGCTCCGAACGGCATGATCGTCAGCGCCAGGGTGCCTTGGACCAAACCATACTTGGCTACGGTCCAGCCAAACGAGCGCATGTAAAAGGCCGGCCCCCAACTACGAACGCCGAATGTCGTTGCGGCGGCAATTCCCATGCTCGCAAAAATCGGCAGGAAGATTCCGACGTTCTTCCACATAAAAGCAACAACTTCCTTCACCGGGATTTGTTGGGTCGCAGCCTTCACATGGTAGCCGCCGGTGCCCGCCCGTCCACGCCGAGCCGGTTCGCGCACCGTCATCAGTAGAGCGCTCACAAGCAATCCCGGGAGGCCGATGGCGATGAGAGTCAATTGCCACCCGTGCAGCGTGCCTACCACGGGCAACGAACGGGGCGGCAATTTCGTGAAGAAGTTGGCGAGATAGCCGCCGACGATCAAGGAGATTCCCTCCCCGCCGTAAACGCCCAAAAAGAGGAATGCGAACGCCCTGGCGAGCTTCTCTCGCGGAAACAGGTCCGCAAGCATCGAAAAAGCGGCCGGACTGCTACAGGCTGCTCCTACTCCCACTCCAACCCGGCACGCAAACAGTTCACCGAAGCTGCGTGCCAATCCCGAAAGTGTCGTGGTTACCCCCCAGATTGCCGTGCCCACTCCAAGGATCGCGCGCCGGCTTTTGTAATCCACCAGCCTTGCGATCGGGAGAGCCACGATGAGATAAAAACAGATGAACGCGAAGCCCATCAAAAGGCTCATCTGCGTGTCGTTAATATGCAGGTCTCGTTTGATTGGTTCGACCAACAGGCTCAGGATGCCCCGGTCGAGATACGTCACCATGAGTCCGAGAGCCAACACGAATACTGCGTACCAGGCTTGAGTGGGGCTGGGCCAAGGCTCGGTCGAGGAGGGCGCGGGGTCCGAGGGCGCGACACCGGCGACGTCCTGGTCAGGACGATCAGATTTCACGGATTTGCCATCCCTTTCGCCCAGCGGCTGCGTGTTATCAGATTAAGACGCAGACCGTCAATACGGACCTTCAATATGTTGAAGGCACCTCGCGCGCTCACAACGGCCCTGATTCTGGCGCACTTGTGAGCAACGCCTTACGGCCTTGCGCTGTTTGGCGGTGTAGCTAGGCTCAATCATTCGCGCGACGCTATGAGATCAACGCCTCCCTCCAGAGGGAGGCCGGAGGTTCGGTGGAGGAGGATTCTTCATGCCCAGCCGGAAGTATTCGCCCGTTTCTACACGCTTCCAATTCGTTGAGATCTTTTGACTGGCCGGAAATGGCATAATGATTCCGCCGTGGTTGCATTCCTCTGCGCACACCCCGCAGAACCAACATTCCTCGGGATACAGAATTATCGGAGAATTGTGTTTCTCCGGGTGGGGCATCATCACGTCTGTCGGGCATACGTCCACGCAGAGATTGCATCCGGTGCACACCGTGTCGTCGAACTGGATCCCTTTATTGGGCGTCGGGGGATTCGGTGTCATATAGACTTTGCCGTTCATCATGGATTGGCTCCTCGTCTCTCCAAATTAAGAAGCATGGAGCGCGTAATTCTCTTCGTAACTCGAGGCGTAAGGCGAACGAAGATGGAAATCGAGAGGAAGCTCCCGCGCTTTTACGTCACCGTCCTCCTGTCGCATGGGAAGATGTTTCGCCCATTCCGACGGGTCCATCTGGGGATAGTCGAGTCGGTAGAAATCCAGATACGCGCTGCTGCACTTTCTCAGCAGCGAAGCCTGCATCACCATCTCTCCCAGCGTGATCAGCGAGGAACATTCAAGGGTGCGTCCCAGTTCGTGAGGGTTGGCCGCGTGAACCGTTGCGCCTTCGGTCTCTTTCAGTTCATTTAGAAGACACAGGCCCCGCTTCAGGGTAAATTCATTCTTGTACTTCCCGCAGTAGTCCTGCATCACGCGAGCAATGGCGATGTTCAACTCTTTCCAGCCAGGGCCATTGCTGCTTTGTTTGATGGGCCTATACGCGCGCTCCTTCTGGGCTTCCACTTGCTTGCGGTCTAACACGGGCTCGGGAGCGCTCTTGGCGTAGGCGGCAGCTTTTCGTGCCGCGTATCTGCCCATCGTGTGCGATTCGCCGTGGCACCCAGCGCCGAAGACAGGCGAAGTTCCCGCAGCGTATAGCCCCTCAAGCGAAGTCCTCAAATCCCAATCCACCAGGAAGCCGCCACCCGAGAGGCTGCGCAAATGAGGAATCGGTGAGCCGCCCCAGAAATTGGAATGCTGGTATGCCTCGGGCAGCATCACGGGCGCCTGAAGCAGATCCTTGTCCGGATCAAAGCCGGCTTTCGTGAGAGTCTCATAGATCGGCACGCGGCTTTTCCCTTCGTTGCCAATCATCATGCCGAAGATGCAGCGCCGCTCCATTTCCGATAGACGGGTCAGATCGGCATAGAGCGGCAATTGAAACTCTCCGCGCCGTATGCGTTCGGGCAGATCCCGGGGCAGATCGTTCCATTTGTATTCGTCTGCGTAAACCTGGAGACCAATTCCGATACCCAGTTGGAACCTTTGGCCTTCAGAGGGCAAAAAGCGCTCCTCGATCGTCTTGAGCTCTCGGCCGAAGGGATCAAACCATGGAACCTCTTTTCCATTGGCGTCGACAATCGATGTGCCGTGGTACGTGTTGCTGGTGTTGCCCATGCTGTAAGGAGCATATCCAAAGCCGCTCAGGCGGCCCGGCGCTGTCTGCTCCATCTGTACGAATTCCGCGCCTGCGTTCCAGCCCACAGCGTGGCCGGTACCGGAGCTGTTCATGGTGCTCATGGACCCGGCTGCGGTGAGCTCGGGTGCGAAGGAATACAGGCGGCCGGCTCCTCCGCTGGCTATGATCGTCGCCTTCGATTTGAAGATATAGAATTCGCCAGTTCTCATGTTTACGCCTGTCGCTCCGACGACCCTGGTTCCTTGCCCTCCTCCTTCCGTGAGCAGGCTTGTGACGACGGTCCGGTTGTACATCCCGATGCGAAGGCGTTTCATTTCGAGGTAGAGGCACTGCTTCAAATTGAAGCCCCAGATCCGGAGGATGTGGCGGTTCATGTAGTCATACCCAAACATCAGCTTCGTTTCGTCGTCCCGGAAGTCCGCTCCTTTGAATTCATCGTGCACATCCCTGATCTGCACGCCCATTTTTTCGCACTCAAGCAGCGTCTCCCAACCCTCCGAACACGTGATGTAACGCGCGATTCCGTTCGAATATCCGTGGGCGCTATCCATGACCGCCTGCGTGTAGTCCAATGGAGTCACTTTGGAACACGGATTCTTACAGGCGCCGTGCCAGTGGTCGACACCCGTGCCTCCCGAGCCGCTGCGCTTCAAATGTCCCGTTTCGACGATGACAACTTTCGCGCCCTGTCTGGCTGCGCTGATCGCGGCGTGACAGCCCGCTACACCTCCGCCCACGATCAGAACGTCTGCCGCTATTTCGCTCTCCTGTTCGTAGCGTATGGGATAAGGCCACTCCGGCGCGGTTCCATTTTGCTCAACATATTCATTCCAAGTCGTCATGGCAGGAGTCCTCCACCGATCGAATACCGAAGAGGCTGCCGCAAACTTTCGATGAACTTCTTTTCGCAGAGCAGCTGCCAGAATTGTGTGGCGCGGCTCGCGAGAGCGCAAGGTTTGTGTTCAGTATATTGAACGGAAAAATCAGCGATTAAAGTGAGGTAACTCTTTGCCGGAAGGCAACTTCCAGCAGCAGTCGCCTGGGTGGACGGCATCTTCATGGCTCAGGGCATTGCCCTGAGACGGCTTGAAAGTGGTTATAATCCGGCTTGGCCCCGTGACGGAGCACCGCGAACTATGGAGACTCGTGCAGCAAAAAACTCGCTAGAGCGTGCACTCCTGCTGCTGGATATGGTCGCTCGGGCACAAAGTGGACTGACAAACGCAGAGATTAGCCGGCGCATGGGCATGGCGCCAAGCACGAGCTCCTACATTCTGACTCGGCTTGAGCGGGAAGCGTATGTTCGGAGGGACAAGAGAACCGGCCGGTATCAGATCGGGTTGAGGCTCATGGAGCTTGCCTACGGCGCCCTGCGCACGATCGGTCATCGCCCCATCGTCGAGCCTGCACTCCATCGCTTGGTAGAACAGACTCGGTTGACGGCTCTGGTCGCGGTATGGGTGCGGGGCCGCGCGGTAGTTGTCGACAAGGTAGAAAGCCCGGAATCCATCAGGGTCGATGTCGATATTGGTCGTCCGCTATATGCCCACTCCAGTGCACTGGGCAAAGTGCTGTTGGCGCATCTTTCGCCTGACGAATTCAACGAATTTGTTAATGAGCACGGCCTTCCGCGCCGGACCGCAAAAACGATCACGTCCCGAGCCACGTTGCTGCAGCACCTCGAGACGGTACGAACGCGCGGGTACGCGTCAGCGAACGAAGAGGAGTTTATCGGCGGTCGAGCCGTAGCCGCACCGATCATAGACGGCTTCGGAAAAGTCTGCGCGGCTGTCAGCGGCGCCGGCCCTTCGGTACACCCGATCTGGAAATGCCCGGAAGATGCAATCCAATGCGTCAAGGCAGCAGCCCGTGAGATCTCGAGACGCTGGGGCGGCTGAATTCCAGCAAGAGGTGGTGCGGAAGAAGGGATACCGCTTTCCCGCTTGATTCGGTGGGACTTGCCGCTAATTGCTTTCTATACCGTCTACGCTGTTCACCACTTCTCCAGCAACGGCGGCAGTCTACACTTTTTCGCGTCGGCATCACAAGCAAAAGGTGACAGCGGTAAGCAATCACCGTAGTCACCGTCATTCCGACAGGCCTGTGGCCCAACACAAGTGTCGCGACTCGCCGGCGTGCAGAGGCGCAAATCTACTCGGCAATCAGCCGGACGACGGCATGGTACGTGGGGGAATTCGTCGCCACCGTCGAGACGGCTATTGGTGTGCTCGCAGCAACATAAAATGGCTGAGAAAAACTTAAGAAGTCTCCTTGCACGTTGAACCATACCGGCGGTCCATTGGTGAGGGTCTGATTAGCCTGTCCATCGTTGTAGGAAACTGTAAACTGGAGCGTTGCGCCCGCCGCTGGCGAGGTTGCAACGATATATACTTCAAGGCGGTATAAGCTAGGGCCTCCGTATCCGCTCGTGGCCGTGGTATACAGAGTGTAATTGGCCACCGAGCCCGCTAAAGTCGTGTCGATCGAACTGACGATGAAGGGAAACCCGGTGGAGGATCCTCTACTCGGCAAGCCCGCATATTGGGTTGCGAGCCCCGTGACGTTATTGTAGCGAGTTGCCCTGTCGCCGCAAGTGCCAGCGTCGGAGGGGAGCGTGCCGTCATGATTGATGTAGACTACGCACGTATCGCCGTTCGAGTAATCGACGGCAAATCCTCCCGCGAGCGATTCTGCTGTGCTGCCGAAGAAGGTGATATTGCCCTGATTATCCAGGATCTCTTCGTTCCGCAGAACACCGCACAAGCCTTTAAGGTAGAGCGTGCCATCAACATCAAGCTGCAATAGGTGGTGCCCGGATGCTCCAGAGCAATAGTTCGGGCCAACCGGAGAGACCCAGTCCATGAAGTCCTGCGCACCGCTTGTGATATTCGGCGTGAAGATCATCTGTTGGTTGTAATCATCCCAAGTTACGACCGGACTACTCGAAAGGGTGGTGCCATTCGGCGAGAAGAATACAAATTGGTCAGCTGGCGACGTGGATGAGGATGCCGCAGGAACCGGGGTCGCAGCGGCTGCGTTACCAACCAATTTGCCCACTGACGAGCTCGGCTCTGCAGCGGCCGCTTCGCTGGTTGCCGCGCCGGGGGCGGGCCTCTTGGGGGTGGCAGCAGGTATCGGTTGCGCCGAGGAACTCGTTCGAGCGACTTCCGTGTGGGGAGCCGCTTTGGCTGGGGCGGGTTCCGAAGCGCCCGCGTCTGAGTCTGAGTCGTGCGGCCCCCCCCTCCCGAGCATGAACTCCGACCGTCGCCACAGTTAGACAGAACAGCGCCGCTATCCAGGGTAGCGTCCGAGTTCTCCAGGGGAACCGCCGACGTCCAGGCAGTTCAGACGGGATGCATCGCGAATATTCGCCGGTTTCATCCAACTGCTTTCGGTTCATGACGTTTCTTCCTTTGCGTGAATTTCGCTGCGGGGCGAGTTCTGAGCGATTTCGCCGGGTGACACCAACTAGGGTCTAACTAGCCCATGTTACAAGCGCGCAAATGCCCGGGAAAAGTTTGGCAGGAGAAACCGGCGAGTTGTCCTCCATTAGCAACTTGGCCGGCGGACAAGCTGCGGCTGCCTGGGCAGGTCAGCTGATTGGACAGTTGCGTACTGTTTGATTCGCTCCAGGTCCCGTTCGCCGCGTTCGCTCAAATATCGGTTTGTGGATTCAATGAAGTCCTCAAACGACGCCCGGATCGCCTGCTCGAGTTCTCCGCTCATCCTTCGGTATGTTCCCGCCATGTCCAGATCGCCAAAACTCCACGTGAGCGGGTGAACCAACGCATGGATGCGATCGTGACTTCCCAGTTGTTCCATCAGGCTCCTCCCACGCCACTTGAAACCGCTGTCGGACACATACAGCACGTCATGCATCAGCTCTTCGTTGTAGGCATCGACGTAATACTCGTTGAGCTTCTTCAGAAAGGTGTTCGAGGCCGGCCGATGCTGCGAAACGGAGCGAATGGTGATGTGCAGGATCTTCTCCAGCGCCGCCACGTCGTTCAGGACTCCTTCCAGCGGATCCATCCTCCGGTTCTCGAAAAAGTCCGTCTCATAATGCAGCCCCACCTCGAATCCCATCTCGATGATTTCCCACAGGGCATCCCAATGCGCGGGCGCTGCCGGGTTATAGTTTTCCGAATGTGTCAGCACGTAGTACGACGATTGCACGCCTAGCCGCTTCTCCAACTTCGCCATCTGGAGCGCATATTTCGGCGAGGAATCAATATCGTGCCGTAGCAATAGAAACCGCGGAAACCGTGAAATCCCGTCCTTCAGTTCGGAGACCGTTGGAAAGTCGTACCCCAACTCTTTCGCTCTGCACAGTGTTTCTTCATACAGCTCCGGCGAGAAATGATCGCTCGGTATCACTTCAGGCAAGCTCTGCCGGCCAGGCATTCGATAACTCCTTAGATTAGACCTGTTTTATATAGCCAAGGGCCCGGCTGGCATCGGATTCCCCGTTTCCGCAGGAACTCGCGGGTCGAGTCCACAAACACTCCGCCCGGCCCCGAGACTTTCTTTTCCAGCAGATTCATCACCGTCCAATTCGCAGGCACATGTCCCGAGGGGCCTTCCAGCACCCAAAGCACGATCTGGTCCGCTACCTCCAAGTCCGCACCATCCGGCGAAGAGTCCTCCAGGAAGACTAATTGGAATCGCTTTTCTCCCTGACTGACGCCAAACCCATGATACGGCCTGGTTGACAACTCTGAAACCGGGTGTCCCTTGAGCCTCAACAGCTCGTGGTACTCGTTCACCATTGTGTGTACGAGCTGCACTTGTCGGCTTCGCTCCGGCCGCCTCACCGCGTCTTTCACCACCTTCGCAGGCACTCCCATCGCCAGTTTGCCCGCCGGTATGGAGGAAATCACGTATGAATTCGAAGCCACGATCGCCCCTTTTCCGATCGACGCCCCCGCATAGATCGTGCAGTTCATTCCTACCTGTGAATAATCCTCCAGCACGATAGGCGCAAATCGGTTCTCATACCCTTCCAAGATCGAATGGCCGATGTTGTGCGTGACTAGGATCGAGCGCTGCGTCAGAAACACTTCTTCCCCAATCACCACTGGTCGGCAAATGTTGACAAAAACGTCGTCCCCGACATACGTCCCGTCTCCGACACACAAGAGTGACCATGGATCCGCGTTGCCACCACCCCCAATCCGAATGTTCTGCCCTGCAAAGATGCTTTTGCCGAAGACGACCGTTCCTCCCCGCACGCTCAGATTCCCTCTAAAACTGGAAAAGCCATCCACGTGGAACCGCTCGCGGCACCGAATCGAGGTGTTGTCTCCAAATTGCGTCTCTGTCTCAATCACAATTCGCGGAGCGATCAAGATGGTCCCTGCTCCCAGCACAACATCGCTCCCGATCTCCGCCCCGTGCTCGCGATACGCCGCGCACTTCTCTGCCGAGCTCAGTTTGCTAAACTTCTCGGCATTCGCACTCAAATAGTGCAGAAACTCCCCATCCAAATGCCCGCGGTCGCCATCCGCCAGCCCGTCGGGCAATGTCACGTTATCGAGCACCAGACCCTTCAACGCAAAATGGAGCCCCTGCGGAGCCGCTTTAATAGACGAAACCTGCGCCAGATATTCCGCGACGTGCTGTTCGCGCACCAACCCTCGCCCCGCAAAAGCCTTCGGGTCCACCTTATGCCTTTCGATCAACCCTAAGGCCTTCTTGCTGAAACTGACTCCGGTGGGAAGCGTATCCTGGCCTTCGCCTGTCTCTGCGCGTGATTGCCTCGCGCGCCCCCCAACCTCTGCATCTTCCCGTTCTCTCGATTGCCCGGCGACTGTGTCTTTCCCATCTGCTCCGATGTGGGCAATCACCACCCCAACGCGCAGATCTTCGCCCGCTTTCGCTTTCAGCGAGATCCGCCCGGCCACCGGCGCTGTCATTTCCACTATGGCCTTGCTGGTCTCCACTTCCGCCAGCATCTGCCCTTCGAAGACCTCCTGCCCCTCCTCCACTAGCCACGCCACCAGTTTCACTGTCTCGTCGTTTACGTTCTCAAACGGAACGCGTATCGCCGTCACTTCATGCATGCTGGGCAAGCTCCCCAATGGCAGACACAATGGACGCCGCGCTCGGTAGAATCTTGTTCTCCAGAACCGCACAGGACGGAATCGGCTGCTCCCGGGGTCCGAGCCGCTTTGCACGTCTTATCGCTCCTGGCGCCAGTTCGTAAATCTGTGCAATCAACTCCGCCCCCAATGCAGCGAAGTTCACTCCTTCTTCCACGACCAACAACCGGTGCGTTTTTTCCAGCGATTCGATTACTGGCCACAAATTCAACGGATAGAGCTGGGCGGGGCAAATCACTTCCGCCAGCACTTCCGCCTCTGCGAATGCCTCTGCCACCGCCTGCTCGGCATACGGAAGCACTCCGCCATAACAAAAGACTGTCACCGCCGGCGTCTCTGACGGTCGCAGCCGGGTCGTTGGAAATGCCTCGTCGCTGTGCTCCAATTCGAATCCCACTGGCAATAGCGAATCCAGCGCAGCCGCATACATCGTCTTGTTCTCAATGACCAGCGTTGGCCGGTCAATGCTTGCGAACAGTTCGTCGTAGATGATTCCCGGATCCAATCGCCCATTCAGCGCCAGCACTCTGGTATCCGGAATCCCTAGAAAATGTTTCTCGATGGATTGGCTGTGAGTCGGCCCGTACCCGCGGCGCCCGCCCATCGGTGTCCTCACGATCAGCGGTACCTCCACCTGGCCGTTGTACATATAGCGGAATTTCGCTGCGTGGTTGATCCACTGGTCCGCTCCCAGGGTCAGGAAATCACCAAACATGATCTCGCACACGGGCAGGTATCCTCCCAGTGCGAGTCCATTTCCGATTCCAACGATGGCTGCTTCACTGATGGGCGTATTCCACACGCGTCCCGGAAACTCTTCACTCAATCCCTTCGTTACCTTAAACGCACCACCATACGGCCCTTCAATGTCCTCGCCCAGAAGAACAATCCGCTCGTTGCGCCGCATGTTCCGCCTCAACGTTTCGCGTAGTCTTACGACCCCGCGCCCTTCCGGCAGTTTTTCCACGGCCTTCCATCGGGTCTGTCGCTTTAAATGCCCTTCCGGTTTCTCGTGGTCTCCGGTGGCAAACGCGCTCAATTTGGCCCTCTCCACGGCTGCCGCCACGCGGGACTCCGCCTCCTTCCGAAAACGCTGCGCTGCCTCTGGACTCTCCAGCTTGAACAACTCCAGCGGATCCTTTTCCCAATAGCTCTGCACCTCTGCTGGGTCACGGTCATCGTCGCCCTTGGAATGCGCCATTAGGCGGTAGGTGTCCGCCTGGAGTAATGCGGGGCGCCGTTCCCTTCGCACTTTTTCCGCGCATTCCGCTACGAGGTCCAGCAATCTCTCCGGCTCCCATACCGAGCCCTTGCAAAAACTCACTTCGAAGGCCGCTGCCCGCGCGGCAATCTCTCCCGCCAGCGTCTGGTTTTGCGACGTGCTCTGCGCATACCGATTATTCTCTAGCACAATCAGCAGCGGCAGCCCCCACTTGCTCGCGATATTCAGCGTCTCGTACACGACACCCTCGCCCAATGTGCCGTCTCCGATGAACACCGTCGCTATTGCATCCGTCCCGGCAAGCTCAACCGACATTGCCAGCCCCGCCGCCACTGGAACGATTCCTCCTTGAATCCCGTTGCTGAAGAACCCTTGCTCTCTCGCACAAAGGTGCTGGCTTCCTCCACGCCCACCGCACACGCCGCTCTCTTTTCCCATGACCTCCGCGATGAGTCCTTCGACGTTCCCCGTGCGCGAAAGAAAGTGCCCGTGACAACGGTGATTGCTGAATAGCAAATCTCCCGCTCGCAATGCTTGCGCAACGGCCACTCCCGTGAACTCCTGCCCGATGCAGGTGTGGATCGTTCCAGACAGTTTTCCTTCTGCGAAAAGGGCTAATAGCGTCTGTTCCACTTCCCGGATCAGAATGGCCGTTGCATAGGCCTGCTCGACCATCGGTCTCGCCAGGGTTTCAGCCATGCCTCTGCGTCTCTCTGCGCTCGCCTCGCCGCACCTGGCGCTTGGAATAAAAGAGCAGTATGGCTTTTCAATTAGTCTGCTTCATTAACGCAAGGTGAATGATAGGCGTTCGCCCGTTCACAATGGACCCTCTGTAACTATGCTGCCCCCGCAGCTTCGCTTGCTCTGCTTAGAGTGCGTTCGCATTTTACAAACCTTCGCTGAGCTATAATTGTCGTGGCGAAATCGTGCTTTCGCTCCGCAAATGGCGGAACTATCTGGCGTCTTTCGCTTGGCCAGAAGCGGATGGATTTGCCGGTTGGTAATGCCCTTGCGATGCCAAATGAACTGTTCGACTCACAAAGGAAGAGACCATTTGAGAGGCTCTAACTGGTACGACGACCACTTGGTTGTAAGCGGCGTCACGAAATGAGATCGGACCGACTGGCGAAACCAGATGGAGCCCAAACTGAAAAATTAGACCGAAGTTCCAAAGAGTCAGCAAAACAATAACCACGCTTGCGGCCGACAGACTGACGAGCCGGCCAGGAGCCAAGCGCGCCAGCCAGTTAAGGAGCGCGGCGAGTCCTAGGACAAAGAAAACGCTCAAGGAAACAAAAAAGCGGGCGCCAAATGAGTGGAGACCGTGCCATGTTTGGTAGCAGCCGATGAAATAAGTATAGGCCAAGAACAAAATCAAGAAGTAGGTGCCTAAAATGCGGTCTGTCCTTCGCAGAAAGAAAAAGCCCGCGACAGCAGGAAGAAGAATCGGTGTCCACGTGAACAATCCGTGATCGGCAGAAAACCATACTTTGAAGAATGCAGGGGAATCCCAGAACCAGCGTTCCTTGTAACCGAAAGCAAGATACCCACCGAAGAGAATCTTCTTCGTGATCATGGCCGGAATGAAGAGGAGGAAGGTGGTAGCCGCAAAGAGCACGTTCTTCGCGAAAAGGCCGCCGACTTTCTCGGATCCCGAGCTCCGAAGAGCGTCCCGGTATCCTGACACTGACTCGAACAGCGGCAGCAGAAGGACAATGACATTCGGGTAATAGATGTTGATCAAAAGGCCTGCGATCAATCCGAGGACAAACCACTGCTTCCACGTGCGGGAGCTACGCGTGCGGTCCCAATACCATACGAAGAGCGCAGCAGCGAACGCGGAATGCGCGTGGGAGAAAGAGGGATCAACGTAAATGTAAAAGACGAGCGGACTGGCAAACCAAATTCCCAAAGTGGCGAGAAGCGCCCATCGGTCGGGCAGATATTTACGGGCCAACTGGAATGAGAACCAGATTCCAAGAAAGCCGTAGATTGCGGTGCCCAAGGCCATGGCGATCATATAGGGCCTTGAAAAACCATCCACCGCCAGATGAGTTCCGCGGATCCTGTCATAGAGTAAGGTGAAGGCATGCGTCGGCACCAGAAAGGGAGACCACAGGATCGCCGGCCCCAACGTGAAGTGATTGGCAAAACGGCCAGTGGAGGGCACGAGATATTTCTGCCGGAACGATTCCTTCATCACATCCGGATTAGCTTCATATCCTTTTCGCAGATCCTTCTCGAAGTTCAGGTCGTGCTGGATAAGCAGGGTGCGCGCGAAGCCGTAGAATCCGAACCCATCGCCGTGAAGCCAAGGTCTGACAAATGGCAAGGAAAAAGCAAAAATGAGCAGGAGGAGCCATTCAGAACGCCTGAATCGAGACGCCAGTCCGTTCAGCATTTTGACGCTCACGTGCCCACAAACCCAGACGGGGATTCAAATGCGCGGGCCCATGTGGTAATGGCGCTTAGACCCTGAAAATGCGGAGTCTGTCGGATTCGCATTTTGCTGCTGCAAGAGCGGTGTAGCCGACGGATGTTACAGGCGTGCTAATACTGGGGGAACATTTGCCACTGGCGATCTGCGATTCTGGCTGACAAGTTGCCAGCCGCGCCCCCCGCACGACTACGCCGCGTGGGCCCGCATCTTGGGTGCGGAACCACGCGGCGTAGTCAAATGTTGATCAGCAGCAGACTGATGCGAATTAGGGACCAGCGCTTATTATGAGCGTGATTCCCGCTGTGTGCGTGATGCTTCCGCTCGTTCCAGTAACGTAGAGGGTATATGTCCCAGGCGTTACCGAGCTAGTTGTCGTCACCGTGAGTGTGGCGCTGCCCGAGCCACCGGCAATCACGTTTCCTGGATTGAACCCGGCCGATGCTCCTGCAGGTACGCCAGTCACAGACAGCGCGACATTGCCTGTGAATCCGTTAATCGGGAACAGGTTAATCGAATAGCTCGCAAAGCCTCCGACGGCGATCGTATCTGACGTCGGATTAATTGTTGCCCCGAAATCACCGGGCGTCGCGTTTACATTGAGCTGGATCGATGTGCTATGCACCAAAGTTCCGCAGGTACCTGTGACGGTCAAGACGTAGGAACCGAGCGGTGTGCTGGCCGTCGTATTGATCAGCAGTGATGCTGAGCCTGACCCATGCATCACAACTGAGGGCGTTACTTGCGCAGTGGCACCCGACGGTAGCCCGGACACACTCACGGTCACGTTACCAGTAAAACCGTTGAGCGGTATGACCGAGGCTGTGTATGAGGCGCGCGCACCAGGGACGACCGCAGCGGTCGTAGGCGCAATTTTGCCCGTGAAATCTGCGTTCGAACTGACGTTGAAAATGACGTTGGCGCTGTGGGTAATGCTTCCGCTCGTACCCGTGAGCGTGAGAACGTACTTTCCGATCGGGGTGCTAGGAGCAGCGGTAATATTCAGCACGGCCGAACCTGAACCTCCCGTTACCACCGGCGGGTTAAAGCTGGCGCTGGCCATAGGCGGTACTCCGCTCACGCTGAGCGTGACATCCCCGATAAAGTTATTGATTGGGATCACTTGGATCGCGTAGCTGGCAACTTCACCGCCGCCGATGGTCTGGGAACCGGGAACTATGCTACCTGTAAAGTCGCCAGCTTGGGCGTTGACGACTAGAGTAATGGTCGCACTGTGGACAAGACTGCCGCTTGTCGCCGTAAGCGTGATCGGATATGTGCCAGGCAAAGTTGTGGGATCAGTAACAAGTGTGAGGGACACCGACCCATTGCTGTTCGAAATCATATTCGTTGGCTGAAAGACTGCGGTGACCCCAGTGGGGAGTGCCCCCGTCGTAATCGTCACGTTTCCGAGATAACCGTTCAGGGGTTCGATGATAAGGGTGTATCCAGCGTTCGCTCCTGCCACCACTGTCCGCGACCATGGCGACGGATATCCAGTGAAATCGCCCGGCAATTCGAGCTGAATGTATACACCCGTTCCGTTTGGAGACGCGAAGTCCAGCATTCCATCTCCGTTGAAGTCTCCGGCGACCGTGGCATTCTGGGCGAGCGAAACGGAATTGAAAGCGAAGGTACCGTCACCTCTGCCAAGAAGTACGGTATTGGCGATCGCGAGATCGAGAATCCCATCCGCGTTAAAGTCTCCGACTACGGGGCTAGCTCCAACGACCCCTGGCAATCCCGACACGGTCAGAGGAGATTGAAACGTGCCGTCTCCAACGCCCTCCAAGACATCAATGTAACCGGCGCATGGAGGCCCGCAGGCCGAATAGTAGTAAGCCACGTCAAGAATACCGTCTTGGTTGAAATCGGCAACCACCACGGAACTCGTCGTGGCATTGTCCACCAAGGCCGTATCTACGACGGTTGGGGCACCGAAAGTTCCGTCACCATTGCCGAGGAGAATGGCAAGATAGGGAGTCCCAGATTGGGTTGACGTTACTGCCAGATCCAAGTTGCCGTCGAGGTTGAAATCGCCGACCGCGATCGACTGAACCGTCTCAGTGAATGCACTTCCCAGATTGGTCACACCAAACGTGCCATCGCCATTTCCCAGCAGGATGCAGACGGTCGCATCACAATTCGTCGCCAAATCGAGCTTCCCATCTCCGTTCAAGTCCGCGGCCACCAGAACTCCCAAGATGTTATTGGTCGCTGACGTCGTAACTACTGGCTGAAACGTGCCGTCTCCATTTCCAAGCAAGACACCTACGCCCGAGCTAGTTCCCGAGAAAGAGACGGCAATATCACGAATCCCGTCACCGTTAAAATCGCCGACCGTCAGGCCTTGAAGGGTCGTTCCCGCGGGACCGGCTGGATAGAGCACCGGGAGTTGAAAGGTGCCGTCACCGTTTCCCAGCACTACGGAAATCGTGTTGTCGGCATTCTGAGTGGCGAAATCAAGCTTTCCGTAGCCCGCAAAGTCTCCGACGACGACTTCCCGGCCGGGGTTGGGCGTTGTGACTCCGACAGCGACGCTCGAGACACTATAGGCAACGGAGGACGTCGCATTTACGACCTGAAAGGCCACTGGGTTGGATGTCCCCCCGCCCGGCGTAGGGCTGAGCACCGTGACTATCGCAGTCGTCGCCGTGGTGAGATCCGAGGCCAAAATGGCAGCGGTCAGTTGCGAGTTGCTCACGAACGTCGTAGCCCGCGGACTTCCGTTCCATTGAACTATCGATCCAGAAACAAACCCCGTTCCGTTCACGGTGAGTGTAAATGCCGCTCCTCCAGGTACTGCGGCCGTCGGTGCGAGTGGTTGGTTGATGAGTGGCACCGGATTCAAACCAGTGGCCGCAAGAATCGCGGGGCATGAAACCAAAAGAAACAGAAAGAGCAAAACGCAAACCGACTGACGCATCTTCATGCGGGGCTCCTTTTTCCGGCTCGTTGACGGTTGTCGGAGATTAGGCGTGACTTGGTCTAGCGATTTGCGGCGTAACGCTTCGCTTTACCACATCTTGTACATGAAATCCGCCGAAGAAAAATGAAGGGACCTTTAACAGTGTGTCAACTTTTGGAGCTTTTTCTCGAGACACAGCCAGTAGTCTTCTTGGAGTATTACCGGGACCTAACTGTTTAATCCACTACAACTCGCGATAGAGCTTTCGGCTTCTCTTCCCGGCCAAACCAGCATGGCTTGTCTACAATTCGTAATGCATTCCCGCTATTTCGTTGAGGAAGGCGATGGTCCAAGAGTTTCCGACGGACCTCGTAGCACACATGAACGGGGATTAGTATTCACGAGCGCGTCACATATCACTAACAAGAGTACGGTATCAGCAATAGTCTGGGGCCAGCCCATGTGAGTTGAGATGGCAGGTAAGCTGTGTGCCTCGGCTCCTGTCACATCGAAGTTGGGAATTCCGGTCCGCGATCGCTTTTCATTGCTTGCCTGAGGTTCGACGAAGCGCATCCGTCGTTGTCTGCTACTGAGATCGAGATCGATGGTAAATCTTCGAATCCTGCGGGGCCCCCTTAGCGACGACAAGAATCATTCGATCCTGAGCCAGTACAATCGCCTGACAGCATCTGAAATCCCAATGAGTGAATTCCTGCGCTGGAT
>JBKQNJ010000014.1:0-122882 GCA_052146315.1 Candidatus Acidiferrales bacterium | reverse complement strand
GGATCGCCGGGGTTCCCGGATCATGGCCGATTTTGGCGGGATGGCCCAAACTTCTCCCTTGCTCGCGGTCTTTTTCCTTTGGCTCATGGCAGCGGCGGTGGGCCTGCCGGGACTCGCCGGATTCGTGGGAGAGATTTTGGTCTTGATCTCCTTGTTCAAGGCCAATTCTTTTTTCGCAATACTGGCGCTGGCGGGGTTCATTCTTTCAGCCTGGTACTTTTTCAACCTTTATGGGCGTCTTTTTTTCGGGGCGTCTAAAGATCCGAAATTATCCCCGTCACCGTCCTCGGACCTGGGCTTGGGGGAAACCTTGTCCCTGATACCTTTGGCCCTGCTGGTGTTATGGCTTGGTATCGCGCCCAATAATATTCTCCGCCCCATTGAGAAATCACTCCAAATGAACGTGATTGAGAGGCTCAAACCCCCACCCGAGATGACGGACTTTGCCGCCCGACAGCGTTATGAAGAGGAAATCAAAAGGGACCAACGGGAGAAGCGCAAATGAACATCACCTCCTTGGATTTGCAAGGAATCCTCCCCCTTTGGATCATTTCTTTTGGGGTCCTGGCCTTGTTGTTATTGGAGGCGGTGGGGAAGGAAGCCGGCCGTCGTTCGGCGCCTCTCCTCACAGGAACGTTCCTCCTCGCCTCGATAGCTTCCGTTTTCCATATTCTTTCCCAAAGACCGCTACCCGGACTCTCTTCATCGAGCACCGCGTCGACGTGGTGCGGCGCCGCACGCAATACGAGCTGCGCAAGGCGCGCGAGCGCGAACACATCCTGATCGGATACCGCATTGCGCTCGACAATGTCGATGAAGTGATTCGCATTATCCGCGGATCGTCCAGCCGCGCGAACGCCCGCGAGAATTTGCACGATTTCTTCTCGAGTAAAGACATCCGCGTAACGGTCGGCGGCAAAGAGCGCACCATCGAAGGCATCAAGGTCGACCGCAAGAAGTACGGCATCGTTGCGCTTACCGGCGCGGCGATCGGCGCCGCCGAAGGCGAAGGGCTCACCTACGCCCAGATCGACGCGATCCTCGAACTGCAATTGCACCGCCTGACGCAGCTTTCCGTCGACGAAATCCTGAAGGAGCTCGCGCAGATCCGCGCAAGGATCGCCGAACTCGAGGAAATCCTCGCGAGCGAGAAAAAGCTGAAAGCGGTGATCGTTGCCGAGCTGCGCGAAGTGATGAAATCCTACGGCGACGACCGCCGCACGCAGATCGTCGACCGCGTCGAAGAGATCAAGCTCGAAGACCTGATCAAGGACGAGGAGATGGCGATCACGGTAAGCCACGCCGGCTACGTGAAGCGCACCTCGGTCGATACCTATCGCCACCAATCGCGGGGCGGCAAGGGCCGCATCGGCGCGAAGACGCGCGAGGACGATTTCGTCGAGCACTTCTTCACCGCGTCCGCGCACAGCTACATCCTGCTGTTCACGTCGAAGGGCCGCATCTACTGGCTCAAGGTGTACGAAATTCCCGAGGCTGCGGCAGCCACGCGCGGGAAGGCGATCAACAATCTCGTGCGCTTCCAGGATGGCGAGACCCTCAAGGCCATCGTTCCGACGCGCAACCTCGAGGAAACCGGCCGCTACGTCTTCCTCGCCACGAAAAACGGCACCGTGAAGAAATCGGAGCTCGCGGAATTCTCGAATCCGCGCCCGTCAGGCATCATCGCCATCAGCCTCGATGCGGGCGACGAGCTGATCGGCGCAAAACTCACCGACGGCAAGCAGATGGTCTTCCTCGCAAGCCGCGATGGCCAGGCCATCCTCTTCCGCGAAACCGAAGTGCGCTCGATGGGCCGCGCCGCGGGCGGCGTCAACGGCATGGACCTCGCGAAGGGCGATTACGTTGTCTCGATGGACGCGGTGCAGGTGGACTTCGGGATCGTTCAGAAAGAATACAACAAGGACACGCAGAATCCCGACGAGCTCGAAAGCGACGAGATTCGCGAATCGCTCACGTCGCTGATGCTCACCGTCGCCGAAAAGGGCTACGGCAAGCGCACGCCGCTGGCGGAATACCGCGTCACGTCGCGCGGCGGCAAAGGCGTGATCAACCTCAAATCCACCGACCGCAACGGCCCGGTGGTCGCGGCGCTCCAGGTGCGCGAGGATTCGGACGTGATGATCATCACCGGGCACGGCAAGGTGATCCGCGTCCACGCCGCCGAGATCCGCGAGGCTGGCCGCTCGACGCAAGGCGTCCGCCTGCTTCGCCTCGACGAAGGCGACCGCATCGCCGCTGCCGCCGCCATCCTCGAAGAGGAAAACGGCGCCGCCGAGCCGGAGAAAAGGTAACGAACAACACCGATGGGCCATCGAGAGCAACTCGCCAATCTCCTCCGAGCGAAATCGATCAAGCGCGGGGAATTCACGCTGGCCTCGGGCAAAAAGAGCAACTACTACCTCGATTGCCGGCTGACGACGCTCGATGCCCAAGGCGCGCTCCTCACTGGCTACTGCGTGCTCGAACTCCTCGACGAAATGGGAATCCAGCCCGACGCAATAGGTGGGCTCAGCATGGGCGCCGATCCGGTGGTATCGGCGGCGATCGTGGTGAGCGCCATAGAAAAGCGGCCGGTACAGGGATTTCTGGTCCGCAAGGAAGCGAAGGGCCACGGCCGCAAGAAGCAGATCGAAGGAATGGAACAGACGCAGGGCAAGCGCGTGGCGATCGTCGACGACGTCTGCACCACGGGCGGCTCGACGCAGGAAGCCATCGACGCCGCCGAGCGCGAAGGCTGCGAAGTCGTCGCCGTGATCAGCCTGGTGGACCGCGAAGAGGGCGGCTCGGACATGCTGCGCGCGAAATACAACTACCGCTCGATTTTCACAGCTCGCGAACTCCTCAACGAGGAATCCGCCTCACGAACCGCCGCATCACGCTCCTCGCAGTGAATCTCCGGGAAGCCCAAACGAAAACGAACCGTGCGCTTTGCGCGACAACGTACAACTGCGTGCGGTCCGGACGCGGCGAGAACATACTAGAATGGTTTCGCGTTAATTTTGCTGAGGGGGAATCATGAAGCGTTCCGGCAGTCACCTGCCCATGTCCAAGCTGGCCTACAAGGACCCGATTTTCATGGAGAGCCTGCCAGCCCGGCCGCTGCGGATCCTGGCGGAGTACATCGATCCGATCAACCGCCTGCGCCGGGCGCGCGTGGGCGACACGATCGTGATGTTCGGCTCGGCGCGCATCCAGCCGCGGGACAAGGCGCTGGCGGCGCTGAAGAAGGTGAAGCACGCCGCGAAGGGGCGCCGCACGCCCGAATGGAAGACTAAGATCGTCGCCGCGAAATCGATGGTCGACATGTCGCGCTACTATGAAGACGCGCGCGAGCTCTCGCGGCGGATCACAGCCTGGGCGATGACGCTCGGGCCGCATCCGCGGCGCTTCGTGATCTGCTCGGGCGGCGGCCCAGGAATCATGGAAGCGGCCAATCGCGGCGCGGCCGAAGCAGGCGGCTCATCGATCGGGCTCAGTATTCAATTGCCGCACGAACAGCTGCCGAACGCCTATATCACGCCGGAGCTGAACTTTTGCTTCCACTACTTCTTCATGCGCAAGCTCTGGTTCGCGCAGATGGCCAAGGCGCTGATCGTGTTTCCGGGCGGTTTCGGCACCATGGACGAATTGTGGGAGCTGCTCACGCTGCTGCAGACGAACAAGCTTTCGTCGCATCACCTGATCCTGATCTACGGCCGCAAATACTGGGACAAGGTCCTCAATTGGCGGCACATGGTGCGGAGCGGGACGATCAGCGAAGCGGATTACAATTTGCTGCAGTTCGCCGACACGGTTGACGAGGCCTTCGATCACGTGCGCTCGGAGATGGAGACACACCACCTCGCGCTCGACGTCGATTAACGGAAACGGCGCGAACAACGATTCGCGGGACAACTGAGAGGAACGCTCAAGGGGAAGGACCGAAATCCTTCCCCTTTTTTCTTTGGCCCTGCGGAGCGAGGAGAATACAGGCGCTGCGTTAGTTGTTTGAAACTTCGAGATCGGCTTGGAACACGGCATTGAACCGCCGCTGCTCGCCCTGGTCATGCAGCAACACGACCGGCGAAAGGTGCAGCGATTGCTTGCAGTTGCGGCAGGCGCTCATCTCACCCTGAAGATCCTGCACGAACCCGTCCGTGAAGTGATAGGCCGAGCGCGGCCGGCGAGCGGGTTTCGTCCCGCGCGTCCCGCAGTGAGGGCACGTGAATTCGACGAGATCCTCCTGCGGATCGCGGTTCAGCGCGGCCCAGCCCGTGTATCGGACCCCTACTGTATCAAGCGAAGTACGGCTCATGATGCCACCTCTTTGTTGATCTACGACCCCATCTAGGGTGTCTACGATTTCTTAGACGCTCGAGTTACATAAACCGATTCATCTTTCGCGTTGTTCAGCGCAACTACTAAAGGCTGCGTGACTTACGGTCAGTTTCGTTGAAATCGGCAGATGCCTGGCGCGTCCGGGAACCGGTGGGCGCGGCCGATGTCTATAAGCTGTAGAAGAAGGATCGCAGCGACCTCTCATCGCCGGCCAGGAACCGCCGGGCGATCGGCCCCGGAAATCTTGCGCAAACGAGCCTTGAGAGAGCCTGATCTCGGGCGATACGTTTCCCGTTTGTCTATTCGAGTGCGGAGGTGTGTCTATGAGCGATCTGGTGAACCTGTCGAACTGCGTGATGGATAGCAACCCCGGAGGAAATGGATGGGCGAGACGCCTCCGCCGGAAGGCATTCGTCGGCTCGCTGGCGCTGGAAGCTGCCTTGGTCGGCGCGATGCTGCTGTGGCCGCTGGTCAGCCCAGCCGTGCTCCCGATGCAAGCGGCCGTAACACCGGTGCCTCCTTATTATGCCCAGAGGCCGCCCACCCCGGTCGTGACAGACTCCCAGAGAAGCACGCTTCCGACAATCGACATTACACCGATTCCGGTGCATCCGACGGTCGGACGGTCGGCCGCGCCCGGCTCGCCCGGTGAAGAGCCGCCTAGCATCGGGGATAATCTTCTTCCTAGTGGTCCGGGAATATCGATACCCGGAGGCGGTCGCGAAGGTCCGTCGATGCAGGTCCAGAGTCCGGCAGCTCCAAAGCGCCCGCTTAGTGTAAGCGCCGGAGTAATGGCGGCGCTCCTGGTCCATCGTGTACAGCCCGAGTATCCGCGCATTGCGCAGGTGATGCGCCTGTCGGGAACGGTCGAGCTGCAAGCGCGGATCGGGGCGGACGGCACAGTGCAGGAACTCGAGGTGGTGAGCGGCAATCCAATCCTCGCCCGGGCCGCCATCGAAGCGGTACAGCAGTGGCGCTATGAACCCACGCGCCTAGACGGCCAGCCCGTCGAGGTGGAGACGCACATTACGGTGACCTTTACGATGGAGGAGTAGAACCGCTTGGCGTTGCATCGAGAGCTGCCTAGAACTTGAACACGATTCCTGTCGAGGCGCGCACGTTGTTCTGCGCGTTCCCGAAGAAATGCGTGAAAAGGTAGTCGCCTTCGATGATGCGCCAGTAGATGTGGTTCACGAGCCTCGTGTCGATGCCCCCGCCGATGGCCAGTGATAAGGACGAATTCGAGTACGGACCGGTGCTGATGTGCGCTCCTCCAACCAGGACGTGCGCGAACGGCGACACGCGGGTCGGCCATGAAACCTGTGGCCCAAATAGGAACGTATGAATGGAAGTGCTCACGCCCAAGGGCGAACCGGAATGGCCGTCGAACTCCCCTACCACGCCGAGCCAATCCTTAAGTTTGTACTGCCCTGAGGCCTCCCAGCCATCCAGGTTGAAGTCGCCCGATCCTGGATTCAGCGTCGGGGTGGCATCGACCCGCATGAAAGAGTAGCCGCCGAAGAGCTCGATCTTGTCCTGCGCGCGCGCCGTGAGCGGAAGCAGCGAAACCACCAGAGCCAACCCAAGCAAAAGCGACAATCTGCGCACCATTAAGTGTCTCCTCCTCAGGAAAATCGAATTTTGGACCTCGCCCTCGCGCCGGCTCGTGCCATCCATCAAGCTGGACATACCTGCGGCAGCCTCGGCTAGGACGCGGTATGCCGCCGGGTCAAGCTACCGTCGTTTGATGCCTCCAATCCGGCATCGCGACTACCCGAGAAGGATAATAGCCGGAGGCGGCGTTCGCTGCACACCCCAATTTCGATTTTGCATATACCGAAAACCATATTGTGACAAGTATACGTTCTCCTTAATCCAGGCAACATTCCTATTTACATGCATTTACGATGCGTTGTCGAATGGATGTGAGCGTGCACTGTTGCCACATTCTCTGTCTTTATGCAGGATTCTACCGTCTCAACTCTTGCGGAGGGGACTATCGGTTTCGTAGAGCGTGTGCTGGCCGAGATGAAGGGCCTGCGGCTTGTCCTAGCTGTGATGTGCGCGCTGTTGCTTTTGGTTGCCAGCGCGCCCGCCCAAGAGACGACCGGTATGGAGGGGACCACAACCGACCCCAGTGGAGCGGTTGTGCCGGGAGCGTACTTGGTCCTAACGGGGACTGCGCTAGTCGGCAGCAAAGAGTAGGGCACCGACCAAAACGGCTGGGCAGCCCAAAATAAAGGGGAGAAGTGATGATAAAACTCGTGCGTGGCACCATCGCGATTTTGGCGTTGCTGGTGGGACTGGTATGCGTTTCGGGCGGGATTCAAGCGCAAAGCGTCGCTTCCGTCACTGGGACCGTGACAGACAACACGGGTGCGACCGTTCCCGGTGCAAGCGTCCAACTCCAAGACACCCGCACGGGCAACAGCTATTTCGCAAAGACAGCGAGCGACGGCACCTATCGAATCGTGGACGTGCCCCCCGGACCCGGTTATTCGCTCACCGTCAAAAAGGATGGTTTCCAAACCTTCGTCCTCGGCAACCTCTACCTGCCTGTCGCCACGGCGACCACGGAAGACGTCAAATTGGGGTTGGGCACCCTCTCGCAGACTGTTGAGGTGACCGCTGAGGGTTCGGTCACGCTAAATACAACGGATGCGACGATTGGCCACGAGTTGGACATGCACGCGATCGACAGTCTTCCAGATGAATTCCGCGACAACCCCGGCAATCTGTTGCGGCTCGAGACGGGCGTGGTCAGCGCGCAGGTGAACAATGGCCAGGCAAAGCGTGCAAATCTCGACCCAAACGGAACGAGAGACGGTTCGGTAGCTGGCGCGCGCGCCGACCAAAACAACATTATAGTGGACGGTATTGACGCGACCGATTTTAGAACGGGTCAGGCGTTCGCGATCGAGTCCTCCATTCCCGTGGAGGCAATTCAGGAGTTCAACACTCAAGTGGCCCAGCCTGGGGTCCTATATGGCGGCCGCGGCGGTTCGCAGACTATCATTACGACGAAGAGCGGCACGAATGACTGGCATGGATCGGCATTTGAATACAATCGAACGGCCGCCACCGAGGCCAATACTTATTTTAACAAGCAGGACACCCCTATTACTCCTCGCCTGGCCCTGGTCCGGAACCAATTCGGCGCGAACGTCGGCGGGCCGGTTCTGAAGGACAAGCTTTTCTTCTTTTTTGAATATGATGGCCGGCGGGACGCTTCCGGTCTATCCGCAATTCAGATCGTACCCTTCCCGCACGTCGGCCAAGGCGAACTTGCCTACATCAATGACACCCCTGGCTGTACCAAATCGGCGCGTCTTACCTCGGCTGATACGAGCACAACTTGCGTGACAATTGCTCCGGCCGCGGCAGTGACCGCGCTCGATCCATGTTCGACGGCCAGTTGTTCCGCTCCGGGCTTTGTGCAGGCAGGGCCGGCACCTGTCCTAACGAACGTTTTCGCGCACCGCTATCCAGCACCCAACGACTTTACGGATGGAGACGGCGTCAACACGGCGGGTTTCCGCTTCAATGCGCCGGATCCTGATACGGAAAACAGTTACCTGGGCCGCGTGGATTACAACTTGAACAGCAAGAACAGGCTTTTCGGCAGATTCAACATCATTAATTCGCAGACTGTGAATCTGAACAATGGTCTTCTTCCCTACCAATTTCCGGGAGACCCGCTGACGGCTCTTGAGACGGCGCGGAACCGCGCCTGGGTGGTCGGCGACACTTGGACCATCAATTCGAACACAATCAATCAGTTCACCTACGGCGAGACTCGCGCGAACGAGCAGTTCCCGATCTCGTATAATCCGGCGGGAGGCTTCTATGAATTGAGCTTCTTTGGCAGCTTTGAAGGTTCGTCATTTGCGACCCCGTACGAGCGCCAAACCTCCGCGGGCGACTACGTGCCCGACCCTACGGTGCGAGACGACGTTACGTTCGTCCACGGTAAACACACGCTCCAGTTTGGCTTTGAATGGAATCCGACGAAGGTTCGAAGTTCACTCACCAACGACTTTGTTTTCGTTCAGGAAGGGCTCGGCGGAGCAGTCACCGGCCTCAACAGCGCTTTCAGGCCCGCCAACATCAACACCGATCCGACTGTCTTAAGTGAGTGGGACAACGTTTTCATGGGCGATTTGGGCATTATTTGGAACTATCAGGCCGCCATCAACTACACGGGAGCCGGCGTCGCGCTTCCCCCGGGATCGGGAGCAAAGCGCGACTGGCGCATCAACGAGTATGCGGGCTACCTGCAGGATACGTGGAAGATTCTCCCCGATCTCACGATCACGGCTGGGGTCCGATACCAATACCAGCAAGCGCCTTATGAAGTTCACGGCACAGAAGCACAGTTCTTCAACACGAATCTTGCATCCATCGTAGACACTCGTATAGCGAACGGTTTGGCCGGCATTTCCGGTTTCGATGCGACGCCCCTTGTAACGTATCAGCTGGCAGGAAAGGGCAACGGAGGCCAGCCGCTCTACCACGCTGACAAGAACGACTTTTCTCCGAGGCTTGGCCTCGCGTGGAATCCCTCGTTCACCGATGGCTTCCTAGGCAATCTCTTCGGCGATCGAAAGACAGTGTTGCGAGCGGGAGCGGGGCTGATTTACGACGAATCCGTGATCTACGCGATCACTAACTTCGAGGATCAATCGAACTATCTGTTCGGCAACACAGTCGCCTCGGAATTCAATGCGGGCAACACGGATATCGCCAATGATATAGAGACCGACCCGCGCATGAATTCGCTGAGCGTGGCACCATTCCCAGTAGTGCCTCCTCCGTTCCAGACGCCTTTAACGCCATTCGCCATCTTCAACGACGGCATCGATCCGAATTTAAAGACCCCTTACTCGATTACCGCGAGCCTCGGACTGCAACGGGAACTGCCTGGGGGCTTTCAGGTGGAGGCGGACTATTACGGTTCGTTTGGCCGCAGGCTCATGCAGCTAGGCGACGTCTCGCAAGCCATGAACTTTACCGACCCGACGTCTAAGCAGACCTTAGTCCAGGCCTTCTCGACTTTGGAACAGGATTCCCGGCAAAATAGCGACGCTGGGGAGTCCGCCGTCACCGTATCGAATAACCCATTGCCATTCTTCGAGCACCAAATAGGTAGCGCTCTTGCCGCGGATGGCACGACCTGCGCGGCGGCTTTTGCCCCATTCCCCCTGGGTGTCACGCCGAATTGCACAGCCGGCGTCTACCTCACTCAGTTCGGTGCCCTGCAGCAGGGAGCTACCGGCGAAATCGTGGCCTCCCTGCCGTTTCCGCCAAACGTGGGCCTGACACCGCAGTTCTATGTGGATGCCTTGATGGCAAACAAGGGCTTCTCCAACTATAACTCGTTGTTTATGACGGTGCGCAAGCGGCTTTCGCGCGATCTGCAGTTTGACTTCAACTACACATACTCGCACTCGATTGATAATGGCTCGACCGTGGCGAATGAAGACGGAAACTTCGAGTCGGGCGTCACGTCGGTGATGTGCGATGTGACCAACAACCGCGCCTGCCGGGGCAATTCCGAGTTCGACGCGAGGCATCAGATCAGCGCCAATTTCGTGTACGACCTGCCGTTCGGCCGCGGCCAGGCATTTGGCCACGATGTCGGCACTTTGCTGAACGAGGCCATCGGGGGCTGGCAGATCTCCGGAATCGAAACGTGGCGCACGGGGCTGGCCTTTACGGTAAACAATACGTCCGACGCCTTCTACGACACGGTAAGTCTTGCCGCGGATACAGGAATGCTTTTCACGGGAACGCAATCGCAGGTCAGATCTAACATCCATATTGACCCGACCGAACCGGGCAGCCCGCTCCAGTTTTTTGCAAGCCAGTCGGCGGCCGCAGCGGCTTTCTCTCCCGTTACAGGCTTGCAAAGCGGCAATCGGGATACGTTGCACGGCCCACACTTTTCGAACTTGGATCTCTCCGTGGCTAAGAAATTCCCACTGGTGAACGAACGATACAACCTGACGTTACGGGCGGAGGCCTACAACGTCTTCAACCATCCGAATTTCGGGCTGCCCGATACAGGCGCACTTGACGGCAATTTTGGTGTGATCACCGGCTTGGCGGGCCAGGAACCGTCGCGCGTGATGCAGTTCGCGCTCCGGTTCGATTTCTAGTCTGAACTACGAGCAAGCGGTTCGGGCGGGTTTCGCGTCGCGGAGCCCGCCCTTTTTGTTTGTGCCGCGTCCAGCCCCGAGAATTCATATGCATCGCCTGCAGCTTCGCATTTGCATATATGGAAAACAGAATGCACCTAGGTTATGAGAATCTGTTTGTTCTGTAGGCTATTGTAATTATGGTGTTTACAAAATTCGCACCGTGGAACCGGACGTGCCTGAGTATGCCCGTTCTCACTCGGAAATAGAGGGTTGGTGTCCGCAATTCCGGACTTGCTGGAAATTCACGCTTTGGGCGCTGTCCCGCGGCGCTGCGGATTCGTGAATCATAAGGGGCTGGGCTACCTCGGAAGCACGACAATCGTTTGAATTCAGCAAGTTACGAAGGGAATCGAAGGAGGGGCTATGAACTGGAAGCGTTCGATTTTGTTTCTTGGTTTCGCGCTCGCGATGGCGGCCTTGACCTGCCAGCCGGCATGGTCGCAGGCAGAGACGGGATCGATTGCGGGTACCGTTACCGACTCGACCGGGGCGGTTATTCCCAACGCCACCGTAACGGCCAAGGCCGTCGAGACGGGTGCATCGAGAACGGTCCAGTCTGGAACTAACGGACGCTACTTGATTCAAGCGCTCATTCCCGGCGTCTACGACGTGACAGTGACGGCCGGCAACTTCCAGCCATTCAAGTCCAGGGCCGAGGTCACGGTTGGAGGCAGCGTAACTCTGGACGCACAAATGTCCCTCGCTGGAACGACGACCACAGTGGAAGTGGTGGGGGAGGGCGGGGCCACTGTCAACACGCAGACCCAAGAGCTTTCACAGGTTGTTAACACTGAGCAGATGGCGGCGCTCCCAAGCCTTACACGGAATGTCTACGATTTTGTGGCCCTTTCGGGGAACGTCAGTAGTGGGGACTCGACGAGCAATGGAGGCAGTCCGAACAACACGGGCGCCAGCACAGGCGAAAGTATCAGCGGGCATGGCGTGGGCTTTTCTCTTAACGGGCAACGGAACACAGGTACCGAGGTCCTGCTCGACGGAGCAGAAAATATAGCTATTTTCAGTGATTCGGTCGGCGAACAGGTTCCCGTCGACTCCGTTCAGGAATATAGCGTAATAACCAACAATTTCTCTCCTGAATACGGCCGAGCATCAGGCGGTGTCGTCGACGTGTCGTCGAAATCAGGGACGAACGATCTTCACGGGTCCGCTTGGGAGTTCAATCGGCTTTCTGCTTATACGGCGAACACCTACGAGAACGCGGTGAACGACATTCCAAAGGGGATCTACACGCGCAATCAATTCGGCTTCGCCGCTGGCGGACCTATCATTAAGAACAAACTATTCATCTTTGAGAGCACGGAATGGACGCGCGTGCGAAGCGCGGCGACCGAAGTCGAGGAGATTTTCGACCCGACCTTCACGGCCATGCTGCCGGCGAATTCGGCGGCATATTTCGCCAAGTTCGCCACAGGAGCCTTGCCTTCTACCGGCACGGTTACCGCAGGAGACCTGGCCTCGATCCCAGCACCTGGTACTCCCCTGATCATAAAGTCGATCAACGGCACGACTCCTGTTCCCGCATCACAGCCGATCTTCGACATCGTGAACTTCACAGCGCCGTTCGATGCGGGCGGCGACGTCCCGCAAAACACGTACAGGCTTCTCGGCCGTGTCGATTACAACCTGAACGCCAACACGACGATGTTTTTCCGTGCGGGTCGCGAGAGTGTTGATGAGGCTGCAGGTGGAGTCGCCTTCTCTCCGTATCCGCAATACAACGTCGGAGTCACTGAGGTGAACCAATCATTCTTGTATTCCCTTACCCACGTGTTCAATCCGAATTTGCTGAACACCGTGAAGGCTAGCTTCGTCCGGTTCAACGACGCAAACAATTTTGACACCGCTTTGACGTTTACCCCGAACCTGTATATCAACTCGGGCAATCCGGTTGATCCGGCTACGGGGAATCTGATTCAAATGCCGGGCTTGGAAAACACGGGTCCGGGCAGCGGTGGACTTCCCTTCGGTGGCCCACAGAACACACTTCAGCTAGTGGACGACCTGGCTTGGACGAAGGGCGCGCATAGCATGAAATTCGGAGGCGAGTTTACCTACATTCAGTTGAACGTTCTGTACGACGCGTATGCGCAGGCGGTCGAAGAACTCAGCTCCACGGCCGACTTGCAAGGAGGTCTGGACGCTCTCGTCAACAACCTACCCGGCGGGCCTAACCCGAACGGTAGCCCGCTCCTTTCCTTCACAAGCCGCGTAGCCCCGGACGTGCTGCCGTGCTTAGCCCAACCGCAGTATTGGAACACCGGCAGTGCAAGTGACCTGATCGCGACGCCGGCATGTGACGTTACACCGCCTCTGGAACCGGGAGCTGCCGGCCGGAGCTATCGTTACAACGACTGGGCCCTCTACGCGATGGATAGTTTCAAAGCCACGCGGAGACTTACGCTGAATTACGGCTTGCGCTACGAGCACTTCGGCGTGCAGCACGACAATCATCAGAATGTCGATTCCAACTTCTATTTTGGCCCTGGCGCGGGACTATACGAACAAGTTGCAAGCGGCGGAGTCGACATCACGACAAAGAGCCCCGTCGGGCAGTTCTGGAAGCCGAGATGGGGGACGATCGCACCGCGGGTGGGATTCGCCTGGGACATCTTTGGCAATGGCAAGACCAGCCTGCGCGGCGGATTTGGGATCAGCTACGAGCGTAACTTCGGCAACGTGACATATAACGCGGCGTGGAATCCGCCAGCGATTGGTCTGCCCTCCCTCTCGTGCGCGCCTTTGTCCTCTACATGCACAAACGTAGTCACCAGTAATGCGCTCGGAACACTGGGTACTGCCGGGCCTGCCGTGCCTCTGCCGCCAAGCGAATTGCGCATGCCGGACCCAAATATCGAGGTTGCGCAGACACAGTTCTGGAGTCTCGATTTGCAGCACGAACTTGCTCCCAACACGATTGTCGGCGTGTCGTACAGTGGGGCGCACGGCGTTCATCTGTACGATCTGGAGAACATAAACCTGATCGGGGCGGGCAACTTCTATCTGGGTGAAAACCCCTCGAGCGCGGCATGCGCTGGAGAGGGCACGCCCAACGACCCCGTAAGCGGCAACCCCATTTGCCTCGTACGGCCAAACGAGCAGTACTCGAATATCAACATGAGGGGTAGCCTCGGTTCCAGTGCATACGACTCCCTGAACGTGAAGTTTCAGACGCAGAACCTGCATCATACCGGCCTGACCCTGGTGGCCAACTACACTTGGGCGCATTCACTGGACGACATCAGTTCAACGTTCTCAGAGGACATCCAGGGCGGGTCCGGGTATATCGGAAGCCTTGGATACACGAACGTTCTTGATCCCAAGCTGGACTGGGGAAGCTCGGACTTCGACGTCCGGCACCGAGTCGTGATTTCACCCATTTGGCAGACGCCTTGGTTCAAGGATGGTGCCGGCTGGCAGCGTCAGGCGCTTGGCGGCTGGACAATCTCGAGTATCTTTACTGCCCACACGGGAATTCCCTTCTCCGTATACGATTACAGCAACGACTTTAACTCTTACACTGTCCCCCGCCTGACGCCGGCAACTCCGATCACGCAATATCGCACCGGCGCGCCGGTACCCGTCTCAGGGCAGCCGGGTGTCTTCACGGTTCTGAATTTGCCTGTTCCGGTCAGTTCCGCACCTCTCGATCCGGCCTTGGGCATTTCGGACTTCGGGCCATATCCGGCGAATATGACTCGCCGGAACGCTTTCCGGGGCCCCGGGGCCTGGAACGACGATTTGGCCATCAGCAAAAGTTTTAAGCTCACGGAGCGATTCGGGCTGGAATTCCGCGCCGAAGCGTTTAACGTCTTCAACCATCACAATCTCTATGCATACTCAGGGAATCTGGACTACTCCTGCCCGGATGGAACCATACCGTGCGATGTGCCTGCCTCCGCCTACACGCCGTTGACGGTCAACGCGTACAAGGGCGGCCTCGGCAATCTGGCGCTCGGCGGGAACCACGACGAGCGGCGATTCGGCCAGTTTGCACTGAAACTGAACTTCTAGGCTAAGCTGTTTTCGGTCCTGCACGCGGCGGGGGAGCCCAAAAGCTCTCCCGTTCGCTTTTTCGGCATCGCAGCGAGCGATTGCCCCGGAAGCAAGGATCCCCACAGGGTTGTGCACACACGCAACTTCAGCACCCTTCCCTGCGTATGTATAATAGGGCAGCCCGGGACCTCGAGCTGGGATAGCCCTAATACCACTATGGCCGGAAAAACCTCCATGGCTCTGGGCGAAGCCATCAATATCGCCACCGCAAGCCTCTGGGCGCACAAGATGCGCAGCGTGCTGACGCTACTGGGCGTCGTGATCGGCGTCACCTCGGTGATCGCGGTGGTCAGCCTGATCAACGGCCTCAACGACTACGTCGCGGCGGCGATCTCCTCCAATTTGAGCGCGGACGTCTTCATGATCAACCGCGCGCCCTCCAATATCACCAGCGTCGATCAGTGGGCGGAAAGCCAAAAGCGCAGGAAATTCTTCCTCGACGATTACGAGGCGCTGCGCGACAACTGCCGCAGCTGCGTGGCAATCGCGGCAAACCTGAACAAGGGCGGCTCGGTGAAATATGGAACGAACACCCTCGATCAGTCCGCGATCCTCGGATTCACGCATGAAATGCCGGAGGTCTATAGCCGCGAACTTGCCGAAGGGCGCTATTACACTCGCCTCGACGTGGCGCGGCACGCGGCCGTCTGTGACGTCGGATTCGACATCCCCGACAAGCTGATCCCGGGGACAGACCCGATCGGCAAGATCATCCACGTCGATAGCGGGGCGTGCGAAATCATCGGCGTCGCGAAGAAACGCGGCTCGACGATGGGTCAGTCGCAGGACGACTGGGTGATCATGCCGATCACCACCTATCAGGACATCTACGGCGCCAATGACTCGGTCCGCCTGTGGGTGAAAGCCGCCGGAAGGAACGCGATGGAGCCCACGATGGACGAGGTCCGCATGCTCCTGCGAGCGCGCCGGCATGTCGAGTACAAGGACCCGGACGATTTCGCGATGGAGACGAATGCGTCGTTCCTGCAGCTCTGGGGCAGCATCAGCAACACCTTCTTCGGCGTCACGATCGGCATCGCTTCGATCTCGCTAATCGTCGGCGGCATCGTCATCATGAATATCATGCTTGTATCGGTCACCGAGCGGACGCGCGAAATCGGCCTGCGAAAATCGCTGGGCGCGCGGCAGAGCGACATCCGGATGCAGTTCCTGATCGAATCGGCCACGATCGCGGCGGTCGGCGGTGCGGTCGGGGTGATTTTAGGCATCATATTGGCGAAAATCGTGAGCTTGACCACATCGCTCCCGAGTTCCGTGCAAATCTGGTCGGTCCTGATGGGGTTGATCGTGGCCACCAGCGTCGGACTGTTTTTCGGCGTCTATCCCGCCTCGAAGGCAGCACGGCTCGATCCCGTGGTCGCGTTGAGGCAGGAGTAGGAGAAAGCATACCGTGAAGGAAAAACGCGGCTTCGCCGAATTCCAGGAATCCGTTGCGCTGGCGTTCGACGTATTGCGACGCAACCCCCTGCGATCGTTTCTGACGGTCCTGGGCATCGTCATCGGCGTCACCACGATCATCGTGATCGGCGCGGTGATCAACGGCCTGAATTCCAACGTGCTCGGCAATATCCAGTCGCTTGGATCGAGCACCGTGATCATCTCCAAATTCTCCTGGGCCACGCTCGGGCGCCTTTCACCGAAGGTGCTTCAGCGGAAGGATTTGGATCCGGCGTGGATCGATGGTCTGACCCAATTGCCACACGTGGTGGCCGCGGCGCCTGCGGCACAGATCGAGAACTACGCGATAGGCGCGGGTGCCAGCGAAGTGCGGCGCGGAAATCTGCGCGCGAAAAACGTCATTCTCGAGGGAGACGGGCCGGCTATCGCACAGATCAGCAGTTTTGGGCTCGACCGTGGCCGATTTTTCAATCAAACCGATGAACAGCACCATTCGCCGGTCACGGTCCTCGGCCATATCACCGCCGATACGCTTTTCCCGAATGGCGAAGATCCCGTAGGCCAGGAAGTGTTGCTCGAAGGACAGGTGTTCACCGTCATCGGCGTTCTCGAGATACAGAAGCAGGCGCTGGGAACGGGAGAAAATCCCGAGGACAATACAGCGCTCGTCCCATTCTCGGTGATCCGCAAGCTGCACCCCGAGTTCAAGAACGTCGTTTTCCTGGCCAAGGCCGACACGACTGAGAATCTTCCTCTTGTTGTGGACGAGGTGGACGCGTATATGCGCCGCGTGCGGAAGCTATCATCCCAAGACGACGATGATTTCGCGATCCTCACCACCGACACGTTCCTCGATCTCTGGAAGCAGATTTCAGGCGGAATCTTCATCGTGATGATGGCGGTTGGTTCGGTGGCGCTGCTGGTGGGCGGAATCGGCGTGATGAATATCATGCTGGTCAGCGTCACGGAACGAACGCGCGAAATCGGCGTCCGCAAGGCGATCGGAGCGCGCCGCAGCAATATCCTGACGCAATTTTTGCTGGAGGCTGTGACGCTGGCGGTTGTGGGCGGCGCCACGGGAGTGGTGCTCGGCTCGACCTTCGTGCTGCTCCTCCGGCTGGCGATTCCTTCGTTTCCCGCCTCTGTCTCGTTTATCCTGATCGCTCTCGGAGTGTCCGTCGCCGGGATGATCGGCATCTTCTTCGGCGTGTATCCCGCCTGGAAGGCTGCGCGCTTGAATCCCGTCGAAGCCCTCCGCTACGAATAGAAGGCGCTCAACAACCCTTGTTAGGAGTCTGAGGTTCAGAATCTGTGTGGCAACCGAGAGTCTTTGTGGGTCGTGGCTTCCAGTCGCGACATAACAGGCTGCGGAAAAAGCGCGCGCTGTCATCCCGAACGAAGTCCCGCGCGCTTTGCCGTTCCCGCGGGGTGTGCGGGCGCGGGACGCAGTGAGGGATCTGCTGTTCGCGGGACGCCCAATTTGTAGTGCTTACTTCGCCCCAGCCATTTGCTGAAGTGAGTTCTCAAACGGCGCGCGAGCCACGCCGCGCTCCGTGATGATGGCGGCGATGAATTTCGCGGGAGTCACGTCAAAGGCAGGATGCGCCGCGCGTACGTCAGGTGAGATGCGCACGCCGCCCAGATGCGTCACTTCTTCCTGCGAACGCTCTTCGATCGGGATATGCTCGCCGGACGGAATCGAGAGATCGATCGTCGAAATCGGCGCCGCCACATAAAACGGAACGTTGTGTTCGCGCGCCAGAACCGCAATTCCGTACGTGCCGATCTTATTCGCCGTGTCGCCGTTGCGCGCAATCCGGTCCGCGCCCACCACCACCGCGCCCACGTTTCCCGTCTTCAGGAAATGCCCCACCATGTTGTCCGTGATCAGCGTAAGCGGAATGTGATCCTGATGCAGCTCCCACGCGGTAAGGCGCGCGCCCTGCAGGTAGGGCCGCGTCTCCGGCACCAGCACCTCAATTTTGTGGCCCGTATCGACAGCAATCCGAATCACGCCGAGCGCCGTGCCGATTCCGCCCGTGGCGAGCGCGCCTGCGTTGCACTGCGTCATCACGCGGCCGCTTTGCGGCAACAGTTCTGCACCGAAGCGTCCAATCTGCTCGTCGGCCTTGCGCCGCTCCTCGTGAACTTTCTGCGCTTCTTCGACGAGCGCCGCCTGGATCCCCGCGATTCCGCCGGCGCTGTTCTTTTCCGCTGCGCGCGCGAGCTCCTCGAAGCGCCGCTTGAATCGCTCGATCGCCCAGAACAAATCGACAGCGGTCGGCCGCGTGCGCGCCATCGCGTCGCAAATCGACGGAAACTCGGCGCGCAATTCGGCGAGCGTCTTCGCATTCGAGTGCTCGACGCCGAGAGCGATGCCCATCGCCGCCGCTACTCCGATGGCCGGCGCCCCGCGAATCACCATGTCCTTGATCGCCCGCGCCACTTCCCGGTAGTCGGTGTATGTGTGATACACCACTTCGCCGGGCAGCCGCCGCTGGTCCAGCATCACGACGCCTTCGCGCGTCCACTGAATGGGTTCAACGCTGCGCAACGAAATTTCCTCTCTGTGATCGCGCGCTTGTAAGCGCGCCGTGCGAAACACGCCGCTCAGTTTAACCGATTCCCCACGCCAGCCCGGGTGCCTTCGCCTTTGACTTTTCGGGTGCCCCCATCCTCGATTTGTGAGGGTGGGGCTTTGGCGACAAGCACGCAGCAAAGCGTCTCGATCGTAGCCTAGGACTTCTCAGACCGCGTCTAGCGAAGCGCCGCAAGATGCCGCAGCTTCGCGGACGATAGCACGGTGGCGATCACCGGCAGCGCATTGTAACTCGCGTGAAGAATATAACTCGCCACCACGGTTCGCGTGGCCGCGCGTGCAATCGTAAACACGATCCCGACCATCACCAGCAGCGCAATCTGCCACCAGCCGCCCCACAACTGCCCCGCGTGCAGCAGGCCGAAAAGCGTCCCCGTAAACACGATGCCCAACCCGACGCCAAAGCTACGCGCCGCCACAGGATACAAGTAGCCTCGAAAAATTGTTTCCTCGACCACGGGCGCCACGAGCACCGCCGTCAACATGAAAAGCAGCGCCGCATGCGGATTCTGCGTCATCGACTGGATCGGCAGCGCATGTTTTGGCGGAAACAACGACTCCGCTACAGCAACAATCACAGCCAGCGAGAATCCGCCGAAAGCGAGAGCCGTGTAAGCAAGCATTGGAGAAGAAGCGCGCGTCTCGAGCGGACGCCAGCCGATCGTCCACCAGAACGGCGCATGAAAACGCAGCCGGATATTCGCGGCGAGGTAGGCGAGCAGTCCCAGATCCAGAATCGCCTGCGCCACGATCGCGATCACGCTCATCGCGTCGGGCGACTTTCGAATGTGTCCCGGGGACACGCCGGCGAGCCACAACGCCAGCATCAGCGCCACGGATACCACACCTGTTCCGACCATTGCCAACCCGACGAGCACCACCAGATCGGCCCAGCCCCACGGCACGCGGAGGTCATCCGGCAGCGGACGCCTGGCCCGGCCAGGAGATTCGCTCGTTGGTGGCGCGGGTTCGGATTGGAAAGAATCGGCGAGCGCCCCCGGCTCGATCGTTTGCGGCACGGGCTCAACCGGCTCGGGCGGCTCGGGAGGAAGCAGATTGTCGTCGGCGTTCATCGTAAGCGTCCCGGCTCAGCTGTGGGCAGTGCCATTCCCATTGGACTTCGCGCCGTTGAGCGCGGATGCGAGAATCTGCCCGGTATACGATTTCTTGACGCGCGCCACCTGCTCGGGCGAGCCCTGCGCCACGATGCGCCCTCCGGCCTCGCCGCCTTCCGGCCCGAGATCGATGATCCAATCGGCCTGCTTGATCACGTCGACGTGGTGCTCGATGATCAGCACCGTATTGCCGAGCGAGACGAGCCGGTTGAGCACGTCGAGCAGCTTCTTCACGTCATCGAAGTGCAGCCCTGTGGTCGGCTCATCGAGAATGTAGAGTGTCCGCCCCGTCTGCCGCCGCGAAAGCTCGCGCGCCAGTTTCGTCCGCTGCGCCTCGCCGCCCGAAAGCGTGGTCGCCGATTGCCCCAGCTGGACGTAGCCGAGTCCGACGTCCACTAGCGTCTGCAGCTTTATTTGAATCGCGGGAATATTTTCGAGCGCCTTCAGCGCCTCTTCGATCGGCAGATCGAGCAGATCGGAAATCGAGAGCCCTTTGTAACGCACCGCCAGCGTCTCGGCGTTGTATCTTTTTCCGCGGCAGACTTCGCACGTGACGTAAACGTCCGGCAGAAAATTCATTTCGATGCGCCGCTGCCCGTCGCCCTGACACGCCTCGCAGCGCCCGCCCTTCACGTTGAAGCTGAATCGCCCCGGCTTGTATCCGCGCTCGCGCGATTCGGGCAGCATCGCATAGAGTTCGCGGATCGGAGCGAATACACCCGTATACGTCGCCGGATTCGACCGCGGCGTCCGCCCGATCGGCGCCTGGTCGATCTGCACCACCTTATCGATGTGCTCGATGCCCGTGATCGCTCGATGCGCGCCCGGCTTTTCCATCGAGCGGTAGAGGTTGGCCGCGAGCGCACGATACAAAATATCGTTCACCAGCGTCGATTTCCCCGAGCCGGAAACGCCGGTGACGACCGTCAGCAGCCCGAGCGGAAATGCCACGTCGATATTTTTCAGATTATTTCCGTGCGCTCCGAGGATTGTCAACGTTTTGCCGTTGGGGCTGCGGCGCTCCGCCGGAACCGGAATCTTCACCCGCCCCGAAAGATACTGCCCCGTGAGCGACGCGGGATTCCCGGCGATTTCTTCCGGCGCGCCCGCCGCGACCAAATACCCGCCCGTCTTCCCCGCGCCCGGCCCAAGATCGACCACATAATTCGCGCGCCGGATCGTCTCCTCATCGTGCTCGACCACCAGCACCGTATTGCCCAGGTCGCGCAGCGTCTCAAGCGTGCTCAGCAGCCGCCCATTGTCGCGCGCGTGCAGCCCGATCGAGGGCTCGTCCAGCACGTAGAGCACGCCGCGCAAGCGCGAGCCGATCTGCGTCGCCAGCCGAATCCGCTGCGCCTCGCCGCCGGAAAGCGTCGCTGCTGAACGGTCGAGCGTCAGGTATCCCAGCCCCACCGCCAGCAGGAAGTCGATCCGCTCCGCGATTTCGCTCAGTGGCCGCCCCGCGATTTGCCGCTGCCGTGAAGTGATCCGGTCGCGAATTTTATCGACCGCCGCGCGCGCTTCTGTCAGCGGCAGCGCCGTGAAATCCGCAATCGACAGCCCCGCGATTTTCACCGCAAGGCTTTCGGGGCGCAGCCGCCGTTCGCTGCAGGCGGTGCAAGGCGCGGGCGACATATATTGCGTCAGCCATTCGCGGTACGTGTCCGACTTCGATTCATCGAGGCCGCTTTCCAGGTGCCCCAGGACGCCCTGAAAGTTCAGGCCCTTGCTCGAGCCGCCATTCGCCGGATTGCCGCGCAGGATCAGGTTCTGCACCTTGCGCGACAATTTCTCGAACGGCGTGTCGAGATCGAATCCATAAGCCTCCGCCGCAATCCGCATCGTGCGCTGCAAAGGACCCGAGCCCGATCCCGGCCCAAGCCCGCCCTCGAAGAGCGGTTTCGTCCAATCGACGATCACCTTCGCCGGATCGAAATCGTACTTCGACCCCAGCCCATGGCATTCGGGGCACGCGCCATACGGCGAATTGAAGCTGAACGAGCGCGGCTCGAGCTGCGGCACCGAAATCCCGCATTCCGGGCACGCGAGCTTTTCCGAATACACATGCTCTTCGCCGCCCACCACCGCGATCGTCACCAGCCCGCCCGTCAGCTTCAGCGCTGTTTCAATCGACTGCTCGAGCCGCTGCGCGATGCCGTTTTTCAGCAGCAGCCGGTCGACCACAATCTCGATCGTGTGATTCTTGCGGCGATCGAGCGCCTGCGGCTCGTCGAGATTCACGAGCTCGCCATCCACGCGCGCGCGCACGTAGCCTTCTTTGGCGTATTTCTCCAGCTCTTTCCTGTACTCACCCTTGCGCCCGCGCACCACCGGCGCGAGAACCATGATGCGATCGTCCGGCTTGAGCGCCATCACCGACTGCATGATCTGCTCGGTCGATTGCCGCGCGATCTCGCGCCCGCAGTTCGGGCAGTGCGGCGTGCCGATCGCGCTGTAGACCACGCGCAGGTAATCGTAGATTTCGGTGATCGTCCCGACGGTCGAGCGCGGCGAGCGCGTGGTGGTTTTCTGCTCGATCGCAATCGATGGCGAAAGCCCTTCGATCGAATCCACCTCCGGCCGCTCCATCTGGTCGAGAAACTGCCGCGCGTACGCCGAAAGCGATTCCACGTACCGCCGCTGGCCCTCGGCGTACAGCGTGTCGAACGCGAGCGAGGATTTTCCCGATCCCGAAAGGCCCGTGATCACGGTCAGCGTGTTGCGCGGAATTTCCAGGCTGATGTTTTTGAGGTTGTGCTGCCGGGCGCCCCGGATGACGATTTTCTTCAAGCCCATATTCGAGTGGCCCCGCACAGCGAGCTTCTCTCTACACTGGGTAGAATGAGCCCAGCGTAATCCTTGACCATAGCAAGAGCAGCATCATGCGGTCAAGGAACGCACGGCGCAGTCATTTGGTCGAGTCTCGATTCACGTCCGCACTAAACACAGAGAACACAGAGCGAATCAAGAGGACGCGGAGAAGTTGAGATGGGTTTCTCTGTGTGTCAATGCCTTCTCAGTGTTCTCTGTGTTTAGCTCCGCGATCAAACCGCCTCGGCGTCGAAAACCCACTACAAAATCGGGTCTACAGGAATCCCCCTAGCACCAGCGGACCCATCGGAATTTTTACTGGCAGCCGGGAAATTTTGCTCGCGAATGCAAAGCTGCGCCGTTTGCTTTCAGCACCTTAGCTTTGGTTTGGAACGTGCGACACAAAACGGGTCCGGGGAAGGAAAGTCGAGGATCCCTTCGGGGATTGAGGGCTGGGCCGGCTTCCTTCCCCCGGCCATTCCCGCCGGTTTGGATTCTACCTACCCCTCTCGAACGCCCGGCGGGGGTGTGTTTGCCTTTCTTCGCTTTTCTTTTGAAGTTCCGGGTGCCCCATCCTCGGTTTGTGAGGGTGGGGCCTTTGCGCTCAATCAGCAAGTATTCACGCGTCAGGCCCAAACGCCACACAGAGGCTCTTACCGTCCGCGCAAGATTCGTGTAAATTATCTAGGCTCACTCCAACCGGGTTGGGGCGTGGTCCAATCGGTAGGGCACCTCACTGTTAATGAGGACGGTGTTGGTTCGAGTCCAACCGCCCCAGCCAATCCTTCGGCATTAGTCTGTCGCGAGTCTCAGAGGGGTCCGCGAATTACTCTCTCAAGCGCGTGGGCGGGCAGGGATGCCTTAAGATCCCCTGAAAACACGCCATCCACGAGGACAAACACCACGCGCGCGAGCTTGTTCGAGCGGTTTTCCCAAGCGTGGTCCGTACCTCGTTGAACCACCACGTCGCCCGCCTTCAAGTGCACTTCGGAGTCGTCCAACAGAAGAAATATCTCTCCCTCGAGCACGATACCGTAATCAATGGTCTCGGTGCGGTGAACGAACGGCGGCGTGCCGGAATCCTTCTTGGAGAAGCCCGGCAAGAAATCCAGAATCCGAATTACGGTCCCGTTCGGTTTCGGTGGGATCTCGATCGGCCGGTCAGTAGGCTCGGCCTCCGTTGGCGCCACCAAAGCTGGGCTCGCATTCGTGCTCCAGATTTCGAAAAACGAGACGCCGCGTTCCGCTATCTTCAGCTCGGTGGGCGGGTGCCCATCGGACAGAATCACCGATTTCCCGCTTTTGTCGTGCCCGGTGATGATGCGCCGCGGTGTGCCTGTCATGGCAATTTCCTCCTTGCTGGGAAGCCGGGCGCGCAATGCGCTGCTTCCATTAGTCCTTGATCACCGGAAATCCCGCTTCGGTCCAGCCGCGCCAGCCGCCGTCCATCGAGATCACGTTGCGGTAGCCCATTTTCTGAAGATTGTCCGCGGCGAGCGCGGAGCGGAATCCGCCGCCGCAATAGAGCACCACGGTCGCGTCTTTATCCGGCACGGTCTTCTCGATGTCGCGCTCGATGATGCCCTTGCTCAGGTGAACCGCGCCGGGAATGTGTCCGCGCGCCCATTCCGAATCTTCGCGCGTGTCGACCAGAACGATCTTTTCGCCGGCGTCGAGCCGCTTCTTCGTCGCGCGAAAGTCTTCTTCCTTCACCCGCTTCTTCGTGTCCTGCACCAATTTGAGAAATGCCTCGCTATGACTCGGCGCCATCGCTCACCCTCCCTCGATCCAAACGCTCACTTCATGTCCCGCCAATTCGGTCCCACCTTCGTATCGACCACCAGCGGCACGCGCAGCTCGTGGACGCCCTGCATCACTTCTTTGACCACCTCAGTGAGGCGCGGGATTTCGCCTTCGGGCGCCTCGAAAAGCAGTTCGTCGTGGACCTGCAGAATCATCCGCGATTTGAAATCGCGCTCCAGCCGCCGGTCGAGCTCGATCATCGCCAGCTTGATCAGGTCGGCCGCCGCGCCCTGCATCGGCGTGTTCATCGCCGTGCGCTCGGCGAAATTGCGCAGGCTCGGCTGTGGCGAATTGATTTCTGGAATCGGCCGGATTCGACCGAACATCGACTTCGTGAACCCGCTGCGCCGCACTTCCGCGATCTCCCGGTCGAGAAGTTTCTTCACGCCGCTGTAGCGCTCGAAATACGCCGCGATGAATTTCGCGGCCTCGCGCTGCTCGATGCCGAGCTGCTGCGCCAGTCCAAATGCCGATAGCCCGTAAATCACGCCGAAATTGATCACCTTGGCCACACGGCGGTGCTCGCGCGTCTGCGCGAACGGCGCCACGCCAAACACTTCCTGCGCCGTCCGCGAATGAATGTCCTCGCCGCGCCGGAAAGCCTCCGTCAGGATCGGGTCCTCTGAAAGGTGCGCGAGGATTCGCAGCTCGATCTGCGAATAATCCGCCGAGAGAAGCCGATGTCCCGGCGCTGCGATGAACGCCGCCCGGATTTCGCGCCCGAGATCGGTCCGCACGGGAATATTTTGCAAATTCGGGTTCGACGAGCTCAGCCGCCCCGTGACCGCGCCCGTCTGGCTGAACCGCGTGTGCAGCCTTCCGCTCGCGGGATGGATCAGCCGCGGCAGCGCGTCAGCATACGTCGATTTCAGCTTCGCCAGCTCGCGGAATTCGAGCACCTTGCGCGGCAGCTCGTGAATCAGCGCCAGCTCATCGAGCACTTCGGCCGCCGTCGACCGCACCTTCGCCCGCGTTTTTCGCGGCGGCTGCAAATTCAGCTTGTCGAAAAGCACCTCCGCAAGCTGCTGCGGCGAATTGATCTTGAACTCGAACCCCGCAAGCTCGAAGATGCTTTTCTCCAGCGCCACGATCTGTTCCTCGGCCGCAGCCGAAATCTTCTCGAGCTCTTGCTGATCCACGCGAACGCCCGCCGTCTCCATGCGCGCCAGCACGCCCGCCAGCGGCAAGTCGATTTTCTCGTAAAGCTCGGCCAGCCCCAGTGCTTCGACCTCTTTTCGCAAGATCGGCGCCAGTCGCAGCAGGAAATCCGCGCGTTCACCCGGCGCGCCCGAAAGCGTCTGGTTCAAATGCCGCAGCACCACTTCGGCAAACGCGTGATTCGCCGTCGTCGGCCGGATCAGGAAGGAATAGAGCGCGGTCGCGTGGCGAATTCCGCCCACCTTTTCGTCGCCGCCCTGCGCATCGGGCGCAGCGAGCAGCTGAAAAAGTTTCGGATCGTGCACCACTTTCGCCCGTTTCTCGTCCGCCAGCCATTCGCCGATCGCCGCGAGCGTTTTGTTGTCCGCATCGTTTGCCGCTACTCGCGCCGATCCCGCTTTCGTGGACGCCTCGACCGCCAGCACGCGCGTTCCGAATCCTTCATCGTCCGGCTCTTCCGAATCGAGCGAAAGCCAGAGCGCCGTCTCTTGTCCGGCGGGAACTGATTCGAGAAATTTCCGCAGCGCCGCCGGAGAATCGAGCGCCGCATAATCGGTCGGCCGCGTGTCGGCCACAGTCCCGATTTCCTTTAGCAGCGAGGTAAATCCCAATTCGCCATACAGCGCCCGCAACGCAGCCGCGTCCGGATCCTTCAGCTTCAGCTCATCCAGCGAAAGCGGCACAGGCGCGTCGGTCGGAATGGTCGCCAGCTGCTTGCTGAGCCTCACGAACTCGCCGTATTTCTCGAGCGCCTCGCGATAACTCGCCCGCTTCACTTCGCTCGCGTGTTCGAGAGCCGCCTCGGCGCTGCCGAACTGCTGGATCAGTTGCCGCGCGCCCACTTCGCCGATGCCGGCCTTGCGGCGTTCGCCCGGCGGCGTCTTCTCATTCGGGTCGCGCGCACCCGGAATGTTGTCGATCTGGTCGCCCATCAGCGCCATCACGTCCGCCACCTTCGATGGCGGCACGCCCATGATCTCCTCCACCTTTTTCTCGTCGGCGATCAGGTCGCCCTTCGCCGGGTTCAGCGCCCGCACGCGCCCGCCCACCAACTGCATCAAATCCTTGTCGCTGGTCACGATATAGACGTCGAGATCCTCCCCCGCAGCCTGCCTCGCGAGGCTCCCGATCACGTCGTCGGCTTCGTACCCCGGATATTCGAGGATGGGCAGCCGCATCGCCTCGCAGTACCGCCGCACGAAGGGAATCTGTATGGCGAGATCGTCCGGCATGGGCGGGCGCTGGGCCTTGTATGACGCAAATAGCTTGTCGCGAAAGGTCGGCGCGGAAACGTCGAAGACGACCGCAACATAATCCGGCCGCAAGTCCTTGTGCTGGATCAGTCGCCGCATCATAGTGGCAAAGAGGTAGGGCACCTTCGTCGGGACCCCGGTTGAGGTCTGCAGGCGGTCCATCGGCGCGAAGAAGGCGCGAAAGATGTAGCCCATCGCGTCGACCAGGAACAGCCGTTTTGGCGTTGGATTCTTAGCGGGCATGCAAATCAGCTGAAAGAAAAGTATAGCAGACCGGGCGCGCCGAGGCCCTGCGCGGGCGCCCGCGCATTCACGTATCCCGGCAGACAAGTACGCTGCTTTGTGGTACTTGTGAAATATTCAGGCAGGCGTCTGCGTATCTACCTATGGACAGGCAAAAGACGACCGGGGCGATGAGCGATTCAGAACTGGCGCAGTTGCTGTCCCAGGTCCGGGCGGGCAATTCCGACGCCTGGGGCGACCTGTATCGCCAATACGCCGCGGCCATTTTCCGCTTTTGCCGCCGCGTGCTGCCGGCGCGCGAGGATGCGGAAGACGCGACCACGGAAATTTTCATGAAAGTGAAGCAGAAACTCGCCACCTACGATTCGTCGCGGCCCTTCACCGCGTGGCTCTACAAGGTTGCGAGCAATCATTGCTGGGACACGCTGCGCCGCCGCCGCATCCGCCAGGACCTCGAGACGGGCGACCTCGAAACGCTTCCGCTCGAACATCCCGACCCGGGCCAGCTCGAGCGGTTGCAGCTCGAGCACACGGGCAAGGAAGTTCGCACGGGTCTGGCGAAACTGCCCGACCGCGCGCGCATGGCGCTCGTCCTGCGCTATTACGCGGATATGAGTTACGACGAGATCGCGGACACGCTTGGCGTGCGCCGCGCTTTCGTGGGAGTCCTCTTGCTGCGCGCGCGACACCAATTGCGTGAGGCGCTTGGCGCCGGCGGCGCGAGCGCGGCAGGATTTGCTGCTGGGAGAAAAACATGAGTCCCGACGACAATCTTCACGCCCCTTCCGACGATCGTCTCGAAGATCATTTCGACGAGATGACGGGGCTGCTCTATCTCGAAGGCCAGCTCGACGCGGACCGTGCGCGCGGCGTCTCGACACACGTCGCCGCGTGCGGCTCCTGCCGCGAGCTTCTCGGCGCGCTCGAAAAAGAGGCCATGTGGCTGCATGAGGCCCTCACCACCGACGAAGAATCGCTTCCGGCGCGCCTCGTCGCCGAGCCGGAGCGCGGGAATATCGGCTGGGGATGGGTCGTCGCGTTCGGGCTCGGCGTTGGCGGCGCCTATACGCTGTGGACGGGATTCATCCAACCGTCGCTCACGCAGGCGGCGCAGGCCGGCTTCACGCAGGGAAATGTTCTTACGATGCTCTTCTTCACGGGCGCTTTCTGGAAAGGATGGGATACGATGCGAAACCTCCCGGAATTCATGGCGGCGGCAACTTTAGGAATGGTTGCAATCTGGCTGCTCCGCAGACATTGGCAGCGCTTTACGACGATCGCGTTTGTGATGGGCGCGCTCGCCTGCGTCCTCGGGCTGCCGCCTTCGGCCCGGGCCGCGGATATGGAGCGCGGCAATCCCAGTTACACGCTGCCCGCCGGTCAGGAGGTGAAGAACGATCTCATCGTAGCTGCCGCGCGGGCGCGAATCGACGGAGACGTCGACGGCGACGTGATCTCGTTTTCAGAGAGCCTAACGGTGAATGGCCATGTCAAAGGCGACATCATCGCTTTCGGGCAGGAAATCATCGTGAATGGTCCGGTCGATGGAAACGTGCGTGTGTGGTGCGAGTCCCTCTCTTTGAATTCAACGGTTGGCAGGAATGTGATGGCTTGGGCGGCGCAAGTAGCTTTGGATGAGAAGGCCAGCGTGGGCGGCTCGATGACGTTGGGTGCTGGAAGCGCCGAGCTGGACGGCCACGCAGGAGGCGACGTGCTCGCCCTTGTCGGCGACCTCGGCGACCTCACAATAAACGGCCGGCTCGATCGCGATGTGACGGTTCGCGGAGACCGGCTTACCATCGGCTCGACCGCTCAAATCGCCGGGAAGACGAAATACGAAGGCCGCGGCCAGCCGGACATTGCCTCCGGCGCGAAGCTCGGCAGTCCGATTCAAATCACGGTTCCCAAGCGGGGTCCCGACTACACTCGGGTGAACTACTATTGGCACCAGGTGCTGCTGTGGGGCGCGAGTTTCCTGTTTGGCTTGGTGCTGCTCCTGGTTGCCCCTGGATTCTTCGCCGATGCCGTGCAGGAAACGCGGCGAACTGGACCAGCCGTGGGCTTTGGCGCCCTCTTCTTCTTTGCCGCTCCAATCGCCATCATCATCGCCTGCGCGACGATCGTTGGTCTTGGTATTGGAATCTCCGCCGCCTTGCTGTACGTCATCGCGGTTTACGCCGGGCAGGTTTTCGTCGGTTCGTGGCTTGGGGAACAACTGCTCGGCTTCAGTGCGGGAATCGGCGCTGCGGCAGGCCGTCTGGCCCTGGGTCTAGCCGTCATCCACGCTTTGATGATGGTGCCTTATGCCGGCTGGTGGATACGGTTTGTGATCGTCCCCATCTGGGGTCTGGGCGCGCTGGTGTTGGCGGCCTATGGCCGCATGCACCCGCAGAGCGGCTCACCCGCCACCGCCTGAGCCGGTCAGCCCATCGCTCCTAACCGGGCCGATGGGGTGGCGCGGGCGAATTCCCGGACCCCTGCCGTGAGGTGTGCAAGAACCCGCCAAAATCGCCCTTTGGGGCCCTTTAAGGCTCCCGCTAGGGAGGTGCTCCAGTCCCCTCTTATTGCAGAAATTTCCTCGCCTTTGGGACTCGCCGGTAATCAGATTTGACGCCGGAAAACGGCTCGCTTCCGCTACAATCGCGCCTGTCGCGGCGCGATTCCCTGGCCCGCCCGAAGAGGAAAATTTGGCCTTCGCACAGCGTCTCGACGAAATCCGCGCCGGCTTCCAGCCTCCTTTCTGGGTCGCCAATTTCACCGAAATTTTCGAGCGCGTCGCCTACTACGCCACTACCGCCGTACTCGCGATTTACCTCACCGAGCAGCTCCATTTTTCGAGCGTGCTCGCGGGGACACTTCAGGGGATCGCGGGATTCGTGGTGTACGCGCTCGCGATTCTGGCGGGTACGCTCGCCGATCGTTTTGGTTTCCGGCGCACGCTGCTGCTCGCGTATTTGCTGCTGACCACCGGTTATTTCCTGCTCGGGTCGCTCGAGAGTTCCTGGATGGCGCCGCTGCGCCACGCCATTGGCGACAAGTGGCTTGTCTCGCTCGTGCTTCTCGTTCCGTCGCTCGGCCCGGGGCTGGTAAAGCCTGTTGTAGCGGGCACCACGGCGCGCGCGTCGTCCGAGAATGTCCGTTCGCTCGGCTATTCGATTTACTACACGCTCGTGAATATCGGCGGCACGGTGGGTCCGCTTATGGCGTGGCTGGTGCGCGAAAAGATGGGATGGGGAATAGCGAACGTGTTTCGCATGGCGTCGCTGAGCGTGTTTCTGATGTTTTGGGTGACGCTGCTTTTCTACCGCGAGCCCGGCAAGCCGGACGACGAAAGAGTCGCAAGCATTGGAAGGGCTTTTCTGAACATGTTCATCGTCCTCGGAAATCTGCGCTACGTCACATTTCTGCTGATTTCTTCGGGCTTTTACATTGTCTACTGGCAGATTTTTATTTCGGCGCCGGTCTTCCTGCGGCGGTACGTGAATCCGAATGCGGATGTCGACCGCATCCTCGCGCTCGAAGGGGCCACGATCATCTGCTTTCAAATTCTCGTCGCTTACCTGACGCAAAAAATTCCGGCGGTGCAGGCCGTCGCCATCGGTTTTTTGATCGCAGCGTGTTCGTGGATTCTTCTGGCCGTGCATCCCAGCACGTTCGCGTTCGGTGTGCTACTCGTCATTCTGGCGCTCGGCGAACTCCTACAAGCCTCGCGCTACTACGAATACTGCTCGCGCCTGGCGCCCCCCGGGCAGCAAGGCCTCTACATGGGCTACGCGTTCCTGCCGATCGCGATCGGCTATTTGGTTGGGGGCTGGCTCGGCGGCTTTCTGGGGAAGGAATTTGGAGAGGTGCTGCACAGGCCCGCTCAGATGTGGTGGGTGATCGCGGCGATTGGAGTGCTTACCGCCGCACTGATGTGGCTGTACGGCAGGATCGTGACTCCGGTGAACGCGAAGGCCAGCGCCTCCTAATTGACAAGGCGGCGAAGATTTTCGATCGCGCGGCTGGCGAGCGTGTAGTTCGGCTCGATCCGCAACGCTTCCTGAAAACATTCGCGCGCTTTGCCAAACATTCCCTTAGCGAGATAGACGCGGCCGAGATTGAAATGCGGAAAATGGCGCGGGTCGTAGCGGGGCGCGTCGATCGCGCGCTCGAGCCAGGGAACGGCTTCGTCGAGACGCCCGAGCGCGATCAGGTATGCGCCAATGTCGTTGTAGGGATTGCCGAAATCGGGATCGACTTCGATGGCGCGCTTGCATTCATCGATGGCGTCCTGAATCTTGCCCTGGAAGTGGTAGGTCCAGCCGAGAAATGTGTGGGCTTCGGCCGTGGGCAGGATTTCAAGCGAAGCCTTGTAGAGGTCGGCCGCGCGCTCCAAATCACCCGTCATCTGCGCGCGGTACGCCTGCTGGAAAAGATCCTGTGCGTGTTCGTGGCGCTCTTCGGGGGTCCTGAAATCCATACTAATTCGGCTCGGATTTTAACGCGAATCACCCAGAAACGGTTACGCCAATTTTCGCGAGCGCCTGAGCGGTGGTGATCATGCGCGCGCCGAGGGCTTGCAATTCTTCCAGCGCGAGGCGGCCCGCCTCTGGGTCCAGCGCTTCGATCGCGTCCTTCACGATCGCGACTTTGCGACCGCGCTCGAGCAAGCCCTTCGCGGCGCACCGGACGCAGTATTCAGTGACCACACCAAAGACGACGTATTCGGCATCCGCACCCAAGCGGTCGACGAGTTCGCTCGTATGCGGATTGTCGAAGACGTCGAGCGTCCGCTTCTCGATCACAACCTGCGGCGAACGAAGAATATCTTGCGGCAGCGGCTGCGACGGATTATTCGGAATCGTGCGCCAATTCCTCGCCAGTCCTTCGGGAATGATCCGCGCGCCGGATGTTCCGCGCAGGCAATGAGGCGGAAACCTTGCGAATTCAGGGTCGCCTTCCGGATGGGCGTCGCCGCTCGAGACAAGGAAAATTCCTGCGTCCACGGCCCCACGAACGAGGCGCTCGATATTGGGAATAATCTTCTCCGCGCCGGGGACGTAGAGCTTTCCCCCGGGCAGCATGAAGTCCGCCTGCGCGTCCACTTCCCAGAAGATGATTTTCCGCGGCGCCATCAGCCTGGTCTCCAGAAGACCTCCAACTCTATTTTACCGCAAAGCGGCGGACGCGTTTCTTTACGGCGTCGCGCATCGCCGTGAGGCCCTTCGTGTAGCGCACCGGATAGACGGCGGCTTTATTGATTTGGCGATACTTCTCGGGCAGGTGGGCGAGTCCGGCCATGCAGCGTTCGCGCAACGCGCTGACGGGCTCCGCGGGCCCCACGCGGCGTCCGCCCCGCATCACCTCGATGAGCAGCGGCTGGCCCCCGTCCGGCGGCTCGTCCGCGAGCGCGATCGTATCGCCCGCGAACTCGCCTTTCTTCGAGATGTGGCGGAACACCTGTTTGCGCCCCGGATACGTGGCTTTGGCTCGGCTGAATTTTGCGGCTTCGCGAATTTTTCCGCCGCGATCGACCTCTACCAGCTTGTAAATCAGGCTTAGATGAGGCGCATCACCCGGCGTGCTGAGCGCGGTGCCGACTCCAAACGAATCGAGGGCGGCGCCCTTGCGCAGGCATTCCGCGATCCGATATTCGTCCAAGTCTCCCGACGCGAAGATCTGCACATCTTTCCAGCCCGCGCGGTCGAGCGCGCGGCGAGCCCACTTGCTGTCGGCCGTTAGGTCGCCGCTATCGAGGCGGATTCCGGCGGGCTTGCGGCCGCTCGCAATGATCTTTTTCACCGCATTCCGCACGTTGTACGTGTCGACCAATAGGACGGCGCCATCGGGAAAGGTGTCGAGGAACTGATTGAACGCATCGGCCTCGTCGTCGTGCGCCATCACCCACGAATGCGCCTGAGTGCCGTAGGCGCCGAGCCCAAACATCTGCGCCGCGAGGGTATTCGAGGTCCCCAGGCATCCTCCGATCACGGACGCGCGAGCGGAAAGCAGGCTGGCCGCCCCGCCGTGGGCCCTGCGCGCGCCGAAGTCCACCACCTGGCGGCCCTGGGCGGCAGTCACGATCCGCGCCGCTTTGCTCGCAACCGTCGTTTCATAGCCGAGCGTCGCCAGCAGGTATGTTTCGAGAATCTGGCCTTCGGCGATCGGACCGATGATCCGCAGCAGGGGTTCCCCCGGAAACACCAGCGTGCCTTCGGGCACGGCCCACGCGTCGCCCGTGAAGCGAAAGCCCGCCAGGTAGTCGAAGAACTTCGGGCTGATGCGGCTGAAGAGAATGTGCTTTCTGAGAAAGCCGATTTCTCCGGCGGTGAAGCTGACGTTCTCGAGAAACTCGAGCGCCTGTTCGAGCCCGGCGGCGACGAGATAGTTGCGCTTGGGAGGCAGGTGCCTTGCGAAAAGCTCAAACGTCGCGCGAGCGTCGAAGCCGGTCTGCAAATAGCCGGCCGCCATCGTAAGTTCGTAGAGATCGGTGAGAAGGCCGGAGTATTCACGCATGCGAATGGCGGCTTTGAAAGGAAGCGGATGAAAAGACAAAACCCCCAAGCCTTCGAGCCGCTTTGCGGGTCAGGAGGCAACCTTGGGGGTTTGCCGGGATGTCTGCGCCGACGGGCCTACTTCAAAACGGCGTCTTTGAAAGCCTTCGCTGCGCGCAGGCGGACGACCGTCTTGGCCTTGATCTTGATCGCTTCCCCGGTTGCGGGGTTGCGTCCCATGCGCGCCTTGCGGTGCGCCTTCACGGCGCGACCAATGCCGGGGATCACGAATTTCCCCGCGCCCTTGGCTTCCTTCACGGCAAGCTTGAACAGCTCGTCGAAGAAGGAGGCAATCTGCTTCTTCGATACCGGCTTTTCGGGCGTGCTGACCTTATCGGCCATATGGGCGATAATCTTGGATTTGCTCAACGGAGTAGCCATCGAATTCTCTTTCCTCCTCAGTGTTGTGACTTTTTAGCGGATGTTTCGTGCGGGCATCGCTGATGCCGCGTGGCACTATAGCCGTCCTACTAGGCGAACGCAAGCGAAACGTTTCAAAAACCCCGCAAAAATGCGGCTTTTCCCATTGCGGGACAACGCGCGTGATTTTAGAGGCTGGCGAGGTGTTCGTAAAACAGCGCGACCGACTTGATGCCGCCGAAATAATTTTCGAGCGCGATGTGTTCGTCGGGCGCGTGCGCGTTCTCATCCGGCAACCCGAAACCGAGCAGGACGCACGGCACTTTGAACGTATCGTGCATCTGGGTGACGAACGGGATCGAACCACCCTCGCGGATGAAGACAGCCTTCTTCCCAAACCCCTCCTCGAGCGCGTGAAGCGCTTTCTGGAAAATCGGATGCGAATAGGATGCGACCCACGGCTTGCCCGTGCTCAACACTTCGAACTTGCACGTCACCGCTTTCGGCAGCAGCTTCCGGATGTGCCGCTCGACGAGCTTCGCGATCCTTGCCGGATCCTGATTCGGCACGAGCCGTGTGGAAAGCTTCGCATAAGCCTTCGACGGAATCACGGTTTTGGCGCCTTCGCCGATGTAGCCGCCCCACATGCCGTTGATCTCGAGCGTGGGACGTATCCACAGTTGCTCGACGATGGTGTAGCCCTTCTCGCCGAAGAGCGCGGGAGCGCCGACCGTCTTGCGAAATTCCTTTTCCTTCCAGGGCAGCGCGTTGAGGGCCTTGCGCTCCTGGCGCGAAAGCACGGCCACGTCGTCGTAGAAGCCCGGCACGGTGACGCGGAAATTCCTGTCGTGTAGTTTCGCGATCAGTTCCGCGAGGATCGTGATCGGGTTCGGGACAGCGCCACCGAAGGCGCCTGAATGCAGATCCTGCGCCGGGCCCGTCAGCTCAATCTCGTAATAGTTCAATCCGCGCAGTCCGTATGTGATCGAGGGCACGCCCTTCGCGAGCATCGACGTGTCGGAAACGATCAGCGCGTCCGCCTTCAGCCGCTCGCGGTTCGCGTGCACGAAATCCCAAAGGCTCACGCTGCCCATTTCCTCTTCGCCCTCGACCATCACCTTCACGTTGATCGGGAGCTTTCCATCGGCCGCGCGCAGGGCCTCGAGCGCTTTGATGTGTATGTGAACTTGGCCCTTGTCGTCGGCCGTGCCGCGGCCGAAGAGATTGCCGTCGCGCACGGTGGGCTCGAAGGCGGGACTTGTCCAAAGATCGAGCGGCTCGGCCGGCTGCACGTCGTAATGACCGTAAATCAGCACGGTCGGCTTGCCCGGCGCCTGCAGCGATTCGCCGTAGACGAGAGGATGCATCTTCGTCGGCTCGATCTCGACCTTTTCCAGGCCCGCGGCGCGAAGCTTTTCCGCCACCCAGTGCGCCGCCTTCTCGATATCCGGCTTGTGCTCGCTTTTGGCGCTCACGCTCGGGATGCGCAGGAACTCCTTCAGCTCGTTGAGATTGTTTTCGCGCCTGGATTCGATGTAGTCGAGGACGTTCATGCACGCTCCCGCGGCCGAAACCGCATCGCTGGCGCTTTTTGGCGCCGGCTTCAACGTCACAATATTACGGAAGCCCGCGCGATTCCGACAGCGTTTTCGCAAACTGCCTCTTTGGGCACGCAGGCGTTTCGCGCAATTGACTCATCCAGGCATGCATTGCACGATATTCGCGATGATGACCGACGCCCCATTTACAAAAGAACGCCGCAGCTCGCGGGTGTTCACCCGGCTGCCCGTCCGCGCGACCGGGAAGAACACCGACGGCCGCAAATTCCGCGAGAACAGCCAGACCATCGTAATCAACGCGCACGGCGGCCTCCTCTATCTCCAGGAGACGCTCGAACTCGGCTCGGAAGTGCTGCTCGTCAATCCCGCCACCGAAGAAGAGCAGGAGTGCCGCGTGGTCTACATCGGCGACACGTCCGATAAGGGCACGCGCATCGGCGTCGAGTTCCTTTCGCCCAGCCCGCACTTCTGGGGCGTCGAATTCGCCCAACCCGACTGGGCCGGAGATGTGCCGTCGCGCCCCGTCAATTAGCCTATAAACCCAGCCTTCGAATCGCTCGGTGTTGTCCCAATTTGATTTAGTCTGAAATGAGGCGCTGCCTCGCACAGACAGGATTGTCTGTGCCACCACAGGCCTGGGCCCCGAACGCGCCATGGCACCCGAGCAGTGTGCTAGATCCACCAAGGGAGCCTGCAAAACGAAATCGTCTTAATCTGAAATCAGGACGCTTCCAACCGCTTCCAATCGCTCCCGCAAGTTGATAATCGCCGCGTCTCAACATACAATCGGCCCGTTTATCAACCCTGGTGAAACATGCCGGCAACTTCACAGCGAGTGTACGTCGGAGCAGGCGAGCGGGTCCCCGAAGGGGGCCGGCTCGTGGTCGACATCAGCGAGAAGACGATCGGTATTTTCCGCGTCGCAGGAAAGCTCTACGCCTGGGAAAACAGGTGCGCACACCAAGGCGGGCCTGTCTGCCAGGGTAAGATCGTCCCGCGCGTCACCGAGATCATCGAGCCGGGCGGCGAGAGCCGCGGCTTCGCCTTCGACGAGTCGAGCCTGCATATCGTCTGCCCGTGGCACGGGTTCGAATACGACATCCGAACGGGCGTGCACCCGGGGCGGCCCGCAGCGAAATTGATTCGCGTGGCCGTGGAAGAAGCAGCCGACGGAATTTATGTCACCGTCTGACGAGGCCGCGAGATTAACCGCGCTTCTCGTCAAGCTGCGCGAGCAGATTGAGCGAACGACCGAGGCCGGTGAAATCGCGGGCGTGGCGGCTGCGGACGTGACGAATCTCGTGAGCGGCGCCGTAAAGCTCTATGCGGCGGCGGTGGAAGAAGCGGAACCGGGAGCGAAAGCGATTCCGGTGATCGACGATACGGTTTCGACCACGGAGGCAATGGTTATGGCATGCGCGCTGCTTCGCGCGCACCACCTGAACCCATTCGATCTCGCGCTCTGGTTTTCGCGCACCGCGCCGGGCGCTTAGCTGGACGCGGTTGCGGGTAAGGATACGCATATGGGCACAACCAAGACTTTGAACGGCACGCACACCGCCACCGAACACGCGGTGCAGCAGATCACCACGCGCACAGATTCGCGCGAAATCCTCGCGAACGCCCGCCGCGACATCGCGCGGTATCACCTCGACGATTATTTCATCGTCGACGTCGACGCGCACCACGTGGAATTCGATTCGTGGGGCGAGATTCTCGATCGCCTCGAAAATCCCGTGTTGCGCCACAACGCGAAAACGATGACGCAGGATTGGCCGCGCGCGCGCCAGCTCGCCTTCAGCAATCATCCGGTCGGCCTGACGTTTCAGGATGTTTTCGGCCGCATCCCGCACCAGGCCGAGCTTGCGGAATACGTCGAGAAGACGGACGAGCACCGGGACCTCACGCTCGTGCGCCGCGCCATGGATTCGATGGGGATCAAAACGCAGGTCGTGTTTCCGCAGCCGATGCTCGAAATGGGCCTGCATCCCGAGCCGGATATCGTGACGGCGATGACGTTTGCGTATAACCGCTGGTTCACGGAGACGATTCTGCCGCGCGAGGAGCGCGTGAAAACGCTGCTCTGCCTGCCGTTCCACGATCCCGAGGCTTCGCTGCAAACGATCGCGGAATTCGGGGAAACGCGCGGCGTGGTCGGCTTCATGATCACCAGCCAGCGCCACACGGGCGTCCACAACAACATGTACATGCGCATCTATCGCGAACTCGAGGAGCGCGGCCTGCCGCTGGCGTTTCACGCGGGCCCTACCTGGGGTGATTCGATGACGGCCACGATGAACCGGTTCCTCGCGGTCCATTCGATGTCGTTCGTCACCTGCAACATGACGCACTTGACGAACTGGATCGTGAACGGGCTGCCCGAGCGATTCCCGAAGTTGAAGGTAATCTGGATCGAAAGCGGGCTGGCGTGGGTGCCGTTTATGATGCAGCGGCTCGACCACGAATACCTGATGCGGCAGTCGGATGCGCCGCTGCTGAAGCGCCTGCCGAGCGAATACATCGCCGAGATGTATTTCACGTCGCAGCCGCTCGAGGTGACGATGCCGCACATGCTCGAGGCGACGATGAAGGCGGTGCGCGCCGAGACGCAGTTGATGTACTCTTCGGACTGGCCGCACTGGGATTTCGACGTGCCCGCGCGGATCGCCGGGCTGCCTTTTTTGGGCGAACAGGCCAAGCGCAACATCCTCGGCGAAACCGCGCGAAAAATATTCAAGCTCTAGTATCGGCTTTTTTCTTCGCAGGCAACCCGCGAATACAACATCCCTGACGGTACTTGCTTCTAAACAATTCACCGACATTCGGCTCATGCCACCCGGCGCGATGGGCGACTCTGCCGTCGGCGAATCCAAGCAAGAGCACCTCGGGCCCCTGAGGGAGAGTAGTTAGTGAAACTTAGGAGGCGAAAATGCGAATGCTTATGGTGTGCGTGTGTGCCTTGGCAGTGCTCAGCTTTGCCGTTCGTAACGCAGCCGCTCCTCAGCGAGCTTCCTCGCAGCATCCACAATTCCGCGCTGTGAAATCCGAGGCGAAAGCAGCTTCCAATGTCACGGTGTCACCGAACGTAAGCGACCTGTCGTCGCCCGCGAATCTTCCCGTGCGCCGCGTGATCCTTTACAAAAGCGGGGTCGGCTATTTCGAGCACGTGGGGCGCGTCGATGGCGACCAGACGGTCCAGATCGACTTCACGAGCGGGCAGCTCAACGACGTCCTGCAGTCGCTGACCATCCTGGACCTCAATGGCGGCCGCGTGGCCGGCGTGGATTACAACTCCGAAGCGCCACTGAGCGAACGGCTCGGCACGCTGCGCCTGCCGCTCGAGCAAAACACCAACATCTCGAACTTTTATGGGGCGTTGCGCGGGGCGCGCCTCGAGATTCGCAGCGGGACCACGACGATCACCGGCCGGCTGCTCAGCGTCGAGCGCAAGACGCGCGTGAGCGGTGGCACGACGCTTGAGGTCGATCTGGCCACGCCGTCAGCGACTCGGGCGAGGTGCGCAGCGTCGAGATCACTCCCGCGGTCAGCGTGCGTCTTGCGGAGCCGGGCCTCACGGGCGAGGTCAACCGTTATCTTGGCTTGCTGAGTTCGGTTCGCGAGCAGGATCTTCGGCGTTTGACGATCGCCACGGCGGGTTCCGGCGATCGCCAGCTTTACGTCAGCTACATCAGCGAAGTGCCGGTGTGGAAGACGACGTATCGCATCGTGATGCCTTCAAAAACCGGCGATGAACCCCTGCTGCAAGGGTGGGCGATCGTGGACAACACGGTCGGCGAGGATTGGAACAACGTCGAACTTTCGCTGGTGGCAGGCGCGCCGCAATCGTTTATCGAACAGCTCTCGCAGCCGTATTACGCGCGGCGGCCGGTCGTCTCGCTGCCCGAGACGGCGCAGCTTGCGCCGCAAACGCACGAGGGAGCAATGACAGGCGGCTTCGAAGCGCTCTCCGGCGTGGTCACGGACGCGAGCGGCGCGGTGATCCCGGGCTCGCAAGTGAAAGTATACTCGCCAGCGACGGGGTTCTCCGTGACGGCAACCACGGACGATCGGGGGCGGTACGGAATTGCGGACCTTCCGTCCGGGGACTATCGCGTCGAGTTCAGCAGCCCGGGCTTTCGCACGAGCGTGCTGCAGGGCTTGACGCTCGGACGCGGGCACGAGCAAGCGCAGAACATGACGCTTCAGGTCGGCAGCACGACCGAAACCGTAATGGTGACGGCGCAGGCTTCAACAGTGGAGACGGAAACCGCTGAAGCATCCGTAACGGGATCGAGAAACGTTGGCGGTGGCGGCGAACTCGGCTCAGGGCGAGGTTCCGGCCGTGGGAACGGTAACGGCATCGGCGCCGGGGGCGTCCCTAACTTTGGTGTTGGCCTTGGCGGAGGCGCGCCGAGCGCGGCGATCCTCAACCAAGCGCGCAGCGCGATGGAAGCTGCGGCAAGCGGCTCGGAACTCGGCGATCTTTTCGAGTACAAGCTGAAGGATCGCGTCACGATCCGCAAGAACGAGTCGGCGCTTGTTCCGATCGTCCAGGCGCATGTGGAAGCGGAAAAAGTCTCGCTCTGGAACGCGGGGCTGAATTCGCCGCGGCCACTTCGCGCGCTCTGGCTGACGAATTCGAGTCCGCTGACGCTCGACGGCGGCAGCTTCACGATTCTTGAGAAGGAAGCGTTTGCCGGCGAAGGTCTCACCGATCCGATCAAGCCCGGTGAGAAGCGGCTGCTCTCCTACGCGGCCGACCTCGGCGTGCGCGTCGCGGCCCAAAGTGAGTACACTCCGCAGCGGGTTACGCGCGCGCACATCGCCCACGGCACGATGTTTCAAGCCAGCGAACTGCGCCAGGAAACCACGTACACCGTGCGCGATGACGACACCACGCCGCGAGCGGTTGTGCTCGAGCACCCGCTTCGCCCGGGCTGGTCGCTTGCCGACGATGGCCCGAAGCCGGCGGAGACTGCCTCCGGTGTCTATCGTTTCCGCGTGAACGTCGAGCCGAAGTCCACGGCCACGCTCAACGTGATCGAGGCGAAGCCACTCGAAACCAATTTCGCCGTGACGAATATCACCGACGATCAGATCAAGCTCTTCATCCAGCAAAAATCCATTACTCCCGAGATCGAAGCCGCGTTCCGCAAAATCCTGGAACAGAAGAACCGCGTCGACGATCTCAGCACGCAAATCTCCGATCGCGACGACGAAAAACAGGCCATCTACGACGACCAGCAGCGCCTTCGCGAAAATTTGAAGGCTCTCACGGGCGGCGCCGAAGAGCGCGCGCTCATGCAGCGTTACACACAGCAGCTCGGCGATCAGGAGACGCGTCTTGACGCGCTCAAGAAGGAGTCCGCGGACCTGCAGGCGAAGCACGACGAGGCCCAGGATGAGCTCAACAAAATGATCGAAGAGCTCTCGCTGGACGCGACGCTCTAGCACGCACCGGTGGCTCCATGCTTCGGATTCCGGCGGCACCGAGCCCATCGAAACGTTGCCCGCGCACACGCGGTTTGTTATGCTCCGCCGCGTCCGGCAATTCGCACCTCTGCTGTGGGGGGATTCGATCATGAAATATTTCAAAATGAGGACAATTTATCTCGCACTGGTTTGTCTGGCGCTCGCGTCGGCTGCGTCCGTGCAGGCGCAGGATGCTGCGCCCGGAATCGCGCCCGCGGAAAAGTGCGCCGACCTGACGAAACTTGAAATTCCCGGCTCGGGGATGACGATTACGAAGACGGAATCCGTTCCTGCGGCGGCGCCCGGCACGATCCGGCCTTCGCAATTTGGCGACACGATCCAGGTCGCGGTCCCTTCGTATTGCCGCGCGGACGGCACGATCGACCCGCGCACGGGCTTCGACGGCAAACACTACGCGATCGAGTTCGCCATCGCGCTGCCGGACAAATGGAACGGGCGCTTCCTGTTTCAGGGCGGAGGCGGGCTGAACGGCTCGGTGGGAGCACCCTTCGGCGCGCAGGCCGCCGCAGATATTCCGGCACTGGTGCGCGGATTTGCCGTCGTCTCGACGGACACGGGGCACAAGGGCGCCGTGTTTGATGCGGCGTTCATGAGGGACCAACTGGCCGCACTCGACTTCGCCTACATCGCGGTCGGCCGCGTAACCGTGCTGGCCAAGGAGATCATCGCGCACTACTACGGCCAGCCCGCCAAGCATTCCTATTTTGATGGCTGCTCCACCGGCGGGCGCGAGGCGATGCTGATGTCGCAGCGTTACCCGACGTATTTCGATGGAATTATTTCCGGCGATCCGGCCATGGAAACCGGTTATTCGAATATCGGGCTTTCCTGGGCAAGGCGAGCGTTCGCCGAGATCGCGCCCAAGGGGCCGGACGGCAAGCCGGATCCGACCAAGGATTTCTCCAGCGGCGACAAGAAACTAATCGCGGACGCGATCCTGAAAGCATGCGACGACGAAGACGGCCTGAAAGACGGCATGATTTTCAACCGCGCGGCCTGCCATTTCGATCCCGCGGTTCTGAAATGCAGCGGCGACAAAGCCGACAGCTGCCTTTCGGCCGGGCAGATAACCGCTTTGCAGGAGGCTTTTGGCGGGCCCAAGGATTCGCGCGGCGATCAAGTCTATCCGCGATTTCCCTTTGATGCGGATATGGTGGCCGAACCCAAAGGCCCGGGGTTCATCCTCGGTTTCTTGCCCACGCCCGGTCCCAACATTCTTGGAAACGTTCTGCCGCCTAGCGAGTCCGTCGATCAGCAAGTCGCCGGCGTTCGCGCGGATGCCGAACAGACGCTCACCGACACTGCGTCCTGGACGAATCTAACCACGTTCTCGGAACATGGAGGGAAGCTCATCTTCTATCACGGCACGAGCGACCCCTGGTTCTCGTTTCTGGCTACCCTCGGTTACTACAACCAGCTCAGGCAGGACCCCGTAAACGGTGGCATGGATCAAGTGCAAACGTGGAGCCGCTTTTTCCTTGTCCCGGGCATGAGTCATTGCATGGGTGGCGCTGCGACGCTGGATGACTTCGACATGCTGACCGCCATTGTCGACTGGGTTGAGAAAGGGACACCACCCGAGTTTGTGGTCGCGACGGGCAAGTCGTTTCCGGGCCGCTCGCGGCCGCTGTGCGCGTACCCGAAATATGCGAGGTACAAGGGCGCCGGCGATCCCGAGAAGGCGGAAAGCTTCGAATGCGCCACAGGAGATCCCGTTCAATGAAATCCCATTCGATCCTTTTCAGGGTTTACGCAGCCCTTTTCGCGAGCTTGATCCTGCTGGCGAGCGGCTTCGCCTTCTCGCAGACGGAAAAGCCGACGCCGCACGGGACCGTCGAGCGCATCCAGGTGCACGGGAAATCGCTTGAGGGAAATCTCGAGGGGGATTCGCCCGATCGCGATGTTTCCGTCTATCTCCCGCCCAGCTACAACAAGCAGACGCGCCGCCGCTATCCGGTGGTCTACCTGCTGCACGGTTACATGGATAACGACGACAACTGGTTCGGCGCGAAGCATGTTTTCATCAATGCGCCTGCCGCGATCGACGCCGCGCTGGCGGCTGGCTCGCGCGAGATGATCTTCGTGATGCCGAGCGCCCACACCATCTACTACGGCAGCATGTACTCGAATTCCGTCACGACCGGCGACTGGGACGATTTCATCGTGCACGACCTTGTCTCCTACATCGACGCGCACTACCGCACGATCCCCAATCGCATGAGCCGCGGGCTCGCCGGGCATTCGATGGGCGGATACGGCACGATTCGCCTCGGGATGACGCACCCGGAGGTGTTTTCGAGCATTTACTGGCTCAGCGCGTGCTGCCTGGCCGCGAATTCCTGGGACAAGGAAAGCCCGCCGATGATCAAGGCCGAATCAGTTCGCAGCGCGGCCGATCTCGACAAGGCCGATTTCGGAACGCGAGCGACCATCGCCGAATCGGCCGCATGGTCTCCCAACCCGAAGAATCCGCCGCTCTTTTTCGATGTGCCCTGGCTCGATGGCAAGCTGCAGCCCCAGATCGCGGCGAAATGGGACGCCAACGCGCCCTTGGCGATGATCGACCAACACATTCTGAGCCTGAAGGAACTTCACGCGATCGCGGGCGACGTGGGCACGAAAGACGGCCTGATGGGTTCGAACGAGGAGCTCGATCACATCCTGACCGCGTACGGAATCGCGCACACGTTTGAAACCTACGACGGCACGCACATCAGCGGCATCCAGGATCGCGTGGAGAAAAAAGTGGTGCCGTTTTTCTCGAACAATCTTTCGTTTGGCCGCGCAGGCCATTAGGAGCGCTTCCATGAAAAGCAAACGCAGCAGTTCATCCGCAACCCGGCCGATCGGCCGCCGCTCGATGCTGAAAGGTTCCGCTCTCGGGGGCGGAGCGCTGCTTGCGGGCGGCGCCTTCAGCGGGCTGCTCCCAAAGGCCGCATTCGCGGCAAGCGAGGCGGCGGGAGAGCCGCAATCGGAAACCAAGCCGGCGGGGGGAGCCATGCAACCACTGGGAGAGATCGAGCCGATCAAGCTCGAGTACGTGTTTCAAATTCGCATCGACTTCAAGGAGCGCGTTTCCTTCGCGACCCCGAACGGGCGTCGCGCCTATGTTCCGGCCATGTCCGGCGTGATCGAAGGACCGCGGCTGCAGGGGCGCGTGGTGCCGCGCAGCGGCGCGGACTACGCCGGTAATGGCGTGCTCAACGCCCACTACATGCTCGAAGCGTCGGACGGCACGATGATCTACATCCACAATACGGGCTACCTCTATCCGCTGGACGGCAAGCCGATCGATCGCAACGACCCGAGCTGGGGCGGGGATCGCCCGTTCTATTTCCGGTGCACGCCCTATTTCGACACGCCCGTGGGTCCGCACGACTGGCTGACGCGCACCGTGATCGTGGGCTCGGGAAAGCGGCACGCGAACCCGGATTACACGATTTTTACGTATTACGCCGTACTGTAGACATCCCTGGGAGTCAATGGTCGGACCGGGCGAACCACTGCAAATCGCCCTCCGGCGAGGCATCCCGATTGCCCGCAAGAGACATCTTTAGTAGTCTCTACGATTGCGTTTAGGCGTTCCAGCCGATCTGTGGAATCAGGGGTGAGGATTTGCAGGGTCGATCTCGTGTTCTTTTCTGGTTTTCGATTTGTCTCGCGGCCGTGCTGCTGACGGCCTGCCAGGAACAGATCAACTATCCCGGGCCTTCGCAAACGATCACACTCGTTCCGTCGAGCATCGAGGCGGGCCAGCCCGGCTTCACTTTGACAGTAAAGGGCGGCAACTTTACGCCAGCCACCACCGTGTATTGGAACAACAGTCCGCTGGTCACGCTGTTCACCTCGACCAGCGAGTTGACGGCGCAAATCCCCGCGAGTTTCGTTCAAAATGCGGGCTCCGCGATGGTCATGGTCTCCACCCCTTCGCCTGGCGGAGGGAGCAGCCTGCCGGCCACGTTCGTCATCAACGCAGCGCCAAGTCCGCTACCGGGGATCTCATCGCTCTCGCCTTCGGGCGTTTTCACGGGCGGCGCTGGCTTTACGCTGACGATTAACGGCAATAATTTTGTTTCGCAATCCGAAGTGTCCGTGAACGGAAGCATTCGTGCGGCGAGCGGGACGGCGACTTCTTTGGGAACGTCCATCTACGCCTCCGACATTGCGACCGCGGGAAGCGTCCAGATTGTCGTGATCAATCCGCCGCCAAACGGCGGCACTTCCAACACCGTGTCCCTGAACGTCACGAATCCCGTGCCGAACCTCGCGTCGTTGAGCCCTACCGCTGCCGGGGCCGGAACAACCACGCCAACGACCCTCATGGTGACAGGGGTCGGTTTCGTGACGAATTCAACGGTGATGATCAATGGTGCTCCGCACGCGACTGTTTTCGGCAACAGCACGCAAATCGAGACCACACTGACGGCCGCCGATCTTGCCGCGGGCGGCGTAGATCAGGTGCAAGTGTTTAGTCCGGGGCCCGGCGGAGGCACGTCCAACCCGCTTACTTTTGCCGTCGATCCTAGCGATTCGGCCGGGCTGCCGGTGCTTGTCGATCTCGCCCCTTCAGGAGCACAGGCGAACAATGGAGTCTGCGGCACGCCATGCACGAGCGGCGTTCCGACCCTTACCACAGCTGGACCGTCGGCAAGCATGACGGGGGAATTCGTCGCGTTTGCGTCCAATTCGACCAACCTGCTGTCGACCGTCACTCAGCCGAACCTCTTGACGAATGGCACGAGCGGCATCTTTTACCGCGACACATGTCTCACGGGCACGACTTCGAGCAGCGGCAGTTGCGTGCCCAAGACCCTCCTGATCACCTCCGGGACAGGAGGAAATCCTGCCAACGGACCAAGTTCCGAGCCTTCGCTCGATAGCGCTGGGGACAACGTCGCATTTACCTCTACGGCGAGCAACCTGGTCAGTTATGTGACGACGCCGGTGGGTACACGCCAGGTCTATTGGCAGCCGACCTGCGAGACCAGCTCGAGCTCAACCACATGCACGCCCGTGCTCGTGTCTCTGTCCGCCGATGGCGCGAGCGCCGGCAACGGCGAAAGCTACAATCCGGTCATCAGCCCCGACGGGCAATACGTCGCATTCGTTTCGCTGGCCACAAATCTCGTCTCGGGCGTCTCTGTGGACGGCGTAACGCCGCAGGCGTATATCCGCACGATCTGCGCCGGCGCCACTCCCCTGACGCAGACGTCCTCGTGCGTCCCGACCACCTATCTGGTGTCCACGCCGGATGGCGTAACGCCCGGCGACGGACCGAGTTCGGATCCCGCGATTGCGGATACAGGCCTCTACGTTTCCTTTTCATCCACCGCGACGAATCTCGGCTCGACCGCGCCCAACCCTAGCGGCGCCCAGGAGATTTTCGAGCGCGCCACTTGCGTGACAACCATCGGAACGATCAGCAATAGCTGCGTACCCGTCACCAATCTCATTTCAACTCCTGACGGAGGCGCCACCGCGGCGAACGGCGTTAGCATCGAGCCCGCGATGTCGCCGGACGGCCGCTTCGTGGCTTTTGCTTCAACAGCGACGGATTTCGGAATCGCTTCGGCGGGAACGCAGGAGATCTACGTTTTCGATACATGCATCGGCGTGGTGGTGACCACGCCGCCGACGTGCACGCCCTCAAGCCCGATGCTGGTTTCCACGCCGGACACGTCGGGGAATCCGACGACGCCCGCAAACACGCTGACCGAGAACCCCAGCGTCAGCGTTTGCAGTGCGACGACCACGACGACCGGAACGTGCCCCGGAGGAGTCCTGATCGCGTTTTCGTCGAAGGCCACGAACCTGGCGCCGAATGTGGTCAACGGCATCGAAAATGTGTTCGTGCGCAGCACTTGCGTGGATCTACCGAGCACCACCACGGCCTGCACGCCGCGTATCGCGTTAGCGAGCCAGGCTGGCGGTTCTTCGCCGCCAGCCGCAAACGGAGACAGCATCATCCCGGCCATTAGCGGCGACGGCCACACGGTCGCCTTCATCTCCTCGGCGAATAATTTGGTTGGGGTCGATTCGAACGGCCTGGCGGACGTCTTTCTCGCGGCTACTTCCTTCTAGTTTTCCGGCTTGCCTTCCGTTTGTTTTGCGACGCGCTGCAGGACCGCCGCGCGTGTGGTTTCCAGCGTGAAAGTGAGCGATTCCCGCGGCACGCTGTTCACGTACGGCCCGATCAGCCAACCCAGCCCCGTCGGTATATCGCGCGTGAGCGATATCGACTGGCATTCCACGTAGGTCCCGCCGTCCTTCTGCTCGAAGCGCCAGTACGTATTCATTCGCCACAGAAGACCGCGATCGCTGCCTTCCGGTTCGAGGCGCTCGTCGGGTTCGCCCGCGTTTTCCACTTCCTGAATTCGAATCGTTCGAGAGCGGCTCCAGGCATGCGTCGCATCGACGAGCGTGTAGTGCACCTGATGCTCGGTGTCCAGGACGGTCGTGATTACCTTCTTTTTGTACAGGCGCAATTCGATCGTGAAATCGTTTCCATCGTGTCGGAGAATCCGCGAGCGCATGACGTCCGGATGAAAATATTCCTGCTGATGATCGTAGTCCTCTTCGAGCGCGAGCGTTTGCGCCAGCGTCGCGCCCGGGATGAACACCGTGCCGATCCAGTGATGGATCATCCCGCTTGGAACCGAAATTGGCTTGTCGCCGTCGCTTTTTCCTGTCGCGTCCAATCGTTGAATCACCACTTGCCCCGCTCGGAGCTGCGTCTCCGCCGCGTCGCGCCGGGCGGGCGGCAGGCTCTCGACCCAGAGGTAGGGTTGGCCCCGCGAGAGCTGCTCGTCAATCTGAGCCTCTGCCACGGCCACGTAGCGATTGAACGCCTCCACCGTCTTGCGCTCCAGATCGGTTGCGTTGGCCGGTGCTGCGCTGAGGCACAACCCGATCGCAATCGGCGCAAGGTAGCACCACACTCGCCTGCCTGGTTTTCCCGCCATCTGTCGCAATGCCCAGCCTCTCGACACGTTCACGCGCTCTGCCGCGCACTGACTGCAAGGGGTTTTACGCGGCTGCAGCCCCCTGAAGTCTCTCTGATGCCCACTTGGATGCAATTTGATGCGCAATGCAGCGTTAGGCTCGCTGTTACCTGCGGAGGGCTGAAGTCGATCCACGTGGCGAGGGGCTGATGGCACAGAAGCGCCCCTGCCGCGGCGGGGGCAGAAGGGTTTACGGCTCCAGGAGGGAAGTAGGCGGGTCGGGAAGCGTGCTCCGGCTCATTTTTGAGCCGTCGTCCCCGCAAGGCAGCTCCCACAACCCGCAATTCACGGTAGCGGGGAGTCTTGGAGCGACCAATGGCCCCCGAGGCGCACTTTCCCCATACGATGGTACTAGGACTGCTCTCAATCGATTGGAAACGTGCGCGCGGTCGGACAGATCATTCGGGAACGGTTACCGTGACGTCGGCAGCCGGCGGAAGCCGCAGCGTGATATCGGTCGTTTTGCCTGAACGGACTACCACGCGCTTCTTCCAGTCCGAAAACATGCCGTGCCAGTAGGCCTGCAGGTCGTATTGACCGGTCTCGTATCGCGCGAACTTGAAGTGGCCGTTCGCGTCGGTGTGCGTGGCGGAGGGGCTCTGGCCGTAGGATGTCTGCATCGTGACGGTAGCATCCGCCACGGGCTTGCCGTGTGCCGTTACCACGGTTCCGGCAATATTGCCGATTCTCACCCCGGCGTTGCCCGCTATGGCAAAGCCCAAAATTGCCGCAAAAAGAATCAAGAAGCTGAACCATCGAATACGCGCCATAAATCACCTCGCGTCCTACACCCATATTTTATGGGCCGATGGCCTCTCTTGGCTGATTTCCGCAGGACGTGTTTCTCGCTCGTGCACCTGTACGGTCGTCCAGTCTCTGAGCCTCGCCGCAGGAGCGCGGTAGAACACGGCGTTCCAGGTTACCGTTCAAGGCAGTGCGTTCGCCGGGACACCAGCGTGGCGCGCCTGGTCTTCCAACGTGCTGATTTCGGACTGGATGCTAACGCGCTTTTGCTGAAGCGTGTCCAGTTCCACTCTCCAGTCGTCCGGTCTTACGCCTCCCCATTTGCGTACCGAATTCACCTGCTCACCGTTCAGCGCCGCTTGGAGCTGCCCGATCTGGTCGTCGAGCTGCGGGAGTTTTGCTTGTAACCCGGCGATTCGATTCTCGTACCAGGTGGCGTCCTTGCCTTTGGAATTCGCCGGCTTCGCACCGTTCTTGGCCGGCTTCGCATTCGGTTGGGAGAACGTGGAAATTCTGGAATCCGCTCGCAATCCGACCACGTCTTCATTCGTCCAGACCTTCTTGCTTGCTGGCTGGGTGGCCGCCGGCGGCTGCGCTTGCGTGGGAGGCTCGGCGTTTTGCCCGGATGGATTCGCCGAGCCGTTCGAGTTGGTTTGCGCGGCACCCTGAGAGGCAAATATCGCGCACAGAAACAAGCCCGCGAGAATCGCCTCGAGAATTGTGCGTAGCGGACGGCGCATAGGTGTTTCTCCTTGGGAGCAAGGATCGTTTCCTCTATTTAACACCAGGCGGGGGTCAAAGTTACGGATCTTCGCTGAAGGTTTTCCCACTCGATAACTCGTTCTGGACGACCACGAGCGCCTGTTGCAACGAGCCCAGGCGGCTGTAATGGCTGGCTTCGACCACCTGGTGTTCCGCGAACGGGAACAGGAATCTTCGGCCCGCAAAGTCATATTCGGTGCGCGTGGGCAGCCAGACTCCGGGGGCCACCTCAGCCTGCTCCATCGAAACGAAGCCTCCGCGGTAGAGCTTCCCGAGCAGGCCCCCTCCGAACGAAATGTCGCTGAGGATATGCGCTTCGCCGCGCACGAGCTCGTCGGCATCATGGTCCACCCATATCTTGGCGGTGACGTGCACCAGCGCGCTCTGAAACATCGAGCGAGGATGAAAATCCGGACTCGGAGTGAGTTCAAACACGTCGCACTCGTGCCCGCCGTGGTTTTCCTGGCCCACCCACTTGACGATATACGCGTCGTTCATCGCATCGAGGAACTCCGCTCGTTCGTGCTGCCGCTTTTCGTATTTCTCGCGGGCCGCTTTGGCTTTCGAGTCATCGGGCTGTATCATCCGCTGCAGGATGTCTTCCCAGAGTTGCAGCTGGCGCCGGTAGTCTGCGGGGTCGGTCGGGGCGCCCTTGTCTTTGAGCAGGATCTTCAGCGTTCCGCCGCCGTCGGGAACCACGCGAAACAGCTTGTCCTCGATGGTCTGCGGGTTTGGCCCGTTGGTGAAATCCTCATGCCGTTCGACGCGCTCGTATTCATCGAGCGCCTGATCGTTCTTGTGTTGATTCTCGATCAGCTTTTTGGCGCGCGCGCGGATTTCGTCAGCGGATGGTGCGTGCGCCTGCGACGCGCCAGGGGTTTTCGTCGAGGCCGCCATTTGTGGGCCGGCTTGAGGGCGCGCCGCGCACGCTGTCGCCAGAATCGCTGCCAAAGCCATGTGGAGCGAGGCTGATACTCCGGTCGAAATTGTGGCGCGCTTGAGCATATCGAACCTGCGGCATTCCAATGAGACTCGCTGGGGTTGCAAATCGTCGCCCGGTATTTTAGCCGACGCTTCAGAACACGGCCATGCTTTGACGGAACCCGACGGGCCGTCACTACTTGGATGCGCCGGGAACCTGTGGCGGAGCCGGGATGACGATAGGACTCTGCGGGTTCAGGCTGGACTTCCCGTTGGCGCCGAAAATGTAAGGGTAGCCTTCCGGGTCGAGCGGAATCCCTCTCCCAAGTCCGGCCGCTCGCAATTCTCCGGTCGATGTCGGATAGCGCCCGAATCGTTTCTGGTATTCCGCGGCAAGCTGGTCCAGTTGCTGCTCGTCGCTCTGCGCCGTGAGCCCTTCCAATTCCTTCAGAGCCATCTTTCGGACGCGCGGGTCTTGCGCCGATTCGTATATTTCGGACCACATCATGCGTGAGGTGTCGATCGAACCGCCCAGTGCCGACACTCGCGCCGCCATCACCCCGAGCCACGCCGGCGCGTTCGGTATTTTGCCTCCGTCGAAATAAGCAGCCGCGGCGTCCGGGTAATCCTTCATGCCCCAGTAGTAGAGAAAGCCGAGGTCGCCGTAGAGATGCCAGTTGTCCGGGTTAGCCTGTATCCCTCGCTTCACGAGCTTGACGGCGAGGTCGGTTCTATTCGCGCCCGCCAACGGCTCCGAGAGAAAGATCGCGCCGAACCGGTACGCCACGACGAGCTTTGGATCGAGCGTCGTAGTGACGTCGAGCAGCGGCCACAATAATTGGAAATGGCTAGGCGCGTTCAGGTGCGACCCGTAGTACTGCACGGCGCGAGTCCAGTAAATGTCGGCTAGAAGCGAATCGTAGCCCAGGCTGAGTTTCTGTATCGCGGAGGGTGAGCTTAGGAGCAGCTCCTCTTTTTGCGTTGCAAAGTCGCGTGTTTGCTCGTCGATTCGGATCTGCAGGATTGCGACCGCTCCGAAGAGCAGGGCCACTCCGGCCAGAGACAGCCATAGCGTGCGCGTTGATTCCGAGGAGCTCATTTCAGGTTTCGCCGCGAAAATACGGCCGAGGCCGCCACCAGAACCAGGGCGATGTACAAAGCGGCGTACAGCGTGTTCTGCCAGATCAGCGCCGCCGGAACCGCTTCGCCGTGCGCCACCGCCGCAATCACGTTGAAGTTGTGGAAATTCGGTATCAGGTAGTAGAGGACACGCGTGGCGACCTTCAGCGCCGGGCTTTTCGTATAGTCCCCGAAATCGCGAATGTCCGTGCCAAAGACGCCGGTCACGTAGATCGCCAGGGTGAACAGCGTCGAAAGCATCGGACTCGAGAAGCACGAGAAAAACAGCGCCAGCGCCGTCACCAGCGCGAGTTCCAGCACAATGAAATAGATCGCCACCAGAATCCAGGCGTCCTCGCGCACGAACGGCCTGCCGACGTAGTAGAGCGCAGCCGCGAGCCCCAGCGTCATGAAGGATGTGTTAACCACCAGCGTCAGCAGCAGCCCGCCGTACTTCCCCACCAGGAATTCCGATCGGCGAATGGGCTTGGCGAGCAGCGAGTAAAGCGTTCGCTTCTCCATCTCCTTGTAGACGAGCCCCACGCCGATAAACACCGCCATCAGCAGCCCGAAAATCGAAATCGCCGAGAGCCCGAGATTGACGATCACCAGCCGGTCGATCCCGATGGAAATCTGGCCGACCAGGATTGCCGCGCCGATCATCATCAGCGCGAAAAGAACCAGGTTGTAAAGCACGCGGTCGCGCACCGCTTCGCGGAACGTGTTGATCGCGACGATGCCGGGCATTGCGCTCATCGGGCCATCCCCTCCACCGCGTGGACGGGCGTCTGCTCGCGTCCCACGATCCGGATGAAGTAATCCTCGAGTGTCGGCCGCACCGGCGTAATCGAAAGAATTCTCGCTTCGCAGCCTCGCAGCCGGTCAAGCGTGCTATACAAATCGGCCTCCGGCACTTCCAGGCGATAGCGTGCCCCGATGGCTACGGCCGCTGCCAGCGCCGGCGGCAGCGCGTGCCCCTCGTGCAATTCGAAGAGGATTTCCATCCCGGCCACCTCGGGCGACACGAATTCGTTCGGCGCGCCCACGCCCTGCAGTTTCCCGCCCGCCAGCACGGCGACGCGATCGCACAGCATCTCCGCGTCCGAGAGAATGTGCGTCGAGAAAAATACCGTGCGCCCCTGCCGTTTCAGGTCGTGAATGATGTCGCGCACCTCGCGTCTTCCGATCGGATCGAGTCCGGACATCGGCTCGTCGAGAAACACCACCGCAGGATCGTGCAGGATCGCCTGCGCGATGCCGGCGCGCTGCAGCATGCCCTTCGAAAATTTCCTCAGCTGCACGTCGCCTGCGGAAGCCAGGCCCACCAGCCCGAGAAATCGCTCCACGCGTTCGCGCCGCTCCGTCGCGGTGTAATTCGAAAATCGCGCGTAGTAATCGAGCAGTTCGCGCGCTGTCAGGTAGTCGTAGAAATAGGGCTGCTCCGGCAGATAGCCGATCTCGCGGTGCATGCGAACGTCGTCGATCGAGCGCCCCCGCACCCGCGCCGTACCCGAGGTCGGGAAGATGAGCCCCATCAAAAGCTTCAACGTGGTTGTTTTTCCCGCGCCGTTCGGCCCGAGAAATCCGAAGATCTCGCCTTCTTCGACCTCGAGCGTCAGATTGTCGAGCGACCGGCGCATGCGTTTGCGCCAGAAGCCGACTGGATAGTCCTTCGTAAGACCCATGATTTCGATCGCGTGCGTACTCATGGCTATTCAACTATAGTTTTTTTCGGCTCGCCGCATCATGTCAATAATGTGGATGTTGCTGCTCAAAGCACATTTGCATGTCCGACAACGATAGTGGGCTCGTGCGCCGCAACCACTACCGGTAGATAGTTTCGACACGCCACACCAAATATTTTGTGGTGCCCTTGCGATTTGTGCTTGACAACTTTTCCACAACCCACGATACTCCGCATCCAGACTCGGCGTTACGTGCACGGTCGTTTTGCCCAGCGCTATGGCCGCACACGCGGGGGTCCGACCGGGTCCAAACCGAATAGAGGATCGTATGCTCCTCGCCCGCAAGGCAATTTGTGCGGGAGGCCTCCGATAGGCTCGCCTGTCCTACCGTCCAGACACTCCTGCACGACTCGTTTAGCCTAGCTCACACGGAGCGTTCGGACCTCTGTCCGCGCCGCAGGATAAGGAGGGATTTGGGCAGGAACGGAGCTCAAAGAAGTTGCTGTACCATACAACAAAGCCCCACTTCGCCGGTGGGGCTTCGCGTCCCGCTGCTTGACGGGGATGGTGGATGCCTTGTCGGTTGCCATCCTAGGCGCTTCGGCGCTCTCTCGTCAAGAGGCAAATAGCAACTCGTGAGCGCACTCTATACGTGTGCCTCCACATCCGCCTCTTCAGGCAAGAAAGGGAAACACCAAAGTGCCAAACTATAAGCATGGGCAGTATTTTTCATCAAGTCCCGTAAACGCTTTCGACCACACGTATCCTCCTGGCGCAACAACGCCAGCGTCCGGAATCTACCGTTGCGATGCTTGTGGATACGAGGCGGTTTCGACGAAGGGACATCCGCTACCTCCTGCGACCACTTGTCATCAGCACTCGGCGAGTTGGAAGTGTCAGTCAGGCCGGGTCTCGTGGCGCCTTGTTGCTGCCGCCGTGCACCCCAACTAAAACTAATAACTCCTAAGAATGGGCGGGATAAACTCCGCCCATTCACATCAGAACTCGACCTTATCTGTCCCTCAAGATCATTCGGGTTTACTTTGTCGAAATCTCAGAGGCTACCGCGCAGGCGGTTGGCCTGCGTGCGAAGACTATTTCGATGAGTTTCGATCTGGGAGTGCCAGGAACATGACCACTACATCTTGTATGTCAAGACAAGATATCTCCACATATTTTGTATTTTGCTCTTGACATAAAACAGCAGGCGATTAATTATGCCGAACACCGCAGCGCGATTTTGGATCGCCAGAAACGTGGCGCGGGGGCAGGAAGCTCGATTGAGGCACCCTACCATCTCATCGGGTTTCTTTGGGGCACCGCAAACTTCTAATAGCTAATAATGGCAAACAACTAAGAAAGAAACGCACGGGTGTGTCCTTTTGTGCGTTTTTGGAGAGGTGAGATAATGGCTGAGACGAAAATGGCTCTGAATCCGCAAATGGAAGAGACGGCGAGACGCACGACGGGCCTAGATTTCAAGCGTCGCTTTACGGACGGAGCGGCATCCCCCTTCGACAAGGTGGAATGGGAACGCCGCACCGCACTCATAGGCAATGATAAAGGGCAGGTGATCTTCCGGCAGGAGAATGTCGAAGTCCCCAAGTCCTGGTCGATGACGGCGACGAACATCGTCGCGTCGAAATATTTTCACGGCAAGCCCAATACGCCCGAGCGCGAAACCTCGGTACGCCACCTGATCGGCCGCGTGGTCGACTCGATCGTCCGCTGGGGAGATCAGGGCGGCTATTTCGCCACTCCTGAATCCAAAGACGCGTTTCGCGACGAACTCACCCATCTGCTCGTCGAGCAGAAGATGGCTTTCAACTCCCCGGTGTGGTTCAACGTGGGCGTGCAGGCCAAGCCGCAGTGCTCCGCCTGCTTCATCAATTCGGTGCAGGACAACATGAGCTCGATCATGGACCTCGCCAAGACCGAGGGCATGCTCTTCAAGTGGGGCTCCGGCACGGGCACGAACTTCTCGGCGCTGCGCGGCAGCCACGAAACGCTTTCGGGCGGCGGCATCGCGTCAGGCCCCGTCAGCTTCATGAAGGGTTTCGACGCCTTTGCCGGCGTGATCAAGAGCGGCGGGAAGACGCGCCGCGCGGCGAAGATGGTGATCCTCAACGTCGATCACCCGGACATCCTCGAGTTCATCGAGAGCAAAACGAAGGAAGAGCGCAAGGCGCAGGTGCTGATCGAGCAGGGTTACGATCCGGCGATCGACGGCGAAGCCTATTCCTCCGTCTTCTTCCAGAACGCCAACCATTCCGTCCGCGTCACCGACGATTTCATGCGCGCCTTCGAGGAAGATCGCGACTGGTGGACTCATCAGGTCACCGACGGCAAACCCCTCGAAAAGTTCCGCGCGCGCGACCTGATGCGCAAGATGGCCGAATCCGCCTGGCAGTGCGGCGATCCCGGCATGCAGTACGACACCACGATCAATCGCTGGCACACCTGCAAGGGTACGGACCGCATCTACGCCTCGAATCCCTGCTCCGAATACATGTTCCTCGACGACACCGCCTGCAACCTGGCGTCGCTCAACTTGATGAAGTTCCTCGGGTCCAACGGCCAGTTCGATACTGACGGTTTCAAGCATGCGGTCGACGTCACGATCACGGCTCAGGAGATTTTGGTCGACAACGCCAGCTACCCGACTCCGAAGATCGAGAAGAATTCGCACGATTACCGCCCGCTCGGTCTCGGCTATGCGAATCTCGGGGCGCTCTTGATGTCGCTTGCGCTGCCCTACGACTCCGACGGCGGCCGCGATTTCTGCGGAGCCATCACCGGCCTGATGACCGGCGAGGCTTACGCGCAATCGGCGCGCATCGCCGAGCGCATGGGGCCGTTCGCCGGCTACGCCGCCAATCGCGAGCCCATGCTCGACGTGATCCGCATGCACCGCGACTCCCTCCGCCCGATCAAGGAGGAAAACGTGCAGCCCTCGCTGCTCCGCGCCGCCCAGGAATCGTGGGACGCGGCGCTCGATCTCGGCGAAAAATACGGCTACAAGAACTCGCAGGTTTCCGTGCTCGCTCCCACGGGCACGATCGGCTTCATGATGGATTGCGACACCACCGGCATCGAGCCGGATCTCGCGCTCGTGAAGCAGAAGAGGCTGGTGGGCGGCGGCGTGATCAAGATCGTCAACAACACGGTGCCGCAGGCGCTGATGAAGCTCGGCTACTCGTCTGAGGACGTCTCCAAGATCGTCGACTACATCGACGCCGAGGGCAAAATCGAAGGCGCGCCCGGACTGAAGCCCGAGCACCTTCCTGTGTTCGACTGCTCGCTCACGCCCATGGGCGGCGGGCGCTCGATCGCCTGGCGCGGCCACCTGCGCATGATGGCGGCGGCTCAGCCGTTCCTTTCGGGCGCAATCAGCAAGACGATCAACATGCCCGAGGAATCGACGGTCGAAGACATCGCCGAAGCCTATACTGAGTCCTGGAAATTGGGGCTGAAGGCCGTGGCCATCTATCGCGACAATTCGAAGCGCTCGCAGCCACTCTCGGCCGCGGGCAAGAAGGAAGACGAGAAGGCTCCTGTGGCCGCCGCGAAGGCAGTTCCTGCGCCGGTTGTGGTGCAGGCCTCGGCAGCCGCGCCTGCCGCCGCGGAAAATGCCCCGCAGCAGAAGGAACTCTTCGACCGCGCGCGCCGCGAAAAGCTGCCCTCGGAGCGCAAGTCCATCACCCACAAATTCTCGGTCGGCGGCCACGAGGGCTACATCACCGTCGGCATGTACGACGATGGCAAGCCGGGCGAGATCTTCATCAAGATGGCGAAGGAGGGCTCCACGCTTTCCGGCATCATGGACGCCTTCGCGCTGTCCGTCTCGATTTCGCTGCAGTACGGCGTGCCGCTCCGCGCTCTCGTCGACAAGTTCTGCAATTCGCGCTTCGAGCCTTCGGGCTACACCGGCAATCCGAAGATCCGCTACGCGAAATCCGTGGTCGATTACATCGGCCGGTGGCTCGGCGGCAAGTTCATCTCGCCCGATTACCTCGATAACGACGCCGCAGCACTCGAAGAGGCGCCGGTCGCCGCGGCTGTGAACTCAGCGGCATCTGTAACTCCTGTTCCCACGAGGGTCCTGGAGGCGGAAACGATCACGCGGGCGCGCGCTGCCATCGAAGACGCACCCTACTGCTCCGAGTGCGGCATGCTCATGACGCCCAACGGCAGCTGCTACAAGTGCTCGAACTGCGGTTCCACATCCGGTTGCAGCTAGACCGCGCCCGAATCATCCCGAAAGCGAAAAGGGCTCCCGTCCCCACGGGAGCCCTCCGCATTTCAGCCCGAAGCGACCGGGCAAAATAAAAAGGGGGCCCACCCGGACCCCCTTGTTCTTGCTCTACCCCCAAGTTCCGGTCTCGGCGCGACGAAACCGGCCCACCCCGGGATAAGAGACAGCCGGACTGCCATTGTGCACGCGCCGTGCCACGCCTGCCCATTTCTCCGAGCCTCTCTACCGCGCTGATAATAATATGTTTAGATAATCTACATCGTACTGGTGGGTGGTCCAGGAGAAGCGCGAATCCACTTTCTGAAAGCTTTTGGCCTTTGTTTCTACGTTCTTTGGAAGAATCAATCTTACCTATCGTTTTGATAATGCTTTGTGATCGAAGATCTAAATACCGATAGCAGTCCGCAACGCCGTCGCCAGCGCCTCGGTCCATCGCTCCACGTCCTCAGGGCGTTCCGCTTCCACCATCACCCGCGCGAGCGGCTCGGTCCCCGAATAGCGCAGCACGACGCGCCCCGATCTCCCGAGCGCCTCCTCCGCCTTTCTGAGCGTCCGCGCTACCTCGGGCAGCGATTCGAGCGGCGGCTTCGACTTCACCTTCACGTTGACGATCTTCTGCGGAAAAATCTTGAGGTCGGCGACCAGCGTATCGAGCGGCCCGGCGATCGCGACGAGTGAAGCGATCTTGATCGCCGTCAGCATGCCGTCGCCGGTCGTCGCATCGTCGAGGAATAGGATGTGGCCGGATTGCTCGCCGCCGAGGTTGGCGCCGATCCGCTGCATCTCTTCGAGGACGTAGCGATCGCCGACGTCCGTGCGCACCAGCTTCAGCCCCGATTTCTCGAGCGCACGCTCGAGCCCGAGATTCGCCATCGTGGTGCCGACGATCGCGCCGCCCTTCAGCTTGCCAGTCGATTTCAGGAAGCGCCCGGCGGCCAGCAGCACGCCGTCGCCATCCACAAGCCTGCCCGTCGCGCTCGAAAAGACGGCGCGGTCGGCGTCGCCGTCAAACGCTACGCCCAGTGCCGCGCCCGTTTCGACCACGCTCTTCTGCATTCCCTCGGGATGCAGCGATCCGCACCCAGCGTTGATGTTGCGCCCGTCGGGCGCGTCGTTGATGGCGGTCACGTTTGCGCCAAGCGAGCGAAAGAGCTGCGGCCCTAGCTTGCTGGCCGCGCCGTTGGCGCAATCTAGGACGATTTTCATTCCCGCGAGCTTCGCGCCGGGGAGGATCGCCTCGCGCAGCCCCGCGAGATAGTCTTCGTGCAGTTGCTGGTTGCCGTTCGCTCCCGCCGCGCTCATTTTGCCGGCGGCATGGCTCGTGTTTCCTGCTGCCGCGCCATCGCCCGAGAAGAGCACACTTTCGATGGCGGCTTCCTCGGCATCCGGGAATTTCATTCCCAGCGACGAGATCAGCTTCACGCCATTATCGTGATACGGGTTGTGCGACGCGGAAATCACCACACCGGCGTCGAATCCTTCGCGGCTTACGAGCCATGCAACGCCCGGCGTCGTCAGTACGCCGGCGGACACAGCTTCCGCGCCTGACGCGGCAAGCCCTCGCGCGATCTGCTCGGCGATGTGCGGCCCGGATTCGCGCGTGTCGCGTCCGATGAGGACGCGTGGCCGCGCGCCCTGCGCTTTCTTCCGCGATACGAGATGCTCGCCGAGCGCGAAGCCCACGCGCTCGATCGTCGTATCGTCCAGCGGATATTCCCCGGGGATGCCGCGGATACCGTCCGTGCCAAAAAGCTGTTTCACCATCTCGATGGAGCTTCCCCCGCGCGCAAACACGCGAATCTTAATCTTAGCACCGCCGCGCTCGCGCTCCACCGCGCCACCGCTTGGCCGCGCAGCGCAAGGGTTACGTGCGCTGAGCTGTCTCCGCGCCTATTTTGCGCAAAAGTTAACGCAACACGCACGCATTCATCTGCCGCGGCAAGCGCTTGTGATATCGTTGTGGCCAATGTCCCCTACAGAGACGAAAGTTAGCTCGAGTTCGGTCAGCGGAAAGATCATCGCGGCCGGGATCCTCATCGCTTTTTGCTACTGGGCCTCGACCGTTTTAGTGACGCTGCTGGTCGCTGTCCTCACCGCCTACTTTCTCGATCCGATCGTCAGCTGGCTCGAGACGATCCGCGTGCCGCGCGCGGTCGGCTCGCTGATCGTGGTGCTGGTGACGCTCGCGCTGATGGCCGCGCTTGGTTGGACCCTCGTCGAGCGCTTCGACCAATTCGGCGCCGACTGGCCCAAGTATCGCGCGCCGCTCCGTGAAGTTTTCCAGGCCGTGGACACAAGGCTCGCGAACCTTGAGGCGCACGTATCCGAAATCACCCCGGCGCCGCACGTGGGCGAGCATGTCGTCACCGTCACCGAATCACACGCGGTGCGCGACGCGCTGCTCGGCCGCCTCAGCTCGCTCTACGGCTTCATCCTGGCCGCGAGCTTCATCCCCTTCCTCGTGTTCTTCATGCTCACCGCGAAACGTCAGGTGGTCCACGCCACGATGCAGCTATTCCGCTCGAGCGAACGCACGCAAGTGAAAGAGGCGCTCGAGGACGTCACGCGCGTCTTGCGCACCTACCTGATGGGCACCGCGCTTGTGGGATTGATATTGATCCTCGCGAGCTGGCTCTTCTTCTGGGCCATTGGGCTCGAGTTTCCGTTCCTCACCGGATTGGTTTCCGGGATATGCAATCTCGTGCCTTATATCGGCTTGGTGCTCTCCTGGGTGCCGCCGCTGATGATCGGAGCCGCGCAGTTCCACAAAATCGGTCCCTTCATCGGGATCGTAGCAATGCTCACTTTCTTCCATATCGTCGCGGCGAACCTTTTGGTCCCGGCGCTGGTCGGTTGGCGAATGCGGCTGAATGCGGTCGCGCTCACGATTTCGATTCTCTTCTGGGGATGGCTCTGGGGCGCGATGGGACTGATCCTCGCGATCCCGATCACTGCAGTTGTCAAAGTGATCTGCGATCACGCCCCGGGTTGGCAACCGGTCGGCCGCTGGCTCAGCGCCTAGGGCTTGCCGCTCGCGCCGCGTAGTCGCGCCACCGCTTCGCGCAGCGCAGCCGCATCAGTCGTTTCTTGAAACATCCGGATTGCCGCGATTCCCGCCGCGCCCGCGCGAAAGCACTCCGCACCGTTGCCGGCGTCCACTCCGCCGATAGCGATCACCGGAATCCGAACGGCGGAGCAAGCTTCCGCCAGCTTCGCAATCCCTTGCGGCGCCCCGAACTTTCTTTTCGCCGGCGTATCGAAAATCGGCCCGAAAAAAGCGTAGGCCGCCCCGGCGCGCTGCGCTTCCCGCGCATCTTCGACGCTGTGGCATGAGACGCCGACGCGAAATCCCGCCGGCGCGTTCCCGTCGCGGCACCAGCGAATCACGTCTCGCGCGCGCAACGACTCGCCTCCCAAATGCACGCCCGCCGCCCCGGCCGCCAGCGCCACGTCCAGCCGGTCGTTCACGAAAACGAGCGTCGCCCGAGTCGCCGCCGCACGCACAGCCGCGCGCGCGAGTGCAAGCAATTCGCGCCCCGCCAAATCCTTTTCGCGAATCTGCACCCAGTTCGCTCCGGCTGCAATCGCCGCATCGATTTTTGCAACGATACTTTTGGCTGGATCGTCCGCGCCGAGTAACTTCCGGTTCGTGACGTAGCAGACGATGCGTTCAGGATCGGCTGGCAACACTGACGACTCTCTTGCGGAATGATTCGAGCGACAGCAGAACGTTCATGAATCCCAGCCCGGAAATCGCGCCGCGTATGAACGGATTTTTCAGCAGCAGCCCCAGCGCCGGATACTGATAGAAGAGGTAGTTGGTTTCCCATGAATCCAGCCACGGCACGAGTATCAGAATCAACCCGAGCACGAACCAGACCAACAGAACGGGGACGCGCACAATTCGACTCATTGCGGAACTAAGATTATGGGAGATTCTCGCGGGTGCTGCAACCGGAGATCAGGCTTTTTGCAGTGTCGCGATGCGATCGGCCACGTCGCGGTAGTCGATGTTCATTGCGTAGACTTGCCGGAAGCTGTCGAGCGCGGCCGACGATTCGCCCGCCAGATCGAGCGCCACTCCGAGATCGTACCGTAGCGCCATCACGGTTTCCTGATCGAGCCGCGGCGTTTCGAGCGCCCGCTGATACCACAACGACGCAATCTTCGGCTCGCCTTTATCGACGAAAGAAAGCGCGAGCAGGGTCGCGCAGTTCATCGCGTAGGGGAACGGCTTGCCCTTTTGCACGGCCTTGGCGACCTTCTGGAATTCGCCGATCGCCTCGTCGAGCAGACCCATTTCCCGGTAGGCGATGCCGAGGTTGTAGTGCGTTTCGAGATCTTCGTCCTCGTCCGCCATTTCGCCCAGTTCCGAGCGGAATTCCTGGAAAACCTCGGCCAGTTCGTTGAGGCTCTCGACCGTAGCTGGGGGAACGGAACCAACCTCCGCGAAGACGGGCGCCGGAGGCGCGGCGGGTACGATCGGAATCTTGGCTACGGGCGCTGCGGTCGCGGGCCTTGCCGGTGCTCGCGGATGGCCACCGTTCACGGGCGCTGCAGGAGTTTTCGCAGCTTTCGCCGGCTTTGCGGGTGGCGCTTCCATGTCGTCGAGTTCGGCCGCGAGCTCGCTGAGGAAATCCTCCGTTGTCGCGGCGCCTTGTTTTTCGGCCGTCTCGGCCGGATCAGCGTTCAATTCCAATTTAAACTCGCCGCTACTCTCAGCCGCCGTTTCCACGGTGCTCGCTTCTTCAGCGGGTTCCTCCGCAATTTCAAGAACGGGCTCTTCCGCAGCTGGCTCGGCGGTGACTTCTTCAATCTCGATCGGAATCTCAGCCGCCTCAGGCTCCGCGGCCTCTTCGATCTCGATTTGTTCCGTCTCTGCTTCCGCCGCCTCGACCGGCGCCGGTTCTTCGGCGGCTGGTGCGGGCGCCTGGGACGCGTCCTCTGACGCTGCACTCGATGGCTCCATCACTTCCTGCGCCATCGCCTCCCATTCATCCGAGAGATCGACTTCTTCGCCAGATGACGCCCGGGCCGCAGCAGGAGCAGACGCAGGCGCCGCCGGAGGCGGTGCATGTTCTTCCGTCTCGACCGGCGCCACCGCGATTTCGAACTCAGCGGGCGCGGCGGGCGCAGCCGGAGCAGGGCTTGCATCCTGCGAAACAGCTTCCGCTGGCGCGACTTCGATCTTCGCCTCGGGCTCGCTCGCCACCGGCGCGGCGGTCGCAGCCCTTGGAGTGGAGTCTCGTTCAGTCGCCTCGCCCTTTTCTTCCTCGCTCGTGCCGGCTGCTTTCTCGAATCTGCTGCGAAGCTCGGCAAAGCGCTCGGCGTTGATTGAATCGTTTCGCTCGCGGTGAATCTGTTCGAGCTGCGCGGCAAGTTCTGCCGTGCGGCGTTCGTCGCCCGCGCCCAGGTAGAAATCCAGCAGACGTTCGAGCGTGGCCGTATGTCGCGGCGCGCGTTGCAAGACGTTTTCGAGCAGGTGCGTCGCCTTGTGCGTCAGGCCGTAGCTCGAGAAGAGGTCCACGTCGGTGAGAGCCTGCGATACATACCGCTGGGTCTCTTCGTCGAGGGTCTCTTCGGCGATGACCGGCTGAGCGACAGTGGCAGATAGCCTCCGGGGCTCCTCAGCCTCGCCCTGGGCGTGGACAATATGCTTCTCCTCGGCGGTCGGCTTGAGTGGCGCCACAGCCTGTTGCTTGGCCGGCGCCCGAGCGGGTGCGTCTCCCCGCGCACGCTGGTGAAGCTCGTCGAGCCTTATCAGGAGGCGTTCGTCGTCCCGATTCTTCTCGATGAGTTCCTGCATCCGCTCTTCGGCCTTCCCAAAATCTCCGGCGTCAGCGTAGGCATCGACAAGCGCGCTCAGCGCGGAGTCAAGGTGGAAAGGATCGCTTGTGTGCCGCGAAAAATCGGCCAGCAGTTCGTTCGCCTCGATATCGCCCGGAAGTTTCTCGGTGATTTTCAGAAGCGCTTGCATGAACTTATCCTGCTCGTTCGCCTCCGTCATCGGTTCGCGGAGTTCGCGGAGCAGCGGAAGTGCTTCCTTCGCTTTCCCCGCCTCGGTCAGTGCGTCCACCACTTTTGCCAGCAATCCGGAATGTGAGCTTCCGCGCACCAGTTGGTTGCGCGCCCGGTCGGCAGCCTTTTCCGTCTGGCCCGCCTTCAGCTCCAGGTCGAGGATCATGTTCGTGACGTCGCCGCCCGCATCGGCTTCCGGATGCTTCTCCAGGATGGCGATCGCCTCAACGTGCTTGTGCGCCGCGATCAAAATTTTGGCCTTCAGAAGCTGCGCCGCTACGTTGGTCGGATCGACGTCGAGCGCCCGGTCGATCAGTTTCGGCGCTTCCTCGGCATCGCCGTGCTCGAAGAGCCGCTGCGCGTAGTTGAAATATGTCTGGGCCGCCTCTTTCTTCTGGCCCATCACGTTGTAGAGTTCGGCGAGGCGCATCTGCACGCGCGGATTTTCCGGCTCGACGTCCAGCAGCCGGTGCAGCACCTCGACGGCTTTGGGTGCTTGGTTCGCTTTCAGGTGAGCTTCGGCGATCTGCAGGAACAGCGGCCGGGCCTCGCTCAGCACGCCCTGCTGCACGTAGAGGTCGGCCAGGCGTTCGAGTGGCAGAAGTTCGTTCGGCGCGAGCTTGGCGATCTTCTTGTAGATGGCGATCGCTTTGCTGTTGAAGCCGTCGCTCAGGTAGACCTGAGCGAGCCGCTCGAAGTACTCGACCGCTTGCGGCATGTCGCCCTGGCGCGCGAACAGATCCCCGACAGTCATCAGCGTCGCCTGATCCTTCGCGTCGTGCCGGAGGATCTGCTGGTATTCGCCGATCGCTTGAGCGACCTTGCCCTGGTTGAGAAACTTCAGCGCGTTTTCGAGCGCTTTGCTTTTGTTGAACGCCATGAACGGTTCCGCATGCCCCACCCGCGTCTGGCCTTAAGGAAGGTCGTGGGGGTCAGAGCGGATCAGGCTTGAAGGTTAGCATGCGCGAAAAACCAGGGTCTATGTGACGGAGAGGGCGTGGTGCCGAAGGGGATAATAGGGTGGTGGACCGGGCCGCTCCGGCAGGGACGCCCGGACGAGCGGGGGCACCCGAGACCCAGCTAAGGAATTGAATCCGCGAGCGCGCCACCGGCACCGTCGGCCGTAGCCTCCAGCGGCAGCGGCGCCTGCTCGGCTCCGGCGGCCCAGCAACGCGCCTCTCGCACCGGCGCATACGAATACCGGTGCAGCGGCGACGGCCCGTGCCGCCGCAGCGCCTCGAGATGATCCGGCGTGCCGTAGCCTTTGTTCTGCGCGAGCCCGTACTGGGGATACAGCTGGTCGAACTCCTCCATCCGCCGGTCCCTTTCGACTTTCGCCAGAATCGACGCGGCCGCAATCGACACCGAGCGCGCGTCGCCGTGGATCAGAGCTTTCTGCTCGATGGGGAGATCGATCTCGATGGCGTCGAGCAGGAGATAGTCGGGAAAGGGATTGATCTGCGAGATAGCGGCGACCATCGCCTGGCGGCTCGCCTGGTAGATGTTCCAGGCATCGATTCGGCTCGAGTCGATCTCCGCCACGGCCCACGCCAGCGCGTGCTGCCGGATGCGCACGGCAAGCTCGCCGCGGCGCTCCGGCGCGAGCTTCTTCGAGTCGTCGAGCCCCACGATTCGCCGCCGGGGGTTCAGAATTACCGCCGCGGCAACCACAGGCCCGAAGAGGGAGCCGCGACCTGCTTCGTCCAATCCAGCGATGCGCTGCCATCCGTGCTGGCGCGCCTCGCGCTCGTAGCGTGAGCAGCAAAGCCGTCCCATCGGCGACGGATTTTAGCACACGCCTGCGCGATGCTGCGTGGTGCGATCGAAAGATTTGAACGAAGATGCTCGGAAAAACAAAAGCCCGCCCCGGAAACGCCGGGCGGGCCAAAACGTTTTCAATCAAATTGCGCGGAATCGGATTTGCGGCTACTCGGCAGCGGCGGCGACAGCTTCCAGCTTGGGAGCGGCGCGCTTGATGCGCGCGGCCTTGCCCTTGCGCGCGCGCAGATAATTCAGCTTCGCGCGCCGCACTCGGCCCTCGCTCACGACGTCAATCGAGCTGATCATCGGCGAATGAACCGGGAAAATGCGCTCCACTCCGACGCCAAAGCTCACGCGTCGCACGGTGAAGCTTTCGCCGAGAAGCTCGCCGCGCCGGCTCATCACCACGCCCTCAAACGGCTGGATGCGCTCTTTGTCGCCCTCTTTCAGCCGGACGTGCACGCGGATCGTGTCACCGGGGCGAAATGCCGGATGGTCCTTGCGTAGTTGCGACTCCTGCGCCTTAGCGATGATCGGTTTCATGACAGTTTTTCCCTGCAGACCCGCTCAGGTGGGGCCAGCACACAACGCACAATCTCGCATTATAGCGAATTTGCGTCGCGCAACCTACACGAAATTAACGTGGCGTTAATGAAGGGCAGCCCCGGGCTTGGCCGACGCCACAGGCGCGGCATCGGCCAAGCCAGAGCAATTAGCTAGAAAGTATATTTCAGCCCGAATTGCATGATGCGCCCCGGCACCGAGCTCGAGGTGATCTCTCCAAAGCCCGCCGCGCCGAAACCGTTGCCGGGTTCATTGAATTGTGCGTGATTGAAAAGGTTGAAGAACTCCGCCCGGAATTGCAGGCTGGCGTCCTCTCGCAGCCCTCCGACAGTCGTGTTCTTGATGATCGCCATGTCGAAATTGAGCTGCGTGCAGCACCTCATGATTCCGACGCCGGAATCGCCGAAGCCTGTGCCGCACCCGATGAACTGCGGATTGTTCCCCGGCAACCCGGTTGCGCAAGTGCTGTTGTACGGGCCGAGAGCTGTGCTCGGAGTCCCGCCAAACAATGGCGCTGATGCGAACGGGCTGGTCGTCTGATTAAAGAACCCGGGGCCTCCGTTGAGCCCGTTGACCACGCGCGAATACATGCTGCCCGTGGACGCCAGGGGAATCCCCGACTTGCAATTCCCGAGCGAATTGCAATCAACCGGGTCTGCCAGTTCGACTCGGTCGACAGGACCCGTAGGGGGAATCGAGCTGCCGTACAAAAGCGTCGCTCCGTTGCCGTTGACCCCATCCGTGACGCTGAAAGGCAGACCGTCCTGAATCGTGGTCACGCCGGAAACGCTCCACCCGCCGAGAGCCTTCTCTTTCCACCCCTCGCTTTTGTAGGGCAGTTCGTAGCTGTAATTCAGCACGAAGCGGTTGGGGCGGTTGAACGCCGCCGGGCCATACTGCTGCCGGTCGTTCAATGGATCGTTGGAGGATGCGCTGCCGGAAAGCACGTTGCCAGGTGTTGCGATTCCTGCCCCGGCTTCGCTCGCGTTGATGTCTGTCTTGAGGCTGCTCCACGTATAAGAAGCCTGGAACGTCAGGCCGTGAGAAAACGTGTGACGGAGCTGTGCTTGCAAGCTGTTGTAGAGATGATTTCCATCCGTCTCCACCTGCTGCAAGTTCCCCGGGTTCACGCCTAGGTACGCGACACGGCCGAGATAATTTCCCGTGGTGTTCTCGAGAACCCGGCTGGTGCCATTATCGTTAATCGGGAATGAACTGGCGGGCCGTTCAAGATTGATATTCACCTGGTCCGTCGGCGGATTACAGGTAGCGGAAGCAGGGCCGCAGTCAATGAGATACGCCAGGTTCGGATCGCGGTTCCAATCGTAGAGGTGAATTCCGTGCGATCCCACGTAGCCGATGTCAGCTATCCAGCCGTGCGCAAACTCGTACTGAACGTCGAGATTGTATTGCTGGATCTTCGGGGTACGCATCGCCGGGTCGTCACCAGAGTCGAGAAGGCCCGAAGCATTGCCGCCGAATTCGTCCGTTAGATTGCTCAGGCCGAACGCGGCATTCGCATTTGTAAGCTGCGGCGCGACCGTGGAGAAAAGCGTCCGCGGAATGAATCCAAGGAACTGCGGACACGAGGGGCAAAACGGATCTTGAAGGGTCTGGCCCGGACTCGTTCCGACGCCTGTGGCGTAGGGCGGCATATTGCCCAAGATGTTATCGCCGACCAGGTTTCCGTAAACACGGTCAAAGAACATGCCGTACCCCGCGCGGACAACCAGTTTATCCATCGCCTGCCACGCCAGACCGAGGCGCGGAGAAAAGTTGTCAAGCGGAGAGCCGTTCAACAGCGTCTTGTTGCTGTTGACGGTAATGCCCGTCGAGCCGAACTCACCGACTAGGCCGTTGTATTCGGCCCGGTTGTAATTCTTTTGGACGATGTAGCCCGCGAGGGTGCCGACAGGGTTGTTCAGAAGCTCAGTGCCCGTATTCACCAGACCGGCATCCTGGGCCCCGAAGTTCGTGAAGACGCCATGCGCGTCGCTGGGCCATCCATCGTATTCCCAGCGAATGCCTGCGTTCAAGGTGAGATGGCGCGTCAGTTTGATGTCGTCCTCAGCGAACGTCGAGTATTCGCTGATGCGCCAGTGATGAGGATTTGGCGAGCCATTGGGCAGCAGGCGATTCGTAGAGTTTATGAACCAACCGGCGGAAACAGGAGCACCTGCGACACCGTTGGCCTCATCGGAGGCAAGGCCGCTGTTGCTCAGCAGGATGTCGGCTATATCACCGGCGACGATCCAACCCCTCTCCCTGTTGGGTTGCGCCCAATTCCACTGGATGCGCTGCGTGTTGACGCCCGCTCGAAACGAATGCTTGCCGTGGTTCCAGGAAATCTGGTCGCCGGTCAGGAAGCTGGTCTGGATACTCCGGGTCGCCGAAAAGAAATTCCCTCCAGCACTCCACGATCCCCATGGGGACCCCGCGGGAATCCCGAGGCTGCCGATGATCGGGATTAGAGAGTCCTCGCGATTGCCGGCTGCGGCCGCTGAAAGTGGGCAAGCCGCGCCGTCATTGACCGCAGGAACGATGCCGAGCGGGGTGATCCCGTCGCCCGCGCAGGACTGGACTGTGTCGCCGTCTGTGACGTTTAGGTACAAACGCTGGAAGGAGCCGAATACCTCGTTCACAAAATTGCTTGTCACGACCGTCGTGTCCCTCAGAACCGCGGAAGTCGATGCATACTTCGCATCCTCCGGGGCGCCCGGGTCGCAGCCGGTCACGATGCAACTAAAACTCTGGGTTTGCGGGTCGGCGGAAAAGAAAAACTTTTCCGATATAGTGTTCTTGCTGTTCAGCACGTAATCGCTGTTGAGCATGTATTGATTTTCGTTCGCGATCGTAGGTTGCGAAATGGTCGTCGGTACGGCGCATGCCCCGCTCGCGACATCGCAGAAGGGGACATTACCGTTGTAGCGCAAGCTGGGAATGTAATAGCCGTTGTTGAAACCTCCCTGAGCTTGAGGAATCTTCTCCGTCTGCCGCAGGAGATTGATGGCGGTGTTACTGATGTTCGATCCGTTCGGATTGACGAAGTTGCCTGCCTGGCCTAAACCGCTGGCAAAGTCAGTCTCGCCCGCAAACGCGCATCCCAGATATTCCCGATATGTGTCGTAGCTGCACATCCCCGGGCCGGTGTAGTTCAGGGGAATGCTGCCGGCGTTCCCGTCCGATCGCGCGCTCGCGAAGGGAACGCCCGGCTCGTTGAATGGGAGCAGTCCGACTTGAGTCAGGGAGCCAGCGAAGCCATTGCTGCCGATTCCGTTGAGCTGCCGGGTACCCTGATACGACCCAAAGAAGAAGAACTTGTCTTTGATAATCGGTCCGCCAAAAGTGCCGCCAAACTGGTTCTGCTTTACCGTCGGGGGTTTATTCGGCAACCCCTCGTCATTTACTTCCGAGTTTTTGTAGAAGAAATCGTTGGCATTGAAGATGTTGTTGCGGTTGAACTCAAATGCCGAGCCGTGGAACTGGTTCGTGCCGCTCTTCGTCACCACGTTCACGTTTGCGCCCGGATTCTGCCCATACGCGGCGTCGTACTGCGACGTCTGCACCTTAAACTCCTGAATCGAGTCCGGATTCGGAATCGGGATCCCGGCGTAGCTGCCTGACTGCGCCGCGCCGCCGCTGCCGTAATTCGTGGTGACCACCCCGTCCATCATGTAGGTATTCTGATCGGACCCGGAACCGTTCACGTTGATGTCCATCGTGCCGTTTCCGACCGCCGTCGCCGTCGCTACGTTGGCAGTGACGCCGGGCGAGAGGTCGATCACCTGAGTGAAGTTGCGCGTGCTCAGCGGCAGGTTCGTTACCGTCGCCCCGGAGACCAGCCCTCCTACCGTTGCGTTCTCGGTCTGCAGCGTCACCGCTGTCGACGACACCGTCACTTCCTGAGTCTGCGCGCCGATCTCCAGGCTGCGATCCACTTCAACGGTTTCCGTGACGTTCACGGTCGTCGATGGCACCTCGATCGTCTTGAAGCCTTTTGCGGAAAAGTTCACGCTGTAATTCCCGGGCGGCAGCAAGGAGAACTTGTACAGGCCGTTGGCGTCGGTGGTTGCCGTGCGCGTTTGGCCCGTCGCCAGGCTCGTCGTCGTCACACTCGCACCCGAGATCACGGCCCCGGAAGGATCGGTGACCGTTCCGGCCAGCGCTCCCGTCGAAGCGCTTTGCGCCAGGGCAGGGGAAACACAGATGAAGAGCGCCAGCAGGCACACCAGTAGCCCCGACGCGATCTTGAGTCCCGAAAATTGTGAATGGAAGACACACACATCCGACCGCTTGACGAGCCTCGGCATTTCCGTCCCCCCAAAAACCCCACCACAACGTGGCCCTGGATTTCGCGCCCCCCGGCGCGGGTCTGATGCAAACTGCGGATTGAAGCGGCGCCACCCCGGCGCAAACCCCAAACAGGCCTGCAAGAGTGTGGCTGGCCACAACTACGCAGACTTGTGCCCGAAGCGTTTACTACCGATCGTTGCCTCGTGTCAAGGTTCAAACGGTGCAGGCAGGCTAGAAAGGACGATCCTGTGCGCCGCTTTTCGTCGGCGCCGGCCCGCTCTCGGCACCCTGCGCCGCGGGACCGAGCAGCTCCGGCCGATTCCGAAGCGTCTTCGCGAGCGCCTGTTTACGCCGCCAGCGGCGGATTTCCTCGTGGTTGCCGCTCATCAGCACTTCGGGGACATCCCATCCTCGAAACGTCTGCGGCCGCGTGTAATGCGGAAAATCTAAGATTCCGCGAACGCCAGCTTGCACTTCGTCGCTTTTCAAACGCGTCCCATCCGGCTGCGCTTTGTCCGACTCGCTGAACGACTCATTCACCGCCGAATCCTCGTTCCCCAGCGCGCCGGGAATCAGCCGCGTCACGGCGTCGAGCACCATCGCCGCCGCCAGCTCCCCGCCCGATAGGACGAAATCTCCGATCGAAATCTCGTCCGTCGCCAGATGCTCGGCCACGCGCTCGTCCACGCCCTCATAGCGCCCGCACAGCAGAACGATTCGCCCGAGCTTCGCGAATCGCCGCGCCGTCTCCTGCCGGAACAATTTCCCCGCGGCCGACAGCAGCACGGTCGCCGTCCCCGCCCGTTCCTTCGCGCCCGCGCCGCCCGTCAGCGATTCCACCGCCTCGAATAGCGGCTCCGGCTTCATCACCATTCCCTCGCCGCCCCCAAACGGCCGGTCGTCCACCGTCCGATGCCGGTCGTGCGTGAACGCGCGCAGGTCGTGCACGTGAGTTTCGATCAGCCCTGCCTCGCGCGCCCGCCGCACGATCCCGTAATCGAGCGGCCCGTCGAAAAACTCCGGAAATATCGTGATGATGTCGAATCGCATCTTGGTCGCTTACGCCGTTCCGCTCAGCCTCGGAATCCAGCGAGGGACGCGCCGGCAGTATTCTTCATATTCCGCGCCAAATTTCCCAAGCAAGGTCGGCTCTTCGTAAAACACCACAAATAACTGCACGCACGTACCCCAGAACACCAGATACACGGCCAGCGCCGCCGAACGAAATCCGATCGCCTCTGCAAGCACGACGCTTCCTACGCCAACATACATCGGATTGCGCACAACTCGGTACAAGCCGTGCACCACCAGATGTCGCGGCGGATCGATTGGCGCGGGCGTGCCTCCGCCGATCCGCGCGAAAGCCCAAAATGCGCACCAAAAGTAGATCGCCGCTCCAGCGGCCAGCAAGATAATCCCGATGATCCCCGCCGCGTCCGCGTGCCAGTGCGTGCCCTTGCGCAGCAGCCAATACGGGATAAGCACCGCCACCGTGCCGGGGACCACCACGGTAAACACAGCCGTCCGCAGCACCGTACTCATCGCGGCAGAGTACACCAGTCGGAATCAATCGTGATTCAATTCTCGCAGGCCTTCGGGTAGGAACACATCGATGCGCCGCGCCGCCAGATCGACGTTCACGCAAATTTCATCCGCGAGTGGAATCAGCACCTCGCCGTTCGCCGAATCGACCGCGAGCAGCGGCGTCCCTCCTGTGAACTCCACATCGCGCACCACGCCGACCGCCGCGCCTTTTTCGCGTACCTCGCACCCGATCAGATCCGTCACGTAATAGCTGCCGCCGGGCAGTGGCGCGCGTTCGGCCAGCGGAATCCGCACCTCGAGTCCCGCCAGTTTCTCCGCATCCGAAATCGAATTCGAGCCCTCGAAGTGAAAAATGGCCTGCCCGCCGCGGCTGTGCGACAGCCAGCACGAACGCACCCCCACGCGCCGCCCCATCGGTTCCGCATTCGCATCGGCGTCGCGCGCGGCATCTTTCTTACCGTCGCATAGATAGACCTGTTTCAGATGTGTGAGCCGTTCGGGAAAGTCGGTGAGGATCTCGGCAGCTACTTCTCCGCGCCGTCCATGTGGGCGCACGATGCGCGCCACGGTGACACCCGCCGCCGGTGTGAATTGCCGCGTGGTCACACTACTCTAGAATTTCGAGCGTAAACCTTTTCTTAAGTTTCATGCCTGCGGCGCCCAGGAGCGTACGAATCGACTTGGCCGTGCGTCCCTGCCGCCCGATCACTTTGCCCAAGTCCTCGGGATGGACCCGCAGTTCGAGGACCGTCACCTGTTCGCCGTCCACTGCGTTTACTTGTACCTGATCCGGATGATCTACGAGTGCTTTCGCAATCTGCTCCACGAGTTCCTTCATGGCCGTTCCTCCACAGTGTGCCGTGCCCAGCGGAGAAATTCGCTTGAGCGGGTACGATAACCGTGCACATGACACTCTGTAGAATGGGACGCTTTAGGCGGGCTTGGGGTTGCGCAGCAAGAGACTTCGAACCGTATCACTGGGTTGTGCACCCTTGCTGATCCAGTACTGCACGCGCTCGCGGTCGACATCCACGGCAGAGGGCTTTTTCTGCGGGTCGTACGTTCCCACAATCTCGACGAACCGGCCGTTGCGCGGCCGCGTTTTTTCCGTCACCACCACGCGATAGAACGGATGCTTCTTCTTGCCAATCCTGGCAAGGCGTATCGTTAACACGAGCAATTCCTCCTTATTTCAATCCTGCCAGTATAGCGGACCCCGCCCCTTTCACCAATCGCAATCTAGCCCCAAGCCGGGCTATCATGCGGCAGAGAACGAGATATGTCCGACCTCACTATTCGTCCCGCGATTCGTGGCGACTTGCCCCGGCTCACCGAAATCTACAATCACTACGTCGTCCACACGCCCGTCACCTTCGATGTAGAGCCTTACACCGTCGAGCGGCGCGAAGCCTGGTTCAGCCAGTTCGGCGCGTCAGGGCGCTACCGCCTCTTCGTCGCCGAAGAGAACGGCTCGGTTGTCGGCTACGCCGGCACGACCCGCTTTCGCCCCAAGGCGGCCTACGAAACCACGGTCGAAACCACGATCTATTGCGACCAGCGCGCCATCGGCAAAGGATTCGGCTCGCGCCTCTATCGCGATCTCTTCGACGCGCTGCAAGCCGAGGACATTCACCGTATCGTCGGCGGATACACGCTTCCGAATGCGGCGAGCGCGGCCCTTCACAAACGCTTCGGCTTCAAACGCGTAGGAGTCTTCACCGAAAACGGCCGCAAATTCGGCCGCTACTGGGACGTAGCCTGGAACGAACGCCCGCTTCACATTCGTTAGGTGCTCGTCTCGTTGCGCGGGGGGGCCCGTCATTCTGAGGGCCGCTGTATGGCCCGAAGAATCTCTCTTGCGATCGGGTCTAAGTTTTTCCGCTTTTGAATCTCCGCCACCACGTGCCGCTACCGCGCCGGAGCCTGTATTTGGCTCTTCAAGCGCACGGCCTCGGCCAGCTTAGGATTGATTTGGAGCGCCCGATTGACGTTCACGACGGCCTGATCGGTATTTCCGAGGGCCGCCTGCGCTTTTGCGACGGTCGTCAGCGTCACCGGGTTCGCAACCCCCGTTTTCGTAATGTCGGTCACGCTCTGCTGGAGCGCGGTCTTAGCCGCCGTGTCATCGGGATGTTGCTCCACTTGTGCTGTCAGCGCCGGCAGTTGCTCCTCCACCTGAATCCGTTTCTGCAAAGCCACCGCATCCGGCAACGTGGGATTCTTTTGCAGCGCCTTTTGCAGATTCGCCTCAGCGGCTTGCTTGTCGTTGAGGATCAACTGGCCGCGCGCGATTGCTGTAAGCGTTTGAGGCGCGGAAATCGACCGGCCCGCGAGCGTGGAGATGTCGCTCGAAAGTTTCACCCTGGCAGCCTGATTCGTGGGGTCCTGCTCAAGCGCGGCGCTTGTAGTCTGGATGTCCACTTCAGCGGCGCTGATCTTCAGCGTCTGAATGCCCGGGTACGCGATCATCGCCAGGGATACGAAGGAAAACGGCAGGAGTTTGATAAAAGGCTTCCCCTTCGCCATCGCCGCGCCCAAACCAATGAGGATCACAACGAACAGCGCAACCCCAAGCACGAGCAGTACGACTTCCGTCAGATTGAGTCCATCGAGAATGGCTGGCATTGGACTTTGCCCCGACCGGCCCGCGGTCCCGGCGAGCCTCTTGCGCCCGTTTGTATATCACTCTAGTTTACTTGTCAAAAGAATAAAAGTTGGAGAAACAGGGGATCAGCTCTTGCGGGATTCCGCTGTCACGCCAGTAGCCACAGCAGCTTCGCGGCCTCGGCGCACTGCTCGATCGTCTGCTGGTCGCGCGCCGAAAACGCATCCGCTTTCTCGCTCTCCACGTCGACCGTCCCGATCACGCGCCCATCGGGCGAAATCACCGGCACGATAATTTCCGAGAGCGTGTTGCTGAATGCCGTCAGATACCGCGGATCTTTCCGCACATCTCCGACCACCACCGCTTTTTTCTCTGCGATCGCCGTGCCGGTCAGTCCCTTCGTCACGGGAAACGTCGGATACTCGGGCGCGCTCGGCCCGCTCCATCCCATGATCGACACATCCTCCGCGCCCACCTCGTACACTCCCACCCAGCGATAGTCGCCAATTTTGCGAATCAATTCCGCCAGCCGCTTGGCCCTTTCCGCGCGAAGCCCGCCGCTCGCCGCCGTCGTGCGAATCTGGTTCAACGTGTTGTCCATCACAATCGGCATCGCTGCTCCTATCTGGGGAAAGTGCGTCCGTCATTCTGAGCGAAGCGAAGAATCTCTCTTACTTGCTACTTCAATCCGGCCAGCTTCCCGATTCCCCGCATCTTCATCTTCGCCATGCTGCCGTACTGCTTCATCATCCGCCGCATGTCGAGGTACTGCTTCAGCACCTGATTCACTTCCTGCACGGACGTTCCGCTGCCGCGCGCGATGCGCTTGCGCCGCTTGCCGTCGATCACGTTCGCGTCGGCGCGCTCCGCTGCCGTCATCGAATTGATGATCGCCTCGATCGACTTCAGCTGCTTCTCGTCGATCGACGCATCCTTCGGAATCTTCGCGAACGCCCCCACCTTCGGCAGCATGCCCATCAGCTGCTCGATCGAGCCCATCTTGCGGATCTGTTGCAGCTGGTCGCGAAAATCCTCCAGCGTGAACTCGTTTTCGCGCAGCTTGCGTTCGAGCTCGCGCGCCTTCTTCTCGTCGACGTTCTTCTGCGCCTTCTCGATCAGCCCGAGGACGTCGCCCATCCCGAGAATTCGGCCCACGATCCGGTCCGGCAGAAACGGCTCGAGAGCATCGTATTTCTCGCCCACGCCGACGAACTTCAGCGGCGCGCCCGTCACCTTGCGAATCGAAAGCGCCGCGCCGCCGCGCGCATCGCCGTCCATCTTTGTTAGGACGACTCCCGTCACGCCCAGCCGCTTGTGAAATTCCCCGGCCGACCGCACCGCATCCTGCCCGATCATCGCGTCCGCGACGAACAAAATCTCCGCCGGGCCGAGCTCCTTCTTCAGCATCGAGAGCTCGTTCATCAGCTCGTCGTCGATGTGCAGCCGTCCGGCGGTGTCCACCAGAATCACGTCGCACGCGGAAAGCTTCGCCTCGCGCACCGCGCCGCGCACGATCTCAAGCGGCTTGTCCGTGCCGGTACCGGGCCAGATCGGCGTGCCTGTCGCTTTCGCCACTTGCGCCAACTGCTCGCGCGCCGCAGGACGATACACGTCGGTCGAAACGACGATCGGCCGGTGCCCATGCTCCGCAAGCCATTTCCCGAGCTTTCCGGTCGAGGTCGTCTTGCCCGATCCTTGCAGCCCGCAGATCAGCCACACCGAAGGCGGCCGCGACGCAAACTGCGGCCGCGCCTCGCGCCCGAGCAATTCGGCCAGCTCGTCGCGCACGATTTTCACCACCTGCTGTTCGGGCGAAAGCTGCAGCAGCACCTCGGACCCGAGCGCCTTCTCGCGCACGTGTGCGATGAATTCGTCCGCCACTTGCAGGTTGACGTCGCCTTCGAGCAGCGCCTCGCGAATTTCCGCGAGCGCCGCGTCGAGGTGCTCTTCGGTAAGCTTCCCCTGCCCGCGCAAATTCTTGAATGTGCGCTGCAGCTTCTCTGTGAGCGTTTCAAACATGGATTCTTCTTCTCGCTGTCATCCCGACAGAGGGCCGCACTTTGGCCCGACGAGGGATCTGCTTTTTCTTGGCTATTTCCGCTGTCCTTCGCGTCCGTACTTTCACGCCACCCCGGCCCGATTCGTCTTCGCCGTCATGAACGCGGCTACTTCCGTCGTCGGCGCCGCGCGATCCACAAATCCGAACGTCCCGTTCTCTTTCATCTCGCGCGCGGCGCCGATCAATCCGCCGAACGCCACGCGCGACAGCACGCCGCCGAGGCTGATCCGCCGCACGCCCGCCACTTCAAGCTCCGCCACCGGAAACGCCAGCCCTTTGATCCCTGCCAGCACATTCACAGGATGCGGCGCAACGGCCGCGCACACCGCGCGAATGGCGTCGAGGTGTGGCAACGCCGGCGCAAACAGCACTTCCGCGCCGGCCTCGGCGAAGGCTACCAGCCTCCGAATCGTATCGTCGAGATCGGCGCGCCCATGCAGGAAATTTTCCGCGCGCGCCGTCAGCGTAAATGGAAACGGCAGCGCCCGCGCCGCCTCCACCGCCGCAGCTACGCGCTCCACCGCAAGCGAGAAATCGTAAATCGGCCGGCCATCGTCGCCGCTCGCATCTTCCACCGATCCGCCGACGATTCCCGTCGCGCCCGCCAGCCGAATCGTTTCCGCGACGGTCCTCGGATCGTCGCCAAAACATTTCTCCAGGTCCGCGGCGATCGGCACATCCACCGCCTCGCTCACCGCGCGGCAATGCGCCAATAATTCGTCGCGCGTCGTCATCCCATCACGCTTCCCGAGCGAGTACGCAAAGCCGCTGCTAGTCGTCGCGAGCGCCTCAAATCCCATCCCCTCCAGAATCCGCGCGCTGCCAACATCCCACGGATTCGGAATGATGAACGCTCCCGGCCCAGCCTCCTCAATCTTCGCGCCCACCGCCGCCGGCAGCCGGTGCAGCGCCCGAAATTTCTTCGCCTTCTCGCTTTGGGTCGCGCTCATCGCGATTTCATTCTAGGGGGACTGGCGTAGGCCGGTCAAACTCCGTCCGTTCGCTTGACTCGCGCCACCCACGGCGCAAGAATGGCGGCTGCCTCGCGCCCGTAACGCCCCCGGCGAGGCGCACCGCGCGGAGCCTCGCCCGTCAGGGTGCGATCTTCGCGCCGCCATCGGCCTGCCTGCGCCTCACCGGCGCCGGCATCGAATCCGAAGGTCCCAGCCGAGAAGGAGGACATCATGTACGTCGTCATCGGAGCGAGCGGCAACACGGGCCACGTCGTGGCGGAAAGCCTGCTCGATGCAGGAACGCAGGTGAAGGTGATCGGACGCAGCGCCGATCGCTTGCAGCGCCTCGTGGCGAAGGGCGCCGAGCCTTGCATCTGCGATCTCACCGATCGCCTCGCGCTCGAAAAAGCCTTCGCCGGCGCCCAAGGCGTCTACGTGATGATTCCGCCCAACACCACGAGCCGCGATTTTCGCGCCTTCCAGGATCGCGTCACCGACTCGATCGCCGCCGCGCTCGAAGCCTCCGAAGTCGAGTACGCGGTCGCGCTCAGCAGTTTCGGCGCCGACAAAAAAGATAAAACCGGCCCCGTCGTCGGCCTGCACTACCTCGAACAGCGCCTCAGCCAGATCGCCGGCCTCAACGTCTGCTTTCTTCGCGCCGGCTACTTCATGGAGAACACGCTCGCGCAAGTGGGCATCATCAAAGCGATGGGCGCCACCGCTGGCCCGTTGCGCGGCGACCTCGATCTCCCGCTGATCGCCACGCAGGACATCGGCGAATACGCCGCCGACGCGCTGCTTACTCTCGAATTCACCGGTGCGAACACGCAGGAACTTCTCGGCGAGCGCGACTTGAGCATGATCGAGGCCGCTTCGATCATCGGCCGCGCGATCGGCAATCCCGATCTCTCCTACGTGCAGTTGCCTTCAAGCGAAGTACGCGCCGCGTTCATCGGCATGGGAATCTCCGAAAATATGGCGGATCTGATGCTCGAAATGTGCGACGCGCTCAATTCCGGCCACATGGCCGCGCTCGAAGAGCGCACCGACAGCAACACGACGCCCACTTCCTACGAGACTTTCGTCGAGGACGAACTCGTCCCCTTCTTCAACGCCAAATCCAAATCGGCCTAGACGGGCTCGCGGCGGGGTGCGTCTGGAACGCGCCCTTCCTCCTACAGCAGCCTTCCGCAGAAATATTCGTAGAAGTTGGGATCGCCCCAGTAGCTCAGGTGCGCGAGCGCTGGCACGCGGTAAGGAAACTGCCGTTGGTCGTCCACGCGATAAAACTGCAGATTGCCGCTCACGAAATCCATCCGCGCCCATGCGTTCAGCCAGATCAGCTCATCGAGTTGGCTGAATTTGTAGTTAAACGTAAATTCCCCGTAGTCGCGCCCCGCCCGTTTCTTGCGAAACGAGTGCAGCATCGAAAGAATCTGCGCGCGAATCGCCTGGTCGCGCTTTACGTGCTCGCGGAAAAAATAGTAGATCTTGTCGAGCGGGCACCCGAACGTCAGCAATCCCTTGAGCGATCCCAGCTGCGCGAGCGTCAGCGCCAGCTCGGGGCGGTCGTCCTGCTGGGGATTGGGGTTCGCGTTGAACTCCGCGAGGATTTCGTTGATCGTGTCGTACGCGATCACGCTGCCCAGCGAGTGTCCCGCCAGGATCACCCGGTCGTACTCGCCGCACGCGAGCAGCATTTTCAGCGCGGCCGTGGAACCGTCGAGAATCGCGTTGCGCGCTTCAAAGTTCTTCGACTTGGCGTCCATGTTCGTGTACACGGCCACGTCGGCCACGTACGCCGTCATTGCGTAACCGACGATCCCCGCGAGCGCCGCGCCGGCCAGCGGTTGCCAGTGGCCGTTCCCGAAAACGCGGCCCAGCACGTGCCACGCGACGTAACGGCCGGGGCGAAGGTCCAATTCGAGCGCAACCACAAGAAACAGCGCGGCCCCCAACCCGTCCAGCACGAGCCAGACAACGTCTCCGATCGTTTCGATCGGGCGCCCGGGATGCCTGCGCAACTCGGCGATCGCCTGCAATCCGAACCACAGCATCAAAACAAACAGCACGTAAAAGAAGAGAATGAACGCTTGCGTCCAGCCGCCCTGCGCCGCCAGGGCGGTCTCGAGAGCTTTGAGCGCCGCTCCCCACGCATGCGGCTTCGAAATCCACCCCAGCAGCCCGAGCATCGCCAGGCCGAGCAGCAAATACAGAAACACGACGCGCAGCAGCTCGCGCGCGTAGAGTTTCAGCGCTTTCCCCGTAGCGCGCATCCAGCTCATGCCCCGCGCGCCGATCATCTCCTGAAGGTTGTCGGCGAAATATTTCAGTGGCGTAAAGTCGGTGAAAAGCACCCACTTCACCGTTTGCGCCGCGCTCAGCTTGTCTTCGGTCAGCGGCGCCCAGTAATACTCGAAGAGATCGACGCGCGCGTCCGGCTCGTCCTCGCCCTTTTCAGCTGCGTGCGCGCTGCTCTCGGGACACTCCGGCAACTCCCGATTCGCATCGAAGATGCCGATGCGCATGCCCACCTGCGTCCAATCCTTATGCGCGATTTCGATCGGGCAGAGCTTCGCATTCAAATGCTGCGTGTCGCGCAGGTACCTGAAAACGCCGCGGGCGAAGCTGTCGAGAGTCTCGTAGGGATTCTGTTCTCCGATGCCGTGGATGATGAGCAGGGCCTGCTTCGCGCTTCGCAAGCCGAACGGAGGGACCGGCTGAATGGCAGCGCCCATAATTCCTCCCGTGAAATATCACCAGAGAGTAAATATTTGCAGCAGACGGTACCGCAGCCCGCGCCGGTTGTCAATCGTCCGCGCGTGCGCGGGGAATATCGAACGAAATGGAGCGCTATTTCTCCGCGCCCTCTGTGCCTTCTCGGTGCCCTCTGTGTTGAGACACGCACCAAAGCTCCGCACGACCTCCGAAGCCACTGATGCACGATACGCGTAATCAGGTGTGTCCTGCGCTCAGTCGAGGAAAATCGGAAGGCACAGCGGCGTCTCGACGTGGAAATCGAGCCGCGCGATCTCTTCGAGCGCCCGCTGCAGCACTGCGCTGTCGCACGGCTCGAGCGTCATCACAAACGACAGCGCCGAATGCGGGAACCCCGGCTTCTGCAGCAGCGCGTCGATGCTGATCTGATATTTCGCGAGGATCGCCGCGAGCGCCGCGACGATTCCGGGCCGGTCGCGCACCACGAATCGCAGGTAGTGCCGCACCGTGAAATCGCCGTTCACGGAGTCCGGCGTCTCCGCCGCGCCCGGCAGCGCTTCGGGCGGCGCGCCGGCGCTTCGCGCGATCGCGTACAAATCCGAAATCACGGCCACCGCCGTCGGATCGCCGCCCGCGCCGTAGCCCGAAAAAATCACGCGCCCGCCGAATTCGCCCGTCACCGCGACGATATTTTGGCTGCCCTGCGCGTGCGCCATCAGCGACGCTTCCGGAATCACCGCGGGCTGCACCGCGGCGGCGAGCCGCACGCCGGCGCTCGCGTCCTTCAGCGCGAGCGAAATTTGGCGGATCGTGCAATCGAGTTCGCGCGCGTACATGAAGTCCACCGAATCGATCGGCGAGATCGAGCGCGCCGCGATCTGCTCGCTCCGCACGCGCAGCCGCAGCCCGGCCTGCGTCAGGATCACAAGTTTCGCCCGCGCGTCGATGCCGTCCACATCCGCGCTCGGATCGGCCTCCGCGTAGCCGAGTTCCTGCGCTTCCTTCAGCGCGTCCGCAAAGCTCGCGCCCGTCGATTCCATTTTCGTGAGGATGAAATTGCAGGTGCCATTCAGGATTCCCGCGATCTTGTAGAGGCGGTCGCCCGCGAGCCCTTCCTGAATTCCGATGATCGCGGGAATTCCTCCCGCCACGGACGCGCCGAATTCCAGCCGCTTGCCCGCCTTGCGCGCCAGATCGACGAGCTCCGGCCCCGATTCGGAAATCAGCAGCTTGTTCGCGGTCACCACCGACTTGCCCTTGCGCAGCGCCTTGCGCACCCATTCGCCCGCCGGCTCGAGCCCGCCCACCAGCTCGACGACGACGTCCACATCCGAGCCGATCACATCGTCGGGATCGGACGTCCAGCGGATCTGCGGCGCCAGCCCCGCAATTTTTTTCTTTTCGATGTTGCGATTGCAGATGTGCGTCAGCACCAGCGGCCCGCCCGCGTCCTCGTTGAGGATTTTGGCCACGGAACGTCCCACGGTCCCGAATCCGATCAGCCCGATCCTCAGCTTCTTCCCGCCGCCAGCTTTCCTCGGGGCCTTGCTCTTGGACGAACGCGATTGCGCCAACGCCCGGTCACCTCATCTCAGATTTGTTCGCATCCCCGCGCGGACTCGCGTGGCGCATCATCGTATCAGATCAGTAGGTGTCGGCGGCAGGGCGGCTTTAAGGCGTCGCGGAGAATTGGCGTTTGTCACAGATATGGGGTGGCGAGACAGGCACGCCGGAGCCGGTCCGTCTAGCCGGTCGACGCTTTCGTTTGCGCAGTCGCACCCAGCGAATAGAGAAGCGAAAAGAGACTCATTTCTTTCGTTTCCGTTTTTTTGCTTGACGCACTCGCTTTCGCGAGCGCTTCGGATCGAGAGCATTACGCGACTCGGCAGCGACCTGCTTTTCTCGAACACCCTTTCGCCGCTTCCATTCAGCATCACGTTCGAGTTTCAATTGTTGTAGCTGCCGCTCAGCTTCCTCGGCTCTTTTTCTTGCGGCGTCAGCTTTGGATTTCGCCTCGTCGGCAACGCGCCAACCTAACTGCTGAACAAAAAATGGCTTTTCCAAGTCAGGCGTCCGGCTAAACGCCTCATCTAAATCACTCGAAGATAAGGTCGAAAGCTCCCTGAGGTATTTTTCCTTCTCTTGCCTATAAGTCGTGTTGGCAATTTCGATCGAAGGACCAAAGAATCTTTCGTATCGTACCTTGTCGATGACTACTATTCCGGTACGGAAATACTCCTGCAACATGCAGCTTTGTAGCAGATCGGGATCGAGTTGTTCGCCTGGCAAGGAGATTATGTATCTATAGAGGACCTCGGGAGTCCACGAGATGGGGTCTGCGGGAGGGATGCGGTCGAGGATGCGGCTCTGTGAGAGGAAGTAGGCGTGTTCGAGTTCCATGCCATCGAAAGGTGGCTCGTATTTGCCAGTTCTTAAGTTTCGAATGATGTGTAGAATCTCGGCCTCCGCATCAACCTGGAGGCCGGATCGTAGAGTAGCTGACTTTTTTCGCTCCTCTGTGATTTCAAAAACGAGCTCAGATACCGCACGGGTGTCGTCAGGCTCGAAACCGACAAGTTCCTCAGCATTAATTACTCTGATTCCGAGATCGTTCAGCACCTCTGCGATTCCCACAAACGTAGCTCCATGCGGAGCAACGAGTTCTACGTACTCAGAAAATGTGCCGACCTTTCCCACCGCAGAAAGTCGGATATACCCGTCGAGGAAAAGATTCTGTTTATAGCCGGCTTTTTGGGTGGCCGCTTCCAATACCGCCGGTGATTGCAGTCTCTCTCGTTGAAGAAATGTTATGGCCCACGCTAGATGTTCCAAAACTTCTCGAACGAGCCGTCCAGTTATGAGTGTATGTGCTCTCAGATTTTGCAACCGTGCAAACAGGTCCGAAGCGTATTCGTGATTACCACATCCCTCGGCCAAAAGGGGAATTACAGTGCTCGAATCGCACCACCAAATCGTGGACTCAAAAACCTCGCGTCTAATCTTCGCGCAGCTGGGGTCTAGCCCAAATAGGTGGTAAAGAAAGTAGCCCTGAGAGACTGAAGCCAAGTAACGCTGCTGCGCCTCTGTTGGGCCGAGGAGGAACTGCTCAGAGGCCTCCATGAATGCAATCGCCACTTCCGGTGGCGAGAGCGTAACAGCGCAGCTGGAAATGGCGGCAAAAACATCACTTAACGCACTGGGGCTGAAAGATTGCCCCGCGAAGACTGCATTCGCGATCGACAAGCCACGATGTTTGAAGACGCGAACGAGTGTATCCTGAAGCAAGTAAATGAGTTGATCCTGTTGCTTGGATTCAATCGCTGAGTATCGTGCTTGGACCTCCACGGCAAATTGTCCGAACGCTTGCTTTTCTTCCGTCCGGTAGACCTCAGATACTGCGTCAATTCGAACTAGCCCTTTGTCGGTTAGCTTGTATCCCCTATCCGTTTGCACAATAAACGCGTCAGACTCCAATCTCTTCAGCACCATAGGGACTTGGTTTCTTGTTTCTTCAGTCTTCACGGCAACGGAGAGTGGCTCGAGTGTGAGGAGTTGTACGGAAGTCTGTGGTTCGTTTTGTGAGCGCAAAGACCGAAGAACGAGCGGCCCGAGATACAGGGCCGGACTAAACTCGTCCTTCGCACCCACAGTCAGCCTACGGTAGATCGCAATTGCCTGTGCCGCTACCAGTTCGTCTGGGGTGTATGCGACTGGTGCTAAGTCAATTCTCTTGTGGCGGGGGATTATGAATTTATCTAATAGTCCCAGCGTGCGTCGCAGTTGGGCGTGGTCGCCGTCTGCATTCGAATAGGACATCGCAACAATGTTGAAACGTTCCAGGTAGTCGCGAACTTCCGCAGCCGTCAAATCTGCCGCGATTAGAAATACCGGGTGCTCAGGATGCGCGGCAAGCTTCGCAATCTGCAGCACAAGATTTAGGTCCGGGTCACTGAGGCTGTGCCCAACAATCAACACGTCGAACATTTGAAATATTGCTTCAAGGCGATCGCGAAGATACTTGGATTCGTCTCCCAGCAATTTCGAATAATCGCCTGCAGTGATTACTGCTTGATCTGGGTGAGCAAGATCGGAGTGTAATTTGACGACGAGCCCGGAAGTATCACTTCGTATCCGGGCGAGTTCGTCTTTTGAGTTACCAAGGGTTTCGAAGTATGTCCTCTTCGCACGAAGGTGTCGCGCAATTTCATCATCCCAGTTCGTTGTTATGTAGCAAGCGAACGGCCAGCTAGTCAGAATTTCGTAGACATATCCGCGCTCGTGAGGAGCTGCTCCCATAATGTTGCGCAAAACAGCGACAAGCTCGCCACGACTCCCGAGGTCCCTCTCAGTCTGCGAAAGAAGTTCGGGGTATTTCTTCTGAGCTAGGTACTTCGCATATGATGGCGGGTCGTGCAACAACCCTCTACGCTCGACTTCGTCTTTCGTTTGTTCCGCAAGGGCCTGCCATGACGGATAATGCATCTCACTTGACGGACCTGAACCAATTAGAGCAAATGCGCGACCTTGATTTATTTTTCTGATCAGCCGAACGTCGTACAATTCCTTACCCCCACAGAACACGACTCTCAGCGCGACGCTGAGTCCGTCACGATCGTTAACAAAGGGTACAAGAAGGTGCCGCACGGCTTCAAGCATCCCTTGGGATCGAGGCGTGGCGACCGTTCGCTACGCTCCCTTGGACTTCGCTCGGGCAGGCAGGGCAAGAAGGCAGCCGCTATGGGCAAAGATGCCGGGCTGAACCTCGGTTTTATCACAACGCGCTTTTTCGCGAGCCTAAAGGCTCACGCTTCCACCCGTACACCCTGAAATTCAAAGGGCAAATTCCAAAGCAAATCCAAAAGCGACGGCTAGGCGGCGCCGAGCCTTTCGACGGCGCGGGCTCGCGCTTTGGCGGCTTCCTCTTCGCGATTTTTGGGGCGCCCGGTGGTTTCGAGCGACTGGAGGAGATGGAGCGAGATGTGGGCGATTTCGTCGATGGCGCGCGTGAACGCGAGTTCGTTGGCTTGCGACGGCTTGTTGAAGCCGGTGATTTTCCGGACGAATTGGAGTGACGCGGCGCGGACCTCGTCCGGGGTGACGGGCGGATCGAAATTGTAGAGCGTCTTAATATTCCTGCACATCGGGAAACTCCTTCGGGAAGATCGTAATGGAAGATCGGTGTTTCGTCACGGGCTAGGTAGGATCGGATATTTGAGATTTGAGGCAGGGCGAAGATGCCACGGCGTGAGGGTGGAAGCGTGGGCCTTTTTACCCTGCTTGCCCTGACGCAGGAAGGGAGAGGAGTCGAAGGGCAGGCTCGCGAAAAAGCGCCCCAATAACGCGGCTTTTGCAGGCCGTGGAAAAAAGCGCGCACACTGTCATCCCGAGCGAAGTCCCGCGCGGTTTTGCCTTTCCCGCCTGCCCTGACAAAGGAAGGGCGGTGTATGCGGGCGCGGGACGCAGAGAGGGATCTGCTTTTTGCGGCCCTCCGAGTGGCGGTTCGGCAGTGGCTTTTAGCCGTGGGCCTTTTCCTTGGGGGCGGACCTTCAGGTCCGACATAAAACGACGGCGAAAAGCGCCTACCAATGCGCAGGTTCACCCGCAGCATGTCTTCGAGTTGCGGCCCCGACTTTCGACTCTCAACTCTCAACTCTGAACTCCCGACTCGCCCCTCGCCTTCGGGCCGTGAGCCGCTCCAACTCAGCCATCGCCTTCTCCCTCAGTTCCGCCGCTTCCTGCTCTTCGTCCACCAGCCGAATCTCTCGGAAAAACTTCACCGGGTCGCCCGCGCGCAGCTTCCGGCAAATCCGGCTCAGCGACACCTGTTCGCGTCCATCGATCCCCCGCATGATGCTCTCGAAGACTTTCGAATAGTTCATCAGAACATCCCCGATCAGCCTCTTGCCGGAGGCCGTCAAGCCCGCGACCGCGATTTTCTGGCCCTCCCTCGGAACGTCCTTTTTGGACTTCGGCAAGTGGGCGCGTTCGAAACTCACTGGCGGCAGCTTGACGATCGCCCTCCGCACCCATCCGCGCTTCTCGAGCCGCCCGATCACCTCCAGCGTGCTTTCCCGTCTTCGCCCGCGCCTCTTCGTGATGTGCGCGATGGGCAAGGCGCCCTCGCGGTGCAGCATCTCCAGCAGACGAAACCCCTCGACCGTCAAGCCGGCTAGCTGGAGCGGATCCTTCAGCGCATCCTTGACATGTTCTTCGGCGTCGAGCAAGTCCATATACGCGCGGAAGGCTCGCTCGGTTCGCTCTCGGTGGGTCGGCATCGCACAAGAAACGGCCAAAAGCGGCCATTTCGTGGTTATTTAACGCCTGTTTAGCCCCCGTAGGGAGTAGTGATAATGCGGTATTTGTTGCAGCAAAAATACGGAAGCGGCACGGTAGTTCCACAGAGGCCACGAGAACGCGAAGGCTGCGCGCGGGCCAGTCTCTCCGCGCTTGCGTCAGGGCACGACTTCAGTCGTGCCGTAAGCTGCGAACGTTTCCGCCGGTGTTTGCTTCAGCCCGCGAGGGCAAACCGGTGGAAGCGTGGGCCTTTTTACCCTGAGCGCGGTCGAAGGGTAGGCCCTCGAAAAGCGCAGCCCAATAAAGGGGCTTCAGCCCTGGGCTGCTGCCTTCGCTTGTTACCTTCGTGGCGGCGCGCTACTCGGCCACGAATTGGACGGTGCGGATCGTGGTGATCGCGCCGGAGGTGTCGTAGGCCTGCAGATCGAGGCGGTAGTTTCCCGCCGGAATGTCCTTCACGGGGACCATCAGGCCGATCGGGACGACCGGATTGCCCTTTTGAATCGACGGCGCGGGATTTATATTCGACTGCATGTACACCTGCTTGCCGGTTTTCACGTCGATCACGCGATACGCGAGGCGAATCGCCGGAGGATTCGGATCGGCGAGCTTGGGCTCGTAGACTTGGGCGTACAACGCGATCGCGTCCGTCTTCTTGAAGCGATTGCTGCCCGATGGAACCACCTGTACGCCGTTGACAATCATCGGTGTGCGATCGGCCAGCAGGTCGGCCTCGATGTCGGCGCCCATGCCCGCCTCGAGCTGGACGTGATTGCTGAGGGCGATCGCGCTCAGGCTGAACTTGCCGTCGTACGGATCGATCTCGAGCGGCTCTTCGTATTTTCCGAAATCCTTCCCGCCGCCGGACAGCACGACCGTGAGCCGATATTTTCCCGGCGCGATCGCGAACTGATTTTCGTAGCGCATAGGCGACTCGAGGAAATGCTTCCACTCATCTTTTTCGAAATCGTAGGTGAGCTGGTCGCTGAAACGCGCGCCGACCGAACCATCCGGCGCGTAAGCGATTCCGAGGACGTCGATATCCGCGTGGTATTTCCCCTTCTCCTTGTTGAACTGCACCGAGGATGAGGGAATGTCCATCGTGACATTCACGCGCGCTTCGCTGGGCGACGTGTAGAAGAACGGCGTTTCGATCGTGCCGCCGATTTCACCGGCCGCGGCTTTCGTTGCGTCCGCTTCGAGATCCTTCTCGACCGGCTTTCCGGCCAGCATGTCTTTCGGTTTCATGGTGCAGTAGCCGGTGCGGGCGCGGACTTTGTAGCCGCCCTGGTCCATTTTGACGCGCAGCGTGTGGCAGGAGCCGTCGGGCGAATCCGAAGGCGCGTAGCCGAGGAAGTAGTATTCGTCCTGCTCCTGCGCGATTTTAGCGAGCCCGCCAAGCAGATCGTTCGTATTGAGGATCGGGAATCCGCCGGTGCCGTCAGCGAGCGCGTACATCACCGACTGGTTCGCCACGCCCGTATCGGGAAGCGTGGGAAGGATCATATTAGGCTGCGTGTTGCCGTATGGATTTGTGCCGTAGGGCGAGTATGGGTTGTAAGGCGTACCGCCTCCGCCGCCGGGGCTTGGCGCGCCACCTCTTCCGCCCGGCGCCCCACCGCCGGGCGCTCCACCGCGACCGCCTCCACCGCCACCTGTACCGCCGCCACCCGGCGCGCCCCCGCCGCCACCTCGGCCGCCACCTCCGCCGCCGGGCGCACCGCCGCGCTGCGGAAACGCGGCGAGGACGAGATGCGGCCCAGTGGTCGGAGCGTTGCGATGGAAGAGCTGCGTGCCGTTCGGCATCGGCGCAATCAGGCCGCGGACGTCGAGCGGATAGATCGCGACGTTGGCCTGATTGCAGGCAGAGATTGTCGCGGTGAGCTCGATCTCGGCGTCGGGCGTTAGCGGGAATCCTTCGGTGAAGAGCACCACGCTCTTGCGGCCGGGAACCGCGGCGAGATCCTTGGCCAGGGTGCGGATCGCCAGCAGCAGCGTATAGACGCCGAAATCATTTCCGGTGTTGAAGAGGCTCGGCATCGGCGCGCCTGCCTCGGCGCCTCCCGAGGAGGAATCCGAATCGTTGGGCGAGACCGCGGATGATTTGGCGTACTCGGTTGCGCGTTTGAGCTGCGCGGGATCGCCGGTGAAATTCTGGATGATGCGCAGCGCGCCGGTGAAATCGACGACAGCCATCACGCGGTCGGGCCCGGCGTCCGCGTCGATGAATTTCAGGGCGGCCAGGCGCGCTTGCGCCTGGTTGGCGAAGTCCATCGTGGAATCATCGAAGAACAGGACCATGTAGTGGCGCTCGGGAGCCTGAGAGGCGCTTTCGGACGATCCGAAAGAAAAATTGACGATCTGCTGCTCCTTGTCGTTGTCGTAGACGCGGAAATCTTTGGGCGTGAGGTCGTGGACGTAGTTGCCCTTCTTGTCGGTGACGATCACGTCGACGCGCACGACGCGCGACTCGGCGTGGATCACAGGAACTGAGCTCGCGGGCGTTTCCGGCGCCGCGTTCGCGTTCGTTGCGGGCGGCCCGCTGGGAAGAGGCGGCTGCTGCGCGCGCGCCGCTGCGCAAAAAACGGCGGCCATCGCGATGGCCAGCGCAATGGTTGCAAAGCCTCGCGTGATTTGCCGAATCGTCATAACGCACCTCCTTCGCGCTTCACGCCCGCGTCGCTAGAATGGGATTTCCACGGAGCCGCTTTCCGCGGCGAGTTGCGCCGCATTGGAATCGCGCACAACGAGGCGCACGACGTAATCGCCCGGCTTCACGTCGAAGTTGGTGCGCACCGTCACGCCCGTCTGGCTGAGTCTCGCGAGCGTATCGTCGCGCAGCTTCATGATGATCACTTTTTGCGTTCCGGTGACGAAGTTGCCGTTGCGGTCGAAGAGGGCGGCGACCACGGTGAGGTCGTTGTCGTTGCGGCCGTTGGCCTTGTCGAAGCGGAGATGTGCGAGATCGACGTGCGCGAGCACGGCGAGTTTCGCGTCGGTGGCGCCGGTTTTGTAGAACTGCGTTTGCAGCGCTACGGGCAACCCGTGCTGCTCCTCCTGCGAAAAGAGTGCGTCTTGGATGGTGCGCGCGGCCAGTTGCTCGGGCGTTTCTCCATGTTTCGGCGCATAGAATCCTTTGCGCGCCAGGATCGTATACTTATTTTTTCCGGCCAGCCCGACTTTTATCGAATGGAAGTGGCCATCGTATTTCAGATTTTGCGGCACGAACGCCAGCAGATAGTACGCTTCGGGCGGGGACACGAGTTCACGGAGGCCGGCGGCGAGATCGTTGTTGTCGTGAAACGACATGCCGCCGGTCTCCGAGGCGAGGTCCATCAGCACTTCCACCTGTGAGGACTGGCCATCGAGATGCAGTCTGCTGCGATATCCTGCCGTCACCGGGTTCGGGTCGTTGGTGGGCTGCGAGATATCGCCGAAGTCGGGAACGTAGAGTCCGCGCGCGTCGAGCGTGTTGATGAATACATTCTGGCGAATCGCCTTATCCACGATCTCGGAAAACTCCGCTTCGCGATTGGGGTAGATGAAGCCCGGTGAGATCAGCACGACGCTGCGCTGTCCCGGCAAGGCCGACATGCGGTCGATGACTTCTCGGAGACGGCGCAACGCGTATTCCGTCTCTTCATCCCCCATTTCCTCCATGCGCAGAGCGGTCGATTCGGCGAGCGCCTGGCCCTGTTCGATGAGACTGGCCTGAGCGGCCGCACTCTGCTGCGAGGTCGAAGCCCCCGATTGTGACTCGATGCACGCAACCGCGTCCTGCGTGGCCACGTCGATGACGTTCGTATCGTGGTGATCCTGAATTTCAACCGCTTCGTAATAATCCATCACCGGGCAGTCGGCGGGCGTCGAAGGATCGCCCGCCGTGACGCTGCGCGGGATCATGTTCGCCAGGTTTGCACGCAGCTTGGCGCGGTCGTCGGTGAAATCGGTCTGCGTTTGTCCCGACACGGTAAAGACGGCGATGCGATCGGTGGGCGCCAGATATTTCTCGACGTAGCTGCTGGCGGCGATGTGAGCCCGCATCAGGTCTTGCAGGTTCAGGTGCGGATCATCGAAAAGCAGCGCCACGAATCGCCCGGGGGGCAGGAAGGCTGGGCCCGATTTTCCTGAGTCTGCCGCGCCCGTTTTGCTTTCGGTTGCGCTCGCCCCGGCGGCGCCTCCGGAAAGCGACGCCAGCGTCTCCACCGTAAAGTTCGACACGATCTGGGGCTTGCCGTCCTCGAAGAGCTGAAAATCCTCGCGATGCAGGTTGGCAATAGCATTTCCATTCGAGTCGCGGACCACAACGCGAACCGGAACCAGGTTGACGCGCGATTCGAGCGGGAGGGGATTGTCGTGCGTGCTCATTTCGGGAGCGTTGGTGGCAGTCTGGGTGGCGGACGGGGTCGTAGCGGCCGAAGCCGAAGGTGGCGATTGGGCGCTGGCCGCCGGAACCCATCGGGCGCCGGCACACGCAAGCAGCAAGCCGACGGCGGCTAGTCCAGAGAGTCGAAGATGCCTCCCCACCGGGCTTCTTGCTGGCCTGCTCACTGTGGAACTCCTTAGGCGAGCCGGATTCTGGCGAAATCCGGGCGGAGCGCGACTCGTAGCTGGGTCGGAGTCTACACCCGATGGCGCTCCCGGCCCAATGGGCTTTTCGCGGCAGATTGGCGGCGCGCCGGGGCGTGTTTGTGCTTGACCGCCGACGGGCTTGGCTGTACCTTCCCCGAAATCCTTGGGGCGCGATCAGCGCTTCCCGGGAGAACGAATCGCAGGCGGAACCGACCATCCCGCGCGAAGGAGTAGACGATGCAGCGTCCGACCGGTGTAACGATTCTTGCGGTTCTGGCGTTTATCGGAGCTGGATTGCTGGTTGTGGGCGCCCTGTTCAGTCTCCTGGGCGGGATGCTGGTTTCGACGATGGGTGCCTCACGCATGGGCATGCTGGCGGGAGTGGGCGCGGCGGTGATCGCCGTTTTTCTGCTGATCGCTGCGGCCGTCGACATCGTGGTGGGCGTGGGGTTGTGGAAGCTCAAGAACTGGGCTCGCATCATCACGATCGTGCTTACGGGAATCGGCCTGCTCGGCTCGGTGCTTTCGATCATCAGCCCGTTCGAACACATGCACATTTTCCTTTTCGTGTTTTTGATCAGACGCCTGATTTTCGCCGCGATCTACGCGTGGATTCTCTGGTATCTCTTCCAGCCGAACGTGAAGCAGGCCTTCGGCGCCACCGGCTTCTGATCGGGACCCGGATCTGGGGGCATCGCCGGTCGTCTATGAGAGAGTGAAACGGGCTTGGCCCAACGGGTGAAACAATGAGCAAAACTGGGCGTGAAGGACTGGTCGTAGTACGCGATTTTCTGGATAGGCTCGAAGCGGAACTCGCTCACGGTGCGCTGGAGGCCGCGGGCATTCATTCGATTGTCAGCGCCGATGACGCGGGCGGCGAAGAGCCGGGACTCTGGATGGGCGGCGTGAAGCTCCTCGTACGAGCCGAGGACGCCGGGCGGGCGAAGGAAGTGCTGGGCCCCGTGAAGTAAGCGCCTCCATCGGCTGGCGGCCGGGCAGTATTGCACGAGGCGACACGCGGGCAGCGAAAATCGTCTAGCGCGCGGCGAGACGTGGTATCCCTATACTCCAGGAGTAGGTAACCCCCTTCCGTAATACCGCCTATTCTGGCGGCGCTTTCAGTGCGCCCGCCGGAGGGAAATCGACAGATGAAGAGGAAACGGCTGGGCGAAGTTCTCTGCGAACGCGGGCAGATTTCCGCGGCCGATTTGAAGAAGGCGTTGCAGGAGCAGCAAGGAAAGTTCGTCCATCTGGGCGAGCTCTTGCTGCAGAGAAAGCTGGTCTCGAAGAAGGAATTGACGGCGGCGGTCAGTGAAGTGTCGGGTGTGGAGTACCTGGACTGCCAGAAAATTGACCCGCCTGCCAGCGTGCTCAAACTGATTCCCGCGGAACTGGCAAGACGATCGCTCGCGGTTCCCGTTGCAATCGAGGACAAAAAGCTCGTCGTGGTGATGGCGAAGCCGCAAAACATACAGGTCCTGGACGAACTTCAATTCAAAACGGGGCTTGGAATCGTGCCGCGCTTCGGCTTCCAGGGCGAGGTGGTGGGCGCGCTCGACCGGCTGTATGGAGCGTTGGAACGCCCCGCCGAGGCCGTGCAGGTGGCCGACGACACGATGGGAATGGAATTCATCTCGTCGAGCTCGCAGCAGCGCAACATCGAGGCCATGCGGGAGATGCAGCAGGAGCTGCAGCAGAAGTCGAAGACAACACCGGCGGTCCATTTGGTCGCGGGGATGATCAAGGCCGCGGCGGCCAAGCAGGCGAGCGACATCCACATCGAACCGCGACAGGCGGAGACGGCGGTGAGGTTCCGAGTGGACGGCATCCTGCGGGATTTCCAGCGAATTCCGCGCGTGCTGCAGAATCAGGTGGCGTCTCGCGTGAAGATTCTCTCGGACATGGATATTGCCGAGCGCCGCGCGCCGCAAGACGGCCGATTCGTCGTAAAAATCAACGGACGCCGGATCGATTTGCGGGTTTCGACGCTGCCCACGCAGTATGGCGAAAAGGTTGTGTTGCGGCTGCTGGAGAGCGAGTCTCCCACAAAGGATTTCAGCTCGCTGGGAATCCCGCAGGAAATCACCGACGGGCTGAACGAAATCCTGCGCATGCCGCAAGGGATGTTGCTGGTGACAGGACCCACGGGATCGGGCAAAAGCACGACGCTCTATTCCTGCATGCGGGCGATCCAGCGGCCGGCGATCAATATCGTCACAGTGGAAGATCCCGTGGAATACACGCTTCCGGGGCTGAACCAGGTGCAGGTCAATACGAAGGCCGGATTGACGTTCGCGGGTTCGCTGCGATCGGTGCTGCGGCAGGATCCGGACGTGGTGATGGTGGGAGAGATCCGCGACCTGGAAACGGCGGAGATCGCGATCAAAGCGGCGCAGACGGGCCATCTGGTGCTTTCGACGCTGCACACGAACGACAGCATATCGGCCGTTACACGGCTGATCGACCTTGGTGTCCCCGGATTTCAAATCGGGAGCGCCGTGACGGCCATTATCGCGCAAAGGCTGCTGCGGAAGCTGTGCGAGTGCCACCATACCTCGGTGCCCACGGAGGAGTACGTCAACAGTTTGATGTCGGCGGGACTGATGGAGCCTCCCGAGACGTACAACGTGCCGAATGGATGCGAGGAGTGCGATTTCACGGGCTATCGCGGGCGCGTCGGGATATACGAAATGCTGCGCTTCAACGACGCCATCCGGCAGGCGGCGCGATCCGGAAATCACAACGATGAGATGAAGACGCTGGCGCGCCACAACGGAATCAAGTTCATGCAGGAACATGCGCTGGAATTGGTGCGCGACGGCATCACGACATTCGAGGAGGCGCAACGCGTGGTGCCGTTCGCGCAGACCGGCGGCGAAGCCTGCGCGTCTTGCGGACGTGAACTTTCCCTAGGATTCGCGTTTTGTCCCGCGTGCGGCGCGAAACGGGAAAGCTGGCATGCGAGGCTGCTGCACAACACGCGCGATGCGGCGCGGGAAACGGTGCTGGAATGAGCAAGAGGCGCTTGGACGGAAGAATCGAACGCACGCCGGGCAACTCCCGAATGCATTGCCTGCGCGAAATCACGGTGACATACGAAGGGCAAAACGAACGCACGGTCGTGAAGGCGCCCGACCTGAGCGTCAATGGGATGTTCATCAGCACGAGCCGGCGTTTTCCGGAAGGCGCGGTATTGAACCTGCAATTTCGCATGGCGGTGACGAACGCGGTCGTGCAGACGCGCTGCGAAGTGCGCTATTGCCTGCCGGGCGTGGGCGTGGGAGTGGAATTCATCGGGATTGCGCCCGAAGCGAAAAAGGATATCGAGCGCGAGCTGAAGCTGGTGCTGGAAAGCGAGCTGCAAAGGGGCGCAGCGAAACGCGTCGCGCACCCTCGCGCCACGCGACGCCGCTAAACGGCATCTGTTCTGTGATTCGAAACCGGCCTATTACCCGCGATGAGCGTTCCTTGACCGTGCAACTTCCGTCGCTTACACTACGTAATTCACGTTAGGCCTCGAAGCGTATCCGAGCGCGCAGTCCGCCGCCGAGAAGGGCCAACCAAGCAGAGGAGAGAGATCGGTGCCGAAAAGGACATTTCAGCCGCACGTGCGCGCCCGCCACAAGAAACACGGGTTCCGCTCGCGCATGAAGAGCCAAGGTGGACGCAAAGTACTCGCGCAGCGCCGGAAGAAGGGACGCCACAGTCTCACGCGCGTCTGATGGGGCGCGTCTCGATTTGCCGCGCGCCTGCCGGCTGGTGCATCGCGCCGAATACGACGCGGTGTATCGCGAAGGGCGGCGGCGGACGAGCCGCGAGTTCACGGTTTTTCTTCGCCCCAATGGCCTCAGCGTCAGCCGGTTCGGCTGGAGCATCAAAAAGGCGCTGGGAAACGCGGTAAAGCGCAATCGCATCCGGCGCCGGCTGCGCGAGACCGTACGATTGCACCGACAGGAGATCGCCCCGGGATGGGACATTGTGATTCATCCGCGCAGCTCGGCAGCGACGGCGAAGTTCTTGCCGCTGGCGGCCGAGTTGCTGGCGCTGCTGCCCCGCGCCGAGAAGCCCACGCAGTAGGCGCCGCGGCAAGATCGCTGGGGGCGTGGGCGCTGCTCTTTCTCCTGCGGCTGTACATGATGCTGCTCGCGCCTTTTGTGGGCGGCGCGTGCAAGTTTTATCCCTCATGCTCGAATTACGCGTATGAAGCGGTGGCGCGGCACGGCGCCCGCTGCGGCAGCGTGCTCGCGATTAAGCGGCTGCTGCGTTGCCGTCCTTTCACGCAAGGCGGAGTCGATCCCGTGCCGGAGGAGCTTCCGGAACGTCAGGGTTTGAAGCCCTCCGCAGCCGATGGCGCCGGAGTCGCGGCTAAACCCGCGGCCCACAAAACCGCTGCCGGCTTGCGCGGACTGGAGCTGCGGCAGTGAAGGAGATGTCGGACCAGACCCGCGGCATCGTTTTCGTTGTCATCGTCATCGCCATCACATTCCTCTGGATGCATTACTTCCAGCCCCCGGTCCCGCCGCAGAAGCCGGCTACATCCGCCGTCCAGACCGCGCCCGCACAGCCTACAAGCTCGAAGCCCGTTGCTGGTGGGCCCGCGACCCATGCCGCGCCCGCTCGGCCCGTGATTACGAAACCAGCCGAGGCGCAGGCCGAAACGAACCTTGTGGTCGACAGCGCCCTGTATCACATCGAGCTTTCGAACCGCGGCGGGGTGGTGCGCAGCTGGAAGCTGAAAAAATATCTGGACGAAGAGACGCCGCCGCGCCCGCTCGATCTGGTGGATCCGGACGCCGCGAAGGAGCTTGGGTGGCCCTTCTCGCTCGTGCTTGCGGACAAGCAGCTGGAGGCGGAGGCGAATTCCGCACTGTACGAGATGACGCCGTCAACGGTGACAGCGACCGCGCCCGTCGAGGTGACGTTTCATTGGAGCGACGGGCACCTCGACGTCACCAAAAAACTGAAGTTCGCGCAGGACTATCAGCTTTCGATTGAAGTCGCCGTCACGCTCGACGGTACGCCGCTGCCCGCGACCGTCGCTTGGCGCGGCGGATTCGGCGACCGCGCCGCGTTCAGAGAATCGCAGTACGTGACTCCCATTTACAAGCAGAACGGCAAGTTGGAAACGCTGGCGTTCAAGAAGCTCGGCCAGCCGGGAAACCAGCTCGAACCGCTCGAGCAGGCCGGCCCGATGGAATATGCCGGCATCGAAGACCAATTTTTTGCCGCGGTCTTCATTCCCGACGGCACCGACATTGCCATGTGGGACTGGCAGCAGTGGCACCACTCCACCGCCAACGGCCAGGCGGTGAACGATCCCGAGGCGGAAATGGCCGTCGGAGCGATGAATCCCGGCCCCGTGAAACTGCGAGTCTACGTGGGCCCGAAGGACCTGGTGACCCTCGGCAAAGTGCATCCATCGCTTGAAGAGCTGATTCAGTTCGGATGGTTTGGCGCGATCGCCAAGCCGCTACTCTTCGCTCTCGAATGGATGCACAAGTACATCCCGAACTATGGCTGGGCCATCGTCGTCTTCACGCTGGCGCTGACGATGCTGCTGCTGCCGATTCGCATCTGGACGTTCCACTCGGCGCGCAAGATGCAGATGGTGGCGCCGGAAGTGAAGTCGATTCAGGACAAATACAAGAAATATTCGATGTCCGATCCGCGCAAGCGGAAGATGAATGAAGAAGTGATGGCGGTGTACCAGCGCGAAGGGATCAATCCGCTGGGAAGCTGCCTGCCGATGCTCGTCCAGATTCCGGTGATCTACGCGTTCTACCGGATGCTGAATGGAGCGATCGCGCTGCGGCACGCTCCGTGGATTTTCTGGATTCACGACCTCTCGGCCAAAGACCCGTACTACGTACTGCCGATCCTGATGGTGATCACGTCGTATTTCATGACGAAAATGACGCCTACGCCGACGGCGGCGGCCGATCCGGCTCAGCAGAAAATGATGATGCTGATGCCGCTCTTCATGGGATTCATCTTCTTCAACCTGTCGAGCGGCTTGAACCTGTACTATTTCACGAGCAACTTGATCGGCGTGGTGCAGCAATGGTATTTGAACAAGTCGCAACCGCTGCCTTCGCGGAGTAAATTCAAGGCCAAGAAAAAAGAATGAGCGAACAGCGAGGATCTTTTCCGCACAGAAATCAATCGCGTCCCGCGCGCCGGGAGCAGCCGCCGCGCGATATTCCTTTCGACCGCGAGCGCGCGGCCCCCGAGCTGAAGCGCTTCGTCGATCTCGTGGTGCGCGAGATGCAGCTCGAAATCGAATACGAAATCGTGCGCACCGAAGGCGGGCCGGATGGCGACGCGCTGGTGATCGCATTTCGCGGCGCCGACCAGGATTTTCTGCTCGAGCGCAACGCCGAGCTGCTGCTCGCGCTCGAACACGTGGCGCATCGCTGGCTGAAGCTGAATCCGCAGCTCCACGACCGCGTGCGATTCGATTGCGGCGATTACCGCGCGACGCGGCTCGAGGAATTGAAGCTTTCGGCGCGCGTGGCCGCGCAGCGCGTCCGCGAGACGGGGCAGGAGTTCCGCTTCAATCCGATGTCGTCGCGCGAGCGGCGGATCGTCCACCTGGAATTGAATGGCGCGCCCGGCGTCCGAACGATGAGCGAAGGCTCGGGCGACCGCCGGCAGCTCGTGATTTATCCCGCCACGCCGCCCGCCAGAAAAGGTCCTCGCTAGCTTTTGTGTCGCAGCACCCCTGAAACGGCCGCCTTGTAGCGCCGGCTTCCAGCCGGCGTTTCTCTTTTTGGCTGGTCGCCCACGATAAAAGAAAGAGCCGACGGGACGCCGGCGCTACGGACGGCGCAGCGGCCGTCATCTTGAGGGCGTTTTGTGCCCGAAGGATCTCTCTTGGGCGTAGCGCGCGCCGGGATCGAAGCAAAGAGAGATTCTTCGGCCAAGGGCGGGCCTCAGAATGACGGATGCGTAGGAACGCGCTTAGATTTCGATTGTGTAGCCGCGCTTGCCGACGTTGACGCATTCGGTTGAGCCGAGGCGGTCGGCGAGGCCCGCGGTTTCGTGGATGTGGCCGCAGAAAAGGCGGACCGGCTGCTCGCGCAGCACCCATTCGCGCAGCGCGGGACTCCCGGCATGTTTGCCGGGCGCGTATTCGTCGAGCTTCGTATCGAGCGGCGGGAAATGGACCACGAGGTAGAGCGGGCGGATTCCGTCAAACGCGGCGAGGGCCTTCGCGATTTCCTCCTCGGAATATTCCCCGGGCGTGTTGAAGGGAGTGATGTTGCTATAGCCGAGGCCGGCCCACTGCGTCGCGCCCTTGGCCGATTCGAGCGCGCGCACCTGCCGGTGGAAATCAACGAAGCCGAATTTCTTGCAGAGGGCGCGCGTGTCGTCGTGCGTTTCGTGGTTTCCCGGCAGCACCCAGAGACGGTTGCCGAGCGGCTCGAGCGCCTCGCCGCAGCGCTCGAGGCCGCGGCCGAATGTCGCGAGGTCGCCCGCGGCGATGTAGAGGTCGGCGGGCTGCGCGACGATGCTTTTCAGCGTCCGCACGTCGCCATGAATGTCGCTGAAGATCAGGATTTTCACGGCGCGTTCTTTTCGGGAGGCGTGGGCCGGGCCACCGGCTGTTGCGGCACCAGATAGCGCATCCGGCGCCCGGGCATTCCCTCGGTGAGCCAGCCCTGCTCGACAACCTTGCCGGCGCTGTCGAACACGACCTGATAGGTGAATGGCTGCGGGCCGCGCCGCCCTCCCTGCATCGACCGATTTTCGCCGATCTCGACCACGTGCATGCCGCCCTCGGCGTAGCTGCGAATCACCGGAAAGCGCGCGAATTGCCAGTAGAGCTGGACCTCGGGCATCGTGGACGCGCGCAGAATGTAATCGTCGAGCGGCGAGTCAGCGACAAAATAAAAGGCCGGCGGATTTTTTTCGCGCAGATCGAATTGCGAGACGAAGATGCCGCTGGGCGTGCGAATCTCATCGCCCCAATCGAGCAGCGACGGCGGGATCGGCAGCGCGCCCATGCGATCGACCTCGATGTGATGTTCATCGGCAAACGCGCGCACTTTCAGCATTGCGCGATGGTGCGCGACCGAGCAGAAGAAGAGATATACGATCGTGCAGAACATTCCGGCCTGGCACCACTCGGCGCGCGTGATTTTGAATCCCCATCCGCGCAGCGCCGGAGCGAAGAAGAGCACGGCCAGCAACCCGCTGATCAGCACTGCAATCCACAGGTGGAAAGGATAGGAAGCCGCGGCCGTGAGCAGCCACGCGATGAGGTCGCCCACGGTGAACGCGATCCACATTTTCACCGCGCGGCTGCGGCTTTTCGCCGGATCGCGGTAGATCCACGCAGTTACCTGCGGCGCAAGCATGATCGTCGTGAACGCGAAATCGATAATGAACAGCAAATCCCAAGCGAAGCGCCGGGTCGAAATCGGATACCACATGCGCGTGCCGAACGACGTCATAACGTCGAGAAGGATGTGGCTCGCGATGCCGACGCCGTAAATTATGGTGAGCAGCCAGAAAGGCGGCGCTTCCCAATCGTGCAGCCGCGGATAACGTCGCTTGAGCAGCTTGAGCACGGGCGGAGTGAGCGCGGCGAGCAGCGCCGCGAAAAACGGCAGCCCCACGAATGAATGCGTGATCGCGCGATGGTATTTCACGATCGCGAGCGGATCGTGATGCGCGATTTGCGCGTACGTTTCGTAGAAGGTGTCGATATCGGGGAAAACGGCGCCGAGCGTGGCCGCGAAGATCGCGACCTTCTCCTGGCGCTTCGAGAAAAATCCCTTGCCGAGGAGCGCGCCCGCAATTCCGTGTGTTACCGGGTCCATGAAGGAAGTGAACGCGGGAGAGTGTACACGATTCGCCTGATTCAGGCGACTGCCGGGAAAGTTTCGCAGTGGCTCAGTTTGTTGATAATCCAACTTGCTAGGACTTAATGCACTGGACCCAGTAACTGTGCTAATGTCTCGTTTTCTCTCTACTATCGCTTTCCTCGCGTCACGCCCAGCCTTCGAAAAAACTCCAACGCGACTCCAAAAGGAGGGGGATACCATGAGCCAAACGAGACCGGGAGGGCAGGGCGTACACGCAAATTCGACCGACGATCCGCGCGGGCGAAAAGGTCTGCCGCGTGACAGACAGCAAGATCTACGCACGTCGGAAGGAGGATTCCTATGAAGCGCATCGCTTTCTTGCTAGTTGCAGTCGCAACGGTGGCCGCCGTTGTCGCTTCCATAATTCCCGCATCCGGACAGGCGGTTGGACAGGCCGCACCGGTCTTCGTAACAAAAATGCCCGCCAGCTACCGCGACTGGCCGGTGATCTCCGTGGCCCATGAAGCCGGCAACCTCAACAGTTTGGGCGTCAAGTTGGGCAACGATGTAGCAATCAAGGCCTACCGGGAAGGAAAGCTTCCGTTCCCGGACGGCACCATCATTGCCGCCGTGCATTGGAGTAACGTTCCGTCGGACGAAAACAACACCGTCTTCGGCCGCGCCCAATCTTTCGTTCCCGGGCCTGCCACGAACATTCAATTTATGATCAAAGACTCCAAGAAGTACGCCGCGACGGGCGGCTGGGGCTTTGGTCACTTCAACAAAGACGGCACGCTTGGCAACGACGCTTTGATGAAAACCTGCTTCCCGTGTCACGCGAGGGCTTCGCGCGACCTTGTCTTCACCCGTTATGCACCTTAATGAACCGTTTCTGTGGGCGGGAACGGCCGCAACTTTTTTCAGAAGAGGCTCGCGCGGGCTTCAAACCACTGCGCTAATCGGAAACTGACTCACCCTGAAGGCTTAGGCGATTTCGATTAGTGGCGAGCGCTTGGCGACGACTTCGCCGATCACGCGCGCGGGGACGTTGCGGCGCTCGCACGCGGCTAACGCCGCCGGGACCGCTTCGGGCGCTAGCGAGGCGAGCAGGCCGCCGGACGTTTGCGGATCGAGCAGGAGCGAGCGGAACTCCTCGGGGATCGACGGAGCGAATTGCGCGCAGCCCTCGACGAACTGGCGATTGTTGGCGAGGCCGCCGGAGAGGAAGCCGCCGCGCGCGGCTTCGATTGCGCCGGGAAGATAGGCGATGCGTGTGGGATCGATGCGAATCGAGACGCCGCTACCCATGGCCATCTCGCGGGAATGGCCGAGCAGACCGAATCCGGTGACGTCGGTGACAGCGTGGACCGGCTTCGCGCCGGCGGGGGCAGCGTCGTCGATCTCGTGCAGCGCGTCGGCCGCATCGCGGTTGAGGCGCGTCATCGAAGCTGTGGAAGCGGCCACCCATTCGGGCTCGGCCTGAGTCTGCTTCAGCGCGGTCGCGATCACGCCCGTGCCGAGGGGCTTGGTGAGGATCAGCGTGTCGCCCGGGCGCGCGCCCACGTTGCGCCAGACTTTCCGCGGATCGATCAGCCCGGTGACGGCGTAGCCGAATTTCACTTCGTCGTCGCGGATCGAATGCCCTCCGACGACCGTGCAGTTCGCCTCCGTCATTTTGGCGAGGCCGCCGCGCAGAATCGCTTCGAGCACTTCGGGCGGCTGCGCGGCGGGAAACGCAACAATCGTGAGCGCCGAGATCGGCCGCCCGCCCATCGCGAAAACGTCGCTTAGCGCATTGGTGGCCGCGACCTGGCCGAAGAGATCGGGCTCGTCGACGATCGCCGTGAAGAAATCGACGGTTTGGACGAGCGCGAGATCGTCCGAGAGCCGATAGACCGCCGCATCGTCGCTTGTCTCGAAGCCTACGAGGACATTCGGATCGTGCTGCGCCGGCAGCCGCTTCAGCACATTTTCGAGGATGCTGGGGCTGAGCTTTGCCGCGCAGCCCGCGGCTTTGGCGGTGGTCGTCAATCGGACGGTCTCTGCCACGAGAACCTCCCAGCCTGGAACCGGAGACCGATTATACCGCGCCAGTCATGCACAGACATGATTGTCTGTGCCACCATTGGATCGAAACTCGGCGTCAGAGGACTTCGAGGAGGACGAGCGACATATCGTCGCGCGACGGGCCTGCGCGCCACGCGGCGACGCGATCCAGGATGCCCTGCTTCATTTCGCCGAGCGGCAAATGCGACGTCTCGCGGACGATTTTCTGCAGGCCGTCCACGTCGAGCATTTCGCGCCGGGAATCGAAAACCTCGGTGAAGCCGTCGGTGTAGAGCACGACGCGGTCGCCCGGATCGAGAGGGACCTGCAGCTCCGCCTCGGGGCCCACCGCATCGTCGAACGCTCCCAGCAGCATGCTGCGCGATTCGAGCAGGCGCGGCTCTTTTCCCGGCGTCACAACCATCCCAGGCGGATGCCCCGCGCCCGCGAAAACCATGCAGCGCCCGCCGCGATCGAGCCGCGCGGCCGCCGCACTGAAAAGAAAGGACGAGCCGCCGATGCTCTGCAGCACGAAGCGATTGAGCTCGCCGAGCATCTCGCCAAGCCGCGCGCCGCTGCGCATTTCCGCCAGGACTTCGGCGTAGAGGCGGTTGGCCACGAGCGCCGAGCCGATGCCGTGGCCCGATACGTCGCAGACGAGCACCGTGAGATGTTCATTGTCCTGCGCGCTCACCAAGCCGAAATCGCCGCCGATCGTCCGCACCGAATCAAGGAACGTTTCGACGCGCATGCCGCCCCAAACAATCGATTGCGGCGCAAGGCTCTGCTGCACGCGCGCGGCCAGCGCGAGATCCTCCTCGATTTCCTTGTGGCGCTTTTCGAGTTGCGCGTTGGCCTCGCGAAGCTGCTCCTGCGCGCGCTTCTGTTCCGAAATGTCGGTGAACATCACGATGCCGAACGTATGGCCTTCGAGATCCTCAACGCTCCGCGAGCTGATGATCACCGGCAAGCGCTTGCCATCCCGCTGCGGCAGGACGAACTCGAAGCGGCTCTGCCCGTCCAGCGCGTTCTCGGCGGAGTGCGCCATCAGATACGCGTATTCGCCCGGTGCGTAGAACTCGGAGGCGAACTGGCCGATGAGTTCGGAGGCGGGACTGCCAACCATTTCGGCGAGGCGCTCGTTGACGAAAACAATCTTGTGGCATTGGTCGGCGATGAGCACACCCTCATTCAGCGCTCCGAGGATGCCCTCGACCCCCGCGATCCATTCCGGCTTTTCGCATTCCATGCGGTTCTCTTTTTGAGGCTGTCCGATTTTCACAAGCATTTTATACCGTCCCGCGCGAGCGCCAAAACGTCAGCCTCACGGTACAATCAGATGACCCAGGAGGCTGCGCGGACTCGCGCGCAACGATCGAATGTCGTCAAACGGGAAACGGGTGTTGCCCGGGCCGAAGGGTCTGCCCATCGTCGGAGTAGCCTTCGACGTCCGCGGCGATCCCCTCGGCGTGATGCGGCGCTACGCGCGCGAGTACGGCGATATCGTCTGCTTCCACGTGATGATGCAGGAACGCATCCTGCTGAACCATCCGGATTTCATCGAGCAGGTGCTCGTCGTCCAGCACAGCAAATTCCATAAGAGCGAGCTGACGCGCCGCATCACGGGACGCATGCTCGGCCAGGGCCTGCTGATCAGCGAAGGCGATTTCTGGCGGCGGCAGCGGCGGCTCGCGCAGCCCGCGTTTCATCGCTCGCGCGTGAATGACTACGCCGCCACGATGGCCGAAATCGCCGAGGACCACATCTCGCGCTGGCGCGACGGCGAAGAGCGCAACGTCTCGCAGGATATGATGAGCCTCACGCTCGATATCGCCGTGCGCACGCTCTTTGGCACCACGCTGCCCGGCGAGGCCGAGCAGGTGGGGCGCGCGATGACGTTCTTGATGCGCTACTCGCTGCGCCGCCAGCGATTCCCTGTGCGCGTTCCCGAGACGTGGCCGACCCCGAATAATCGCCGCGCGAATCAGGAGCTCGCGTTCATGGATTCGCTCGTCTACCGCATGATTGCCGAGCGCCAGGCCGCCAACGGCGCGGCTCATCACAACGACCTGCTCGCGCTCCTGATGGACGCGATGGATGAAGACGGCAGCCATATGACGAAGCAGCAGCTTCGCGACGAAGCGATGACGCTCTTCATCGCCGGGCACGAGACCACTTCGCAAATGCTTTCGTGGACGTGGTACGCGCTCAGCCAGAATCCCGCGATCGAAGCGCGCTTGCACGAGGAATTACACGGCGTGCTCGGCGGGCGCGTGCCGGAAGTGGCCGATTTGCAGCGCCTGCCTTATCTGCAAGCCGTGATGAACGAATCGCTGCGGCTCTATCCGCCGGCCTACATTCTCGCGCGCATGGCCATCGAGCCTTGCCAGATCGGCGGCTACGATATTCCGCTGGGCTCGACGATCCTGCTCGCGCCGTGGGTGACGCACCGCGATGCGCGCTTTTTCGACGATCCGGACACCTATCGCCCCGAGCGCTGGCTCGACGGCCTGATGCAGCGGCTGCCCGCAGGCGCGTATTTTCCGTTTGGCGATGGGCCGCGCCGCTGCATCGGCCAGGGATTCGCGCTGATGGAAGCGGCCATCGTGATCGGCGCGCTGGCGCAGAAATTCCGGCTGCGGCTTGTGCCGGGCCACGAAGTGGTGCCCGAGCCGCTCGTCACGCTGCGCCCGCGCAACGGCATTCGCATGACGCTGCACGCGCGGCGCTACGCCCTCTAGTGAACGAATTCGCCGTGGCCGCCGTTTGCCCATGGGTCGTAGGTGAGCGCGAAATGGATGCGGTCGGGAATGGGCGGATGGCTGTAGAAGAGGAAAACGTCCACAGGGTTGGGTGCCGGATCGGACAGATCGACCTTGCCGAGAACCTCAAACGCCTGCGCTGCGACCTGCCCTGAATCCGGCGTGAGTCCGTGCGTCACTTCGAGGCCGTATTGGTCGGCCTGATGCTCGAAGTAGCGGCTGGCCGCGCTGGTGATCGGATTCGCGACGAATGAAAAAACGCTGAGCAGCAATAGCAAGGCCGGCAGCGACGCCCAATCGTCGACGCCGCGAATCCCCCATTTCTCTCCCCAGCGCGTGAGCACCCAACCAATCGAGCGATAGCCGAGATAAAAAAGAATCAGAAAGAAGATGGCGGCCAGCGCGATTCCTTTCGGAATGTGCTCGAGCACGTAATGCCCCATTTCGTGGCCCACCACGAAGACGATTTGCAGCGTGGTCATATCCTTAATGGTGGTATCCCACACCACGATTCGCTTCGACGCGCCGAATCCGGTGACATACGCATCCAGCTCCGTCGATTTCTCCGAGGCGCCCATCCAGAAAATTCGCTCCGCTGGAATATTTTCGCCCGCCCGCTGCACCAGATTCTCGAGCGACGCGGTCAGCGCGGGATCTTTCTCCGCGAGCGGCTCGAACTTGTGGAACATCGGATCGATCACCAGCGGCCGAATCGTCACGAGAAGCACGCCCAGCGGCACGCAGATGAGCCAAAAGTAGAACCACCAGCGCTGCGGGGCTTTGCGGATTATCGCGTAAAGAAGGTAGACGAGGATTATCGCCGCCAGCACGCTGAGCATTTCGCTCTTCGTCCAATCCCACACCCATGAGCGCCAGCCCTGCACGGAAAGGCCGAACGCACGGTTGACCCAATTCTCGTAAACGTCCGCGGGCAGACCAAGGACGTCCATCGTGAGAATCAGCAGCGGCGCAAAAATCACCGCCTGAACGAAACGGTTGGATGCTGCTTTCTCCGCCCAATCGCGATATTTCGGCGCAAGCCTCAGGTGCAGGATCAGCCACAACACGATGACGCCGTAGACGAAATCGAGGATCGCGAGCCGAAAATGAATCTCGCCGAGGTGGCGCGCCTTTTTGTAAAGGTCGGGCGGCAGAGTGTATTCGGTCACCGTTTGCTGCGGCTGTGATTCCGCCGCTGACGCAGACGGGGCTTGGCCGCCCTGCCGCGCCGCAAAAGAAAGATCGCGCTCCAGGTTCTGTGCTCGAGCGTCGGCAGGAACCGCAAACAGACTGAGCGCGAGGGCCGAGCCGAGTGCCAGCAGAGCAATCGTCTGTCTTCCCATCGCGCGATGCCTTTCCAGCCCGGCTGTGCGCCTACCGATATACCACACACGAAGAGAACAGTGGCATAATGCCGCCGAGGATCGCTATGACATCCACCTCAGCAGGCGCTGCAAGCCCTCTCCCGACGGTGAGCCGGGAGTTCGTCCTCGCGGCGCGCCCCGTGGGCATGCCGAAAGAGTCCGATTTCTCGCTCGTCTCGGTGCCGATTCCCGCGCTCACGGATGGGCGGCTTCTCGTGCGCAGCATGTTTCTTTCGATCGATCCCTACATGCGCGGCCGCATGAACGGCGTGCGGACGTACGCCGATCCGGTGAACATCGGCGAGGTGATGGTCGGCGGCGCGGTTGGCCAAGTGCTGGAATCGGCAAATCTGAGATTTCAGCCGGGAGATATCGTCAACGGGTATTGGGGCTGGCGGGAATATGCGGTTTCCGATGGCGCAGGTCTGCGCAAGCTCGATCCGAATGTCGCGCCGCCCTCGACCTCACTCGGCGTCCTCGGAATGCCCGGAATGACGGCGTATTTCGGCCTGCTCGACATTTGCGCGCCGAAGGCGGGCGAGACCGTGGTCGTATCGGGCGCGGCGGGCGCGGTCGGCTCAGTCGCCGGGCAGATCGCCAAAATCAAGGGATGCCGCGCTGTGGGAATCGCAGGCGGCGACGACAAAGTCGCGTGGCTCACGGGCGAATTAGGTTTCGATGCCGCCTTCAACTACAAGACGACCGAGAACTACGTCGCCAAGTTGAAAGAACTTTGTCCCAACGGCATCGATTGCTATTTCGACAACGTGGGCGGCGCCGTCACCGACGCGATTTTCCCCGTGCTGAACACCAAGGCGCGCATTTCGATCAGCGGGCAGATTTCGCAATACAATCTGTCGAAGCCGGAGCCGCGCCCGGCGGTTTTCGGCTACCTGCTGACGAAAACGGCGCGCGCCGAGGGCTTCCTTATCTATCAATTCGCCGATCGCTTTCCAGAAGGCATCGCGCAGATGGCGCAATGGATCAAGGAAGGCAAGCTCAAGTACCGCGAAACTATCGTCGAAGGCTTCGAGAATATGCCGCGCGCATTGATCGGCGTCCTGCAAGGCGAGAATACCGGGAAGATGTTGGTGGCGATCCGATAAGGATCGCCACCCTGAGGCCGACGGTTTTGGGTCTAGTCGGTCGAAGGTTTCTCCCATACAAGGGTACAGTTGCTTCTTTGGGATGAGGCGGCGAACGCGAGTTGCCATCGTGCGCGCATCGCGCCTACCATGGGGGAGTAATCACGGTGGTTGAAGGCTGCTGACGGGAGAAGTGCGATGAAACTGGTCAAGTGGGGCCTCGCGATCTTGCTGGCGTCTCCGATAGCCATGGTTCCGGCTTGCTCGGCGCAATCGCAGGACGCCGCGGAGTCGGGCCAGCAGCAGGATTCGCTGGCGGCCGCCGCACGCCGCGCGCGCGAAGAGAAAAAGGACGAGCCCAAAGCCGCTAAAGTCTGGGACAACGACAACATCCCCAGCAGCCCTGGTTCGGTGAACGTCGTAGGCGATGCGAACCAAAGCGCCGCTGCGTCATCTGACCAGGGCGCTCAGGGTCAGGCCGCGCCTGCCAACGCCGAGGACAAGGCCGCGAAATCTGCCGAGATCGATGCCGATCAGCAGCAGCTCAAAAGCCTGAAAACCGATCTCGACATCGCGCAGCGCAAGCTGGTCCTCGATCAGCAGATGTACTACGGCAAGCCCGACTATTCCTCCGACAAGGCCGGCGCTGCCGCGCTGAAGGACGAGCAGGACGAGATCGCGGCGAAGCAGCAGGAGATCGACGACCTGCAAAAGAAGATCGACGCGCTGCAAGCGGGGGCCACCGCGGCCGGGAGTGGCTCCAACAGCGGCAATTCACCCAGCGCCAGTTCACCGAGTACCGACCAGAGCCAAAACCAAAACCAAAACCAAAACCAAAACCAGAACCAAAACGAGAACTCGCCTCCGCCCCTGCATCCGAACTAGGCTCGCTCGAACCTCAGATCTCGCTCCAACTGACTTGGAAAAGTGTGCAAACCCCCTGCGGCAAGCCTACCCCTACTAATTGTGGATATTTTTCTTGACACACTAGAAACGGCGGCGCACAATCCGGCCTGTTTTACGGGGCGTTTTTGCTGGACGGGCATTTCGGCGGCTTGCATCCTCTTCCGCCGCGAGCCCTCACTCACTGCGAGGCGAGACGATGCAATATCTGCCGGGCTGGACCGTGCAGTGTCTCAATGCCGAGTGTCCCGCGCGCGGACACTGGCTGCGCGTGCAAACAACCCAAATCGAGATCTGCTCGAACTGCGGTTCGCCGCTTCACAACGTGCCGCCGCCGCTCCCGCCGCGCTTTCGGATGCGGCCGCGCTCGCTTTCCGGCTACCGCCCGCTGGGGCGCCGGCGCTGAGGCGTGCGGAGCGGATAGCGTCACCATGGATGGGCAGCGGCTCAAGCCGTCCCGCGGAAATCGCGGAGGCTTTCGTCCCCGTCGCAGTCCCGTCGTCACCTGGGCACGGGCTGCCCGCTTGCAAGCAGACTCGCGCGCCTGTCCCGACACACCATCGCGGTATCGAGTTTAATTTCGCAGGGTGAGCCTAAAAGGGGGAGCGGCCGGTGGGGGGACCGGCCGCTCGGGGCATGGGTGATGGAGGTGCTTAACAATCCGAGGGTGCTTCAGGCTCGTGGCTGCCGCGAAGGTTGCCCTTCCTGGACTTACGCCGGTTGCCGCACGGCCCCGAATCTGAAGTGATTGTGCCGGTACCATTCGGCACGGTCGATAGGTCGCTTGGTTCAATTCCTTCCGGTACGAACGTACCGGCGAAAGCCTTCGCGCCGTCTTCGCTCCCATAACTTGGGAAAATTCAGTCAAGATTCCGCCGCAATTTAACCGACGGGCTAGGTTACCAATAAGGAATTCGCCGCCACGGGCCGGTTGAATGCCGCGTCGCGCTTGCCTCACACTTCCGAGTATGACAGCTACGAGGCTGGCAAGAGAGCAAGCGAGGATTTTTCTGGCGGCTGCCGCGCTGGCCGTTGCCGTCGGTTTTCCGTGCGCAACTTTCGGTCAAGCTTCGGCGGTTCAGCCCTTGGCCTCGTGCAGTGAGGCAGTCCTTCCCGCTCCGATTAACGAAGCTCTCAAAGTGAATTTCGGGGGTTGGAGACCGCTGCGGCTTTCCGATTTGGATGGCGACGATCCCAATATCTGGCAGCAAGAGCATCCGAAGGAATGCCCCGGGATCGCGCCGGGCCATTTCGAAAGCCCGGATAGTACATCCTACGCGTTTCTTTTGGTACCCGCCGCGCAACGCGGTGGCGTCGGCCCGTGGCAGATCGTAATTTTCGGACGCGGGTCGAGTGCCACTCCATCCGCCTGGAAACGCTTGGAGCGTTGCGAAGGGAAAGACTGTTTTGCGCCGGTGATCTACACAGCGCCGCCGGGAAAGTATGTCGGCTTCGACGAGACAAAATCGGCTCACCTGAAGCTGGATGGAATTGGCGTCGAATTCATCGAGAAAGGCTCCTCTATCTATTACTGGTGGGAAGGGCGCTACCACAAGATCGTCACGTCGGATTAATCTCTCCAAGAGCCTCGTATCCATTTTGCCGCCGAGGGCGCGAATGTACTACGATAGCCGCCCGCGATGAGCGAAGGCACAGGCACTCCCTCCAAGCCGACCGAGCAAGCCGGCGAAATGCTATGGGGATTCTGGTACCCGGCGCTGCGCAGCGACCAGCTGCGCGGGCGAAAACTCCTGCGCGCCCTGCTGCTCGAGGTGCCTTTGGTACTGGGGCGCGATTCCGCGGGCAAACCTTTCGCACTGCGCGACGTCTGCCCGCACCGCGCCTTCCCGCTATCCTTCGGCCGCTTCGACGGCGCCAACGTCGAGTGCGCCTATCACGGCTGGCAATTCGACGCGCACACGGGCCAGTGCCGCCAAATCCCTTCGCTCACGGCCGATTCGAAACTCAAGTGCGAGCGCATCTACGCGGGCAGCTTTCTCTGCGAAGAGCGCGATGGCTACATCTGGGCGTTCATGACGAATCCCGAAGGCCGCGCAGCCGCTGGCGATGCGCCCGCACCGCCCGCGCCTGAGCTGCCGACGTTCAGCCCGCGCTACCAAATCGCGCATCTCTGGGCCGACCTGCCGTGCAGCGTCGACCACGGCATCATCGGCCTGATGGACCCGGCGCACGGGCCGTTCGTCCACCAGGCGTGGTGGTGGCGGACGCGCCGCAGCATCCGCGACAAAGCCAAACAATTCGAGCCGATTCCCAACGGATTTCGCATGAGCCCGCACGCGCCCTCGGCGAATAGCGCGCCGTACAAAATTCTGAAACTCATCACCGGCGAGCCTGCGACGACCACCATCGATTTCGTCCTGCCGAATCAGCGCTTCGAGCAGATTCGCGCGGGCCGCTATTGGCTCTCGAGCCGCACCACGGTGACGCCGGTCAAACGCGATCTCTGCCGGCTCGATTTCGTCGCCGCGTGGAATATTCTTCCGTGGTTTCCGATCGTCTCCTTCATCCTTCACGTGCTGGGCCCGCAGTTCATCCAGCAGGATACGGAAGTGATCGAGAAGCAGAGGCTCGGCCTGAAATACGAAGACCGCATGATGCTGGTCGACGACGCTGACCGCCAAGCGCGCTGGTATTTCGAGCTGAAGGCCGCGCTGCTCGAGTCGCGCCGCACCGGCGAACCCATTCGCCATCCCGTGGCGGGCCCCGTCACGCTCCGCTGGCGTTCATAAGGCGAAAAGCGCTCCCTCCGGTCGGCTGCACCAATTCTGTCCTTCCGTCCAGTTGTTTGTCCTCCGCAAGGTGGCGCATATTCGGCTTGCCGGTTGGCACCCGGCTGCCAAGAGTCATTGATTCGGAGCTACTTATGCTGAAGGCACGGCTCCAACTTGGGGGAACCCATGAACCGCTGGATTCGCTATCCGCTGCTTCTTTCCGGAATTTGCGTCTCGCTCTGCCCGGCTCTGCCCGCGGCGCCTGCGCCGGAGCCCGGCGTCACAACCGTAACCTGCCCTGTGAATGAGGATCGAGTGTGGGTCTACGATTCGGTGACCAGCCTTGACGTCGAGGCTAAGCTGCACTGCGGCGACACCGTGCAAATCGTGTCGCGCGTGAAGGGCTATGTGAAAGTGCGAATCGCCAGCGGCGTGGTGGGCTATCTGCCGGATAGCGTCTTCCCGGATCTGCCGCCGCTCAAAGACGACCAGGAAAAGCTCGGCGACCACAACACGGCGCCCACTGTCGAAACAACGCAGAACGATTCCAGCAGCCTCGCAGCCGTAGCGGCAACGTATCGCGCACGAGAGAGGGCTGCGGCTGCTGCGGCCAACTCGCGTGAGGTCGCGCCCGTCGCGAGCGCCACCGCGGAAGTGACCCCGGTTGCCACGCCTTCGGTTGTTGCGATGACTGCGCAACCTGCGTCGCCCGAAATTGCCGTCAGCGTTGCTCCCGCGGCGCCGCGTGCGTCGAGCCCTGCGAATATTTCAGCGCGTAAACAGCTTGTAGTGGTGGAGCCACCAGAGCCGGTTTCCACGCCGCGCCGCGCGGTTTCAGTTGCAACGGCTGTGGAAGCCAAGCCTGCGATCGTTGCGACGCCCGCGCCGCAGCCCGTCGCTCCGGAAGTTGCCGCGACCACCATGGCCGTCGCGACGTCCGCGCCGGGTCCGATGGATCCGCCGATCCCTGCGCCCACTGCGATGTCTGCGGTCGCTGCACCGGCGGACGCGTCCATACGCGAAGTGTCCGCGAAACCGATTGGGACTGATCCGGAATCCGAGGACTATCCCGATACGCAGCCGCAAGACGCTAGCGCCGACCCGAATTGCCGCATCTACTTTTCCGCCTATGGCCTCGGTGCCGAGCAGTACAAATGGCTTTCCGACACTCGCCAGAAACAGTTCGCCGGCATCTGCCCCGCTCCCAATCTCAAGAGCGTCGATTTCGTAATTCTCTTCACGCACGACTCCGATTCTTATATTTCCGCCATGCCCACGCCCGTGCACACCGACGGCAACGGCTTCTCCGATTTCGATCCCCTGACCACCGTCGATACGGCGCTGATGTCGCCCACCGAGGCAGACAAAGCCCACTACGAGCTAGCTTGGGTGTTCCACGTGAGACGTGGCGCCTTCAACCCGGCCGAATTCTCGCCGCGCCGCCGCCCGCAATATGAATCAACGGCGAAGGGATTGCACGCCTCCACAAAAGCCGTGGAGGATGCCTTCAACTTCATCCAGCAGCAGGCGCCGACCCGCTAGCAGCTAAGGAAGTTGCGCGAGATCAAACGTCGTCTGCACGTCCTGGCCATCGGGCGTCAGGACGTCCACTGTTGCGGGTGTCGCGGAATCGATCTTAGCCGGATCGTACTCGAGTTCCACCACAGCTCCCGCCAATCCATAAGCGTCGATGGCGTAATCCGAATAGATCGGCCCGCCTTTTACGGACTGCGCCTCGACTTTGCGGTCTTGTGTGAGCTGGATCTTGAAATCCTTCCAGAAATCCGGGACGAGTACCGCGCCATTCACGTAGGTGCTGAATTGGGCAGGATCGGGATAAGACGGCGTGAAATTGATCTCGACGAACACGGTGAAAATCCCAGCTTTGCCAAGAAACTGTTGCTCGGCTTCCTGGGCGTGATAGCCGATCGGAGCGCGCTGGACGCGCCTTACGATGGCCGAGTAGGGAGTTTCGATACCGATCACGGACACGTAGGGGCCGCTCTTGGGCGCCGGCAGTATGTGGACGTATTTCGTGAAAAACGCGGCTGTTTGCTCGTCGTTGCGTTTCCCCAGGAAATAAGCTTCGCGAATTGCTTCGGAAGATAGCGGATTGTTGTATGCAAGCGCGGGCTCGAGGGCGACGAGCGCCATCGCGAACAGCAGAATCGGCAATTTCCATCGAGCACACAGTTTCATCGCAGCCTCCGCGGGGCAATCGTCATTCTTCTGAGGAATTAGACGAACCGCTGCAGCGATTGGGTGCGCCTCCGTACCCTGGATAACAAATCCGTCAACTTCGGCGGATCACTTGGCGATCCCGCTCAGGAAGGGATAATGCTCCGCGGCCGCCATGAAAAATAGCATCGGCAGCGACATCCATAATCCCGTGCGCGACGCGAGAAACGCCCAGCGCGCGAGCCGCGCCGCTTCTGAAGGCATCGGCGTTCCTTGCTCGGCGCTCGCGCGCGTCCACGCGATCAGCCGCTTCTGCGCGCGCCACACGACGCCCCACGTGTTCAGCAGCATCAGCAGACCCAATCCGCCGCCCACGCTGATCGAGAGGTGCGCGTTCGAGGAATCCGGGCTCGCATTTGCGTAGAGCGCAGCCCACGACGCCGCGATGACAATCACCACGATCGCTATCGTTCGCACCCACGCGTTATCGAGAATTCCCGCGTGCGGCAATTGCAGCGGATAGATCAGCGCGTACGCCACGAGCCACACCAGCAGCCACCAGCCCATCCAACGCCACGCCAGCCACGAGTTCCCGGCATTGTTCGCGTCCGCCGCCAGAATGATCCAGAAGTAGCGCAGCCCCATCAGCACCGTCACCACCGCCGACCACCGGAACCACCACATCCCGCGCTCCATCAGCGCCGGAAACACTTTGCCGCGCACCGGCGCGTCGAGCGCCTTCATCGCCGGCGTTCCCACGAGATTGAAAAAATAGAGCAGCCCGACCCAGCTGATTCCGGCCACGATGTGAATCCAGCGGAGCGCGATCTCCTCATTGGCGACAGGATCTTGCGGAAAACTGAAATACGGCCCGGCGGCGAGCAAGCCGATCGTGTGCGGCGAAAGCAACATGGCGCAAGCCTCCGGCGCGCCTCACGCGGCGGCCTGCGGGCCACGCTACCGGATCGGCACACTCGAAGTCAATTGCCCGGCCAAAGCATCTCATTGTTTAGTGTCAAGCATCGGATCAGAAGCGCCGATTGCGGAATGGAGCGGGCGACGCGATACAATTTCGTTACCGGCCTTCGTGCCAGGAGGATCATGACGAACTCTCTGACGGGAACCTTATTCGGGTCGCTTCGTCGGTCCGGCATTTTGCTCTGGCTCGCCATCCTGGCGTTCGGCGTTCCGGTTCTTGCACAGGTGCAGCAGCCCTCGACCGCTCCGCAAGCAACTGCATCGTCACCTGCCGCAGAACGGGCGGGCTCGCAATCTACCGGAACGGGAATCATCATGGGAGCGGTGGTCGATAAGACCGGCGCCGCTGTGCTCGGCGCCCGAATCGAGCTTACCGGCGGTGATCGGCCGGCGCAGGAAACTGTGGCCGACGCGACGGGGCAATTCTTTTTCGCCAACGTCGCCCCCGGACCTTTCCAGCTTGCAGTGACGGCGCAAGGCTTCGCGGCGCAGACGGCTTCCGGAGTTCTGCACGCGGGCGAGTCGCTCACGGTGCCGCCGATCACGATGCCGCTCGCCACTGTCGTGACGGAGGTGCACGTGTCTCCGGCGGAAGAGGCGAAAGTCGAGCTGCACGCTGAGGAGCAGCAGCGCGTGCTCGGCGTGGTCCCGAATTTCTACGTCACCTACGTTCCGGACGCCGCGCCTCTGGCCCCGAGGCAAAAATTTCAGCTGGCATGGAAAGCGACAATCGACCCGGTCAGCGTCGTTGTGGTAGGCGCAACCGCGGGATACGAGCAGGCCACCAACTATTACAGCGGATACGGCCAGGGCGCACAGGGCTACGGAAAACGCTTCGGCGCCACGTACGCCAACTTCCTCACGTCAACTTTCATCGGCGACGCGATCTTGCCGTCGCTCCTGAAACAGGATCCCCGCTACTTCTACCGAGGAACGGGCAGCAAGAGATCGCGTCTCCTGTACGCCTTGGGCTACACATTCTTCTGCAAAGGCGATAACGGCCGTTACCAGCCGAATTATTCGGAACTCGGCGGGATCTTCATCTCGAGCGCCATCGGCAACGCGTACTATCCGTCGACCGATCGCGGAGCGAGCCGGACGTTCGAGGGATCGCTGATCGGCATTGCCGGCTCGAGCGCGGCCAACGTGCTCGAAGAGTTCATCGTATCCAGATTCACTTCGCGCGCCCCGCAGAACGTCCCCTCCACTTCGGGCCAGTAGGGACGGTGTGACCAACCGGATCGCCCACGCCGAACACTACATCACACTTCCATCTCGGCACTGTTCCACCCATCGCAAACCCTCGTCCGTGTACTCGGATTTGTGATCGTCAATATATTTCTGCACGAGCCCGCGAACGCCGGGGTGGCGCAGGTGTCCGAGGCCGTGAAGAGCGCACCCTGAACTCGCGCGTCATCCAATTCGAGGATACGCTTTAGCGTCTCGAACATCACATCGAGCAAGGCCGTTGAAATCTGCGTTTAGACTCGAAAGATCGCCCCACCGGGTGCGCCTTCCGTTGGGTCCCCACTGGCACCAGAACCCGTGCAAGATCAAGTCCCACCACATGTAGAAGCCGCTGTCCAAAGGCCCTGGATGCCGTCCGCAAAGGAAATCGGAATAGACCGAGTACATCGATCGAATGCACGCGGCTCGCTCGGGCAGCGGAACAGATTCGTCCCACAAGAGCTCGTACAAGCGCAGTCTCTCCCCGAGAATGCCCCAGATGGCTTGATTGATTTGTCCCAAGGAGTATTGAGGCGCGATCGCGCCAAATTCAGAGAAGAGCTTAGTCATGTGGCCGACAACTACCGCTGGGGACAAGGTTTCGGCTTCCTCGAATTGCTGTCCCAGCGCGTTTCGGAGCACCGAATCGAACTGCTCTTCGTCCGGAACGATTTCGCGCGCAAAGAAGAATTGCACGAATCCATCAAAGTCGAACGTGGCGAGATCCAAAATCTTGGGCGCGTCTTCGGTCAAAGCCGGTCCCCTTGGGAGAGTCTTACGATCGCGCGCCATCCTGGTGGACGTACTTGATCACCTCGACTTCCGAGATGGCGATCAGCCCGTCGGCGACCATTGCATCGAGCTGCGGGATCAGCTTCCGCACCTTGTCGTCCGAATCGATCACGCTCACCATCACCGGCGCGTCGTGCGAAAACGACAGCAGATGGTGCGGCTTGCGAATCAGCGTGCTCGCGCCGTAGCCCTCGATCCCGCGGAATACGGTCGCGCCCGCGATATCCAGCTCGCGGCATTTCTCGACAATCGCTTGGTAGAGCGGCTTGCCGTGCCACTTGTCGTCTTCGCCGAAATGGATGCGCAGCATCGTCGCCTTGCCCTCGAGCTTCATTTCTGCGCCTCCTTCCCTTTTTCCGCGCCCTTTTCCGCGGACGGCACTTCGTGCGTGTACTTGATCACGTCCACGTCCGACATCACCACCAGCCCCTGCTGCACCATCTCATCGAGAATCGCCGCAAACGCCCGTAGCTTCACTTCCTCATCCACCACCGACAGCATGATCGGCCGGTCGTGCGAGAGATGCAGCGCGCCATCCTTGTGAATCCGCCGGTTCGCGCCGTAGCCGAGGATACCCTGATAGACCGTCACTCCCGCGACGTCGTTCGCGCGCATGGCCTCGACGAGCGCCTTGTAGAGCGGCTTGTCGTGCCACTTATCGTTCTCGCCGATGAAGATGCGCATCAGCTTTGCCTTGCCCTCGCGCTTCAGCGCGACGGCCGCGCCCTTTGCAGCGCCCTTCGGGGATTCCTCCGAAGGCTTCACCACGAACGTATCCTGCACGTCGATCAGGCCCGTTCCGGCCATCTGGTGCAGCTTTGGCAGCAGCTCTTCCACCTTCGCGGCCGATTCCACGAACTCGATCTTGATCGGCAGATTTTCCGTCAGCCGCTCGATCCGCATCGTGTGCATGTGATGGTCCGCGCCGAATCCCGCGATCCCGCGCACCACGCTCGCTCCCGAAATCCCGCGGTAGAAAAGGAAATCGAGAATCGCCGAATACAGCGATTGCCCGTGATACTTGTGATCCTCGCCGACGTAGATGCTCACCTTCTTCGCTGGTCCGGCGTTCAGCATGACGCCTCCCGTCTCATCGTTCCGCCCCTCGCGACAACTGCACTCTCAATCGTGGCTGCGATCATGGAATGCTCTTTCCGGTAATCATGCCGAGCCACACGGCGACGAATCCGACGATCACGCTCAGCGACACGTTGAGTCCGGCCATCAGAAACTCGCCGTCCTGAAGGCTGCGCAGCGTCTCGTACTCGAACGTGGAAAACGTCGTGTAGCTGCCGATGAACCCGATCGGAATCAGGTATCTCCAGTTCGGGTTCCAGTGCGTCCGCTCGGCGAGCAGCGTCACCACCAATCCGATCAGAAAAGATCCCGTGCAATTGATGAAAAATGTTCCGTAGGGGAAGCGCGTCCCAAAGCGATTGCCGAAATATCCGCCTATCCAGAATCGCAGGATCGCTCCCAGCAATCCGCCGAGGCCGACCATGAGGTATTTAGTCATGTGAGCAAATGTCTCTCTCCCTAGTGGCACAGACAATCCTGTCTGTGCTCTCTGATTCCGGCTCGGCGTGCCGTCATGCAGCGGCTGAAAATCGCGCCCCGCATGGCCCAGCAGTTTACACCGGCTTCAGTCGCCTCGACTTCGCCTGCCGCAGGTACCCTTCGAACTCCGTGGTCAGACCGCGCAACTGCTCGACGATCCCGTTCAGTTCGTTGGCCGCCGCCTCCGGCAGATCGCCATATCCCCGCATGTGCTCCGGCATCAGCTCTTCGATCTCGATGCCGATCGCGTCGAGCGCCACAGTAATCGCGTGCAACGCCGGGATCGGCGCCTGTTGGGTGGCAATTTCCTGAGCCTCCAGCACGCGCAAAATCTGCTCGCGCAGCCGAGCCACATATTGTTCGATACTCCGGCGCTGCTCCGGCGAAAGCTCCGCCGAGTACCGCGGAAACGCCGTCTTCGATTCGGAGGAATTCAGGATCGACTCGATGTCGCCGAGCAGCTTGTCGATGTACTGGCACGTCACGCGCAGCCTGCGCGCCTGATACTCGTTGAGTTGTCCGCTGCGCGATGCGCCGGGCATGGTTCGACCTCACTCGTACGGCTCTGCGTGGATCAGTGCCGGGGACATGCCTCCGCGACAGGATCCCTGTCAGGAGTCATCATCTGTCCGGCACAAAAGAGGACAGCGGTTGAGGGCGAACTCCATCGCCGCTACCGCCATTTTACGTTGCCCCGCGCGGAAGTCAATGCGCAGGGGATCTGGAAAGTGCCTAAAACAGTCTTAGATCCTCACAGCTTCACTTCTTTCGCACAGGTCCGCAGACCTGTGCCAATTCTGTACCTGAGGACAGCTGCAGCGCGCTCCGCAATGTGCCACTCTGATATCGACGACGAAAAATCGTTCGCTCTCTCGACGAGAGCCGAACGCTCTTTGAAAACTCGATGGTTGAAGGAAAGCCGCAAGTTTCAGCGGGCCGGCAGACTCCGCATCGGGCCGCTTGCTCTTCGCCTTACTCCAAGCACCGTTCGGTGCGGCACAGAGGGCTTTTCTAATCGACACTGCGGCGATTAGAAACGCCTGTAACTCACTGGAAACACACGATGCGCACACATTCTAATCGACACGGTTAGAGGGAGTCCGCGCGAGCCCCAAGAGCGAGCTGCGGAGCCTCCGGCGTTGACCTGCCAGTTGCGATTCTTGCGCTCCCGGCCTTACGATTGCGCCATCGAATTAGCAGGAGGAATCGACATGGCACAAGAAACGCAAGGCTCAGCCGTCCAATCCGCGAAGCCGGTGATCAAGCCGCCCTTCACGGAAGAAACCGCGCGCGCCAAGGTGCAAGGCGCCGAAGACAGCTGGAATTCTCGCGATCCCGAGCGCGTCGCTCTCGGCTACAGCGAAGACACCGTTTGGCGCAATCGCAACGAATTCCTGCGCGGCCGTGAGGAGATCAAAGCCTTTCTCCGCCGCAAATGGAGTAAGGAACTCGACTATCGCCTCAAGAAAACGCTGTGGTGCTACACCGGCAACCGCATCGCCGTCACCTTCGAATACGAGTGGCATGACGATAGCGGCCAGTGGTATCGCTCCTATGGCAACGAGCTGTGGGAATACGACGAGAACGGGCTGAATCGCCACCGCATCGCCAGCATCAACGACGCGCCGATCAAGGAATCCGAGCGGCGCGTGCGCTAGCTGAGTTGCGAAGCCGGACGAGCGGGGAAGATACTTGGGCAAAATCTACGCAGGCACTTCCGGATGGGCGTACGCGGGATGGAAGCCGGACTTCTATCCCGCGAAGCTGGCTTCGGCGAAATTCCTCGGCTATTACGGTACGCGGCTGAATTCCGTCGAACTCAACTACACGTTTCGCCGCCGCGTCACCGAAAAGCTTCTCTCGGGTTGGATCGCCGCCACGCCTCCCGATTTCAAATTTGCGGTGAAGGCCAATCAAGGCATCACGCACGTCCTGCGTCTGCGCGACGCCGCCAAAGCGACGCTCGAATTTGTCGGCTCGCTCGATCCTTTGCGCGATGCCGGCAAGCTTGGTCCGGTGCTCTTTCAATTGCCGCCGTTTCTGAAGTGCGATCTCGCGCGCCTCGAGGAATTTCTGGCTGCGCTGCCGCGGGGCACGCGCGCTGCAATGGAATTCCGCCACCAGTCGTGGTTTTCGGACGACGTCTACAAGCTGCTGCGCAAAGCGAACATCGCGCTTTGCCAGGCCGAAAGCGAAAAAATCGAGACGCCGGACGTTGCGACCGCGGATTACACCTATTTCCGGCTGCGGAAAGAAGATTATTCCGCGAGCGCTCGCAAAGCGCTCTCGAAAAAAGTGGCCGAGGCTACCGGCCGCGGCGATGTCTTCGTTTATTTCAAGCACGAAGACACGCCCGAAGGCGCGCTCTACGCCGAGGCTCTGCTTAAAGACAGTTCTCGCTAATCTCGCGCTTTTCTTGTGGGAGGTTTTCGATGAATCGATGGTCCGAAACACACGCGCCAAGCGCCGTGATTCTGATCCGGCTTCTCGTGGGGCTGATTTTCTTCGAAGAGGGAATTCAGAAGTTCTTGTTCCCCGCGATCCAGGGCGCGGGACGCTTCGCCCGAATCGGCATTCCGTCGCCCACCGCGATGGCGCAATTCGTTGGCGCAGTCGAAATCATCTGCGGTGCGCTCATCGTTCTCGGCCTCTTCACGCGCCTCGCCGTGATTCCGCTGCTGATCGATATTTCGGTCGCCATCGCCTCGACGAAAATCCCGATCCTGCTCGGCCACGGATACTGGCGCTTTCATTTGCCGCAGCTCAGCCGCTACGGCCCCTGGGCGATGTTTTCCGAGGCGCGCACGGATTTCTCGATGCTGCTCGGATTGCTATTCCTGTTGATCGTCGGCGCCGGCTCGTGGTCGTTCGACGCCCCGCGCTGAGCGCTGCCCGGCGGGCGAGTATCAGGAAAATCCTTCGGGAGCCGCATGCGGCTCATACAGTTCCTCGAGCCGCGCAATTTCCTCCGGCGAAAGTTTCACGCTCGCGGCGGCAATCGCATCCTCGAGGTGTTTCGGCTTCGTCGCGCCCACGATCGGCGACGTGACCGCGGGCTTGTGAAGCACCCACGCCAGCGCGATCTGCGCCGGCGGCAAGCCGCGCTCGCGCGCGACCTCGTTCACGCGATCGATCACGAGCTTGTCGATGGCCTCGGTCTTTTCGAAAAGCGCCTTCGCGAAAGTGTCCGTCTTGGCGCGCTCCGTCTGCGGCTCGGGCGACCATGGCCGCGCCAGCCGCCCGCGCGCCAGCGGCGACCACGGAATCACGCCGATGCCCTCGGAGGCGCACAGCCGCAGCATTTCGCGCTCTTCCTCGCGGTAGATCAGGTTGTAATAGTTTTGCATCGAGACGAACTTCGACCAGCCGTTGGCGCGCTGGATGCCGAGCGCCTTCATCATTTGCCACGCCCACATCGACGATGCGCCGATATACCGCGCCTTGCCCGCGCGCACCACGTCGTTGAGCGCTTCGAGGGTTTCTTCGAGCGGCGTGTCGTAGTCGTAGCGATGGATCTGGTAGAGATCGACGTAGTCGGTGCCGAGCCGGCGCAGGCTCTTATCGATTTCAGAGAGGATGGACTTTCGCGAGAGGCCGCGGCCGTTGGGTCCCTGGCGCACGGGCCCCCAGACTTTTGTGGCGATCACGAGCTCGTCGCGCTTCGCAAAATCGCGAATCGCGCGGCCCAGCACCTCTTCGCTCTGGCCGCTCGAGTAGATGTTTGCCGTATCGAAGAAATTGATGCCCGCTTCGAGCGCGGATTTGATGTGGGGCCGGCTGTCCTCCTCGCTGAGCGTCCATTGCCAGTTAATGATTCCGCCGGTCGCCTTGCCGTAGCTCATGCAGCCGAGGCAAATTCGCGATACCTGCAAGCCGGTATTTCCGAGCCTCACGTAATCCATATCAATTCTCCTTGGTTATCAATGCCGAACGGATTGGATGCTGGTGGTCAGCTGATAGATGTTGTGAGATGTTGGTGCCCAAGAGAGGACTCGAACCTCCACTCCCTTGCGAGAACTAGCTCCTGAAGCTAGCGCGTCTGCCAATTCCGCCACTTGGGCAAGTCGTGCGGCAATACGAGGCAAATCTATGTTGCCTTCGTGCCGCTCGTTTGTCAACGGGACGGCGTGCGCGCGCCAATCAAGCGAAATGCGCCCGATTGGGAACGCCCTGACCCGGGTGGGTCCAGGAACCTCTCGCTTATCCCGTCAAATTGTTAGAACGAGATCGTGACTGCGATGGCGACGCCGGGGTACGCGGGGTCATACAGGTAGTACCCATCGCCTGCCCAATCAATATACGCGTCGTCGGTTTCGTACCACGTGGGCGGCCAGTCTTCCGGCCACGGATCCATGAAGGTGACCCAATAACCGTCGTACTGGAAACGCGGATACCCGCCGACGAATAGCATCGGGAGGCGATTGATGCGAAAGGCGTGGCCGCTCCCGAAGTATTGTCCGAAGCGGTTGTCGGGAATGCGGTAACCGTTGTATCCGCCGCGTTGCTGCCATGTACGGTGTTCGCTACTCCACGAAGTGGCGCGAGACTGGACGAATCCGCTGCGCACCTGCCCCTGATGCTGTGGGACGCCGCTCGGGTGAACGCCGCCGTGTGTGGGTTCGGTGGGGCTGACGCCGCCATGGTAGTTGCCCCCAAAGGCTTGCTGCGATCGTTGCGGCGCCGCTTGCACAGGCTTAGTGGCCGTGCGCTGATGCTGTTGTGCCTGTTGCGGTGCGGCTTGATGCTGCTGGGGTTTGGATTTCTGCTGCTGGCCTTGTTCCGCTTTGCCTTGGTCCTTTTCGTGTTGGTCGCCTTGCGCATAGGCGGGAGCAAAGGCTCCGAGAACCAAAAACAGGGCCCCTGTACCGATAGCAAATTTCGTGAGCATGTTGTTTCCCCTTTCGAAAATCTAGCCGAGATTCCCATCCATTCAAGCGGCAAAGACACATGCAGGGACTCGTATGGCCTCTTTTATTCCTTCTGTCAAGCGCGCGATGTGATTTCTATCACACCGGATCGTAATTCCGTCCGCCTGCGCACGCGGTCAACTTTGACAGACTGGACCATCGGGAAATGTGAAGGCGGCTTGCCGAACGGCGGAGCCTTACTGGATGGGATTGCGGTAATCGGCGTCGCGCGGGTCGATGGGCTTGCGGCCGGCAAAGCCCTCATCCTGGCGGTGGTAGAAACGGATGCGATCCTCGCCGAGCCGCCAGCAGAGATAGACTTCCTCGCCATCGATGCGCGACGGGAAATCGAGCAGGCCGACTTCAAGGTCTTTCACTATACAGCCGGTGGAATGAATTTTGTCGAGGGCGTCACGGATCGTCTGTTCGAGGCGGTTGCGCTCGAGGCGCAGCGTCGCCGTCTTGTTGAATTCCACGAGCATCCCGCCTGAGCGCTGAATTCGCTCGGCGAGCGCCGAAAGCTGGTCGTCGAATTCGCCGAATTTGCGGCGTGCCTCGATTGCTTCGATCAGCACCGGCTCGATCTGCACGCGCAGGCGCTCCGCTTCCGATAGCGAAAACAGTTTGGATTCTTCGTCGCCCACTGTGGCCTGCTCCAGAATGCGGCGTCAGCCGCCGATGGAAACCATTGTACGCGAGGGCGGGACGAAA
>JBKQNJ010000013.1:0-26325 GCA_052146315.1 Candidatus Acidiferrales bacterium | reverse complement strand
CCGGCTTCTACGCCTGCGCCGATCAGGGCTTGACCCATTTCCCGAACGACCCGTCTATTTTGTCGGTCACCGGAGCGACTATGGCGCGCGCGTTTGACCACACGGACCCGGACGCGGACAAAAAGCTCGAAAAAGCCGAGAACTACGAGAAGCAAGCCATCGAGCTCGTGAACAATCAGACGCCTCCTCCCACGGAGACGGAGCAGCAATTCGCTGACTACAAGAAGCAGATATTAACCACGGCGCACAGTGGTCTCGGTCTGATCTATTTCCGCCAATCGCAATTTGACGATTCGGTGAAGGAACTCCAGCAAGCCACGCAGGATCCTGCGACTCCCGATGCGACGGACTATCTCATTCTCGGCGGAGACTATCAAAACCTGAGCAGGTTCAAGGAAGCCGCGGATGCTTTCAATCAATGCGCGAAGATCGCGGGACCGATGCAGGCCGGTTGCAAGACGTATGCCGACCAATCGCTGAAACTGGCGGCGCAAGCGAAATAGAAATTCCGCGTCGAAGCGAAGCTCTAAACGGTGTTGCGGAAAGCAGGTCGCCGCTTTTGCGACCGCCGGTTCTCGGTGGAAGCGTGGGCCTTCAGACCCTCGAAAAAGCGCCGGCATAAAAGGGGGCTTTAGCCCAGGGGTCTCGGCGGCGCCGCGCTGCTCACGGAATCCATGGCTGCTCGTACCGGATCCCGGAAAAAGCCCTAAGAACTTCCGCAATCCAGTTAAGCCACAGATTATGCTTGCATACACACTGCATATTTGTGTATACACTACGGCCAACTCGGCGCTCCACCCCCCGACTTTCTAGGAACGCCGCGCGCTGCCCGGCGGAGGTCCACCACCCTCTCTGCCGGGCAGCTTTTCTTTTCCAGCTGCCGCGGCCGGCCCGACAAGCTACAAGAACCCGCCAAATTTGGTTTTTTCCGGCCATTTGAGGCCGCTTAAACCGCCCGCCAGGGGGATGCTCCAGTCACCTCTTATTGCAGAAAATCCTCGCCGATTTGCTTGCGCCCTGCGGAGTTGATACCATCCGCGTGATCGGGGGGCGCCGAGGCGCTCGGTTGATAGGCGCGACGGCCGATTCCGTATTTCCGAACAGATTCGGCAAGATTGGTGTGCACATGGCAGGCAAGAATTCACGAGTTGTCGTAAGAATTCGCGAGATGATTTTGCACGGCGACCTGCAGCCCGGCCAGCGCGTGCGCGAGGTGGAGCTGGCAAGCAGCCTCGGAGTTTCTCGCACTCCGGTTCGCGAGGCTCTCCCGATCCTGGCGCAAGAAGGAATCCTGATGCAGCTGGATACGCGCGGGTTCGTGGTGCGCGAATTCACGCCCCAGGAGATCATGGACGCGATTGATGTCCGCGGTGTGCTCGAGGGGCTTGCCGCGCGCTCGCTGGCCGAGCAGGGACCTCCGCGACGGCTGATCCAATCGCTTCACGAGTGCCTCCGCGAGGGCGACGAGATTTTTTCCAAGCGGCATCTCATCGAATCAGACGAAGACCGCTATGGGGACATGAACAAGCAGTTTCATGCCGTGATCATCCATGGAGCGGGCAGCAAGGTGATTGCGGATGCCATCGAGCGCAATGGCCGGATCCCATTCGCCGCCGCCCACGCAATCGCCTTCGACCGCGTAGAGCTGCGTCGCATGTATGACTTACTCTGGTATGCGCACCGTCAGCATCATGCGATCGTCCAGGCCCTTGAGTTGGGCGAAGGAGGAAGAGTCGCGGCCCTCATGTTCGAACATGCTGTCGGGACCAAGGTCAGCATCAACATGGAGCGAAAGACGTGGCGATCGACCGCCGAAAATGCCGAGCCGCCCCCCGAACAAGCGGCGGGAAACTCTTCGCAAAGCTGACCGCACCGCCTGACATTTGTGCATACTCTTGTACACAATAAAGCTAGCGCGTATACTCTCGGCGGGGAATTTGGCGGGTCGAAGTCGACACTGCTGCGATGCCGGTCGACGAAAGAAGATCTCGCGAGAGCCTGAGTGGTGCGATGGGACTGTCCCGTTCTCGTCGGGCGTAGAATCTGAATTGGAGTTCTGGACTGCAATGGTTTCGGGTAGACCAGACACTCTTTCCATCAAAAGGAGAACGAACCAGTGGGTAACAAGAGCTTAGAGGACGTACTACAAGCCGCCGGCAATCCGGTGAAACTGCTGCGCAACTCGCAGACGGGGCCATATGTCTATCCCGTCGTCGCCAGCGAGTACTCAAACTGGAGGGATGAGCAGCGCGCCTGGCAGCAGACGTGCGTTCTCTACAATCAGTCCTATCACATGACGGATATGTACGTTCAAGGTCCTGATGCGTTGAAGTTGCTGTCCGATCTCGGCGTCAACAGCTTCAAAGGCTTCGAGCCCAATAAGGCCAAGCAGTTCGTTCCCTGCAATTATGATGGCTACGTAATCGGCGATGTAGTCCTCTTCTATCTCGACAAAGACCTTTTCAATCTGGTCGGCCGTCCTTCCGTGCACAACTGGGTGCAATTCCACTGCGAGACCGGTGGTTACAACGCCAAGGTGGAGAGAGACGAGAGATCGGCCAGCAGGCCAGGATCGTTCACCCGCAAGGTCTACCGCTACCAGGTGCAGGGCCCGAACGCGATGAAAGTGATCGAGAAGGTCCTTGGCAAACCCGCCCCTGAGCTCAAATTCTTCAACATGACTTCAATCACGATCGCGGGACGCAGCGTTCGCGCGCTGCGCCACGGTATGGCAGGCCAGCCCGGCCTGGAGCTCTTTGGCCCCTGGGACGACGGCGAAGCGGTAAAGGCGGCGATCGTCGAGGCCGGCAAGGAATTCGGTCTTCGGCTGGTGGGCGCGCGAGCGTATTCGTCCAACACTCTCGAGTCCGGCTGGATTCCTTCTCCGATGCCCGCGATTTACAGCGGCGAAAAGATGAAGAAGTACCGTGAGTGGCTTCCCGCGAACTGCTACGAAGCGATTGCCTCCCTCGGTGGCAGCTTCTATTCCGACAACATCTCGGACTACTACCTCACGCCATGGGATCTCGGCTACGGCCCCATCGTGAAGTTTGACCACGATTTCATTGGGCGCGAGGCGCTTGAAAAGTTGGCCACCAAGCCGCACCGCAAAAAGGTCACGCTCGCGTTGAACGACGAGGACATGACCCGCGCCCTCGGCACGATGTTCCAGAAGACGAACCGAGCCAAGTATTTCGATTTTCCGTCGGCCGTCTATTCAACGCTGCCGTACGACAAGGTGCTGAGCAACGGCAAGACGATTGGCATCTCGACCTGGTGCGGCTACAGCTCGAATGAAGGTAAGATGCTGACCTTGGCGATCCTCGATGAGCAATACGCCGAGCCCGGTACGGACGTAACCTTCGTCTGGGGCGAAGAAGGCGGCGGATCATCCAAGCCGACGGTCGAGCGCCACGTCCAGACGGAAATTCGCGCGGTCGTCAGCCCGGTCCCTTACTCCGAAGTGGCGCGAACCTCCTATGCCGAAGGTTGGCGCACGCATCAGAAGGCGGGCGGAGCCGAAGTCGCGAGCCGCAAATAAAAGCGCGGAGGCAATGTCTGCGAGGCGTGGGAGTCCAGTATCCCGGGTCGAGTGGCTATACGGGGTGTGTAGGCTCACGATCCAAATGGACTCCCGATCTCTGAGGATGTGAATTTCACCATGATGGGTGAGTTGGCGCCTCGCCTGGATTGATTGAGCACAGGGTTGGCGACTCGGGCTGAGCGGCAGCCTTCCGGGCCAGCCAATTTTGGTCGTTACCACAAAAACGTCGCTTCCGCAGAGAAGAGTCGCGCAAATTAAACCCGCAGAAATCGACATCGGAGCTTTGGCGAAATTCGCCAACGAGCCGGGCTTTATCCTCTTGCGCGAGGAATCCGGTTGGCGCATGTATCGTAGTCCCGCGCGGATTTTGAGCGCCGGCAATCCTGAGACGTTCGCTCACGCGCTCGCGGAGATCGATCAGCACGTACAGTCGGGCGGCGAGGCCGCTGGTTTTTTGTCTTACGAAGCCGGCTACGCACTGGAGTCGAAGCTGCGCCCCCTGCTTGGCGAACGCAGCGATCCGTTGTGTTGGTTCGGCCTGTACGACACAGCTGCTACGCTCGATAACCTGACGTTCCCTCCCGGCGATTCGGCAGAGCTCGTTCAGCACAGCGTGCCGGCGATCACTCGCGGCCAATACGACGAAGCCTTGCGCTCGATCCACGATTGGATCTCGGCCGGTGACGTCTACCAGATCAACTTCACGTATCGACTGGCTTTCGAATCCATGTCTTGTCCGTGGCGCCTGTTCACTTCACTCTGCCATCGGCACCCGGTTCCTTACGCCGCGTTCGTCAACACCGGACGCGAGCAGATCGTCTCGCTTTCCCCCGAACTTTTCTTCAGCATTCGAGGGCGGCGCATCATAGTGAAGCCGATGAAGGGAACGGCGGACCGCGGCCTGACGCTCGAAGATGATGTCCGCCACGCCGAGGCGCTCCGCGTAAGCGAAAAGAACCGCGCCGAGAACGTGATGATCGTGGATCTGATGCGCAATGATTTAGGCCGCATCTGCTCGTCCGGCTCCGTCAGGACCACGCGTCTGTTCGAGGTCGAACGCTTCCCCTCGGTTTGGCAGATGACGTCCACAATCGAGGGCCACCTGCGCGAGGAATGCACGCCCGATTCAGTCGTCAGGGCACTGTTTCCGTCCGGGTCGGTCACGGGAGCGCCCAAAATCCGCGCCATGCAGCTCATCTCGGCGCTCGAGACCACGCCGCGCGGCGTCTACACGGGCTCGATCGGCTATTTCGCTCCGCGCCAGGCTCAATTCAATGTGGCGATCCGCACCGCCGTTTTGCGTGGCACAAAGGGACTCCTGGGCGTGGGTGGCGGCATCACCTACGATTCGTACAGCGCCGAAGAGTGGAAGGAATCTCAGTCCAAGGCAGCTTTTCTCACCCAGGACGCGCCCGATTTCAAAATCATCGAAACGATGCGCTGGGAAGGGAAGTACTCGCTTCTCGATGAGCATCTCGAACGAATGCGCGCTTCTGCCGAGTATTTCGGGTTTCGCTTCGAAGAACGCGCGGCCCGCGGAGCGCTCGACGAAATCGTCCCGAAGTTCGGAGATCGTCCTCACAGAGTAAGGCTTCTGCTCGCGCAAGACGGCTCACTCGAGCTCGATCCCAGCGAGATCGTTGATGTCGTTCCCTTCGGCCGCGTTCGGCTATCCGCGGAAACGGCACTCAGCTCCGATCGATTTCTCTACCACAAGACGACTCGCCGCAAGATGTACAACGACGAACTGGCTGCCGCGCGAGCCGCGCGGTGCGATGACGCCCTTTTCTTCAACGAACGAGGCGAGCTGACCGAAGGTGCGATTCACAACGTTTTTGTCGTGAACGGCTCTCTCTGGCGTACCCCCGCGATCGCGTGCGGAGTTTTGCCCGGCACGTACCGCGCGTTCATCCTGAAGACGCGTCGCAATGTGCGAGAGGCCGTGTTGACGCTCGACGATCTCCTTCGCGCGGATGCCATCTATTTGTGCAACAGCGTTCGGGGGATGTTTCCCGTGCGGCTGTTAGACGACCGGAAAGCCCCTTCATCGCACAGGGATAATCCGTTGAGCTACAGCGCACGCTGACCTGAGTGACATCTGAATCTTCGCCGGCAACTGCCGATAGATACGGGCATCCGCCAGTGACGAGAGGAACCTGACTATGCTGCGCAAATTGATCCTTGGCTTGGCCGCTATCGCAATTATCTGTCCGTTGCTTTCGCCCGCCGCCAAGGCGCAAGCCGGCGCCGATTGGCCCATGTACAGGGGTTCTCTCAGCGGCATGGGTTATTCGTCACTCAAACAGATCGACACGGGCAATGTCGCAAACCTGAAGCAAGCGTGGTCCTACGAGCTCTCCGGCCGTGGCGGCCTCGAAGTGACGCCCATCGTCGTTGCCGGCGTGATGTACGTTCCTGGCCTCAACAAAGTGCTCGCGCTCGACGCCGACACCGGAAAAGAGATCTGGCACTACGATGTCACGCTGCCATCCACGCGCGGCGTCGCCTACTGGCCCGGCGACAAAGACGACCCTCCGCGCATCGTCTTCACCACGTTCAGCCGCAAGGTGATCGAACTCGATGCTGCCACCGGCCAGCCCGTGCCCACCTTCGGCAAGGACGGCGTGATCGAACTCACCGTCGGCTACAACGGCGTTCCTATAATTTACAAGAATCTCGTCTTTATCGGCGCGAGCGTCGGCGAGCTGCCCGTTGGCCCTCCGGGCGACTCGCGCGCCATCAACGTTCTCACCGGCGCGCTGGTCTGGGACTTCCATTCGGTTTCCCAGCCCGGCGAAGTCGGACACGATACTTGGTTGAACGATGGGTGGAAGGGACGGTCCGGCACCAACGTCTGGGGCTGGTACATGACCGTCGACGCGCAACGCAACCTTCTCTACATGCCGATCGGCGGGCCCTCGCCCAACTACTATGCCGGCGATCGTCCCGGAGACAACCTCTTCGGCAATTCCGTCGTCGCCGTCGATGCCGACACCGGCAAGCTGAAATGGTATTTCCAGACCATCCATCACGATTTGTGGGACCAGGATCTGCCGCCCGGCGCCGGATTCGTCGATATCAAGCAGCAAGGCAAGGAAATTCCCGCGCTCGTGACCATCGGAAAGACCGGCCTGATGTTCATACTCAATCGCGAAACCGGCAAGCCGATATTCGGCGTCGAGGAACGCCCCGTTCCCAAAGGCGATGTCCCCGGCGAGTGGTATTCACCCACCCAGCCATTTCCTTTGAAGCCCCCTCCGCTCGCTCGCATGAGCTACAAGCCCGAGGACATGGTGACGGCCGACGACACGACTCCCGAGCACGTAAAGGCCTGCCAGGCAATTCTCGCGAAGAACGGCGGAAGCTTCCACAACGCGGGCCCCTTCACCGGCTGGCTCTATCATGCGGACGGCGCGCCACCCGACCCGACAATCCAATTCCCGGGAGGAACCGGCGGCACGAACTGGGGCGGCGTCGCAGTCGACCCGACAACTGGGTTTGTGTTCGTCCAAACGCACGACATGTCCCTCATCGGCTGGCTCGAGAAGAGAAAGGCTGGCGGAGCCTATGGCCGGGGCAACGCAGATTCCACGCAGCTCTATGACCGTGGAGGAGTCGACGGTCCCGGCCCCTATTTCAGTTTCAGCGCCGTCATGAAAGACAAGGAAGGCCACGTCATCGGCAACTGGCCCTGCCAGAAACCGCCCTGGGGACGCCTCTACGCGATTAACGCGAATACCGGCGACATCGCCTGGCAGTCCATAATCGGCATCACTCCCGGACTGCCGCCCGACAAGCAAAATACCGGCGGTGGTGGCAACGCCGGCCCCATCGCGACCGCGGGCGGCTTGGTCTTCATCGGCGCGACGCCCGACAATCGCTTCCGCGCCATCGATTCGAAAACGGGCAAGGAACTTTGGGTCACCGACCTCGGGAAACTTGCCAACGCCGATCCGATGACCTATCAGGGCAAGAGCGGCAAGCAATATGTGGCGATCGTAGCCACGGACACCGTCTACGTCTTCGCGCTGCCGGACGCCCCCGCTGGAAATCCCGCCGGCGGAGGTCTGCGGAACTAACTTTCGCCGAGGGCCGCGCGGCAGGGTGTATGATCGATATGGTGAAGTGAGATGAGGGGTATCAAACACCTCGCGCTGGTTCCCTTGCTCTCGGCCCTCGCCGTCACGCTGCCCGCATCGGCATTCGAGTACCCGTTGTCCGGAACCGCAATCCGCGAAGCCTTCCTGACCGGAAACGCCAATAACGACGGGACGACAGAATTCTTCCTGAGATATGCCCACAGTCTGCCGGCGCCGGAGACTGGGCCGCATGTGGCGATCATCAGCCTCCGGACGCCGTACGAGCAGGTCGTCGAGCGCGGCGCGTCCGTTACGGATTACCATGCGCAGGAGGCCGAACAAGAATTCCTCGGGAAGCCGCTGCCGTTTTTCGTCCGCGTACAAATCGATTTTACGCCGACGTACCCCATCTATCCCGCGCCGGGTCCCGACGGCGCAAACTCGCTCCTGCAGCCGCTGCCGAATTTGGAGCGGGATTTCAAAATAGAGGTGATCCAGGATAAGAAGATTTCTCCCAGATCGACGAATACGTATCTCGTCTATTCCGACGAATCCTACAATATCTTCGGTACTTCCGGCGTCGTCATCGAACAGGAATACGATCCGGAGAAAATCCATTCGTCCGAGATCACGGTCAAGGTCCACACCCCCGACGGCCAGGATGTCGAAACCACGTTCGATCTGGACCAACTTCAATAGCCTCGCTCGCCTGCCTCGGGCTTTCCCTTTGCGACAATCCTTCGAATGCCTCGATTGACTCGATGGGCGACCCCCCGTAGGCTTGAATCTCGCCCTTTTTCGGATTCCTATGGCCACCGTCGACGAGGACTTGAATCAGATCGAGCGTGACATCCGCACGCTCAAGATCGAATACGAGCAGTTCTTCGGCGGCGGCCGCAAACGCCCTCCTACCGACACGCAGTGGCGCGTCGATTCGCTCGTCCGCCGCCTGAATGAACGCATCAACGAATTCAACTTCGCGCAGCGCTTCCGCCTCAACAATTTGACCCAGACCTACGCCAAGTATCAGGACATGTGGCGGAAGAAGACGACGCAAAAGGAAACCGGGGCCACACAGCACCATTTCGGCGCGGCCGCCAAAGCCATCGAGACCGAGCGCGCCCGGAAAGCCGCGCTCGAAGCCAGCACGCGAGCCATCCCGCGCGCCGGGTCCATCGGTGACGCCTCCCGGCGCGAGTCCCGCCCGCAGGAGCCCGCTGCGTTTGCCCTGGCCCTGTCGAGCCCCGAGCACGAAAAAGAGAAGATTTATACGCTCTACGAAAAGCTGATCGAGGCTCGCGGCGAAACCGGCGAAAAAGCGAACGCGCCGAGCCTCAAGGATTTCGAACGCTTCGTGAAGCAAAAGACGAAAGAGCTTCAGGACAAAGGCGGCCACGAAGTCGAATACTCGGTCGGCATCGAAGGTGGCCGCGTCCGTTTGAAAGCCCGCGTTTCCCGCTGATCTCACTTCCGTATTCTCTGGAACTCCTCTTCCGAAATCTTTTGCAAACGCTTACACTGGCTCACGGCTTCTCTTCAAATCTATTTTCCTGTCGGAGGCACTTTCCGTGGCCATCGCGCGCACTCTCATCAGCGTTTACGACAAGACCGGCGTCGTCGAATTCGCCCGCGAACTCGCCTCGCTGGGGATCGAAATCGTCTCGACCGGCGGAACCGCCAAGCTTTTGCGCGATGCAGGAATCCCAGTGCGCGACGTGTCCGATCTCACAGGCTGGCCCGAAATGCTCGGCGGGCGCGTCAAGACCCTGCATCCCAAAGTTCACGGCGGGATTCTTTTTCAGCGCGGCAAGCCGGAAGACCGCAAACAGGCTGCCGAGCACTCGATCGTTCCAATCGATCTCGTCGTCGTGAATCTCTATCCCTTTTCGGCGACGGCGGCCAAGCCCGGCGTTACAGCCGGCGAGTTGATCGAAAATATCGATATCGGCGGCCCGGCTATGGTCCGTTCGGCGGCGAAGAATTTTCAGAGCGTGGGAGTTGTCACCGATCCGGACGACTACGCCGCGATCGCCGCCGAGCTTCGCGAGACACACGAACTCAGCCTCGCGACGCGCCTTTCGCTTGCGCGCAAAGCCTACGCCCGCACCGCGCGTTATGACGGTGAAATCGCCACAGAACTCGAGCGCCTCGCGGCCGCCCCTGGCGGAGTCACCATCGGCCCGCTCGAAAAATTGCCCGAGCGAATCCATATCGCACTCGAACGCCGCCAGTCGATGCGCTACGGCGAAAATCCGCATCAGGCCGCCGCGCTCTACGTTCCTGCGGGGCACCCCGCTGCGGGTCTCGCCGGCGCGAAACAGCTCCAGGGCAAGGAGCTTTCCTACAATAATCTCGTCGATCTCGATGCCGCCTGGGCGCTGGTGCAGGAATTCAAGCAGCCAGCCGTCGCGATCATCAAGCACAATAATCCCTGCGGCGCAGCCGAACAGGATTCTCTTCGCGACGCCTACGTCAAAGCTCTCGCGTGCGATCCGGTGTCGGCATACGGCAGCGTGCTGGCCTTCAATCGAACGCTCGACATCGCGACCGCCGACGAAGTTGTAAAACTGTTTGTCGAATGCATCGTCGCGCCGGGTTATCAGCCGGCCGCTCTCGCGGCGTTCGCCTCGAAGAAGAATCTGCGCCTGCTTGAGCTTGAAACTTCCGCTTCGTCCGCGCCTGCCGCACTCGACGACCTCATGCTCAAGCCCATCTCCGGCGGCATGCTCGTGCAGGAAGCCGATCGCCACGAGCTGACGCAAGCCGAATTGAAAGTCGTTACGGGGCGCGCACCGACGGAAGCCGAGCTGCGCGGCCTGCTCTTCGGATGGAAAGTCGCCAAGCACGTGAAATCCAATGCCATCGTCTTCGCGCGCGAAGGGCAAACCGTCGGCATCGGCGCCGGCCAGATGAGCCGCGTCGATTCCGTGAAAATCGCGGTGATGAAAGCGGCGACGGCGAGTCTTCCTCTCGCGGGCAGCGTCGTCGCGTCCGACGCATTCTTCCCTTTTGCCGACGGCGTCGAAGAGGCAGGAAAGGCCGGCGCAACCGCCGTGATCCAGCCCGGCGGCTCGGTCCACGATGCCGACGTGATCGCCGCCGCAAACAAACTCGGCATGGCGATGGTTTTCACTGGTGTGCGCCATTTCCGGCATTAGACTGAAACAATGACGGAGCAAACCAAGCCCACCGGGCTCACCGGCCTGCGCGTCCTCGCGCTCGAAAGCCGCCGCGCCGGCGAAATGGCGAAACTGATCGCAGCGTACGGCGGCAAGGGAACCGTCGCGCCGTCGATGCGCGAAGTTCCCCTAGAATCGAATACGGAGGCGATCGCCTTCGCACGCACGCTGGCCGCGAGCGGTTTCGACATGATGATCTTCCTCACCGGCGTCGGCACGCGAGCGCTCGCGCGCGTCGTGCAAACGATTTACCCGATCGAGCAGTTCGCCGAATCGCTTCGCCGCATCCCAATCGTCGCGCGCGGTCCCAAGCCTGTCGCCGCGCTCAAGGAACTCGGCGTGCCCGTCACTCTCGCCGTGCCGGAACCAAACACCTGGCGCGATCTTCTCCGCGCTCTCGACGAAAAGCGCGATTCGCTTCCGCTCGCCGGCCGCCGCGTCGCCGTCCAGGAATACGGTGTATCGAATCCCGAACTCCTCGCCGGCCTCGCCGAACGCGGCGCGCAGGTCACGCGCGTCCCCGTCTACCAATGGGCGCTGCCTGAGGATACCGGCCCGTTGCGCGCGGCGGTCCACGCAATCGTCAATGGCGAATTCGACGTCGCCGTCTTCACCACGTCCGTCCAGATCGTTCACCTGCTTCAGATCGCGCGCGAGATGAATCTCGAGCAGCAGGTTCGCGAAGGCCTCGCGCGCATCGTAGTTGGCTCGATCGGCCCGGTCACGTCCGAAGAACTCCGCGAGCAGGGCATTACGCCGGATTTCGAGCCGGTGCATCCCAAAATGGGCTTCCTCTTGAACGAAGCAGGCCAGCGGGGAAGATTGCTACTCGACGAGAAGCGCCGATTGGCTTCCGGTTAGTTCTCCGGAAGTTTCGGCGAGCGGTCGGGCGACGGAAGGTTTGGGTGGGGGGGAATGCCGCGGCCCGACCGCTTCGGCGAATGGGCAGATACTAGCAGGCCTTCCCAAAATCCGGTTCGTCGATTTATCGATTGAACCTATCGGCGATCCCGATTTACACAGAATTCACGCGATATCTATACGTTAGACACGCGATTTTCGCCGCTTTCGCCTCAAGAATTCCTCGAACGAAGCCTCGCTCGCAAGCCCGTGAAGCAGCGCGCGCCGTCGTTCTGGCGTGATTTTTTTTGCGAAAAGCCGCTTTCGACTTTTCCCCAATTCTTTCAGCCACTCTTCGTACTCGGCGCCGAATTCGTTTTCCATTTTCTTGCTCAATCGCTGCGCGAGCGCGGGACTATGCCCTCCGGTTGAGATCGCGATCTGCAATTCGCCGCGCCGCACCACCGACCCGTAGTAAAAATCGCAGTGCTCGGGATCGTCGACCACGTTGCACAGCACGCCGCGCCGCCGCGCCAGCTGGTAGATTTGCGCGTGAAGTGAAGGAGAAGATGTCGCAGCCACGACGAGAAACGCACCGCCGAGATCCGACGCGCGATATGCCCGCTCGTCCCATCGAATTTTTTTCTTCCGCGCGAGTTCGCGAATCCGCCGCGTAGCTTCGGGCGCCACCACTCGCACGTCTGCTCCGGCGCGCAGCAGCCCTTCGATCTTCTCCTCCGCCACCGGCCCTGCGCCCACCACCACGCATTGCCGTCCCGCAAGCTTCAGAAAAGCCGGGAAGAGAATCATCGCAGCCGCACCTACACCGTTTCGCCGCGCACGAGATCGTCGTACGTCTCGCGCCGCTTTACCAGGCGAAAGCGCCGCCCCTCCACCAGCACTTCGGCCGCCCGCCGCCGCGCGTTGTAGTTCGACGATTGCACGAACCCATACGCGCCCGCCGTCCACACGATCAGCAAGTCACCCGCCTCCACGGGAGCGAGCGGCAAGTCCCGCGCCAGAAAATCGGCGGATTCGCACACGGGCCCCACGATGTCCACTCGCTTCTTCGGCCCAGACGCCACAGCGCGCACCGCGGGCGTAATCGCATGCTTCGCCGAGTACAGCACCGGCCGAATCAAATCGTTCATCGCCGCATCGACAATCACGAACGTCTTCCCGCCGTTTTCCTTCACGTAGAGCACGCGCGTCAGCAGCACGCCCGCCGGCCCCACAATCGCGCGCCCCGGCTCGATCAGCAGCCGACAGCGAAGCGGCCGCACGATCTCCGCCAGCGCTCGCGCAAACGCCGCCGGCACCACCGCCGCTTCGTTCGTGTAGCGCACGCCGAATCCGCCGCCGATATCCACGTGCTCGAACCGAATCCCTTCGCGCGCCAGCTCTCGCACGTACGAAGCGAGCCGGGTCAGCGCCCGCCGGTAGGGCGCGACGCTCAAAATCTGCGAGCCGATGTGCGAAGTGATTCCGCGCCATTCGATCCAGCGCGAATCCTTGTGCGCGAGATACAGCCGCCGCGCCTCCGCCCAATCGACGCCGAATTTGTGATGGTGGTGTCCCGTCGAAATGTGCGGATGCCCGCCTGCAAGCACGTCCGGATTCACGCGAATCGCGAGCGATGGCCGCGCGCCGCCCGCCGCCACATGCCGCGCCGCTTCGCTGATCAGCACCTCGAGCTCCGCGCCTGATTCGATGTTGAACGCCAGAATCCCGCCGCGCGCCCCCGGATACCTCAGCGCCTCGCGAATCTCCTCGCGCGTTTTCCCCACTCCCGAAAACACGATGCGCTTGCCCCGAACGCGCAGCCGCCGCAGCCGGTCGAGCTCGCCGCCCGAAACGATGTCGAAGCTGCTCCCGAGCCCCGCGAGAATCCGTAGCACCGCGAGATTCGAATTCGCCTTCACCGCGTAGCACAGGGTGTGCGGCAGCGCGCCAAACGCGCGATCGAGCTGCCGGTACGCGCCTTTGATGCTCGCGCGGCTGTAGACGTACGCGGGCGTGCCCGCCGCCGCGGCAATCCGCGAGAGCGCCACATCTTCGCAGTAGACCTCGCCCGCCGCGCGCGCCCCGCGATACGCGTAGTTCGGCGTGTACGCGGTCGGATCGGCGCCCGCCGCGGTTTTCGCGCGCCGCGAATTCTTTCGCGCGGACGTCATCGCGGCCCGCGCGCACACTTCTCAGAATGTCCCGGGAAAAACATGGTCCACCATCATACAAATTCTGCAGGGAAAAGCCACGCGATGCGGCGCGCCGGGGTCTGTGTGACAACCGAGAATCTTTGTGGGTCCGCGCGACAAGCGCCGCTCATAGCGGCAGCTTCAATGTCCTCGCATTTACGCGTGCGGGTGCGCCTTGTCGTACACGTCCATCAGCTGCCGAATGCTGGCCTGCGTGTACCGCTGCGTCGTCGAAAGCGAGACGTGGCCCAGCAGCTCCTGAATCGCGCGGAGGTCCGCTCCGTCCGCCAGCAGGTGCGTCGCAAACGCGTGCCGCAGCGAATGCGGGTGCAGGTCCCAGTTGACGTTCGCCAGCCGCGAGTATTTCTTTACCAGGTGCCGCACCGACCGGTCCGTCAGCCGCCCGCCGAAATGGTTCAGGAACACGGCCTCGGGATTCACCTCCACTCGCGCGGTCGTCACAAGCTCCTCGCGCACCGGCCAGTACGCATCGAGCGCCTCCTGCGCCTTCCTGCCGTACGGCACCACGCGCTCCTTGTTTCCCTTGCCCAGCACGCGCAGCATCTGCCCGGCCTGGTCGATGTCGCCCAGATCGAGCCCTACGAGTTCGCTCACGCGCAGCCCCGAGGCGTAGAGCAATTCGAGGATCGCGCGGTCGCGCTTCAGCACCACTTTCGCTTCTTGTTCGGATTGCGCCGTCGGAGGCCGCTTGCGCTGCGATTTCTTCCCGCCGGTTTTCTGCCCGAGCGTGTCGAGGAAGTCGTTCAATTCTTCCGCCGTCAGCACGCGCGGCACTCGCCTCGCCAGCTTCGGCGTTTTCACCAGCCGCGCCGGGTTCTGCTTCGTATATCCCTCGCGAACGCAGAATTTGAAAAAGCTCCGAAGCGACGCGAGCCGCCGCGCCACCGACGCCCTCTCGAGCCCCCGGTCGTACATCATCCCCACGTATTCGCGCACCACGCGGTGATCGATCATGCTCAGATCCGGCGCGTCCTGGTCCGGCGGCGTCACGAACGCCGCAAATTGTTGCGTGTCCCGGCGGTACTCCCGGATCGTCTGCGGAGAGGCATTGCGCTCGTAGCGCAGGTACAGGATGAATCTCTCGATTGCCCGTTTCATCTCGCCCACAACGCACCCGCCGCAATTATATGCCGATGTACCGGTAGCCGCGCGGCGCAACTTCACGCCGATTGTGCGATCTCTGAGGACGAGGCCCGGTCCTCGGGCTCCCTTACGAATTCAGAGAGCCTCTGCTTGTGCAGCCATGCGAAAACGAGCGTGCCAACAGCCTGCAAAAACAGCGGCATCATCCACACTTGCATGGAAGGTATCCCAAAGTGGTCATTTAGGGCGAAGAAAGCTGATGGAATGAAAGCAGCGGTGAACGCGGCGCCTCTGGCATTGTCGTACACGTTGAACGTGCTGAAGAGAATGCTTGTGCAGAAGTAGAAGATCACCAAATAGAGGATCGCGGAACCTAGCGGGTACTTGGCTCGCCGCAGGTACATCCACTGCAGATAGAGCGCGTCCCGCGATAGCCACAAGGCCAGAAACGCTACATAGTAAGAGGCGATGTCCCAGTTCCAGTCGCTACTTGGCGCGCGATGATAGACAGCGAAAGCCACCGCGCCTCCGCCCACGAGTGCCGCTCCCAGCGCGATGTAGGGAGCCGGCCACAGCGCAGCCCACCAACTCGCTGCGCGTTCTGCCAGCCTCCGGCTTCTCCTCCGCACTCGTTCCCGATTCCGCAGGAGCATCAGCGTAAGCAGCCAGAGTGACCACCAGCTCAGCACAAGCAGCTGCGGCACAGTATCCGTAGCATCAAAACGCCCGTCCATGGGCGGGCGGACCATCCCGCCGATCCCGACCCACGACAGGAACCCCAGCATCAGCAGGTTCACGTACATCACGAAAGCGAACAACTCCGCCGCCGGTAAGATCTCGTACTCCGAAGGGTCGCGCTTCAGGTTCCTCACGACGGCTAGCAGAAACCACGCTGCGAACGTTACATAAAGCACGATCAGCACTTCTGCGTGGTCGATGCGGATTCCAAAGAAACGGTCCGTCCAATCGAAATTGTGGGACTTGAAGAAGGGATCGACTGCGGCGAAGGGGCTCAGCCGGTGCACATCCCATGGGCTCCGCGCGTCCCGGAAGTCTATCGAGGTGAAGCCTACCAGCAGCAGAAATAGCAGCATCGAGACCGCCTGGCCGCTTCGCCCCAGCAGCACGGAAACCAGAAGCATCAGCGCGTGAAAGGCGATCGAGCCAAGCACAAGGATCACGTAGGCTTCCGCCACGAAGAGGCCAGGCAGCTGTGCCGCGAACGCACCTGCCAGCGACACGGGCGTAAGGCACAACACCACGAAGTACAGGAGGATGGGAGCACCAAAAAGTTTGCCGACAGCCAGTTCGAACGATGTCAGTCTCGTCACGCGCTGATAGTCGAATGTGTTGAGTTCTTTCTCGCGGTGCACCGATTGCAGACAGAAGATGCCTCCCCCAATCAGCAGAATTCCCACCTGAAGATACAGAATCAGTGCAAACACGACCCCAGCGCCGTGCAACCCATCCATCGACACATCCCCGCTGGCGTGGAGAATGGACAGCCACACCGTGACTGAAGCAACCGCGCAAATCACGACGGCGGCAACCATTCGTCCCGGTCGCAATTGAATTCGCGCATTCCGGATCAGTTCCGGATTGTCGATGAGCAGGCTCACATCACTTCTCCTTTGGAAACGCGCGAATACAGCCGTTCGAACGTCTCGGCGATCTCCTCGACGCCGCACACCGCCGCACCCGCGGTCACAAGTTCCCTCACGAGAGTCGCAAGCTCCGCATCAGCACCTGCGAAGCCGAACCGGGCGCCGGTTGTCTCGGCGGCCACCTCGACTAGCCCCGGTCTCGCAGCCAGCCAATCGGCGAGAGCGAATCCTTCTGCCGCGAGCCTGATCCGGAAGCACCGCACGGTCTGGTCTTCGCGCATCACGTCTTCCAGCCGGCCGACCCGGAGCAATCGGCCTTTTTCCATGATTGCGATTGACGTGCAGATCTCTTCGAGATCCGCGAGGATGTGCGACGTGATGAAGATGGTTTTCCCGGACGCATGCAAGCTCTTCAGCAGATCTTTCAGCTCGACCCGGGCCTTGGGATCAAGCCCGGCGGCCGGTTCGTCAAGCACCAGCAACGGGGGGTTGTGGATGATGGCGCGCCCGATCCCGAGCCGTTGCCTCATACCGCGTGAAAGTCCGCTGATCAATTCGTCGCGTTTGCTCTCGAGAGTCATCAGCCGAATCACCTCGTCCACACGCGAGGGAATCAGCGCAGCGTCCATCTTGTAGGCGTGCGCGAAGTAATCGAGGTATTCCCACACCTTCAAGTCGTCGTAGAGCGAAAAGAAGTCCGCGAGGTAGCCGATGTAGCCTTGCGCTTTTTCGGGCTCCTTCTGCACGTCGATTCCGTTCACGGTTACGCGGCCCTCGGTTGGCGACTGCAGCCCGCAAATCATCTTCAGCGTCGTTGTTTTTCCAGCGCCATTGGGTCCGACTAAGCCGAAGACCTCGCCCGTCGGCACATCCAGGGTCAGCCGGTCCGCGGCCACGATTTCGCCAAGTTTCCCCGACGGCAGGTCATACTGCTTCGTTACGTTATCGAGATGGATCATGGCGGTGCGCCATGTTCCGCCAGAGGCCCGGCAATGTCAACGCGCACCTTTTCCATCGTGTGGCAGACGAATTTGCGTCCAATCGCACTCCTCCTGCAGCGGATTCGGCTTTGAAAACCGAGTCTCGGAAGGCATCATGCTAAAGCTGCACACGGGGGCATGATGGGTCTCGGCGACACGAGTGAGAGCTCGACAAGAGAAAACTGGTCTGCGCGGCGCGGATCAGGCGCGCGCGTGGCCGCCACTCTGCGCATCGCGATTTGCGTCGCACTTGCTGTGGCGTCGGGCGCAATCGCCACCGCCGCGCGCCCCGGCGGCTCGAAAATGCTCACGGTCGAGCGCATCTACAGTGCGCCCAGCCTCAGCGGCAATCTCACCGAGGGGCTCGAATGGACGCCCGACAGCAAGCGCGTCTCCTATTTCGGACGTGACCGTTCCGGAGTCGAACTCTGGACCACCGATGCCGCCACTGGCCAGAGCAAAATCCTCGTCAACGCGAACGTCCTCAAGTCCGCGATGCCGCCCGAAAAAATCGAAGCGATCCAGTCCACCGGCCTCGGCCGCGTCGAAGCGGCCAATTACATCTGGTCGCCGTCAGGCAATTCGCTGCTCCTGATCGGCGGCAGCAGCCTCGTTCTTTTCGATCTGGACACGATGACTCCGAAGACGCTGGTCTCTGGCGCGTTCGATATCGACGATCCGAAATTCTCGCCCGATGGCAAATGGGTCAGCTTCGTGCGCGAATCAAATCTCTGGGTGGTGAATCTTGCGAGCGGCGATGCAAAACCGCTCACCACCGGCGGCAGCGAGGATGTTCTAAAAGGCAAGCTCGATTGGGTCTACCCGGAAGAGCTCGAAACCTCGACCGCCTACTGGTGGTCGCCTGATTCGTCGAAAGTTGCCTACTACCAGATGGACGAACGCCCCGTCACGCGCTATCCCATCTTGGACATGAGCTCGCCCCTCAGCGCAATCGAGTACGAGCGCTACCCGCAGGCGGGCGAAGAGAATCCCATCGTCCACGTCGGCGTGGTCCCGGTCGCCGGCGGCGCAACCACCTGGATGGATACCGGCGCGGATACGGACGTCTACCTCGCGCGCGTCGAATGGCTTCCCGATAGCCGCCGCATCGCGATCCAGCGCCTCAATCGCGCGCAAAATGAACTCGACCTGCTTCTGTGCGATGCGGCGAGCGGCGCGTCATCGAAGATTCTCACGGAAACGGACAAATTCTGGATCAACATCGCGGACGACCTCTATTTCTTCTCGGACGGCAAGCGCTTCCTCTGGTCGAGCGAGCGCACCGGTTTTCGCCACTACTATCTCTACGATCTCGCCGGCCACGAACTCGAGCAGCTCACCAGCGGCCAGTGGGGAATTACCGGCAACGGCGGATTTGGCCCGGGCGCGTCCAGCCATCCGGCCGTCGATGAGGCGCACGGCTATATCTATTTCGTCTCGAATAAAGACAACGTTTTGGACGCTGAGCTCTACCGCCTGTCGCTCGCGGATAAGAGCATCACGCGAATCACTCGCGCCGACGGCTGGCACGATCCGCTCATCGCGCCCGACGCCTCCGCCTTTGTCGACACCTTCTCGAACGCCATGACTCCGCCGCGCCAGGATCTATTTCGCATGGATGGCTCGCGCGCAGCCGTGATCAACGATGATCGCGTGCCCGAACTCGCCGATTACGCCATTTCTCCCGTCGAGTTTCTGACCGTCAAGGCCAACGACGGCACCCAACTCGACGCCAAAATGATCAAGCCGCCCGATTTCGATTCTTCGCGAAAATATCCCGTGCTCGTCAATGTCTACGGTGGCCCGCAGGATCAGGAAGTGGACGACGATTGGGGCAATGCGGATTTTCTCTGGTTCGAGATGATGGCCGAAAAGGGCTTCATCGTCTTCGCGCTGGATAATCGCGGTTCCTACCGGCGCGGCCATAATTTCGAAGTGCCCATCTATCATCACCTTGGAAAGGTCGAGCTCACAGACCAGCTGACCGGCGTGCGATATCTGAAATCTCTGCCCTACGTCGACGGCTCGCGGATCGGCATCTGGGGCTGGAGCTACGGCGGCACGATGGCCCTCAACGCGCTCTTCAACGCTCCGGACGTTTTCAAGGCGGGCGTGGCCGTCGCGCCTGTCACCGACTGGCGGCTCTACGATACGATCTACACCGAGCGTTACATGGGTCGCCCGCAGGATAATCCCGAGGGCTACATGGATTCGTCGCCCGTGCATCAGGCCGGGCAGCTCCGAGCCAAGCTCATGATCGCTCACGGCACCGGCGACGACAACGTGCACTTCGCCAACACCACCGAGCTGATCAACGAACTCATCCTCGATGGCGGGTATCCCGATGATGTGATGATTCTTCCGGGCCGCGGCCACGGCATGACCGATTGGCCGGCCCGAGTGCAGTTGTATCAGCGGATCACCGATTTCCTGGTCAGAAACCTTTAGAGCACACTCGCGCGGAGCAACCTCGCCACGCCTCGTGCCCTCGAATAGACTGGCAGACACAACAGTAGACACGGCAGGCGGATGGAGTAAAATCGGCATCCCAGGCGGGTTCCGGAGATTAGAGAAGATGCGCAACAAGATGTGGAGGCGGCGGAACGAAATCGCGATCCACCTCGCGACGGTCTGCGCTCTGTCGTTCCTCGTTGCTGTCTCGGTGCGCGCGCAGGATGAACCCGTCGCGCAGGCGGGCGCCACTGTCGAAGCCGATCCTTCCGAAGCCCTCCTCGAAACGGGATTTCGCCAGCTCTACGAACTGAATTTTACGGGCGCGCGCGAGCATTTCCTCTCCTACCAGAAAATGAAACCCGGCGACCCGATGGGCAAAGCGGCCGAAGCGGCGAGCTATCTTTACGAGGAATTCAACGCTAAGGGCGTGTTCACCTCCGAGTTTTTCCTGAACGACAAGAAACTTCTCGGCGGCGTCGATGGAAAGCCTTCCACAAACCGCAACGACGAATTCGTTGATACCAACCGCGAAGCTCGCGATATGGCCAAAGAGTGGCTGAAATCGAGACCCAACGACCCGCAGGGGCTTCTCGTTCTCACTCTCACCGACGGGATGGAATCCGACTATGAAGGGATCATCGAAAAGAAGCAGCTCGCCAGCCTGAACTTGATGCGCCAGGCGGAGCGTGAGGCGAATACGCTCCTGGCGATCGACCCCGACGCGCAGGATGCTTACGTAGCCCTCGGCGCGAGCAACTACATCATCGGCTGCATGCCTGGATTCAAGCGCGCGTTTCTATGGTTCGGCGGCGTCCACGGCGATCGCACAAAGGGCATGGACGAAATGCAAATGGCCGCCGAGCATGGCCACTACCTCCGGCCGTTCGCGAAAATTCTGCTGGCGCTAGCCTGCGAGCGCGAACATCAGATGGACCGCGCCCGCAAGCTCCTCACCGAACTCGCCGCCGAGTTTCCGTCGAATCCGCTTTACGCCCACGAAATCGAATTGCTCGATCATCGCGTCGCCGCCGCGGCGAGCTGATTTTTTCTTCCGGCATTACCATTTCACTCGCACGCGATAGTCGAGCGTCGATGTTCCGTCCTTATCGACTGGAATTTCGAATCCGATTGTGCTCGAGTCGAGTTTCGTCCACTTGTAGTTTGAGTTCAGCACGTCCCAATCGCCCCCGATCGGCTCGCGGACTTCCACCGTCACCGGTCCGTCCTTGTGGTTCCGCAGCGTGATCTGGTACTCCATCTCGAAAAGATCGGGCGCGAGCCGCTTGAAGTCCGTCTGCTTGCGCTCGCACACCACGTCGAATGCGTTGCCCACGTAGATGCGTAGCGTCTCGTCCTTCGGCGTGTGGCTGATCGTGTCCTCGCCCGCGAATTGCGTGCCGCCCTTCGAGTCCGCCTGATACACGCGCACCGTTCCCGCGGGCAGCGGCATTCCGAGTCCCGACTTCTCGTCGTTTTTGAATCGGTAGAACACTTTCACCGGCTGCGGAATCGGATTCCCGATCCCCTGCGGATTGCGGTAGTAGTAAGGCTCTCCTTCGACCTCGAGGTATTTCTCCACGGCAATATTCGTGCCGGTAAGCAAACTGATCTGCTTCGATTCGTTGTTCTGGATCGACGTGCGCCGCTGCAGCGTGTACAGGTGGTATTCGGAGAATCCTTCCTGCTGGAATTGCGCTGCCTTCACAGGAGCAGACATCGCGTTCATGGCCATCTCGCGCGCGTCGACGAGCCCCTGTGGCGTGCGGTGGACTTCGCCGGCAACGAGCTGGAGCTTCGCATTCTCGTACGCGGTGCCGCTGTTGTTCACCAGCGTCACCCAGCCGTCGAGATCGGCCGTCTTTTCGTCGCGCGCCACGTTGAGCACGTAGTCCGCGCTCCAGTTCATATTGTTGGTCAGATAGGAAGCCTCGACGCGCTGGGAATCCCCGCCGCGATTGTCGAGCGTCCAGACGAGCGTCGGCTGGCTGTAGAGGTTCGCGGGCAGGTCGGGAAACCGGTAGGATTCCGCGGTCATTCCGGTGACGATCTCATCGCCGATCTTCCACACCGGCGAGCCGTTGTCGGAGAGCAGCAGCGCCTTCGTCTCCACCCATTTCGTCGAGCCCGAATCCGTTTCGCGCTGGACGAGCGTCACTTCGCGGCCGACGTACTTCTGTAAGAGCTTTTGCGGGTCGAGCAGATCGTATTCGTAGTTTTGCTCGACGACATTTACCTTCGACGGATCGGTGAGCGATCGAAAGTGCACCGTAGCCGGCATGACCGACGCGGCGACGTCTTCAAACCGCAGCGGAAACGCGCCCGACTGCAGGTGAATCTGCCGGACGTCGCGGACCAGCGCGAGATTCGAGTTATAGACCGTGACAGAAAGATCGGTTTGGTCTTTTTCGGTGGTCGTCGCCGTCGTGGCGGCTTCGGCTTTCGTTGTTTGTTCGCCGTCGCGCGCCGCCGCGTGGGTGATTCTCAGTTTTCCGGCCAGTGGCGCCAGCAGCAGAATAGCTGCGGCGGCGCACGAGCCGAGGATTCTCGTTCTGCGTGAGGACATCGTATGTCTCCTTTGTATGACAACGCTTCAAGGTTAGAACGGCGCGGGTCCGGTTTCTTGCAGCCGGTTGGCGGCGGAATCCGTGGCTATTTTGCGGGGGTCCAGCTCTCGCCCTGGTTGGTGGTCGTGAATTTGCGGCCATCGGCCGTCGTCACTGTTGCTGAAGACGCATTGCGTGCGCTGATTGCGACGAAATCCTCGCGCAGCGGCGGCGAGATCACGCGCCAGTTCGACGCATCCTCCGTGACAAGAATGATTCCATCGTCGCCGGCGAGCCAGCAGACTTTCGCGCTCGGCGCCGAGCCTGCCACGAAGTGCGCGTTCGGGCTCGGCAACGTCCCATTCCACGTTGCGCCGCCATCTTCGGACCGTTCGATGAATCCGCCGCTCGCGATTCGCCACAAGATCTTCGAATCCGGCGTCGTGATGATGTGCGCGGGCGAAACTTCTCCGGCCTGGTTCGCCGTGACGATTTCAGCCCGAGCGCGAAAGGTACTCACGAGCGCAGGAGCCTCCTTCGCGTTTGAAGATTGTGTTCTCGCATTGACTGCGCCTGAGACCACGCCTCCCACAGCTCCACCGCTGCTCTGCGGGGGCGCGGGCGCGGTGGAAGCCGGAGAAGGCGCAGCCGCGGCCCCTGCGACCGCAGGCGTCTCCGACTCCACAGTGACGCTCTCGGTAGTGGCGTGGGGCACAGACGCGTTCGAGACTTGATCGGTGGAGTCGCTTTTCGCAGGCGGCGTTGTCTCCGGAAGTTTCTTCAGTTCGGTGTAGTTGCGCCCAGCGAGGGGAAGACTCTCGACGGATTTTGGAGCTACCAAAGTTCGCGTCGGCGAATTTTCGAGGATCGCGGCAGGCACGCCAACTCCGGAATTCGTGGTGCCGGAATTTGCCGCGGGTGCGGTTTTCCTCGCCGCGGGCACGCCATTCGGAGCGGGAGCAGCCAGTTGCGACAAGGCCTCCTGCTTGGTTTGTGGCTTCGTCTGCTGAGCTGTCGGTTGAGGAGGCTGTTGCGCGGACAGAGACGTCGCCACCGCGGCCGGAGTTTGCTCCGGGTGCTCCGCGATTCGCGTTAGCTCGGGACGCCGCGTCGCCCATACCGCAGCGATCACCAAGACGGCCGCGACAGGCGCGAGCCAGCGCCAATCCCAGAGCCAAAACACGCGAGGCTGGTGGCGCGGCGCCTGCACGGCTGGTGCAGCTGCCCCTTCCTCCGCGCGGCCGAGCGCAGCGAACTGTTCGCGGCAGCGTGCGCATTCCGACAAGTGCCGCTCGACATGCGCGGTTTCGTCCGCGTCGAGCGAGCGCTCGAAATAGGCCGCGAGAATGTCCGGTGCGGGGCAGTCGTCTCCCGCGCCCGCGTCGTGTGCAAGATTGCGTTTCAGCAGGCCGGCCATCGCATCGTCTCGCTTTCGCGAAGCCATGAAGCTATTCTCCTCCATCCCTTAGAACGCGCCAAATTTCGAATCTTGCGCGGCGCATCATGATTCGTCCCCTGAAGCGGCCGCTGCCGCACCGTTCGCCCGCGTCGCTTGCAAGTGCCCGGTCAAATCGAACGGCCACTCCTCGCGCGCATATTCGTAGCAGAGTTGCACTTGCGCCTCGCTCAGCTGCTTGCCTTCGCGCAACGCAGCGTCGACGCGGTCGCGGAGGCTGCGGCGCGTCCGTTCCAGCTTGCGCGACGCAGTCGCCTCGTGCTCGCCGAGCAGCCGCCCGATTTCGGCGAGGGTCCGCTCGTCTGCGTAATAATAGGCAAGGCGGAGGCGGTCGCGCGGCTCGAGTGAAGCGAGCGCGCCAGTAAGAGCCGCTTGCAACAGGCTGCAGTATCGCGCGCGATTCGGATCAGGAGGATCGCTGACCGCCGTGCGTGACGTGCCCGACCCGGCTGGCGCGTCCGCAGCCGCTCGCTCCGTGATGTCGCTGCGCTCCCTTCCGGTCTCGTCCTCGAGCGGTTCGAGCTTTCGCGCGCGGCGAATCGCGTCCACGTGGCGCTGCGCGAGAATCGCGCGTAGCCACGTGCCGAGCTTGCTCCGGCCGTGGAAGTAGTCGAAGAGCGATTTCCGCCGCCCTTCCGATTCGCGCAGGCCGTAGAGATCGGCGTAGAGCGAATCGGCGAGCTCGCGTGCGTCCGAATCGCCGGCGCTCGTGCTTGTGATCGCCCGCGCGGCGCGATACAGCTCTTGGCGAAATTGCCCGACGAAGAATTCCCACGCGGCTTCGCTTCCCTCGCTGCACGCGCACGCGAGCGCGAGATCCGCGTGGTGCAAAGTTTCAAGATAGCTTTGAATTGCGCCCGCTACCGGCTGTGTGGTTGCTTCCGAAAAGCGGTGCGCCACGCTCCGGGCCAGCGCCGCTTCGAATTGTGCCCGGGATAGATTCCACTCGCCTGGCGCGGCCGCTTTCCGCCAGCAGCGCTCCAGCGTATCGGCGATCGAGGCGGGAAACAGGAAAGCGCGCAACTCGGACGATGCGCGCTCAGCCTGCCCTGAATTCGTCGCAGCCGACGGCTGGGCTGGCCCGGGAGTCATGCTCTGGATGATACCGGAATGGCTACTGGGGGTTGCATGGGCGATTTTGCCGCCCCGTGTTGGCATCGCGCGGTCGCATTTTGCATATTGCACGCGGCCGAACAATGGAAAAGCGGCGGCGACTACAGTACACTAATCTTCCCATCAGCCCCGCGGAGAGGTGCTGGAGTGGCCGAACAGGGCTGCCTGCTAAGCAGTTACACCCCAAAAGGGTGTCGGGGGTTCGAATCCCCCCCTCTCCGCCATAATCATTTTCCTAAATGAAAAAGCGCATATTCCGCATTTGACTCTACTATGCTACTATATTGGCAGCATTTGGAGAGTTCTAATGGCTACTCCTAGCCTTTACGTCAGGGAGAAGACCCCAGCGGGGACTTGGCGGTATCGAAGGATCAAAGAAGGCCGGGGTGTGAAAACAGGGGACCTCTCTGCCCCATTTTTTACAAGGCCATTCGTAGACGGCAGGCAGATGTGGAAAACCCTCGTTGCGCAATCCTTTAAAGAAGCCAAGGAAGAGGCCCGTCAGTTGGGTGTTGCCCTAGATGCCCGGTCCAAGGGTCTGACCGTCTCCGAGGCCGAGTCCCTCAGTAATGCCCGTCGAATCCCTATCAAAAGCGCTATCGAAACCTATTTGGAACAAAAAAGCGGCAAGGCCATCAAAACCGTTTTTCAGTACCGTCTGACGCTTAACGAGTTCATGGAAGCGATCGGGCCGAAAGTCCGATTCCTCGATGAGATCACGGAGAACGTGCTCCGCTCATACAAGAAATTCATGGTCGCCAAGGGTTACGCCGGGAAGACGATCGATACCCGTCTGAATATTGTGTTCTTCCTGTTAAAGAAGAACGGGATTGCCGCTCGAATCCCCCGAGACGAAATGCCGGTCGTCGAAGAAGAAGTGGCTGTTCCGTACTCGGAAGAAGATCTCAAGAAATTGTTCGCGACAATGAATGACGAAGAGGCAATACGCTATAAATTCTTTCTCGGAACAGGATGTCGAGACAAAGAGGTCACGTTTGCGGCTTGGCCTGACATAGATTTTGATGAAAAGGCGTACCACATCCGCCGAAAGGAAGATGTCCATTTCACACCGAAGTCGCACGAGTCGCGTTCGGTGCCCCTACCTGATTCGCTAATCAACCTATTGAAGGTCCGTCGAAAGAAAGCACTACACGAGCGCTGGATTTTTGTGAACGAGGAAGGAAGGCCGGACAATCATTTCCTTCGAAAGTTGAAGCGGATCGCTTTACGCGCC
>JBKQNJ010000012.1:0-9527 GCA_052146315.1 Candidatus Acidiferrales bacterium | reverse complement strand
CGCAGAATGACGGAGAGATGCCGGTGACGCTCGGTCCGGGCGAAGAGCAGAACGTGCAGATCAAAGATATTCAATACCCGGACAACGTGCAGTGGTTCAGGATAAACGTTACGAGCGCCAACGCGTCCCAGTAGTTAATTGTTGCCGGCGACCTGCGGAGCTTTGAGCACGAGGACCAGAATCCGCCCGTCGGAGTGAAAGCTGCCGCCGGTGGCCGTCTTCGCCTCGGTCAACGGGCTCGCGGGCGTCACGTGCGAGCGCGCAACGACGAGCCCCGTGCTCGAAAGCGTGTCGTTGACGTACTCGCGTTCCCCATCGATCGCCGGATCGATTTTGTGAGTGACGCCGTTGTTGCGCTGGTCGCGTTCGAAACCGATGTCGTGCGTGGCGGCGACGCACCACACCGGCTGTCCTCCCACCATGTACTCCGATTTCCACACGCGCAGGTGATTGCGCGACATCGCCACGCGCACCGGCTCGGCGTGCGCGAAGCCGTAGTCCTGCGGCCGATTGAAGAGATAGAGCGTGCTCATCGGCATCGTCAGGTAATCTTTTTTCGAGAGCGAATCCACCAAGCCCGCCACCACCGAATCCTGCACCGAACGATCCACCTGTACCCAGCCCGCCGCCGTGAACGCCTGCACGAGATCGTTCTGGCTGCCGACGATCAGGATGTTCACCATGTCGCCGGGATTGCCCTGCGGATCGCTGACGCGTCGCGGAATTTCCGCGAGCAGCGCTGGCGTGATGCCTGCAATCGTTGCTTCGGCAGGACCGCCGGAAACGATCGCCGCAGGCGTGGTCAATCCGGGATCGGTCACGCTGATCGTCACGTGGAAACTGCCCTGTGCGGCCTGCGAATCTTTGTAGCTCTGGTTGATGCCGAGAAACAGCCGGCCCGCGACGGGCGCCTGGTAATCCTTCGCCGCGCCGACCAGAAACGGCTGCCCGCCCGCATCGGCTGCTCCGAGCCGCCCGATCAGCGCGCCGTGGCCGCCGTCGGTCACCGCATATTGGTGGATCAGGTCCTTCCAGCCGCGCGTGAGCCCGTCGGGATTGAACGACTGCGCCGGCTTCGACGTGTCCGCCGCCGGATACGTGATCGTCCCGCTGCCCCCAATGTGAATCTTCTCGCCCATGCGCAGGTCGATGTTCGTGTCGACCCACTGCTTCGAGCCATCGATGTCGAGCTCGTAGGATTTGCCGGCGACAGCGTCGGCCGAAGTCGATGTCTGCGTTTGTGTCTGCTGTTGCGCTTGCGCATGCGGCGTTGCGCAGAACCCTAGCGCCGACACCGCCAGAATTCCGACTTGCTTCGCGGTGAGTTTCATCGCCTGATCCGCCTGCCAGCCATCCGAGGATTGAATCGAGGATTCAGCATAATCCCGCCCGCCACGCGACAGCAAGCCACGCGCCTGCGTCCGCGCCCCTACCTGTTGCGGCCGCGAATTGGGCCTTTAGAGACGCGCGGAGCACCCTCGTAACTATGTCGATTAGACTGCGCGTGGCTCAAATCGCAGGGACGCGCCTATCTTCCGCACCGCAATGGAAGGCCAGTCGCGCCGCCGCAACGCGTGAGCTATATTCGAGATGGCGCAGGCCATCTTCGAGTTCGACGAAGCGAAGCCGTGGTGTGACGGCGGGTCTTATCGGCAGGCGCGCGGGGCGGCGAAGGGCGTGCCGTCCCTTCTTCTTTCTCCAACGGCACCCAAACCCACGCCGCGACATATGCCCCGTCATCCCCTCCGATGGAGACACGCGCGTCGCCGTCGACCTCAATTTCGCCCTCTTCGTGATACAGCTCCTTTGCACGGGCTCGGAACCATTTGTCCTCTCGCATAAATCTTCTCCCGTCGTTGCCCTACAGCCTCGAAGGTCCCTTCGAAGCAGGGGTATTAGGTTGAACTACAGATTGCCTCGATCGCCGAACGTTGTTCAACCCTTGAAGGGTTAGTCCTGAGGAGGATTCAGCCAGGGCACGCGTCACGTCGTTAAGTGAAATTGTTCGTCAATTACAACCTTCGAAAGCCTAACACCGTCGACAAGAACGATCGGATTCTTACCTTCCCCACTAGCCTCACTGATTGCGGCCTTCGAGAAATGACTGGTTGTGACCAGAGCCCCCTTGGCGAATGGCTGTAAGCTTCCCCGCAACTCCGCAACCTCCTTACGTCCCACGGAGTGTAGCCAACGTTTCGCTTGTACCTGGACCAGCGTATCTTCTAGGATCCAGATCCTGCTGCCAGCCCTAGCGTTCACGTCAACCCCGCCGTCGGCACTGAATCTTGTGACGCACACGTCCGAGAAACCACAGTGTACGAGTAAATCCTTGATAAACAACTCAAAGTTCTTCGGCTCCATAGCTAGCAACCTGCCCCGAACGTGCTCGATCCGTTCCATGTTTTCAGCTTGCTGCAGGTCGTTCCGGTCCACGATTTCATCATCGTCGGAGTTGTTCCCGACGCGCAGTCTCGATGCGACAAGCACCTCGTTAGAAATGGCGGCCTCCATCGCGAGCGGCAGGATGAGCTGTTCGCTATGAATCTTGAATTCGAAAAGCCAGACCTTGCGAACCTTGCCGTCCACGTCAAGTTGCGCGTCCGGATAGTGACGGAGGTATTCTAGGAGCCCCAAATATCTCCAGCGTTTTGGTCCGACGGAGCTATCTCTCCTGCTGGCAACTAAAACGAATCCATGGATCGGGAAATTGAACGTCTTTTGCTCGATCAACCGATTATTCACGCCTGCTAGTGTCTGTTGGCCAAGCTTTCCTGTTGCCGTGTAGGTCAGGACATCGCCCTCGAGCCTGTCGTGATAAGGATTCTCACCGGCGCCATGGAAATCTTGCACGGAGGTCATGATGACCGCTCTCAGAACCGTTTTGGCCTGGAGCGAAAAGCGGATACCGCCCGCATTGGACACCTTGAGGGATTTAAAGATTTCCTCGTTTGAATAAAGCTGTCCGATTACCAGCTCTTCCATTACCGAGGTCCACCGCCGTTGCCGTGCCAGGCGGCTCGGAAACGTGAAGTCGGAACCTCATATCCGCAACGGACTATCCTTCCGGCGAGGAGTTCCGGCTTGGTCCCACTACTTCCAATGAGCGCCATTCGCTTGCTGCGCTCAGCTCGTGTAAGCGTGTCCATTGCCAGCGCCCGATAGATGTTATCGCAGGCCGCCGTGGGTCGACAACTTCTGGCAACTCCGGGCTACCGGGAAAAAGCTACACCGCCGCTTCCAAGGCAAGGGAAATATTCGCCTTTTCATCGTCATCGGGCGTAAAAACCAAGAAAATCCCCTGTCCTTTTCCTGTACCCCCGGACAGCATCAATACATGCTACAGACGTGCTAGCGTGGAAAGCAGAGAAGAAAGTCGCGAGTGGCTAGACGAAAGCTGGAGGCGAGTGGACAGTGCCGACAAGCAAAAGAGTGAGCGGCGAAAGATTCCTCGCGTCGAATTCCAGCCCGTTTTCTGCGTCACAAATCACGAACTTGTCCCGAGAGACGTCGAGGGGTCACGGCTCACCCTCCCTCGCCGGGGCTTTGGAGGGCAGGCAAATCACCGCATTTCTAATCGACACTGCGGCGATTAGAAATGGCTGTAAGTCACTGGAAACAAACGATGGGTGTACATTCTAATCGACACAGTAACGGGAGCCCTTCGGCACCGATTTTCGGGCGCTGCCGCAGCGGACGAATGCGTGTAATTCGGCGCGCCGTGATATCCCATGAGGAAAGGGCGCGGAGCAAAAGCAGGTTACGAGCCGGTGGCTTCGGCGGTGTCTTCCGGTGCGAGCGCTGGTGCGGGCTTTTTTGCGGGCGTGGTGGTGATGACGATTACGCTGACCAAAATGCAGAGAGCGCCGAGGATGGTGCGCAGGCCGAGCGCTTCGCCGCCGAGGAAATATCCGAGCAGGACGGCCACCACGGGATTCACGTACGCATAGGTTCCGACTTTCGTCGGCGATTCGTGGTGGATCAGCCAGGTGTAGGCGGTGAACGCGATGATCGAGCCGAAGACGATCAGGTAGAGCAGAGAAAGCCACGCCCCGCGCGAAACAGTGAAGGGATGGAAATCGCGGAACTCGCCGAACGCGCCCGCCACGATCGCCAGAAACACTCCGCCCGCCAGCATCTGCACGCCCGAGCTCATGGCCTTAGACGGCGGCAGCGGCAGCTTGCGCGTAAACGCCGACGACACGGACCAGCTCAGCGACGCGACGATCAACGCCACCGCGCCGAGCCTGTCGATGGGCGCGCCGCCGAGGGCCAGCGAGCGGCTCATCAGCACAGCCACTCCGCCGCATCCGATCAGCAGAGCCACAGCCAGGCGCACGGTGAGCTTCTGGGTTCTGAGGAAAATGATTTCGGAGAGCGCCATGAAGACCGGAATTGTGGCCATCATGACGGCCGTAACGCCCGAAGGGACGCGCTGCTCAGCCCAGAAGACCAATCCGTAGTCCCCCACGAAGTACGGAATCGCGAGCAGCGACGCGGCCCTCCACTGGCGCGCCGTCGGCGAAGGTTCGCCCCGCGCGATCATCCAGATGTACAGAACCAGTCCCGCGACCAGGAAACGCATCGCCGCCATCACCAGCGGCGGAATTTCGTGGACGCCGATGCGAATCGCGAGAAACGTCGATCCCCACACGAAATAAATGATCGCGAAGGCCAGCAGCGTCTTCCACGACCGGCGATACGTGCTCGTTTCCATAGCAGGCATAGCAGGTTCCTGCGAACAATCTACCAATTCGCCCGCGCGATTGCCCCTCCGTTTGAGCTCGCGAGGTCGCTGTAAACAGGCCACTTTGTCTGCCTGGTGCGGGCGGCCGAAATTAGAGAACACGAGCGAATGGCACCCGGACGAAACACAGAGATCGCAGAGAAGGCACTGAGTACACAGAGATACCGAGAAATTGTTCCGCGTGCCCTGCGATTTTCCCGCAGTTGGTGCACGGGACGAAAAGCCGGCAGGACGCTAGGCGCTACCCGAACTGCGGTGGTTACTACGGCGTTGCGATTCGTCTACCGCGCTTGACTTCGGCGGGCGGTGAGTCAGAATGGAATCCCCTTCCTAATCTGCTCCGCTGGTCCAGGACTGCCCGATTCCTCTTCGGTCGCAAGCCAGCGTAGCTATCCGGACAACAGAGTGATCCGAGAGCGGTCGGAAACTGTTCACCAAGGAGAAGCGGCGCTATGAACTCGCCCGATCTCGTTATGGCCGTCTCGTACAACTACGGCCTGGTGGCCCTGTCTATTCTGATCGCGGTCGCTGCATCTTACGCCGCGCTCGATCTCGCGGGATTGATCAGATCCCAGTTCCCATGGCTGCGGCGCCGCCGCTCAACCGACCGGCAGTTTGCCGGCGAAATCGAGCACAGCAACGAACTGGTGACGCTCCTGCTCGACTCGGCGCCGGAGGGCATCTACGGAGCGGATACGAAGGGAAAGTGCACGTTCTGCAACCGAGCCTTCCTGCGGCTTATGGGATATGACTCGCCCGCGGAGCTGCTGGGAAGGGAACTCCACCCCTTGATTCACCACACGAAGGCAGATGGCACCCCTTATCCCTCGTCGGAATGCCGCGCCTGGGAGGCGTTTCGCACCGGGAAGGAAACCCACATTGATGATGAGGTGCTGTGGCGAAAGGACGGAAGCAGCTTCCCGGCGGAATATTGGTCCCACCCGATCCACCGTGAAGGCCGCACGATCGGCGCGGTGGTGACGTTTGTCGACATCACGGAGCGCAAGAAAGTGGAATCGGCGCTGCGGGAAAGCGAACACCGATTTCGCGCGATTTTCGAGGGAGCCCCGACCGGGATTACGATCGTGGAAATCGGCACTGGGAGGTTCGCGGCCAACCGAACTTGCATGCAAATGCTGGGATGCAGCGCCGAGGAATTACAAGACCTTAGCGATCTCGATCGGTTAACGCATCCCGAGGATCGCACACCGGGCAGGCTCTGGTTTCAGGAACTGCTCGATGAGAAGTGCGATCACATGCAGAGGGAAAAGCGCTACGTGAGGCCCGATGGGAAAATCGTCTGGGCCAACATCGAACTCTCATTGATGCGAAATGCCGCCGGCCAGCCCCAGTCCATATTGGGAACCGTCGTGGACATCACGGAGCGAAAACAGGCCCAGATCGAATTACAGCGCGCCAAGGAAGCCGCCGAAGCGGCCAGCGAAGCCAAAAGCACTTTCCTGGCGACGATGAGCCACGAAATTCGCACGCCCATGAACGGCATTTTGGGCATGACGGAGCTGGTGATGGACACCGATCTCACGACCGAGCAACGCGAACATCTGGGTCTCGTCCGGCTCTCGGCGGAATCTCTGCTCTCCATCATCAACGACGTGCTCGACTTTTCAAAGATCGAGGCGGGGAAGATCGAGATCGAAGCGATTCCCTTCGACCTGCGCGAGAGCCTCGGCGAGACGATGCAGTCGCTCAGCATCCGCGCACACCAGAAAGGACTCGAGCTGATTTACGACGTCCAGCCGGACGTGCCCGAGGCGTTGATCGGCGACCCCGGCCGGATTCGCCAGATTCTCGTCAATCTCGTCGGAAACGCGATCAAGTTCACCAGCCACGGCGAAATCTTCATACACGTCGCGGAAGAATCACGCGACAACTCCGCGGCCTGCCTGCATTTTTCCGTGAAGGACACCGGAATCGGCATCGCCAAGGAGAAACAGGAGCATGTCTTTGAAGCCTTCTCCCAAGCGGACGGCTCCATGGCCCGGAAATACGGCGGCACGGGGCTCGGGCTGACCATCTGCATGAGACTTGTGAAGATGATGGACGGGAAGATTTGGGTGGAGAGCGAGTACGGGCAGGGCAGCACGTTTCACTTTACGCTCCAGTCGGCCATGCAGGATTCTCCCGCGCGTCCCGAACCTCTCGAAGCGCGACAATTGCGCGATCTGCACGCCCTGATCGTGGACGACAATCTCACCAACCGAAAAGTACTCTCCGGGATGCTGATTCGATGGGGCATGAAGCCGACAGCAGTCGAGGGAGGCCAGGCTGCGCTACAGGCGCTGCAAATTGCCCGGGACACCGGCCGCCCTTTTCCGCTGATCCTGCTCGATGGACAGATGCCGGGAATGGACGGCTTTACTCTCGCCGAGCAGATCAAGAAGGACCCGGAGATGGTGGGTGCCACCATCATGATGCTCACGTCCGCCGGCCACCTGGGCGACGCGGCTCGCTGCCGGGCGCTCGGAATTTCCGCCTATCTCGTGAAACCCATCCGTCAGGGAGAGTTGCTGCAGGCCATCTGCAATGTGTTGAATCTATCGCGGCCCGAGAAGGCTCCCCTGGTGACACGGCATTTCCTGCGCGAGATCAGGAACCGAGCGCATGTGCTTCTCGCGGAAGACAACGCCGTCAATCAAACACTCGCCGTGCGCCTCCTCGAAAGGCGCGGGTACAACGTAACGGTGGCGGGCAACGGCCAAGAAGCGCTGATTGCCCTGGAAAGGGAGCGCGTCGATCTGATTCTGATGGACGTGCAAATGCCGGAGATGGACGGTTTTGAAACCACCGCAATCATTCGCCAAAAAGAACGCTCCACGGGCCGCCACATTCCGATCGTCGCCATGACCGCGCACGCCCTCAAGGGCGATGAGGATCGGTGCCTTGCGGCAGGAATGGACGCGTACGTCTCAAAACCGATTCGGACGAATGAACTCTTCGCAACCATCGAAAGGGTCCTCGGCAAAGGCGACGGGGCCCTCGCATCCGCCACCGCTGAGCGCGAGGAAAAACCGGCACATTCGGCCTAAGCGTCTCCGCCATCCGGCCGGCTTACTGGACTTGCGAGTATGCGCGGCGCGGCTTTGGTAGTAGAATCCGGCCATTCGGGGCGCACGCTCGTGAGGTTCGAGTCCTTCGGAGAGCTTTGAATGGACATCCTTTGGCCGGCAATCGGCATAGGCGTCATCGTAGGATTCATCTTCTTCGTCCTGGCGCAGCACTGGCGGCAAGTCCTCAATCAACATGCGTGGACCATCCGCCGACTCACGGAACGCGTGCGCGATCTCGAAGACATGGCCGATCCGGAATTCCGCCGGCGCCTTGGCGAGGCCTCTCCGATGCCGCTCGAGCAGGTATTCACGCTGACCTTTCGCCTCAACGACCGCTTCTGGCGCGATGCCGTGCACACGACGGACGAAAACCTACAGTTCATCCGGGAGTTCGGCAGTTTCGTGGGATCGGTGAAGCTCGATCGCTGGCGCAGCCATACCGTCGCCACCGTGTCGGAAGTGCTGCCCGACCGCAAGGAAAGCGGCTGGCGGATGCGGTCGCTCGATTTTTATCCTGATCCGGCAAAACCCGGCCGCGGGCTCACGCTGTGGGAACTGGCGCTCGTGCGCACGAAGTTTTCGACCGAGCGGCCGCCTTCGCTCGAACTCATCCTTCGCGACAATTCCATCGACCTGATCGGTCATCTCGCGCCGTGGGAGGGCAGTGGCGGCAATGGCCACGGCGGTAATGAGCATGGCGGCAACGGGCATGGCGCCAGCGGGTACGAGGACGTCATTTTCTTCCGTGTGCCGCTCGATACGAATCAGCTTGCCGAATTTCGGAGCCACGATCCTTCGAACGAAGGCGGCAACGGCAGCGAAACCGGCGCGGGGCCGGCGCCGGCCGGGGTGTCGTGGCAAGCGTTCTATTCCGGCGGCGACGAAACGCTCGGGATCGAGTGGCAGCTCCGGCTGCGCGACTTGGCCAGGAAATCGCAATGGGATCGTTGGAAGATTCTGGAGCCGGCGTCCATGCCGTTCGGCACCGGGCGGCGGTAAAAATCCAGCCTCTGGCACGTCACGCGGAATGCGGATGCACGCGCAACCCCGTCCTAACATTCAACAGGCCCATCAGCTCGCGCACGACGGAAAAGGCGTCGCTCGTGTCGCGCCACCAGTGATCCGCGTCAAAACTGTCCTGCGGAGCGCCGCGAACGATCAGCGCGGGGTTTCGGCCCACGAGCTTGTGCCAGAGCGCCTTCACGCGCCGCGTGTGCTGCGGCGAGGTGACGATCATCACGCGGCTGTCTCCTTCGGCGCGCGCTTCGCGGCTGATTTCTTCCACTTCCTGCTGCGTGTCGACAATCGGCTCCAGAAGAATGCGGATTGCCTGCGCGGGAACGCCTTCGTGGATCAGCACCTCGCGGCTGTAGTCTTCCTCGCCGGCGTACGGAATGCCCATGCCGGCGAGTTCGTCCGCAGGGCTCACAGGCCGAGTGATCCAAACCTTAGGCGCATAGCCCATTCCAAAAATGCGCGCTGCCTCTTCGGCGCGGGCGGGCATCGTCCCGCTGAGGACGACGATCACATCGGCGGGCGCCAACGGATCAGGACGAACCAGCCAGCGGCCGACGCCACGAAACGCAACGACGGCGCCGATCGCAAGAGCCAGCGAAACGGCGAGAAGAACAATGACACGAAGGCGGCGAAGCAATGGAGAGCGGCTCGCGCGGCGTGTATCGTTCGGCATAGCGTTTTGCGCGCGGGCTGGCCGG
>JBKQNJ010000011.1:0-14546 GCA_052146315.1 Candidatus Acidiferrales bacterium | reverse complement strand
GGCCTGACGATCATCTTTCTGCTCGCGGTCGTCACGCTCCAGCCCATGGCGATCTATAGCGGCTCGCCGCAATCAGTCTTTGTTTTGATTTCACTGCTCGTCTGCCTGATTCCGACGACGATCGGCGGCCTCCTCTCGGCCATTGGCATTGCCGGCATGGACCGTGTCGTCCAGCACAATGTCCTGGCAATGTCGGGCCGGGCAGTGGAAGCGGCCGGCGACGTCGATACCCTGCTGCTCGATAAGACGGGCACCATCACCCTCGGCAATCGCCGCGCCACGGAATTCGTTCCCGCACCCAACGTCACCGAGGCGGAACTTGCCGACGCGGCGCAACTCGCTTCTCTCTCCGACGAAACGCCTGAAGGCCGTTCGATCGTCGTACTGGCCAAGGACAAATACAATCTGCGCGGCCGCGAGCTTTCGGCCTACGCGGCGACCTTCATTCCATTTTCGGCGGTCACGCGCATGTCGGGCGTCGATCTCGACGGCCGCGAAATCCGCAAAGGCGCTTTCGATGCCATCGTGCAGCACTGCTCCACCAACGGGCATCGCGTGCCGCCTGAAGTGGAAGAAACTGTGAAGAATATTTCCAATTCGGGCGGCACGCCGCTGCTAGTCGCGGAGGATCGCAAAATTCTCGGCACCATTCACCTCAAAGACATCATCAAGGGCGGCATGCGCGAGCGTTTCGATCACTTACGCGCAATGGGGATCCGCACCGTGATGATCACGGGCGATAATCCGCTCACCGCCGCCGCGATCGCCCGCGAAGCCGGCGTCGACGATTTCCTCGCGCAAGCCAAGCCCGAAGACAAGCTCGCCCTCATCCGCAATGAACAGGCGAAAGGCAAGCTCGTCGCCATGACCGGCGACGGCACGAACGACGCCCCAGCTCTCGCTCAGGCCGACGTCGGCGTGGCCATGAACGCCGGCACTCAGGCGGCCAAAGAAGCGGGCAACATGGTTGATCTCGATTCGAATCCGACGAAGCTGATCGAGATCGTCGAAATCGGCAAGCAGCTCCTGATCACGCGCGGCGCGCTCACCACGTTTTCCGTGGCCAACGACGTCGCCAAATATTTCGCGATCATTCCCGCGATGTTCGCGGGCGCGTTTCCGCAACTGAACGTGCTCAACATCATGGGGCTGAAAACGCCGCAGTCCGCGATTCTTTCAGCCGTCATTTTCAACGCGCTGATCATCATCGCGCTCGTGCCGCTGGCCCTCCGCGGCGTGCGCTACCGTCCGCTGGGCGCTTCGGCTCTATTGCGCTGGAATCTCTTGATCTACGGAGTGGGCGGCATCATCGCGCCCTTCATCGGAATCAAACTAATCGACCTAATCATCACCCACATCGGGTGGGCGTGAGGCAGCCATGAAAAAGAATCTATGGATCTCGATTTTGTACACGCTGGTGACCACGGTGATTCTCGGAATCATCTATCCGCTCGTCGTCACGGGATTGGCGCAGGTGATCTTTCCCAAGCAGGCGAATGGGGAGCTGATCGTACGGAATGGGGTGCTCGTCGGCTCTCGTCTGATGGGCCAGCCCTTCACGGCGCCGGGCTATTTCTATTCGCGGCCATCGGCCGCTGGAACGGCCGGGTACGATCCCACTTCCTCAGGCGGATCGAATCTCGGACCGACGAACAAAGCTCTGATCGATCGCGTTGACGCGAGCGTCAAGCAACTTCAGCCGACCAATCCCGGCACGCCAATCCCCGTCGATCTCGTGACCACATCAGGCTCCGGCCTCGATCCCGACATTACTCCGGCGGCTGCCGAGTTCCAGGTTCCGCGGGTCGCCAAGGAACGCGGAATGAGCGAAGAAGACGTGCGCGCACTCGCAGCGCAACATACGGAAGGACGTCAGTTGGGATTTCTCGGCGAGCGGCGCGTCAACGTTCTCGAACTCAACCTCGATCTCGACTCGGTCCACCCGATGCACGCGAACTCGGCGAGCTTGAGATAGGGTCTTTCAATTCACCGTTGCGAGAACTGCTCTCTCTGGTGCTACGCTGATGGCCGGTTCGAGAGTCACGCCGGCCGAAATTGACCGGGCCACCAGGCACGACCGCTCGGCTTTCTCAAGCAAGTGATTGGCTCGTTCCCGATCCTCTTCTCTGGCAATCTTGAGCATCGGACGCAGCTTCACTTCCGTGAATCTCCAACCGTCCGGGCTTTTCTCGAGGATACCCTCGGCGTCCACCTCAAGAGAAACGAAACCGAACTTCGAAGCCTGGGACATTCCCGAGAATGTGCTCACGTAACACGCCACAACGCTCGCGACGAAGAAGTGCTCGGGCGTCCATACGCCGGATTCTCCCAGAAACTCCGGCGGAGCGCTGAAAGAGATCGGCCGGGGCACCGTGTCCGAGGCGACCACACCCGATCGCGGTTTCGTGCATTTCGCCCTGACTTCATAGGTGTGAGTTGTTTCCATAAGTCACCGTCCTCAGACGATGCCGTGCGCTTTCCTAGGCCACGGCTGCCTCCGCTCGCAAACCCGATTCGTCCCGAATCACGACGACGGAACCTTTCGTTGTGATGAGCATCTTGTTCTTGAAGTCCGTCATCGTCCGGGTAACCGTCTCGCGCGAGATGCCCACGATCTGCGAGATCTCCTCATGTGTCAGGCCCAGGCTGAAACGCTTCCCCTGAGTCGTCTCCTGTGCATTTGCGGATGATTCCAGCAGGAACTGCGCGACCTTTTCGCTGGCCGATCGCGACAGTCCCAGATACCGAACCTCCTGGCAAATCTCGCGGTAGCCATTGCTGATCTGCTGCAGCGCCGACACCGAGGCTTCGACGTGCTCTCGCACCAGCTTGAGAAAGTCTTCGCGCCGCACGAAATTGACCTGGCAGGGCTGAAGCGCCTCGGCGGTCAACTCATACTGCTCGCCCGATAGCGCACCGTGCAAACCGAGTATTTCGCCCGGCTCGCAGATTCGGACGATGATCGTCCGGCCATCCGAAGAATTCATGGTCAGCTTGACCCGGCCCTTGCAAATCATGTACACGCCGCGCGGAACCTGTCCTTCGACGAACAACACCGCGCCCGACGGATACGTGCTCGTGAATTTCATGCCGTGGAAAGCCTGGAGAGCTGCGGCGGGAAGTTGGCAGAAGAAGCCGCTCTTCCGCGTCGAGCATGACCTGCAATCCTCCACCACTTCCATTCCGTATGGTCCACGCATCTCATTCTCCTTTTCGCTCCGAATCATCGCCTGCTGCCAGGATGTGCCGCATGAACCCTGAAGCCTTCGCGAGCACCGCGCCTTTCTTCTGCATTTCGAGCAGTAGCGCGCGGCCCGCGTGATCGGCAAAGCTGACCGACTCCAGGTTCACCAGCAGTTTGCGGCCATCGAGGGAAGCGGGCGATTCGTCCCATGCCTTCCTGAGCACTTCTACCCATGCCCCCTCCAAGCGTCCCTCGAGCCTTAGCGACGCCGAACCCGCGTCGCCTTCCTGTGTGATCCTAAGCACTTTCGCTCCGGTCATGCGTCACAACTGCACGGCTTAGGCCAATCCTATTCTTCAAACCGAATATAATCTAAGCCGTTTGTTTAAAATGGACTAGCTAAGCTCTCGCGCTGAGAAATGAATCCCAAAATGGAAAATCAAGATGACATATCATCGCACGACGATATTTCGTCACACACGCCTCGTCACTTACTTCATTTTCGGACTGCACCGCAACCTAAGTCTCCTCTGATGCGAAGGCCGCGACGACGGGCTAGAATCGGAAGACGGCCGCCACTTCAGCCCCCTGGTGCAAACCATTGGCTGGAACGACATGAACCCTCCCACCATGGCGCAGCGTCAGAATCGCCGCCAGATTCAAGAGTTCATCGTCGCCCGGCTCATTCTTCTCGTGGATGTGCACTGTCTCGGGTGGCTGAAACAAACCCCATTGCTCGCCGGTAGACGGAACAAACAGGAACCGCACTCTGCCGCTTGCAGCTGCGGCGATCACTTTGCGCAGGTTGCTCGAGGTTAGGGGCGTGTTGATGTGTTCCTCGTAGACCTCGAACGCCCGAGCCTCCGCCTCGGAGGCACGGCTTTGGACGATTTTCCACGAAGCGGCGTGAAGTGCATCCGGCGTGAGCAGGTCTGGATTACCGGGGATCATATCTTCCAGGAGATGTGGGTACGTGTTCGCCTCTTTGTATATCGGAAAAAGGTATTCGACGGCGGCCACGATCAGCGGGGCTTCCTGGTTCTTGAGAGTGCTGACAACCCCGAGGTCCACATCGCGGAAAAAGTGAATGAGCCGATCTTTGTTGGTCACGCTCGGTCCGTGAAAGATGGCGCCTTTCTGGTTGGACACGGGTGAAGCTGCTGTGTGCATCTCGTAATTCCGTTCAAAGGACAGGCCCGCGAGGTCTTCGTGCAGATTTTCGGGAGCATCCCGCAGATGCCGTTCCTCCATCGAGCACCGCGAACCTTCAAAGAGTTTCACGTGTTTCTGGCTAAGGGCCAAAACAAAGAACCGATCGTTCGTCGGCCACGAAGCGAGTAATGGCCGAATGAAAAAATCGCTTCCCACGACGACTCGTTCGGCTATGGGAGCCGGCAGTCCGTAGCAAGCGAAAAAATCCCTGCTGAGAAATATAACCGCCCCTCGCATGCCGGCTCGTCCTGATTCGGCTTGCTGTATCTGCTTCCAGTTCGATTCCAGCATCCGTTCCGCGCCATCGACCGTCATGGACGCATTCTCAAAATTTGCTGCCGCGTCCCGGAGTGCGTCCTTGATGCGTCTCAGGCCATTTTTCGTCTGTTCTGCATCAGAACTCCGATTCGTGTAGACCGAAATGCAGGGCCCTTCGCGAACTTTCGTCAGAGCCTTATAGTCAGGCCCCTCGATCCTTGCCCTTTCCTCCTCTACTCGGGCTGCGGTTGTCATGGCTTCCTGTCTTTCCGCCCCCAAAAGGCCTATGCCGCGCTTTTTGCAACTACTTTTCGCGCGTCATTGAGAAACTTACAAACGTCTTGATCGGTCAGTTGCGAAAACTCCTCGTAGAATTGCCCGACGGCTCGAAACTCACGCGGCGCTAAGAGACATATAACGTCGTCTACTTCCGAGCACAACGACAGGTAGGTCGCCAGCGGCGCCACCCCGGTAGCCACGATCACGCGGGCGGCTCCGAGCTTCCTCACTCCCTCGATTGCCGCCCGCACGGTCGAGCCGGTGGCAATGCCGTCGTCAACCAGGATTACTGTGCGATCGCGGAGGTCGAGCGGAGGGCGGGAGCCTCGAAACGCGCGCTCCCTTCTTTTCATCTCCTGTTTTTCGACGGCGACAACTTCCTCGATCTCACGCTTCGATACCCTAAATGCCTCGATCACATCTGGGTCCACGATCTCGACGCCGCCCATCGCGATCGCTCCCATGGCTAATTCCTCGTAGCCTGGGACACCGAGCTTGCGAACCAGGAAAACATCCACCGGCAGGCCGAGCCGCGTCGCAAGTGCGCAGGCTACTTCCGCTCCCCCTCGCGGCAACGCCAGCACGATTGTATCCGGGCGCTTCGCAAGGTCCGCCAGCTTCTCGGCGAGCAACTGCCCTGCCTGATATCGGTCGTGGAGCCTCTCGATCAAGTGAGCACCATTCAGGCGCTGTTCAGAGACAAGAACCGCTGCCTAAGCCGCAATCGCGTGGCTGATCACCTGCGGGAGTTGCGGGCCATAGACCTGTCGAAGCGTCTCCATGATTTCCGCGTGCGAGAGTTCGGTTCTTCGGCCGGCGCCGCCCGCTTCCGCATGCAGCACCACGTCGTCCATCGACAAGATTCCTTCGAGCGCGCCCGTCTTGTTCACCACGGCGAGGCGACGCACCTTCTGCTTCGCAATCGTCTCGAGAGCCGTGTGTATATCGTCCTCGGGCCTGCACGAGTAAACGTTGCCGCTCGCGACTTCGCTCACCCTGATGTCTCCGGGCAGCCGATTCCGAGTTCCCAGTGCCACACACAAATCGCGGTCGGTAACTACCCCCACCACTTTTTGTTGCGGGTCTACGATCGGGAGTATTCCACAGTTGCGATTCCACAGAATTTCAACCGCGGCCCCCAAATTTGTTTCCGGCGTGCAAAATGCCGGAGTTCGCATCATTACGTCTTGTACTTTCATTGTCTTTCTCCTTCGCGAACTTTTCTTCGTCATCACCAAATTGCCCTCACGAGCGCCCAGCACGTCTCGCCCTTACGGTTCCATCGGCGCTTCAGCGAAAAATACGTCTTGATGGATCACGGCCTCTTCTTGTTGTCGGGCCTTGCGCTTCTTCCTTTGAACCAGCTTTTTCGTGCGCGCAGGCGCGGCTACTTTGGTCTTTGCTGTTATCGCTTTCTTCGTCATGTTGCACCTCGCTGCCAAGTTTCGCCGGGGACCCACATTCTCAGTTCTTCGATCTCCGAGCGGGAGGGCAGGTCCTAGCCTGGTTATCTGCCCATCCCGCTCGAAAATGCTGCCTCACGCGGCGGTTTTTGCTTCAGCTTTGACGTTGCGAGCTCTTGCCACCTTCGGCAGACGGAGTTCGAGGACTCCGTTCCTCAAGTTGACGGCCACCTTGTCCGTTTCTACCTCGGCCGGCAGATCCACGATTCGCAGTATCTGGTCCGAGCACGTCTCGGAATAAACGGTCTTTCCCTCCTTCTGCTCGGTCTTCGTCTCTCGCTTTCCGCTGATCACAAGCCGTTGCGGCTCGACATTGACTTCCAGTTCCTTCTCGCTGAATCCCGGCACCTCCGCCTGAATTTCGAGCGCGTCTTCGGACTCATTCAGCTGAATATGGACGGGATGCAGCAATTCCCTCTCCGCCTGAAACCAGTTATCGAGTTCACGGCCCGGAGCGTAGCCACTCCCTTCGAAAATCTCGTAGGCCCGGCGGGAAATAGCGTCGAATATGGGGTTTACGTGGGCAGCCAAGCTCTCTGTGCTCTCTACCTTAAACGGCTTGGCTGTTGTCGGCTCTCTGGCGATTTGTACTGCTGTTCCTGTTTTCTCTGCCATCGCATTCCCCCTAAAACCGGAGTTCCAGCGCTGGCTTCGAGCGGTCGGCCTATGAACCCCGTCCAGCGGCTTATGTGGCAAATACCACCGAGGCCAGCGCTCCAGATTCACGCTTGCAGACAGGAGCCATTCGCGCAGTGACGCTCGTCACAGAAGGCAGTGATGGAGGTTACGACGGACGGATGCTGTTCAGATGTCTTTGCGCGAGATTCCCAGCTTCTGCATGCGGGAATTGAGGGTCGTACGATTCATCCCAAGGCGTTCGGCCGCACCGCCCGTGCCACCGATTTTCCCCTTTGTTTCTCTGAGGACATTGAGAATGTGTCCACGCTCGATTTCCTCGAGTGTCGAAGAGGTCTGCATTGTTGCGTCCTGCGCATTGCCCGCGCCAACACCCTCAAATTCGGTCAGCGGAATCCGCAACTCTGGCCCGGGTGAAAGGATCACAGCTCGCTCGACCACATGCTCCAGTTCCCGGACATTCCCCGGCCACGAATAGCGGCACAGAGCCTGCATCGTTTCGGGCGGCACGACATCAACGCTCTTACCCATCCTCTTCGCGAATTGCGCCAGGAAAAAATGAACGAGAAGCGGAATATCTTCGGCGCGGTCTCGCAACGGTGGAACCATGACAGGAAAAACGCTCAGCCGGTAGAAAAGATCGCTGCGGAATTGTCCCGAGGCGACCAGCTTATTGAGGTCCCGATTCGTCGCGGCAACGATGCGCACGTCGCTCGTCATCGTCCGGCTATTGCCGAGACGCTCGAACTGCTTTTCTTGCAGCACTCGCAGCAGCTTCGATTGCAACTCCAGGGGAATCTCGCCCACCTCATCGAGGAAAAGCGTTCCCTGATGCGCCAGCTCGAATCTCCCGATCCTCTGAGCGATAGCGCCCGTAAACGCGCCTTTCTCGTGCCCAAAAAGTTCGCTTTCAAGCAGCCCGGCCGGCACGGACGCGCAGTTGATCTTCACGAACGCGCGACCGGTCCGGGGACTCAGGTCGTGAACGGCCCGCGCGAGCCGGTCCTTGCCCGTCCCCGTTTCTCCCAAAATCAAAACCGTCGAGTCGGTCGGCGCCACGGTTTCAATCTGTTTCAAAACTCGCTTCAAGGCCCTGCTGTTGCCGATAATGTCGTTAAAGTTGGTCTCCGTCCGCAGCTCGTCTTCGAGATAGCGCTTTTCCTTGGCCAGCCGCGTATTCAGGTCCGCAATCCGCTGGAAGGCCAGCGCATTGTCGAGCGCCACCGAAACCTGCCCGGCCAATTGCCCGAGCGCGGTCACATCTTCCTCGGCGAACGCGCCTGCTTGCAGGCTGAACACATTCAGCGTGCCCAGCGGCCCTTCTCGTCCCGTAAGCGGAATCCAACAGCCGGATCGGATCGACGCGCCCGCGAGATGCCTTGGCATCTCAAACGGAAATCGCTCGCCCGCGGAACCCTTGAGCAGCAGGGGCTTTCCCGAAACGTAAACCGAGCCGTGAGGCGTTCCAGCCACTGGCAGCAGCACAGCCTCCGGAAGCGGGGCTATGCCGGGTGCGCCCAAAATCGAGTGGACCCGTAGCATCTTTGTTTCAGGGTCGTACAAAGCCACCGACGCGTAGTCAAATGCCTTCACCTGCCGCACGCAAGAGCCGATCGCCGCGAGCAGTTTCGTGACGTCAAGATTCGAAAGCAGCGCATTCGTGACTTCCAGAAGAAACGACTCGCGCACTCGTTTCTGCTCGGTGATGTCCCGCGTGACTTTCGTAAACCCGAGCAGCTTGCCGTCCTCATCGTGTAGCGCCGTGATCACCACGCTCGCCCAGAAGCGCGACCCATCCTTGCGGATTCTCCAGCCTTCACCCTCCCACCGGCCTTCCCATGTAGCGACCTTAATTTCCTCGTCCGGCGTGCCGCGCTCGACAACTTCGGCGGGGTAAAAGCAGGAGAAATGGCGGCCGATGATTTCGTCTGCGCGATAGCCCTTGATTCGTTCGGCCCCTTCGTTCCAGCTTTTCACGCGGCCCTCGGGATCGAGCATGAAGATCGCGTAGTCTCTTACCTCCGCAATGAGCCGCCGGTATCGCTCTTCGCTCAGCCGCAGCGCTACTTCTATTTCCTTCCGTTCCGTGATATCTCGAATCGCGCTGGCCACAAAGCGCCCGTTCGCATCCTCAATCGGGCTCAGACTGATTTCAACCGGAAACGCGCTGCCGTCCTTCCGGCGGCCCTGAAGCTCCAGCCCCATTGCCATCGGCCGTGTGCGTGGCGCCGCGACATACTCCGTGCGGTCGCGTACATGTGCGTGCCGAACTTGCTCCGGAATCAGCGTCTCTATGGGTTGGCCCAAAAGCTCCTGTGGCGCATACCCGAAGACGCGCTCGGCCTGCGAATTCACGAAAACGATCTTCCCCGCTGAATCCACGATGACCATCGCGTCAGGAGCAGATTCAAGCAGATGCCAGCGGTCGGTGTGGACCGGGCTTGGCTCGTGTCGCGTATCCTCTTGCTTCATACCGCGAAAACGTTAGCATCTGTGTAGGCTCGGGGCAAGGTATGGGCCACCGAGGTTCGTGCCCCGCCCGAAAAGAGGACGCGCGCTCGCACCATGACACCGTCGTCCACCGTGGCTGACGAACAACTCCCGCCTAAGTCCCCATCCGCCGCTGGCCTTTCCTCGGCGGAAGCCGAAGCGCGCCTCGATCAGTACGGTCCGAACGAGCCGGCGCCCGCAAAACGCAGCTCGACCGTCGTCGAGTTGCTTCTTCTCTTCCTAAACCCCCTTGTCATCATTTTGCTCGTGGCGGCCTTGGCCTCGTTAGTACTCGGCGACGCTTCCGACGCCGTCATCATCCTGGTGATCGTCCTTCTCAGCATCGCCATCAATTTCATCCAAACATATCGTTCGCAGCAGGCCATCAATCGTCTGCGCGCCGATGTCGCTCCGACCGCCACCGTCCTCCGCGATGGAACCTGGCAGGAGATCGCTCGCCGGAAGGTCGTTCCGGACGACGTCGTGCGCGTTTCAGCGGGGGACCTCATACCCGGTGACGGGCGCGTGCTCGAAGCTCGCGATCTCTACGTCCAGCAAGCGGCCCTCACCGGCGAGTCTTTGCCCGCGGAGAAGAGCGCGCGTCCCGGCGATGGCTCGCAGTCCAAAGGCCCGGACGCGCCGAACCTCGTCTTCATGGGCACATCGGTGATCAGCGGCACTGCAACCGTCGTCATTCTCGCAACTGGGCCCCGCACAGCTTTCGGAGCCATCGCCGAGCGCCTCGCGATGCGTCCGCAGGAAACCGAATTCGAGCGCAGCATGAAGCGCTTCGGCATGCTCATCATGCGCGCCGTTTTCTTCCTGGTGCTCTTTATTCTCGTCGTCCGCGTCGCGATGCACAAAGACGCCTTCGAATCTTTCGTTTTCGCTGTGGCGCTGGCGGTCGGCCTGACGCCCGAGTTCCTGCCCATGATCACCTCGGTCACCCTCGCCCGCGGCGCCGTTCGCATGGCCCGCCAGCATGTCGTCGTCAAGCATCTCCCCGCGATCCAAAATTTCGGCACCATCGATATCCTCTGCAGCGATAAGACCGGCACTTTGACGACCGGCCAAATGGTCCTCGTCTCCTCCGTGGACTATCTGGACAAGCCTTCCGACCGGCCGCTAGCGCTCGCCTACCTCAACAGCAAGTTTCAAACCGGAATCCGTAGCCCGCTGGACACCGCGATCCTGAAAACGCCCCGCACCGATGGCGACAGCTATACGAAATACGATGAAATTCCCTTCGACTTCGAGCGCCGCCGGCTTTCGATCGTCGTCGAAAAAAAAGGCGGCATGTCGCGCGAGCGCTTGCTGATCACCAAAGGCGCTCCGGAAGGCATCCTCAATCTTTGCGAATCGTATGAAATGGAAGGCCGGACAATCGCATTCGACGTCGACACGCAGCACAAATGCCGGCAAGCCTTCGATGACCTCAGCTCGCAAGGATTCCGCGTCTTGGGAGTTGGGTATCGCAACGTGGATGTGAGAGACGCATATAGCTCGAAGGACGAATCCGCGCTCGTCTTCGCGGGCTATCTCGCCTTCGCCGATCCCCCGAATCCGGATGCCGCCGATTCGCTCGCGGCCATGAAACGCGATGGCGTCGAGTTAAAGATCCTCACCGGCGACAACGAACTCGTCGCGCGCCACATCTGCGAGCAAGTTGGCCTGCACGATCCCGCAATCATCCTCGGCGACGAACTCGATGCGACGAGCGACCCCGCGCTCCAGCATCTCGCCGAGCAAACCACCGTCTTCGCGCGCGTCTCGCCCGTGCAGAAGCACCGCATCATCCACGCGTTGAAGCTCCGCGGCCACGTCGTCGGCTACATGGGCGACGGCATCAACGACGCACCTTCCCTGCACGCGGCCGACGTCGGCATCTCCGTATCCACCGCCGTCGACGTCGCCCGTGACGCCGCCGATATCATTCTCCTCAAGTCGGGCCTCGCAGTGCTCCATCAAGGCATCATGGAAGGCCGCCGCGCGTCCGCCAACGTCATGAAATACCTGCTCATGGGCACGAGCTCGAACTTCGGCAACATGTTCAGCATGGCCGGCGCGTCTTTGTTCCTGCCGTTTCTGCCGATGCTGCCGACGCAAATCTTGCTGAACAATTTTCTCTACGACGCGGCCCAGATCACGATCCCATCTGACAACGTCGACGAGGGTTACATCAGCCGTCCGCGACGCTGGGACATGTCTCTCATCCGCAACTTCATGATTTTCATCGGACCGATCAGCTCGATCTACGATTTCCTGACCTTTTTTGTGCTCCTTCACTACTTTCACGCCGGCCAGGCCGAATTCCACACCGGCTGGTTCGTCGAATCGCTGGCGACGCAGACGCTCGTGCTCTTCGTCATTCGAACCACCCAAAATCCCTTCAAAAGCCGGCCAAGCGTCCCGCTCGCAATCACCACAATCCTGATCGTAATCGTCGGCATCTGGCTTCCGTATTCATTCCTCGCGCAGCGCCTCGGATTCACGGCTCTGCCGGCCCCGTTCTTCACCTTCCTGGCAATTTCAACGGTCACGTATCTGCTGCTCGTGGAATTCGCGAAGCGCCTGCTATTTTCGCGCGAGCAAATTTGAAGGAGCTTTTCAACCAAAGCTGGGGAATAACTGCGGACGTTCAAGCCGCCGCTATGAAGTGGCGCGGTGCAGTGCGAGGCCCTTCCGCGCGAGGCCTGAGCGCAACGCCGTGATTCTCAATGTATTCCAGCGAATATGACTTGGAGCAGTCAGCGCACAGCCAGAAGTGCTGCACGGAATGCGTGTTCGCAGGCCGGTCTTTGGCCCGCATCGGAAATCGGAAGAGCTGGCCCTTTCGGTGATCGAATTTCGCGAGGCAAACAGGGTTGGCGCATCGGGAAATCATCGCCAATACCTCCTCTACGCGTCGGCACAGATTATAGATCCGGACCTGACTAGTTCTCCCGGGCTTTCTTGAGCACCCGAATTTCGGCTCTCAGCCACTTCACCACCGCCGCCTCAACTTCGTCATCAGTCGCCGTGTTGTAAAGCGAATCGAGCGTCTCGCCCTCATCGTTCAGTGGGATGTGCCGGCACGGCGCTTGCTCCAACCTGCGATTGGCCGGCACAAGTTGCATCAAAGAACAGGCAAGGCAGGGACGCCGGCGTGGAGATGCATCGGAATACGGACAGCTCGGCGAATCTTCGAAAATAAATGGCGGGCGCCACGAGGTCTCCGCGATCTTCCGGTAGGCGCCTCTCTCTAGAAACTCAAGCTCCGCCTTGAGGATCTGCAACAAGTCGCGCATGTCTGCCGACCTCGCCTCACTCCGACCTCACTGCAGCTGCATAGATTGAGCGCCCTAGGGATTTCGGGTCTGTGATGAGCGTCACATGGGAATGTAGCGTTCGTCACGGCTAATCGCGCAGGTTCGCCATATGGTGGCACCCAAGAGGTGGCACATGACCGTCACACCGCCTGCTGTCTTGGTGCTTCACAACGACGAGCGCGAAGCATCCGAACTGCAAGATTTGCTCGAACGCAACACTGACTGCAAGACGTCCGTCACCTGGAGCGGACTGGAGGCCTTGAAACTGCTCCAAGCCGGCCATTTTGACGTGCTGATCACCGATGACTATGCGGCTGACCTCTATATCGGCGATCTCATCGAGCGCGCCGCCTCGCTGCCGTCGCCTCCGCAGGTCTACGTACTCAGCGGAGATTCGACAGCCGCGGTCACCCGATACCAGAGCCTCGGCTTGTGCACGATCCTCGAGAAACAGGGGCCGCGCGAACTCTTGCAGGCAATCACCGCCGGGTCCGTCTGGAAGCAATCGCGGACATTCGCCAACGCGAAAAATTCGAAGGGCTCGCCGCCCGCCCCTGATGCCGGTCGAGTGAACTGACACGCGGTTGGCCGGCGGCATGGAAAGCATCAAGAGGAGAAATAACATGCAGACATCGACGAAAGAGGCGCAAGCAAGCATCGCCTTGAGAGATATCGTCTTCGCGACTGACTTCTCGCCGGCCGCGGAAAACGCTCTTTTGTACGCCGCAGATCTGGCCCGGCGTTTCCACGCCGCGCTCCACGTCGTGAATGCGGTCGAGCCGGCCAACTATTCCCTCCCGCCGGAAACGTGGCACACGGCGGACGAGGCGCGTGAACTCGAAACAAAGAAGCTTCGGGCATTTCTGCAAACTTCATTCCCGGAGATCGAAAGCGAAGTTCAGCTCTGGGAAGGCACCGTTTCGCAGGTGCTCACTTCCGCGATCGATCGCGACACCGCGGATCTTGTGGTGCTCGGCACTCACGGACGTACCGGCGTCGGAAAACTACTCCTCGGATCTTCCGCGGAAGAGATTCTCAGAAACGCTCCGTGCCCGGTTCTCATAATCGGCCCACACACAGAAACGGACCAGCAGTGGCAACTGAACGAGATCCTTTACGCGACCGACTTCAGTCCTGCATCGCTTTCGGGCGCCCGCTACGCAATCGCGCTCGCCCAGGAATATGGCGCGAGACTCACGCTTCTCCACGTGATCGAGGACCGCAAAACCGATGAGCTGGTCCACGAGTCCGACTTGATTGCTTCTTCAGCTCGCTTGTTGCGTAAACTCGTTCCAGAGGACGTGGAGTTGCGTTCGGAATCGAGATGTGAGGTGAAGCAAGGCGTGCCCGCGGACAAAATTCTCGAGGTCGCGCAACAGATTCACGCGGGACTGATCGTGCTCGGCGCCCGCAGAGTCTCCGGCGTGCCCGGCGCGGCTTCGCATCTCCCAATCGCGACCGTGCACAAAGTGATCGCGCACGCGCCGTGCCCGGTTCTCACGGTGCGCCACGGAAACTCATAAAAAGCCATCTCATAAACGCTCGTTAGGGGGTCGGAGCTTCAGCTCCGACATTCAGGGCGAAGAAAGTTGGGCTTTAGCTGTGAAGTTTCAAGACGTTGTTGTCCATTCGGCCGAGAACTGGGAAGCTGATGTTGCGAAGCAAAAGCCGACCAGGAGGCCGAATGGACTACCATCATCATGCCCGCCTCACCGT
>JBKQNJ010000010.1:0-7428 GCA_052146315.1 Candidatus Acidiferrales bacterium | reverse complement strand
TGCGGTTCTTGCCGAACAACTGTGCCTGCCTATCCCGTCAGTCGTTTTTCTGATGGCAGCAGGTGCACGTTCGGCACGTGGGGAAATGCACACGAGCATCATTATTTCATTAGCCATTTTTGCCTGCCTCGCCGCGGATTCGATATGGTTCTCGTTCGGCCGAAAGTGGGGTTCTCAGGCTATGCGGCTGCTCTGCCGCTTTACTGCCGACCCGCGAGAATGCGCCAGGAATGCGCATGCCAAGTTTAGCGATTACGGCCTCGCTTTAGTATGCGTGGCAAAGTTCTTTCCGGGACTGAGTGCCGTCATTCCGCCGCTGGTCGGCGCGGAAGGAGTGGCGCTGGGGCGTTTCCTTGCCCTCGATATGTTGGGCGGCTTCCTCTGGTCGGGCTTCTATGTAGGGCTCGGCTATCTGTTCTCGAATCAACTCGAGATTGCAATCGCCTGGGTCCAACATTTTGGGACCGCCGTCGCTATCGCGATTGGGATTCCGATCGGTCTCTATGCCGGCTGGCGTGGACTGGTTCTAGTGCGAATGATCCGTCGACTACGGCTGCGCCGCATCAGCCCGCCGATGCTAGAGCGCAAGCTCAAATCCAACAGTAAGGTCGCGGTGCTCGACCTGTTGGACTTCGAAGAAGAAACCGACGGTGTAAGTCCGGAGGCTATTCCCGGTGCTTTCAGCGTAGATCCCTCTGTGTTGCGGAAAGCTCCATATATCACTGTTCCGGAGGATGTCAAGATCATTCTTTATTGTTCTTCGGGCAGCGATATAGTGAGCGCGCGAGCAGCCGTTTGCTTGAAACGGATAGGCGTTGACAAAGTATGGGTGCTGGAAGGTGGACTTAAGGCGTGGCGCGAACACGGGTTCCCTGTCTCTCAGTCCCTGGAAGCACCCGAAGTCGTTGCAGAGCGCTTTGGAGTTAGGTTGCCAAGTCCATAGGGGACTCTGTGCTGCATATCCGTCAACAGCGCGACCGCTGGGGGCGGCTGCAACAACCGAAGACCGAGGCGGGGAACAGGGACGTGGATCTTCGTCCCGCACTCGCCGAGATGTTGCGTCGATACATCAGCGAGCGGGAATCGGGTTTCCTGTTTCGATCAAGAACCGGAACAATGCTTTCACCTATTGCCGTTTACCGTGATAGCCTCGGGCCAATCCTCAGGAAAGGTGGGACGAGATCGCGTGCGCTTCCATGCGTTTCGCAGGTTTCGCGAGGCGACGTTGCAACGCAGCGAAGTGCGCCAAATTCTCATCGACTTCTGGATGGGCCATGAGAACTCGGATATGTCATCGCGATACGGCAAACAGCTAACGGAAGACGCGGAGTTCCGCCAGCAATGGGCAGAGAAGGTCGGGCTCGGATTCCAGCTGCCCGACCTTTCGGACGTGGTGGCTAATTGCGCTACGTGCGCTACAAAGTCTGTAGAGCTGGAATGTAACGCAGCGGCGTAACACGTTTGGCGAGAGGGAATTGAGTGGTCGGGGCGAGTGGATTTGAACCACCGGTCTCCTGGTCCCGAACCGTAAGACAAATTCACTAAGTCGTGGCTTTGGGGTCATTTACAAAATTCGGGCCATCATGGAATTGGCCAGCTTGGCCAACCGTAACTTGAAAAATCTTTCTTTCCCCGGAAGCCGACTCAATTTCCAGAAGCCCCCCGGCTCGGAGGGGGCATCTCGGTTAAGGTGCGCACACAATGTCCTCGCGCGAAGCCCATGGTCGCAAGAGAATTTCGTCTGATCTATTTCAAATGCTGCGGGCCATCGCCAAACAAAAATGACCTGAGGCTTTCAAGCTAACGGGGTGCGGCGGGTGCGTTTTGTGCTGGACAGATGGGCGATCTGAATTAGCGGCGGCCGGAGGATACGTAAATTGACCCTAAATCGGGCTGGCTGGTATAGGATCGACGATCATCTTTGCTTGGGGGGGAGAAAATGTCCACATCTGACAAGCCGGTGCCGGGCGGCAAAACAGTGAAGCTCGAGTTCGACGCGGGGATCGCGTGGGTGACGCTCAACCGGCCGAAAAAACGCAACGCGGTAAATCCCACGATGAACGACGAGATGTTGCCAATTCTTGACGCGCTGGAGCTCGATGACCGGTGCGGAGTGCTCGTGCTCACGGGGGCAGGGGAATCGTTTTCGGCGGGGATGGACTTGAAGGAATATTTTCGCGAGGTGGATCACGAGCCTGCATTGAAGCAGGCACAGGTGCGCCGGGCGGCTTACGCGTGGATGTGGCGGCGGCTGATTAATTACCCCAAGCCGACTATCGCGATGGTAAACGGATGGTGTTTCGGCGGAGCCTTCACGCCGCTCGTCGCATGCGATCTCGCGATCGCGGCGGACGAGGCGCAATTTGGATTATCGGAGATCAATTGGGGGATCATTCCGGCAGGCAACGTGACGCGCGCGGTGGCGCAAGTGATGAACCATCGGGACTCGCTCTACTACATCATGACAGGCGATACCTTTGATGGAAAAAAGGCGGCGGAAATGGGCCTGGTCAACAAATCGGTGCCCCGGGCGCAGCTCCGGACCGAAACGGAAGCCCTCGCTCGTAAGCTGCTGAAAAAAAACCCGACCGTGCTGCGACACGCCAAGACCGCGTTCAAAGTGGTGCGGGATCTGGATTGGGACACATCGGAGACATTCCTTGCGGCGATGGCTGTTTCGTCGGGCGCATCTGATCCGGAACGCGGCCGCCAAAAAGGCATGAGCCAATTTCTCGATGAAAAGTCTTACCGACCGGGGCTCGGGCCATATAGCCGTGGAGAATGAGCGAAGTGAGACATCCGTCAGGCCGCTGATCCGAGGCGCAGAGGCGGCCGCACGAGTGCTGCGGCCGAATTCGATTGCGGTAGTAGGGGTGTCCTCGCAAGCGAACTCGACGGGCGTGACGGTGGTGGCGAATATCATCGCGAGCGGCTACGGCGGCGCGCTGCACATCGTGAGCCGCAATGCCAATGAGATCGAGGGTCGAGCCTGCCTGAAAACTGTGGAGGAGCTTCCTGAGGGAGTGGACCTGGTCGTTTGCACGGTGCCGAGTGCGGTAGTGCGGGAAACAATCGAGGCCTGCGTCAGAAGGAAAGCACATGCAGCGGTTGTTTTCGCGTCAGGATTTGCGGAATTGGGCGATGCGGGACGGACGGAGCAGCGAGCGATCGCAAAGATTGCTGCGGAAGGCGAGATCGCGCTGCTGGGACCGAACTGCCTCGGATTCACGAACTATATCGATGGATTCGGTATCGGATTTGCGGGGCGGTCGACGCCCAAGCGCACGCAGCCGGGCCCGGCGGTTGCGTTGATCGCGCAAAGTGGCGCGCTGATGGGGCATTTCATGCTCGCATTCGGCGTGCGGAACCTGCCGCTTACGTATTCGGTTTCGACGGGGAACGAAGCTGGCCTCGGCATTGAGGACTTCGTCGAATACCTGGCGGATGACGCCACGACGCGTGCGATTGTGGTGTTTGCGGAGCAAATCAGGCGCCCGCGCGATTTTCTCGCGGCATTGGCGCGCTGCCGCGCATGTGGGAAAGCGGTCGTTCTGTTTCATCCCGGGCGAAGTGTACGCGCGCGCGAATCGGCGCGTTCGCATACAGGCGCAATGTCCGGAGAATATGCGGTGATGCGGACGTTCGCCAGCCATGCCGGTGCCGTAGTGGTGGAGAGCCTCGAGGAACTAGTCGATGTGGCCGAGATTTTGGCGCGCTTCCCCAAAACGCTTACAGCCGGTGTTGGCATTGTCACTGTATCGGGCGCGTTCTGCGGGGTGGCTCTCGATCTCTGCGACGACATCGGACTTGATGTGCCAAGGCTGACGCCGGAAACTGAGGCCACGCTGAAATCAGTGCTGCCGCCGTTTGCGACACCAAGTAATCCGCTCGACCTGACGACGCAGCCCATCCGGGAACCGGAATTGCTTGGCAAAGGGCTCGCCGCGCTTTTGGCGGATCCTGGGATTGGCAGCGTGGTTGTCGCGATCGTGCCTGGGCCAGTGCCGCCGCAAGCGGTGCGCTACCTGAAAGGGCTTCATCCGGCAATAAAGAATCCTGGAAAGCCGATTGTTCTGGCGATGATGGGCGATGGTTCGCCACTGATCGAAGAGTTCTCGGCAATCATTCGCGAGAGTGGGATCGCGCTTTCGCGTTCGCCGGAAAGGTCCCTTCGGGCGGTGGCGCGAGTCACGGAATATGGGCGGATGTGCGCTGCCTCGGAAAGCATGTTGCGGTGCAGACCGGTCCGGCCGTTGCCGCCTGTGCAGCGCGGCACGATGCCCGAGTACGCCGCCAAGCAATATCTTGCGGGGATTGGAATCAAAATCCCGGAGGGCGAACTCGCGCAAGACGTTGAGGACGCAACCCGCATTGCCACGCGAATTGGATATCCCGTGGTTCTGAAGGCGCAACACGCATGCATCGAGCACAAAAGCGAAATCGGGGGCGTCGAGGTCGGTATTGCGAATGAGGCGGACCTGCGGCGGTCGTGGGCACGAGTGATCGAAAATGTGGGGCGGGCGCGGCCCGATCTCAGATTGGAGCGGATATTGGTGGAAAAAATGGCCGCGCCAGGCGTCGAGATGATCGTTGGGGCCAAACGCGATCCGAATTGGGGACCCGTGCTGCTGGTCGGATTGGGCGGAATCTGGACAGAGACATTAAAGGACGTGCGCCTGCTTCCGCCGGATCTTTCAGAGGGAATGATTCTCACAGAGATCGCAAAGCTCAAAGGCTATGCGCTATTGCGTGGCGCGCGAGGATTGCCATCCCGCGATTGCGCCGCTCTGGCCAAGACTGTCGCACTGATAGGCGGGGTCATCTTGGCTCGGCCTGAGCTGACCGAAATCGATATCAACCCGCTTGTGGTGTACGGAGAAAACCAAGGCGGTGTTGCAGTCGACGCGCTGATCGTAGCGGCTTGACCCGCGGATTCTTTTCTGAGAGCGTAGCCGTGCTGACGCGCCACTACTTCGATGCGTGTATCTCCTGACCCCTCAGACAGCCCACAGCGACTCGGGTGCCGTGAGCTTAGCAATCCTGCTTGTTGCCGCAATAGGCCGTAGCGCTGGCTTCCAGAGCGGGCATTGCTGCGAAGATTGAAGGAAAAGTTGGTCTGGGTTTCAAGTTGACGAACCGAGAGGTGGAATTGGCCAACTTCGTCAAGTTTTCCGAGCCAAAAACTAGATCCGCGCAAGCAGCGTAGTCGCCTGAAGTAATTGGATTAAAGTGGTCGGGGCGAGTGGATTTGAACCACCGGCCTCCTGGTCCCGAACCAGGCGCTCTAGCCAGGCTGAGCCACGCCCCGACTGTCTACGTGATCGTACAACAGTTTACGTTGGATTCTTCCGAACGGCAACTTGCCCCATGCCTTTTTAGTCTTTATTTTTGTTGGCAGACGGCTCCGCGCTGGTGCAAAATATTCTTAGCAGTGCGGCCCAATCGCCGTGCTGACACATCATAGGAGGATGGATGCTGGATAAGCGAAGCACCTCGATATCGATTTGCCCTGATTCAAGTTTCACCAGAAAGGTTTCCTTCTCACGCGCGCGTTCTGTTGTTGCGATCTTTGGCGTGACAATCGCCCTCGCTCTGGTTGCTCTTGCCGCTAGCTCGCCGGCCAAAGCGGACGATGGCGCCACGTTGTTCAAGGCCAACTGCGTCGTCTGCCACGGCGCGGACGGCTCCGGAACTCCCACCGGAAAAAGCCTCAAAGCGCCCGACCTTCGTTCGGACGCCGTTCAGAAGCTGACCGATGCGGAGATCCAAGCCCAGATCGAGAACGGGAAAAACAACATGCCTCCGTTCAAGGGCACTCTGAATGCCGCCCAGATCAAGGCGCTCGTCGCGTACGTGCATACCTTGAAGAAAAAGTAGCGGTCTCGCAGGACCACAATTTCGGCGCGAGCGGAGATCATTCGCTCGCGTTTTTTCTTTAGAGGCCGCTCGCGCAAGTCAGCAATTCACGCGTTCCTTCCGAGAATTCTCCCGCGGGCGTCAGTAGACTGATCACCAAATATCCGTTGTGCGCGAAATCGTAGAAGTGGCCCGGATGCACGAGGACGCCGCGCTCCTCCAGCAGCCGGATCGCCAGCTCTTCATCCGATTGCACCGCCGGAACTCGCAGCACTGCGTACCATCCGCCTTCGAGCTCCAGTCGTGAAACCAATTTCTGCCGCCCGAGCTGCTTGTCGAGCTCGACAAGATTCGCTTCGGTGCGTGCCATGACCTGCTTCTGCATCGCGTTCCGCTGCGCCAGCAGCGCAGGCAGCGCGTGCTGCAGCGGCGCGTTCAGCGACAAGTACGTATCCGCGATCACCTCGAGCCGCGCCATCGCCTCTCCGACCTGCGCCGCCGGACCGCTCGCGGCGATCCATCCGAGCTTCATCTGCGGCAGCGCCGCGATCTTGCTCAGCCCGCTCAGCACAAACGTCAGCGCGGCGGCATTCGAGGCGAAGGTTCCGTGGCGTCTCTTATGCGTCGCCGCTGCCTTCATCTCGTAGTCCAGAAAAACTTCGTCCACAATCAGCGCCAGATCGTGCTTCGCGCAAATCGCGCTCAGTTCCGTAGCTTCCTTGGCCGCGACGAAATGTCCCGTCGGATTGTTCGGATGCACCACAACGATCGCCTTTGTTCGCGCGCCGAGTTCGTTTTGCAGGCTGTGAAAATCGATCTGCCATCCGTGGTCGTAGACGATCTGGAACGGCCGCAGCTTCACGTCCTGAATCGTGGCGAGAAAATCGAACAGCGGATAGCTCGGATGCGCGATCAGCACTTCGTCGCCTGGCTGGCAGAGCAGCCGAAAAAGGAACGAATACGCCTCGCTCGTCCCGGTCGTGAGGATCAGCTGCTGGGGATCGACTTCGACTCCTTTGCCGGCGTAATAGCTGGCCACGGCCGCCCGCGCCGCCGGCATGCCTTTCGGCTCCGGTTCGTAGCGCAGGGAAGCCGGATCGCGCAGCGCGTCGAGGATCGCGGCTTCATCGTACTGAAATCCGCACTTGGTGGGATTCGAGGCGGTGAGGTCGAGAACTCGCTTGCCCGCCTCGCGATGCCGTCGCAACGCGCGTGTGTACGCGTTTTCCTCGAGATCCCAATTCGTGCGCTTGGAGAACATAGCTGGAAGGCGTCCCGCTCCGCTGGTATCCCGCGGTTGGAGCCAGTTTGTGTAGCGCCGGCTTGCCCTGAGTCGGCCGAAGGGCGTCCCGCCGGCTCTTCTTCAGCGCGCCACCTCGCGCAAAATCGATAAGCCTCTTCTAGGGGGTCGGAGCTTTAGCTCCGACATTCGCAACCAAGGAGACTTGGGCTTTAGCTGTGAAGTTTCAAGACGTTGTTGTCCATTCGGCCGAGAACTGGGAAGCTGATGTTGCGAAGCAAAAGCCGACCAGGAGGCCGAATGGACTACCATCATCATGCCCGCCTCACCGT
>JBKQNJ010000009.1:0-6472 GCA_052146315.1 Candidatus Acidiferrales bacterium | reverse complement strand
TGGTGATGCCGGGAGACAACGTGAGCGCGGAGATCAGTTTGATCACGCCGGTGGCTTTGGAGAAGGGGCTGCGATTCGCGATCCGCGAAGGCGGCCACACGGTGGGCGCCGGCGCCGTGACGGAGATTATCGAATAAGTTATGGCCGAGATCAGAGCCGTGACGGAGATCATCGAGTAAACGACTATGCGCGAAATCATCACACTGCAGTGCAACGATTGCAAAAACCGCAACTACACAACCACGAAGAACCGGAAGAAGCATCCGGACCGTTTGGAGTTGCAGAAATTCTGCAACACGTGCCGGAAGCACACCGCGCACAAAGAGGTCAAATAGGATCTGATCGTCGGTTAGGCCCTGGAGTTTCAGCGAGGGCATTGCCATGGAAACCGGCGAGTTGTGGTTTTGCTACATGCTGCGATGCAGCGACGGCTCGTTGTACGTCGGCAAGAAGTTGGCTTTGTTGCAACTGAAGTGAGACCGCCGGCTTGCCCTGAGACTGCGAAGCGGTCGAAGGGTCGCAACGGATGGGGGCGGTAACAGGGTAAACCCTTCGAACCGCTGAGGCGGTTCTCAGGGTAAAGGGGAGTAGGTTCAACGGTAGACCGCCGGTCTCCAAAACCGGATGTGGGGGTTCGAATCCCTCCTCCCCTGCCAGATTTTGGGCAGCGGAGATGGCGGGTGGTTGACTGGGGACTCAGGAGCGGCAGCAACGATTATGGCAGAGGCGCTCAAAGTGAATGACGAGGGAGTTCGCGGCGGGTCGAGTGGCGGCAACGGAGGCGGGATGTCCTCCGCGCTCGCGGGTCTGGCTGAGTACCCGAAACGCCTTCGGGGCTACGTGCACGAAGTGCGCGTCGAGATGAAGCAGGTGAACTGGCCGTCGCGTGCGGACGTGATTTCGACGACGATGGTAGTGGTCGTGACGGTGGCTTTCTTTGCGATATTTTTTGCTTTGACGGATACGATTCTAACGCGCGCAGCAAACTGGTTATTCCACCTTGCCTCACACTGAACAAGAAGGAAGCGGGATGTCGAAACAGTGGTACATCGTCCACACATACTCGGGGTTTGAGAAGAAGGTGAAGGAAAGCCTCGAGGGCCGTGTGGCCGCATTCGGGCTGACGGACAAAATCGGCCAGATCATCATCCCGACGGAGTCGGTGGTGGAGGTGCGCGGCGGCAAAAAAGTGATTTCGCCGCGGATGTGCTATCCGGGCTACGTGCTGGTCGAAATGGATATGGATGATTACACGTGGCACGTGGTGCGGTCGACGCCCAAGGTGACCGGCTTCGTGGGCTCGGGGCAGATGCCGTCGCCGCTGAGCGATGAGGAAGTGCAGAACATTTTGAACCGGGCGACGACGACGGCGGAAAAGCCGAAGCCGAAGCTGTCGTTCGAGCGCGGCGAGAAGGTGCGAATCGGCGAAGGTCCGTTTGCGAATTTCACAGGCGTGGTCGAGGAAGTGAATTCGGACCGCAGCACGCTGAAGGTTTCGGTGACGATTTTCGGCCGGTCGACGCCGGTGGAACTGGATTTCGCGCAGGTTGAAAAAGTCGCGTAACGCGCGGCTTGGGGCGAGGAAAGCACTGATATGGCAAAGAAAGTTCAATCGACGGTAAAGCTGCAATTGCCGGCCGCCAAAGCGACGCCGGCACCGCCCGTGGGCACGGCACTCGGCCCGCACGGCGTGAACATCATGGATTTCTGCAAGCAGTTCAATGCGAAGACGGCGAAAGAGCCGGACGGGATGATCTTTCCGGTGCTGGTGACGATTTACAGCGACCGGACGTTCACATTTATCTTGAAGACGCCGCCAGCCTCGGAACTTCTGAAGCGCGCGGCAGGGATCGTGAAGGGTTCGCCCGAGCCGAACCGCAACAAGGTGGCGAAGGTGACGCGCAAGCAGGTGGAAGAGATCGCCAAGATGAAACTGCCCGACCTGAACACGCTGAAGCTTGAATCGGCGGTGCGGTCGGTGATGGGAACGGCCCGCAATATGGGCATCGAAGTTACCGAGTAGGGAGAGAAACGATGGGCCGCAGCGCAAAAGTAGGCGGAAAGAATATCGATCGCGCCCGGAAGCTGGTCGAGGCGCGTCCGTATGGCCTGGAAGAGGCGGCGGAGGTGCTTCGCAAGGCGCACTTCGTGAAATTCGACGAGACGGTCGAGCTGGTCCTGAACCTGGGGGTCGATCCGAAGCAGTCGGACCAGATGGTGCGCGGGACGGTGGTGCTGCCGCACGGGCTCGGGAAATCGAAGCGCGTGCTGGTGATCGCGAGCGGCGAAAAGGTGCGCGAGGCGCAGGAAGCGGGCGCTGATTTCGTCGGCGGCGACGATATGGTGCAGAAGATCACCGAAGGCTGGACGGATTACGAGGCGGTGATCGCGACGCCGGACATGATGAAGTCCGCGGGGCGATTGGGCAAAGTACTTGGCCCGCGCGGGCTGATGCCGAACCCGAAGACAGGAACGGTGACTTTTGACGTGGCGCGCGCGGTGAAAGAGATCAAGGCCGGAAAGGTGGAGTTCCGCCTCGATAAGACGGGGCTGATCCATTCGCCGATAGGCAAGATCAGCTTCCCGGCAAAGAATCTGGCGGAAAACGCGCATGCGCTGCTTGGAGCGGTGGTGAAGGCCAAGCCGGCGGCAGCGAAGGGGAAGTTCATCAAGAAAATCACGCTGACGTCGACGATGGGCCCGGGAATTTTGATCGATCACGCGGAAGCGGAAACGGCCACGGCGGTGGCGGCATAGGCCGGCTGGTTGGATGCGGGGCGGCTCGAACGCCGAAGAGAGATTCTTCGACTTCGTGACCCGACGGCCCGCAGGAGCGGGCCGGAGTAAAAAACGCGGGTCACTCCGCTCAGAATGACGGTGAAAAAGGGGACGCTGAAGTGAAGAAAGCCGAGAAGATCGAAAAGGCCGAGCAGCTTCGCAGCCAGCTCGCGAATGTTTCGACTGTAATTCTTTCGACGTTTCAGGGAATTACGGTCGAGCAGGACACGCAGCTGCGGCGAGCGGTGGAGGCGGCGGGCGGTCACTACGAAGTGGTGAAGAACACGGTAGCGGAGCGCGCCGCGGCAGGCACGCCGACCGAAGGGCTGTTCAAGGACCTGAAGGGCACGAATTCGATCGCTTATACGGCGACCGATCCTGTGTCGCTCGCGAAGATTCTGACGAAGGTGGCGAAGGATGTTCCGGCGTTTCAGTTCCGCGCGGGATGGGTCGAGGGCCGCGTCATTTCGATTCAGGAGATCGGCCAACTCGCGCTGTTGCCGAGCAAGGAAGAGCTGATCAGCAAGATCATGTTCCTGCTGAACGCGCCCGCGCAGCGCATCGCGACCGCGCTGGCCGCTCTCCCGCGCAACCTGGCGGTGGTGACGAGCGAAGCGGTGAAAGCCAACAAATTCGGAGGCGGCGGCGAAAGCGCGCCGACGCCGGAACCGGTTCAGTCGTAGCGAGCCGCTGGACGAAATTTTCTGCAATCAGATTTTCATTTCTTGAAGAGGAGAGAAAACGGCAATGGCTAGCAAAGTGGAGACAATACTGGAAGAGATCAAGGGGCTGACGCTGCTCGAGGCTTCCGATCTCGTGAAAAAGATGGAAGAGGCCTTCGGCGTGTCGGCGGCTGCGGCGGCTCCTGTGATGGTTGCGGGTGGAGCGGCGGGCGCGGGCGCAGCACCTGCCGAGGAAAAGACGGAGTTTGCCGTCGTCCTCACCGAAGTGGGCGCGAACAAGATCAACGTGATCAAGGCAGTCCGTGAAGTCACCAGCCTGGGCTTGAAAGAAGCCAAGGACCTGGTTGATGGCGCCCCGAAGACGGTGAAAGAGGGCATTAACAAGGACGAGGCCGCCACAATCAAGAAGAAGTTCGAAGACGTCGGAGCCAAGGTCGAGATCAAGTAGTGGCAGCCCTGAACGGCCAAAGTGCCGGGCTGCAAAGGAATTTGCCCGCTGCGGCGGGCAAGCACCGCTGCGCGGCGGGCAAGAGCTCCTTGGAACACAGAACATCAAAACACGTCCTTCCCGGACCGGCAGTGCAGGCCTACGCCTGCACTGTCGCTACCGGCGTCACCCTGAAGGGAATTATCTATGACCCATCGTAATGGTAATCGCGTGGTTCGCGAGCGAGAACGGCTGGACTTCGCCAAAATCAAGACGACGGTCCAGATTCCGAACCTGATCGACGTTCAGAAGAAGTCCTACCAGCGCTTCCTGCAGATGGATTTGCTGCCAAGCGAGCGGGAGGATGCGGGGCTGCAGTCCGTTTTCACGTCGGTGTTTCCGATCCAGGATTTCCGCGGGCTATCGCAGCTGGATTTCGTCGACTACGCAATCGGAAACTGGGAGTGCAAGTGCGGCCATCTGCGCGGCCTGCACCACTTGCGCGCCACCTGCCGGAATTGCGGCGCGTCAGTCGTCACCAACCCTTATAAGACGGGCGACGTGCTGTGCGCGAAGTGCGGCACATTCAACAAGAACACGCCGACCTTCTGCAACAAGTGCGGCGACCCGGTCACGCTGCAGCTGAAATACGACGTGAACGAATGCCAGGAACGCGGGATGACGTATTCCGCGCCGCTCAAGGTGACGATCCGCCTCACGATTTACGACAAGGACCCGGACACGGGCGCGAAGTCGATCCGCGACATCAAGGAACAGGAAGTTTTCTTCGGCGATATTCCGCTGATGACGGAGAACGGCACGTTCATCATCAACGGAACCGAGCGCGTGATCGTGAGCCAGTTGCACCGGTCGCCGGGCGTGTTTTACGAAACGGCGAACAACCGCAGCTACTTCCTCGGCAAGATCATTCCGTACCGCGGCTCGTGGGTGGAATTCGAGTACGACACGAAGAACATTCTGTACGTCCGCATCGACCGCAAGCGGAAGTTCCTCGGGTCGATTTTCCTGCGCGCGCTGGGGATGAAATCGAATGAGGACATCCTGCGCACGTTCTACCAGGTGGAACGGATTTCGCTGCGCGACGGCAACCTTTACTGGAACGTTTCCGAAGGCCTGATCGACCGCAAGCTGACGCGCGAGATCAAGCACCCGAAGACGGGCGAAGTGCTGATCGGCGCGCACAAGCGCATCACCGACCCGCTGTACAAGGAACTGGTGAAGGCGCGCGTGACGCAGGTGGAGGCGGGCGGCGCCGATCTTGAAGGCGCGTTGACAGTCGGCGAGCTCGTGAACCGGCAGACGGGCGAAGTGCTGCTCGAGGCGAACAAGCCGCTGACGGCCGAAATCTGGGCCACGATCGCCGAAGCGGGAATCAACGAAGTGGACGTGTGCTTCCCGGAACGCGACGACGTGGGCATCATCGTGTCGCGCACGCTCGACAAGGACACGATTCACACGCCCAAGGAAGCGTTGATCGAAATCTACCGCAAGCTGCGTCCCGGCGATCCGCCAACGCTTGAAACCGCAACCGCGCTTTTCAACGGAATGTTCTTCGATCCGCGCAAGTACGATTTCAGCAAGGTGGGCCGGCTGAAATTCAACATCAAGCTGGGCATCGAGACGCCGCTCGACAAACGGACTCTCGACCCGGGCGATTTTGTCGGAGCGATCAAGTACCTGCTGAAGCTGCGCAAGAATATCGGCACGGTGGACGACATCGACCATCTCGGCAACCGGCGCGTCCGGGCGGTCGGCGAGCTGCTCGAGAACCAGTTCCGTATCGGCCTGGTCCGCATGGAGCGCGCGATCAAGGAAAAGATGTCCGTGTACCAGGAAATGTCGACGGCGATGCCGCACGACCTCGTGAACGCGAAGCCGGTCATGGCGGCGATCCGCGAGTTCTTCGGCAGCTCGCAGCTGTCGCAGTTCATGGACCAGACGAACCCCTTGAGCGAGATCACGCACAAGCGGCGGCTTTCGGCGCTGGGTCCCGGCGGCCTTTCGCGCGAGCGCGCCGGATTCGAAGTGCGCGACGTCCATCCGACACACTACGGCCGCATCTGCCCGATCGAGACGCCGGAAGGCACCAACATCGGTCTGATTTCTCACTTGAGCATCTATGCCGGCGTGGACGATTACGGCTTCCTCGTCACGCCGTATCGGTCGGTGTTGAAGAAGAAGATGACCTCCGACGTGCGCTGGCTGCGGGCCGACGAGGAGTCGGCCGCCCACCTGGCGCCGGCCGACGCCCCGACCGACGGCCAGAAGATCGTCGAGGACCGCGTCATCGCCCGCGTCGGCGGCGACTTCGCCTCGGTGCCGTCTGACGCCGTCCAGTACATCGACATCAGCCCCAAGCAGATGGTCGGCGTCTCCGCCGGCCTCATCCCGTTCCTGGAGCACGACGACGCCAACCGGGCGCTCATGGGATCCAACATGCAGCGCCAGGCCGTGCCGCTGCTGGTCCCGGAGCCGCCGATCGTCTCGACGGGTCTGGAAAAGGACGTGGCGACCAACAGCGGCATGGTGGTGCGAGCCGAGAAGGCCGGCACGGTGACGTTCG
>JBKQNJ010000008.1:0-20032 GCA_052146315.1 Candidatus Acidiferrales bacterium | reverse complement strand
TCCAGCATCATTTTTCTGAGATGGGTCACAGGGACCTCCTTGTGACCCAAAATTTATCTCAACCATCAAGCAACACTGCCCCGTGGCTCCCCACGCGAAGCGTCCGCCGCGCGGGCGGCTTTGTTCTCACGCGCTAACGGGAAACTGACCCGCAGTTGTGGCGGGCGGGTTCGTCTGCGGAATCAGGCTTCGAGGTACCACGGGACGTTGATGAGGACGATGCGCTGGCTGCCATGGAGGAGGATGAGCGCCTTCAGGAGCTCCGCGCGCTGATTGTGTAAAGGATAGTGGTACCAGTGCTTTTCGACCAGCTCGGGGACGATGACGGCGATCTGCCGGCCCGGATGGTCCTTTTCGATTTGCAGGACGTAATCGAGGATCGGGCGGAGGACCAGCCGGTAGGGTGAAGGCAGGGTGACGAGCTCGGGAGGCTTCCGCCCGACCTTCTCGAGCGGCTCCCCGACGACATCGGCCCACTGGGCGCACAGGGTTTTTGTCGAGTAACTTCTCTTCTATGTTTGGGTCTACGAACCAGTGGGCCCCACGGACCGCAGGGCCCCCTTCCAAATCTCCGCGCGATTGCGGCCTCCGGACTTCGCTTCGTAAAGGGCCTGATCGGCATGATCGAGGGTTTGTTCCACAGTGTGGCTAGGGTCCAGCGGGGCGACGCCGAAGGAAGCTGTCACGCCGATGAGCATATCGTTGTAATGAACAGGCAGATTCGCCAGCCCCTCACGAAGATTCTTGACTGCACCCAAGGCAGCTTCGGGCCCTGCGTTTTGTAGAGTGATGACGAATTCCTCTCCGCCATAGCGAAATATCTTGTCGTATGGGCGAAGATGCTGGATGACGTACTTCGTGCAAGCGATCAGAACGCGGTCGCCAGCCTGATGTCCGTACGTATCGTTGACGGCCTTGAAATGGTCGAGATCCATCATTACCACGCTGCACGGCATGACGTCGCGCTTGACCAAGGCGTGTAGCTCACGCAAGACCGTGAGCAGGAGAGTGCGACCGTTGACCCCGGTAAGGGGATCGACGTGCGACAACAGATCGTCCAGTTCATGCTTCAGGCTGGCGGCTTCCAAGCGCAGACTCTTTACGGCACTGGTTAATAGCTCGTAGTCCCGTACTCCGATCGAAGTATTTTCAGCAGCCGTGAGTAGAAGCCGTGCCGCCAATTCGTGCATGCGGCGATGTTCGCCTTCTATCGCGGCGTACGACGCGTGATCGCTCAGCATTCGCTGGCCTTCACCGTAGAGCCACTGCCCAAAGCGGCAACGACGAAAGGATTCCTCGTGAACGTCGTGCTCGTCGTAGGGTAGGTGACACATCAGCGTCGCTACGAGTGCGTCGTACCATCTATCATGGTTGTAAATCGCTTGGTCCACATTCGCAATCAAGACTTGGAGTTCTGCGGGAGTACGTGTGAACATGGCGGCGGCTCAGGTGAGTCCTCGCAGAAGCGTCGCGAGCACACAAACGACGGCGGGACTGGCTAAGCGATCTCCGATTCCCCTCCAGGCTTGACCCGAAGCCCGGAAGACCAGACTTGAGCGAGCGCGATCAGCCCCTTAGGACCTCTACCGAGGGAGCTAGGTTTGAAGTTTACAGCCTACCGAAAAGGCTCAGACAACTGATCTCGGAGGCCGTTCTCAAGAATAACTTCCGAAAACCAAGGGCTAGCTCCACTAGCCCGATTATGGCGGCCGACTCAGATGGTCGCAACGCCCTTTAATCAATACTTCTGATAAGTACTCTTCAGAAAAGACTCAAGCCTTGAGGTACCAGGGAACGTTGATCAGGACGATACGCTGGCTGCCGTGGAGGAGGATGAGCGCCTTCAGGAGTTCCGCGCGCTGATTGTGCAAGGGATAGTGGTACCAGTGCTTTTCGACCAGCTCGGGGACGATGACGGCGATCTGGCGACCCGGGTGCTCCTTTTCGATCTCGAGGACGTAATCGAGTATCGGCCGGAGGACCAGCCGGTAGGGTGAAGGCAGGGTGACGAGCTCGGGCGGCTTCCGCCCGACTTTCTCGAGCGGCTTCCCGACGACCTCGGGCCATTGGGCGCGCAGGGCGTTCGTTTCCTCTTCGGTGGCCACGTGGACAGCGCGGATGTCGGTCGAGAGCGTCAGGCCGAATTCGAGCGCACGCTGGGCCACCTTGCCCCAATCTTGTATGGGAACGACCACGATGGGCGGCCCGAGGGAGCCGACATCCAGCGGCGACGTGCTGCAGGTCTCGATTGCCACCGCTTGGTAATGGTGCCGCACCCAGAGCATGGCCATCACCATCGCCCCGATCAGAAGAACGCTCACCCAAGCCCCGGATGTGAACTTCGCCACGAGGACGACCACGAGCGTCACGCCGGTGGCGACCGCGCCCAGGCCATTGATCATCATGTTGCGCACGGCGCCCGGCCCGCGCTTCCTCCACCAATGGCCCACCATTCCGGCCTGCGAGAGAGTGAAAGCCAGGAACGCGCCGATCGCGAAGAGCGGGATGAGCCGGTCGGTGACTCCGCCGAAGACGATCAGCAGAATCGCCGCAAGCACGAAAAGCACCATGATCCCTTCCGAGTAGACGAGACGCCGGCCGCGAAAGCCGAAGGAATGAGGGAGAAAATTGTTCTGAGAGACCATTTTGCAAAGGCGCGGAAAATCGGCAAAGGCCGTGTTCGCGGAGAGCGAGAGAATGACGAGTACCGATCCGACCGTCACATAATAGAACCAGCCCCGCCCCGCTACCGCCGCCACCAGCATCGAGAGAACGCTCTGGTAGCCGGGCTTGCCCGGATCGGTCGCCGTGATGTCGTACACGCGCACCAGGTACGCAATGCCGGCCAGCAACACGATCAGCAGGCCGATGATGACGGTGAGCGTTTTCTGGGCATTTTGAACGGTTGGCTCGCGGAACGCCCGGACGCCGTTGCTGACCGCTTCGACGCCCGTCATGGCGGTGCAGCCATTGGCGAAAGTCTGCAGCAGGATCCAGGTGCTGGCCGCGGCTAAGGTCGGGATGGGATGCGGAGGAAGCGCCACGGCCGGCATGGGGTGCCCGCCAGCCAGGACCGTCTTGAACAGGCCCATGACGATGGCGATGAGCAGCGATCCGACGAAGAGATATGTCGGCAGCATGAAGAAGATGCCGGCCTCACGGAGGCCGCGCAGATTGACGATCATAATGAACAGGAGAATCGCGAGGCAGATCAGGAGCGTGTGGGGCTGGAGGCTGGGCGCCGCCGATACCAGCGCGCCAACGCCCGCCGATATGCCCACGGCGACAACGAGGATGTAGTCGATCATGAGCGCTGCGGCGGCCAGCAAGCCCGGGTAGACGCCCAGATTCTCGGTGGCCACCGTGTAGGACCCGCCGCCGCCCGGATACGCCGCAATCGTCTGCCGGTAGGAAAGATATACGATCGAGAGCAGCACGATAATGCTCGCGCTGACCGGCACGATGTACGCGACTCCCGCAGCGCCCAGTGGGAGAAGCAATGTGAGGGCGGCTTCCGGGCCGTATGCCGCCGAACTGAGCGCGTCGAGCCCGAAAATCGGGATGCCGGCGGAAACGCCGATCTGCTCGGCGCGCTCGTCCGAAGTGGCCAGCGGCTTTCCAATGAGAATGTCGAGGACGGACATGCCACCTCCACCAGCCGTGAGCGCAACAGGGTAAACGGGAAGAGGGGCGATTGGAACCAGAAAAGCGGTGGCACCTGTCAATTCTTGTCATATCCCAGTCATAGTAGGACTTCCGACGGATTGACTTGTAGGGCTAGGCGTCCTAGGATGGCGCGCACCCGGAGGCATGCTTGGCACCATCCAGCTCACCAGGAATGCGCCGGATTTTGCTGGCAGTGCTCGTTTTAGCGGCGATCCTCGCCCTCTCGCTGGAGGGCCTCGAGCCGCCCGCGCCGAAGCCCGCGAACGCCCCGGCGGACCAGTTCTCGGCGGCGCGCGCGCTCGACACGCTGCACAGCATACTCCCCAAAGATGAGCCCCATCCGGTCGGCACGCCGGCCGACGATGCCGTGCGCGACCGCATCGTCGCCGAACTCACCAAACTCGGGTACCAGCCGCAGATTCAGAGGGCCTTGGCTTGCGGCGATTTCGGAACGTGCGCGAACGTGAACAATGTGCTGGCGCGACTCGACGGCACCGACACCTCTTCGAGTGACGCCGTGCTGCTCGCGGCGCACTACGATTCGGTCCCGGCCGGGCCGGGCGATTCGGACGATGGCGTGGGCGTCGCGGCGGTGCTCGAAATCGCGCGCGCGCTCAAGTCGATGCCTGCGCCGCGCCACTCGGTGATTTTCCTGCTCGACGAAGGCGAGGAGGCGGGCCTGCTCGGCGCGCGCGCATTTGTCGATGCGCATCCGTGGGCCAAGGATGTGCGCGCGGCCGTGAATCTGGATGCGCGCGGCACTTCCGGCTCGAGCGTGATGTTCGAAACGGGCGGCGCAAACGACTGGGCCGTGCGCCTCTACGCGCAGCATGCGACGCGACCTGCGGCGAGCTCGATTTTCTATACCGTTTACAAAGCGCTTCCCAACGACACGGACTTCACGGTTTTCAAGGCGACGGGATACGAAGGCCTCAACTTCGCCTTCATCGGCGACGAGTGGCATTACCACACACCGCTCGATAATTCCGCGAATGTGACGCCCGCGAGCCTGCAGCATCAGGGCGAAAACGCGTTGCCTGGGGTTGTTGCGTTCGCGAACGCGGATTTGTCGAACATTCCGCGCCGCGATGCCGTGTTCTTTGATCTCTTCGGCCGCGCGATGATTCACTGGCAGGCGAGGCGGAGTCCGCTCTTCGCACTGCTGGCTGCGCTGCTGATATTTCTTCAGGTCGGGTGGCTGATCCATAGGAAGCGCATCGCGCGCCGCGATTTTCTCGTGGGGCTTTTCGGCTGGCCCGTGACGCTCGCTGTGACGGGCGCGCTGGCCGTCATTATGCGGCAGGGGCTGCGCTTTGCGGGCTCGACACCGGTGAACTGGATCGCTCATCCGCTGCCGTTCGAGATTGCGTTCTGGGCGCTCGGCGCGGCCGTGGTGGTGGCGAACGGCGTGTTCTTCGTGCGGCGCGCCGGATTCTGGGGATTGTGGAGCGGCGTGTGGGCCTGGTGGGCGCTGCTGGCCGTGGCGGTGTCGTGGCTCGCGCCCGGATTGTCGTATGTGGTTCTCGTGCCGGTGGCAGTTGCGGCGATTGCGGGCCTGCCGGCCACATTGCCGCGCACGGATCGCGCGCTGCTTTCCGGTATCGCGGTGATCCTGCCGCTTGCGGCAGCCGCGATCGTGGGCTTCGGCCCGGCCAGCTTGCTTTACGACGCGCTCGGCAACCGCGGCCTGCCGATCATCGCGCTGACCGTCGCGCTGCTGCTGACGCCGATCGCGCCGCTGTGTGCAGAGTTGCGAGAGACGGGCGGTTTTCGCGCGTTTGCGTTTTTCTGGATTCCGATATTGGCGTGCGCGCTCGCGACGGTTGCGGCGGTGGTGCTGCCGCCATACTCGTCGAAAGCGCCTGAGCGCGTGAATATCGAATACTGGCGTGATGCGGATTCGGGGAAGGCGCAGTGGATCGTCGAGCCGGCGTCGGGGCGCCTTCCGGAGCCGCTGCGCCTTGCGGCGTCATTCCACCGCGCCGCCGGGCGGGCGCTGCCATGGATTTCGGCTCCTACATTCTTTAGCGACGCGCCGGGCGTGGACGCGAGCGCTCCTACATTCACGATTCTCCAATCGACGCAAGCGGGCGGGAGGCAGATCTATCAGGCGCTGCTAAGGTCCGAGCGCGCGGCGCCTTCCGCTGCGATATTTTTCCCGCCCGATGCGGACGTGGAGGATGTGCGGGTCGGCGGGCAGGCGCTTCCGGCTGAAAATCCACGCATTCGCGCTTACTTCAATGGCTGGGCCATGTATCGGTGCGACGCGATGCCCGCGGACGGAATCGAGATCGATTTTTCGCTGCCCGTGGGCAAGCCGGTCGAAGTTTCGGCGGCGGATGAAAGCTACGGGCTACCGCCTGTAAGCGCGTTCTTGCTGATGGCTCGGCCGCTGAAGGCCGCGCCTTCGCAGGACGGCGACACCACCGTCGTAACCCGCCGCGTCCAGCTTCTGCCGTGAGCGGCACTGACCGGCTTGGGCGTCAGTCGGAACCTGGCAGACCGATTCGGCACATCAATATACAACGGACCCCTCGTCCCCTGGTTCGCTGCTAGCATCATCAAAGAGGCGACTTCCTGAAATGATGGAACTCCGTCGCGGCTTTCCACGAGCAAGAGCAGCTTGCCCACAGGCTATTTGCTTGATGGTTCTTCTGTGCGTTATGCCGACGCCGGCTACGCAGAAAGCGTCATTCGTAAGAGGCGACGATTCCGATTGGTGGTCAAATGTCGCAGACGCGCAGATCGACTTCGATGCTCCTCAGACGCGCACCCAGCACCGCGAACTTGCTCCTTCGACTCTTGAAGTAGCCACCGTAAGAGTCGGACTAGGTGAAATCGACAGAGCTACAACACGGCTCGGCAAGGCCAAAGTTATTTTCCGTGGTGATGGCGCGCTAGGCCGAATTCAGGCGTGTTACGTGTCCCCGGATTCGGCGGTGCACCTGATATTTCAGGAAAACGGCGAGGGCTTCGGGGCTACGTTTTACCTCTTCAAAGACGGACGGGACTGGAATGGAAGCAATCTCTGTGCCAAGTCACCGCTGGTGTCCCAAGACACTGGAACCGAAAGCGGACTCCGGCTAGGACTGACTAGAACTGAAGTGGAATCGATCCTTGGGAAACCAAGTATTGCCTCGCCCGATAGGCTACGTTACAACCTGGAGGTCGTCAAGAGAACACCTGCCGGCAAATTGAAGCAACTGCGAGCAACATCACCGGACCTTTCGGACAAGGATTTTCATGATTCGTACGATTCTTACTATGTTAGCTCGATAGTAGTAGCGAAATTCGAGGACTCGAAGCTGATATATCTAGCCGTCACAAGGTATGAATCGTACCCGTGAGCCCGGGGCGGCCGATCCGCACGGCCTTGTGAATTCGCGTGCGCTCCACGATAATCGGAACCTTCATGGATCAAACGAAACGCCCTCGCGCAGAAGCCTGGCTTCGCTACGCGGATGATCTCGGCATCGGCCCCTATTATCTCGACCGCGCATCCCAACCAAAGCCCGATTTTTCGGGTGCCCCATCCTCCGGTGTGGGGAGGGTGGGAGCCTCGGATGAGGTTGCGACTGCCGCGCCAATTTCGTCGCCCGTCATCGCAGCCGCGGCGAAGTCGTCCGCAGCCGCCGCTGCGCCTGCCCTCGTGCAGCGAGCCGCGGGGCCGTCGCTCTTCGAGTCCGCCGACCGCATCGAGGGCGACACGCTCGAGCGCATCCGCGCGGACATCACTCCCAACTGCACGCGCTGCAAGCTGCACAAGGCGCGCACGCAGATCGTCTTCGGCGTCGGCAATCCGAAGGCGCAACTGGTGTTCATTGGCGAAGGACCGGGGCGCGATGAAGACGAGCAGGGCGAGCCATTCGTGGGCCGCGCGGGAAAATTGCTCACGCAGATGATCGAGGCGATGAGCCTCAAGCGCGAGGATGTCTACATCTGCAACGTGGTGAAATGCCGCCCGCCCGAAAATCGGCTGCCGGAAAAAGACGAAATCGCCACTTGTTCGCCGTTTCTTATGCGGCAGCTCGGCGTGATTAATCCGAAGGTGATCTGCTGCCTCGGCGCGTGCTCCGCGCAGACGCTGCTCGAAACCACGCAGGGCATCTCGCGCTTTCGCGGCGAATGGTTCGACTTTCGCGGCGCGAAACTGATCGCGACGTATCATCCCGCCTACCTGCTGCGCAATCCCGCCGCCAAGGGCGAAGTCTGGAAGGATTTGCAAAAGGTGATGGCCTACCTCGGCCTGCAGCCCAAGCGCCGCTAGACATCTGCGCGCCATGCGCGGCCTGCTACACTATTCCGCGCCCATGCCTGCCCGTTACTGCGAAGTCGCGCTGCCTGTTCCGCTGCGCTCGACGTTTACCTACGTGCTGCCGCAGGCGCTCACAGCACAGCTCGATGGACAACCGCTCGTCGGGCGCCGTGTGGTGGTGCCGTTTCGGCGGCGCGCGATGATCGGCGTCGTGCTCGCTGAATCGGCGAAGCCGCCCGACATCACGCGCGCCGTATCTGCGGGCGGAGGCGCCGCTGCCGCACCTGCCATCCGTGAAATTGCCGAGGTGATGGACCCGGTTGGGGCGCTGCCGCCGAAACTGATCGAACTAGGCGAGTGGATCAGCCGCTATTACGTTGCGCCGATCGGCGAGACCTTTCGCGCGATGCTGCCGCCCGAAGTGGAAGTGCGCCACGAGCGCGAATATTCTCTGACGGACGCAGGCCGCGTGTATCTCGATGAACTTGCGCAGAAGCTCACGCTGGCGGATGCCGAGCTCGCCGGGGCCGACCTACTGCGGCAATTCGAGACGGCGGACGCACCAGATGCGAAGGGCGAATCGCGCGCGCGCCGCAAACGCGTCGACGAAGCTGCCGCGGAGGCGCTCGTTCGGCGCGGCTATCTCAGCGCGCGCAACGTCCTGCGCCACCGGCAAGCGCGCACGCAGAAAATCCTCGCATGGAATGATCCCGCGCCCGCCGTGAAATTGGATGCCCGCGCCGAAAAAGTCCGCGAAGCGCTCACGTCAGCAAGCGGGCCTCTGCCGCTGCACGTGCTGATCGCCAAGGCTGGCGTCTCGCGAGCAGTGGTAGAGCGCCTGGAAAAAGCCGGCGCTTTGTCGAGCTGGAACGAGCCGCTCACGCCGGGCGAAGACCCTTGGGACACGGATTTCACGCCGCCAGCCAACGTGCTCAACGCCGAGCAAAGCGCAGCGCTGGCCGACATTTGGCGCTGGCTCGTGGCCGGGAAATTCGCGGCGGGGCTGCTGCATGGCGTCACCGGCAGCGGCAAGACGGAAGTATATCTCGGCGCGATCGAGGCGACGCTCTCGCGCGGCAAGACCGCGATCGTCCTCGTGCCGGAAATCGCGCTGACGCTTTGGGTCGGGCGGCTGGTGCGGGCGCGTTTCGGCGAACACGTCGCGGTGCTGCACAGCGGTTTGCAGGATACGGAACGCGCGCGCGAATGGTGGCGCGTGCGGCACGGCGAGGCGCGGATCGTGGTCGGGACGCGCTCGGCGATTTTCGCGCCACTCGAAAATCTCGGGCTGATCATCGTCGACGAAGAGCAGGAGGCGAGCTACAAGCAGGAGGAAACGCCGCGCTACAACGGGCGCGACACGGCGGTCTATCGCGCGCGGCTCGAAGGGGCCGTGGCGCTGCTTGGCTCGGCTACGTCCTCGCTTGAGACGTACCACAACGCGCTGGCCGGGAAGTATCAGCTGCTGCAGCTGACCTCGCGCGTCGAAAACCGGCCGCTCGCAGCGGTGCGTATCGTCGATCTGCGCGAGGAGTTTCGCCGACAGCACCGCGCGACGCCCGTTTCCGAATCGCTGCGCGCAGCGATTGCGCTGCGCCTCGAAGAAAAGACGCAGGCGATGGTGCTGATCAATCGGCGCGGCTATTCGTGGTCGCTGATGTGCCGAGGCTGCGGCGCGCTCGTCCAGTGCGAGAATTGCAGCATCGCGCTGACGTATCACAAGAGCAGGCAGCGCCTCGAATGCCACTACTGCGGCTATTCGATTCGCCCGCCCAAGCAGTGCCCCAAATGCAATTCGGAATACATGTATTACGTCGGCGACGGCGCAGAGCACGTGGAGGAATATCTGCGCGAGCAATTTCCGAGCGCCCGCATCGCGCGGCTCGACCGCGACACGGTCCGCACCAAGCGCGAATACCAGCAGGTGCTCGGCGCGTTCGCGAAGGGCGAAATCGATATCCTGGTGGGAACGCAGATGGTCGCGAAGGGGCACGATTTCCAGCGCGTGACGCTGGTCGGCGTGGTCGCCGCCGATCTCGCGCTCGGGCGCCCCGACTTTCGCGCTGCCGAGCGAACGTTTCAGCTGCTCACGCAGGTGGCGGGGCGCGCCGGGCGCGGCGAGCTTTCGGGCGAGGTGCTCGTCGAAACGTATTACCCGGAGCATTACGCGATTCGGTACGCCGCGCAGCAGGATTACGTCTCGTTCTACGAAAAGGAGGCGCAGTTTCGGCGGCTGCTGCACTATCCGCCGTTTACGGCGCTCGCGAGCGTGCTGGTGCGCGACCGCAAAGTCGAGAATGCGATCCGCTGGTCGCGCGCGCTGGCCGCGTATTTCGCGCCGTTCGAAGAACGCGGCGTGAAGATCCTCGGTCCTGCCGCGGCGCCGCTGGCCCGCCTGCGCCGCGACTACCGTTTTCAGTTCGTCTTGAAGTCGCCGCACCGCGCGATTCTCGGAAAAGCGCTGGCAGGCGCACTCGATTTCTGCGCGGCGAAACAGTTACCCGAAACTGCCGTGATCGTCGACGTCGATCCCATCAGCCTGTCGTAACGTGATGAATCGGAGGATGGCAATGAGCCGAGTGAATCAGGAAAAACGGCGAATCGTCCTTCCCGGAGGCTCCGGCCAAGTCGGTGCAATCCTGGCGCGCCATTTCCACGCGCAAGGCGACGACGTCGTTGTGGTCGCACGGACGGCGAGACCTTCGCCATGGAAAACGGTTCCGTGGGATGGCGAAACTCTCGGCGCTTGGACGAGCGAGCTCGATGGCGCCGATCTGGTGATCAACCTAGCGGGACGCAACGTCAATTGCCGTTACACGCCGGAGAATCGGCGCGAGATCAAGGAGTCGCGCGTTCGCAGCACGCGCCTCGTTGGCGAGGCGATCGGCCGGACGACGCATCCGCCGCGAATCTGGATGAACGCGAGTACGGCCACGATTTATCGCCACGCGTTCGACCGCCCGATGGACGAAGCCACGGGCGAAATCGGCGGCAACGAGCCCAACGCGCCCGCGACGTGGGCGTTCAGCATCGATGTCGCCACGAGCTGGGAACACGCGTTCTTTTCGTCGCCGACGCCCGGAACGCGCAAGGTCGCGCTTCGCAGCGCGATGGTGATGAGCCCGGACCGCGGCGGCGTTTTCGACACGCTGCTGGCGCTGGTACGCTTTGGGCTAGGCGGGGCTTCGGGCTCGGGCAAACAGTTCGTTTCGTGGGTTCACGATCGCGATTTCCTGCGCTCGATCGATTATTTGGCCGAGCATGATGATCTGGATGGCGCGATCAATATCGCTTCGCCGAATCCGGTGCCCAATGCGGAGTTCATGTCGTTGCTGCGGAAGGCCTGGGGGACGCCGATCGGCCTGCCCGCAATGGAGTGGATGCTGGAATTCGGGGCGATTTTCCTTCGCACCGAAACCGAGCTGATTCTGAAGAGCAGGCGCGTGATTCCGGGGCGGCTGCTGGCGCACGGCTTCAAGTTCGATTTTCCGGATTGGGGCGGTGCGGCGAGAGATCTCGTGGAGCGGTGGCGCAATGAGAAATGCTAATCGAAGAAAGCGGCAACTGTCAGCGGACGGGCCACAGCGTGAAGCAGGCGATGAAGATCGCGAACGCGGCGAACGCCCACGCGCGCCGAGTGGGATCGAGCGGCTGCCAGTAGTCGTAGACGGGCGGATGGCGAAATTTCAAGCTCAGCACGAGCAGTAGCCCGCCCCACAGATACCAGCCGCTCCACGCCAGCGCACCGAGCGCGAGCAAGCTCAGCGCTACGCCGATCGAGATCCGGCGGTGATAGCGGTTCGTGAGGCTGTAAACAATGTGGCCGCCATCGAGTTGCCACATCGGGAGCAGATTCAGCGCGGTCACGAAGAATCCCACCCAGGCGGCGCGGCCCACGGGGCTCAGCAGTACCCAGTTCGGATTCACATTCGGATGGAACAGCTCGATGAACAGGCGCGTGAGCGGCGCATTGCCGAAAAGAATCGGAGCGTTGAGATCGATGCCCGGCACGACGCGCGAGGTCGCCACCGCCCATACCATCGCCGGCGCCGCGATCAGGAACCCCGCCACCGGTCCGCTGATGCCGACATCAAAGAGCGCGCGCCGCGTCGTGATCGGGGATCGAATGCGGATGACCGCGCCAAACGTCCCGAACAGAGTAGGCGCGGGAAGGAAGTACGGAAAGCTCACGTCGATGCCGTAGATCTTGCACGCGACATAGTGCCCCATTTCGTGCGTGAACAGAATGGCCAGCAGCGTGAAGGAAAACGGGACGCCCAGCAGCAGCATGGACGGATGCTCGTACGGCGCCAGCATTGTCGCGAACGGATTCGCATTCTCCGAAAACGGCTCCTGGTTCGCGGCGTACGACCGCGCGAATTCCGCGCCGACGGCGAGAGTGGAAATCACGGTGAGCAAAAACAAAATCAGCGCAGGCCAAAGGGGACGCCGCTTCACGCGCTGCGGCGGAGGCGGCTCAACCAGACGCGGAAATTGCACTTCGATGACTTCGGGGGGAATGACACCGTGGCCGTTGCCTGCGTTCAGGCTGTCGCTCATGAGAGTTTGGATGCGCCGCTACAGCCAGGCGGCGCGACGGGAGCGTCCTGCCCTCTTGCAAGCGTAAGCAATGCTCAGGACTTCGCCGCGGGAGCCGAAGCAGCCGGAAGCGACTGGAGTTCCTTGCCTGGCTTGAACCGCACCGCCTTGCCGGGCGGGATGTTGACCTGTTGTCCCGTGCGCGGGTTGCGGCCGATGCCGGTCTTGCGCGGCTTGACGTTGAACACGCCGAAGCGGCGCAACTCGATCCGCTGGCCGCGGCCGAGCGCGTTTTTCATTGCGTCGAACACGGTTTCGACCGCCTGCTCGGCCTTGGTGCGGGTAATATTGGTTTTCTGGACGATGGCGTTTACTATGTCGAGCTTGATCACCATGACCTCCGGTGAGGCGCAAACTTGCCCGGAAATCTATGCTAGACAGGGGTTTGCAGGTTGTCAAGCGGCGCGCCACATAATACACTGTGCAACTTCCCAGGAGGGACTCGATGTCGGTGAAGTCTGACAAATGGATTCGCAGGATGGCCGTGGAGCACAAAATGATCGAGCCGTTCGCCGACCGCCAGGTGCGCGACGGCGTGATCAGCTACGGCGTGTCGTCCTATGGATATGACCTGCGCGTGGCCGACGAATTTCGCATCTTCACGAACGTGAATTCGACGATCGTCGATCCGAAGGCGTTTGATGCGAAATCGCTCGTCGAATTCAAGGGCGATGTGTGCATCGTGCCGCCGAATTCGTTCGCGCTGGCGCGCTCGGTGGAATTTTTCCGCATCCCGCGCAGCGTGCTGACGATCTGCGTGGGCAAGTCGACCTACGCGCGGTGCGGAATCATCGTCAACGTGACGCCATTCGAGCCCGAGTGGGAAGGCTTCGTCACGCTCGAGATCAGCAACACCACGCCGCTGCCCGCGAAGATTTACGCCAACGAAGGACTCGCGCAGGTGGTCTTTTTCGAATCCGACGAAATCTGCGAAGTCTCCTACAAGGACAAGAAGGGCAAGTACCAGTCGCAGCAGGGCATCGTCCTCCCCAAGATCTGAGCGGGTTCTAGCGCGGTTCAGGTGCGCGGAATTTGCGCGTGCGTGGTATATTCGCGCACACTTTGAGCAAAACGGGGGGAACGGAATCATGAAAAAGATCATTGTCTTGACGGCGGCCATCGCGGGCTTGTGCCTTTTCGCGGCGATGCTCGCGCACCCGAGCCGCGCGCAACGAGCCGATCATATGCAGAATGCGGTTGGTCCCGACTGCGATCGCGCGTGCCTGTACGGAGTTCTCGACCAATACCTTCACGCGCTGAAAGACAAAGCTCCCGGGGAAGCGCCGTGGGCAAAGTACGTGGAGAACACGGAGAACAACGTATCGCTGCGCGTGGGCGACGGCCTGTGGAACACGATCACGGCAATGGGCGACTACGATCTGCGCTTCGCCGATACGACGAACGGCGAGGTGGGGTTTATGGGGATCGTCACCGAGACGCATACCACTTCGGTGTACGCACTGAGACTGAAAGTGGAAGACGGCAAAATTTCGGAGGCCGAGACCCTGCTGCGCCGCCCCGAAGGCAGCGGACCATTTCCCACTTCGCCGAAGCTGCCCGTGCTGCCCGTGCTGAACGAAATGGTTCCACCGGAGCAGCGGGTGCCGCGCGCCCGGCTCGTCGCGCTGGTCGACGGCTACTTCAACACGCTGCAACTGAACGACGGCGTGCTCTTCACGCAGTTCAGCGACGACTGCAATCGGATCGAGAACGGCCTGCAGACGACACACAATCCCGACCTGATGAAAATCATTCCCGTGGCGAATCTGGGATGCGCCGATCAGTTCAAGATGGGCAACTACCGGTACGATACGCTCCTTCGCGCGCGGCGCTACCCGCTGGTGGATGAGGAGCGGCAACTGGTGCTGGCGGCAGCGTTCATTGACCACAACGGCGCGCTGGGAACGTTCAAGCTGACGGACGGCACGGTGATCGATTCGCCGATGCGAACACCGAGCACGCTGTGCCTCCTGGAGCTTTTCCGAATCCAGGACGGGAAGATCCGGCAGATTCAAGCCGTGTTCATTGGCGTGCCGTACGGTATGCCGTCGCCGTGGGTGCAGTAGATGCAATCGGCGCGACTTCGAATTGCATTCGCAATCGCTCTCGCCGCGGCGGCTTTTATTGTCGCAAACCGCAGCGAAAAACTTTCCGCACAGACGAAACCGGCCGAGGCGGCGCATGGCCAGATCGACCGCGCGCGTCTGCTCGCCGCGGACAAGCACCCGGATCAATGGCTCACCAGCGGGCGCGATTTCGGGAAGAGCCACTACTCGCCGCTCGCGCAGATCGATAAGGAAACGGTGAGCCGTCTTGGCTTCGCGTGGGCCTACGATACGCACACGATCCGCGGGCTCGAAGCGACGCCGATTGTTGTCGATGGCGTGATGTACGCGTCGGGGCCGACCGGAATCGCCTACGCGCTCGACGCGAAGACCGGCGAAGGGCTGTGGGAGTTCGATCCCAAGAGCGACTTGGTGGTAAACCGCCGCGCCTGCTGCGACGAGGTGAGCCGCGGCGTGGCCGTGTGGAAGGGCAAAGTCTACGTGGCGGCGTTCGACGGGCGGCTTTTCGCGCTCGATGCGAAGACGGGCACGGTGCTGTGGCACGTCGATACGATTGTCGACCATAAGCGCGGCTACACGGTGACGCAGGCGCCGGAGGTGGCGGGCAGTGTGGTCGTGATCGGCAACTCGGGCGGCGAGTACGATGCACGCGGATACGTCAGCGCCTACGATTTGAACACCGGAGAGCTCGCGTGGCGATTTTTCACGGTTCCTCCCGCACCCGGCCAGCCGCTTGAGAATCCCGAACTCAAAGTGGCGCAGAAAACGTGGGACCCGAAAAGCGATTGGGCCATGGGCGGCGGCGGGACCGTGTGGGACGGAATGGTGTACGACCCGGAACTGAATTTGCTCTATTTCGGCACCGGCAACGGAACGTTCTACGATCAATCGAAGCGCAGTCCATCGGGCGGCGACAATCTTTATATTTCGTCGATCCTCGCGATCAATCCGACGACGGGACGCCTCGCCTGGTATTACCAGGAAGTGCCCGGCGATCAGTGGGACTTCGACGTAGTCCAGCCGCTCATTCTGACCACCCTGACGATTGATAGAAAATCGCGCAAGGTGCTGATGCAGGCGTCGAAGGACGGCTTCTTCTACATTTTCGACCGCAAGACTGGCCAGTTGATCTCGGCGAACGAATTCGTGCCGGTCACTTGGGCGGATCATGTCGACCTGAAGACCGGCCGGCCGGCCATCGAGGCGGACGCGCGCGATTTCCGCTATTCCTCGAATGGCAAAGGCAAGTTGATTCAGCCGTCCCCGATGGGCGGGCACAACTGGAACCCGATGTCGTGGGACCCGCAGACCGGGCTCGTCTACATTCCGACGATCGAAAACGGGCAGAAAGCGATTTTTTCCGGGAAGACGTATCTGCGGGCGTGGGACCCGATTCACGGCAAGGCGGTGTGGAATATCGGGCCCGCCGACTGGTGGGATCACGCCGGAGTGCTCGCGACTGCAGGCGGGCTGGTGTTTCAAGGCAACGGCGCGGGACATTTCCGCGCGTACGATGCGGAGACCGGCACGCTGCTGAAGGATGTCGACGTTGGCACGACGATTGTGGCGGCGCCCATGACGTATGAGATCGACGGCGTGCAGTACGTGGCCGTGATGGCGGCGTGGGGCGGAGGCGGCTGGAGCTTCACCCATCCCGAGGCTGCGTCCTACCAGCGCGGCAACGAGGGACGTATCCTCGCGTTCAAACTTGATGGCGGCGCGACTCCGATTCCTCCTTTGCTTCCGCCGCCCGGGCCGGTTCCGCAACCGCCGCCCCTGACTGCGTCCGCGGACACAGTGAAGGAAGGCGCCGCGCTCTTCGGCGCGAATTGCGCTTCCTGCCACATCAACCAGCCGGGGGGGCTCGCGCCCGATCTGCGCCGCATGAGCGCCGCGACGCACACAGAATTCCATCAGATCGTGCTGGGAGGCATTTTCAAGAATGCGGGAATGCCGCCGTGGAATGGAGTGCTAAGCGCGGAGCAGGTCGACGCGATTCACGCGTACTTGATTTCGATTTCGTGGGACGCGTACAAGGCGCAGCAGGCGGCGGGGACGAAGTAAAGCAAGAGAGATTCTTCGGCCAGAGGCGGGCCTCAGAATGACGGTGCGTGCCGGTGGCGACGCGGCCGCTCCTAAGAGTCAGTGCAGCCAGCGGGGCTCGTCGGATGTTGGCGAGAGGCGCACCTCGAGGATCCACTCGTCACCTTCGAGCTCATAGGCGTGGCACGCGTTGCACTTCACCAGAGCCGTGACGAAATCGGCGGCGCGACCCAGTTGTTCGGCGGGAGTTCCCGCAGCCGAGAGCGGGCTCGTCACCGAATGCAGCACGCCGTGTTCTCCGTCCACCGCAATTAGCACGTACATGAATCGACGCTAACAGCGCCCCGGAGGGGTGTCCAATTCGAGGTTTGGATGGATGTCATCGACGCCGCGCCAACGCAGAGGCAGAGCGCGGCGGATTCAGAAGTTCAAGCGAGGACCAGGCAGCGGCAGATCGGGTTCCGCGCCGGTGGCGGTACGCATGAATTGGTAGCCCTCCATCGCGACCGCGACTCCTACTTCACCCGAATTTTCAGGGCTGCTTCGCAGCACGCGCCCTTGGCAGCGAACCCAGACCGGCCCCGCTTGCGTGAGCTCGTGCGGGAGCGTCATGATAATTTCGACCGGCAAATCGCGCTGCAAATCTTTCGGCAGATGAAAATAGACGCCACGCGAACTCACTTCGCGCGATTCCGTAGTCGCCTCGCCGATCACGTGTTCATTCGCCCAGCGCACGGTCAACGGAATACGGATCAGGAAACGCCGGGACGCACGCCGCTCTTTCGCAGACATACCAAGCCACCTCTTGGCCAAGTGTAGTGCCTGGCCCAATTTCCGCGAATGGAGCAAAAGGATCAATTTTCGCCGCATAAAGAGGTACATCAGTACCAGAACCGGGCCGCCCGCGCAAGATCGGGGCGCGCAGCCGCCGCAGCGCGTATAATCCGCGCCGATGCACGAACCAGGCGATGAAAAGGCGGTAGCCGCGGAAGGAAACTCCACCGGCATTTTTGCGCGATTCGGGATGGCGCTGGCGGATTGGTCGGAGCGATGGTTCCCGGATGCGTTTGTGTTTGCGCTTGCGGCCCTCCTCATCGTGTTTGCAGGCGCCGCGCTGCTGGGCACGGGGCTGCGGGATCTGATCCGGTATTTCGGCGAGGGATTCTGGAGCCTCATTCCGTTCACGATGCAGATGGCGATCATCATCGTGGGCGGATACGTGGTGGCGACGTCCCCGCCCGTCCACCGGTTGATTCGCCGGCTCGCGGCGATTCCCCGTACGCCGAAGGGAGCGGTTGCCTTCGTGGCTTTTTTCGCGATGACCACCGCGCTCGTCAGCTGGGGGTTGGCCCTGATCTTCAGCGGAATCCTGGCGCGGGAAATCGTGAAGAGGGTGCGCCACGTGGACTATCGCGCGATCGGCGCGGCGGCGTACCTGGGCACTTGCAGCGTGTGGGCGCTGGGGCTTTCTTCTTCGGCCGCGCTGGTGATGGCGACTCCGTCGTCGATTCCGCCAGCGCTGCTCGCGATCAGCGGAACGATCCCGCTGAGCCAGACGATCTACACCTGGCAGAGCATTGCCACCGCGGCGATCCTGATCGCGTCATCGACAACGGTGGCCTATCTCTCGGCCCCCCGGCATTCGACGCGAACGGCCGAGTCGTTTGGCGTAGCGGAAGAGGTCGCCACCGAGAAGATCGAGGCGCCGCGCACACCGGCCGAGTGGCTGGAACACGCGCCCGCGCTCTCGATTGTCGTGGGCGCGATCGGTCTGGCGTACCTCGCGCAGGTGCTCGCGGAGCGCGGCCCGTTGGCGGCGCTCGATCTGAATACGTACAACCTGTTGTTCCTCATGTTGGGCCTGTTGCTGCACTGGCGGCCGCAGTCGTTCACGCGCGCGGTGAATGGCGCGGTGCCCGCCACATCCGGAGTGCTGATCCAATTTCCTTTTTACGGCGGCATCTTCGGCATCATCACGATGTCGCCGCTCTCGCGGACGCTCGCGCATTTTTTCGTGCGCGCCGTTTCGCGGGGTGCGTATCCGGTTCTGGTCGCCGTCTACTCGGCGGTGCTGGGGATGTTCGTGCCGTCGGGCGGAAGCAAATGGATCATCGAGGCGCCGTACGTGCTGCAGGCAGCGAAGGAACTGAACGTGAACCTCGGCTGGATGGTGCAGACGTACAACGTGGCCGAGGCGCTGCCGAACCTAGTGAACCCGTTCTGGATGCTGCCGCTGATCGGAATCCTGAAAGTGCGCGCGCGCGATCTTGTGGGGTACGGCTTGATTCAGCTGCTGGTCAATTCGGTGCTGGTGCTGTTCCTGACGTGGTTCTTCGCGCGGACGCTGGCCTACGTGCCGCCGATGCCGTGAAGGAACGAAACTAAGACATACATCGGTTGGGTTAGCAACCACTCCGAGGGTTACGCGTCGACAGGCGCGACGTCCACCGAGACATCCAGATGCTGGTGCCGGCCGCCGACGATCACGCCCCTGACCGGACCGATGTCGTCGTAATCGCGCGCCCAGCCCACCGTGATATGCGAGTCGGATGGCATCAGGCCGTTCGTGGGATCGAAGTCGATCCAACCGAGACCGGGCGTAAAAGCGCTGATCCAGGCGTGCGAGACGTCGGCACCCTGCAGGCGCGGCCGGCCCGGCGGCGGAGTGGTGACGAGATATCCGCTCACGTATCGAGCCGCAAAGCCGATCGAGCGAAGACAGCCGAGCTGGAGGTGCGCGAAATCCTGGCAGACGCCTTTGCGCATCCGGAGGATGTCCGCGACCGGCGTGCCTACCTTCGTGGCGCCGGGCAGAAATTCGAATTCGTGATGAATGCGCTCCGCAAGGTCGAGCACGCACTCCAGAAAGGGCCGGCCCGGCGCAAAAGAGGTCAGCGCATAGTTCGCGAGTTCGGTGGATCGAATCACGTACGTAGAATCGAAGGTGAACTCGCGGGCAGCCCGCGTTTCCCGCTCGGTGCTGGAGAGAAGCTCGTCGCGAACTTTCTCCCAGGGCGAACCGAGAGAAAAATCGGGTTGTGCCGCCGGGATTATTTCCACCTCGCTGCGCGCCGTGATCTTCAGCTGATTGTGCGACTCCTGCAGGCTGAAATACGACACGTGGTTTCCGAAATAGTCGAGCGAATCGCTGCGATCGCTGGGCGCGGGCAGCACGGAGAGATCGTGTCCCAGGCAGATTTGCCGTGCGCCATTGTCGCGAGGCCGCAGCCGGGCGATGTTGTGAGAGAGCGACACAGCGTCGCCATACTCGTACGTCGTCGAATGCGTGATCCGGTATTTCACGTCGCCGTTTCCTCGGACATCTGCCACAGGACCGGCGAAATGGCGGCGTGCGAGAAGTAGAGATGGGCGATGGCGTTCGACAGCTGAGTCGCGCGGTCGA
>JBKQNJ010000007.1:0-75124 GCA_052146315.1 Candidatus Acidiferrales bacterium | reverse complement strand
CGGACGAAACAACGGTTCGAGCAACGCCCACTGGGCGTCGGTGAGGTCCATGCTCCCGGTTTACGTCATTCGCCATAACTTTCAACCGTTCAGTGCGTTGAAAGTGTTTATGAGATAACTTCTAGTGGCTAGTGACGAGTGCCCGAAAAAGCCGCTGGCACCAATTGAAGTTCAGTGGCTTGGTTGCACCGCTGCACAGACTTCGCGCGCAGCGCTGATGACCGCGTCGGGACGCTCGAGAGGAATCATATGGTCGCTATCGTCGACCATGATCCGCTTGCCTCGCGTCGAGAGCTCCGCGAGCTGCACTTGCAGCTGGTTAATCCAGATATTTTGTAGTTCGACCCAATCTTTATCTTGCACCGGGACGCCGAGAACGCCCCTTCCGGCCGTCAGCACGATCAGTGGTTTGTCCCCAAACGTGGGAGAAGCCGCTGCTTGCTCGCTGCTTGTTTCCAGGTTTGCGCCCTCGCCTGCTATCGCATACACATATTTCGGTTGGATCGAAAGGTAAGTCGCCACCCTCTCGCCATACGGCACCCTGGGCGCGTCGATGATATCCCTGTTTTCAAAACGTGTGATTCCCAGCCAGAAGCGAATTCCGGCAAACCTCGTGGCCCGCTCCCGTTCGACCTGCGCTTCGTCGGACTGTATCTTGATGGCCGGCGGCAACAGCTTCAAGAGATCGGGATGCGATGACTCAACGAGAACGATTCCGGCCACATCATTCGGATAGTCGCCGTTAAACACCCGGATGATCAGCCCACCGAACGAATGTCCCACAAGAACGTAGGGCGGCTTCTCGCCCGCATTCTCGAGCAGTGCGTGCAGCTCTTTTGCGATTTGCGCGCTGGTCCGCGGAAATGGGCTGCTGTCGCTCCAGCCGTACCCCGCTCGATCGTAGGAGCAGACGCGAGCGAACTTCGCGATTCCCGATTGCACCGGGCCCCACGTTAAGGAAAGCACTCCGAATCCAGTCTCGAGCACAACGGTGGGGCTTCCCTGTCCCGTGCAATTCAGGTTGAGCTTGTAGCCGCCAATATCGACAGATTTGCCTTGTTGAGGAAATCGCCTGGCGTCTGTCTTCGCCTCGACAGCCCGGTAGGAAACTCCGCAAAGCACGACGAGAAGCACCAAGCCGACGGCGATAAGCACGATGTTACGTAGCCAGGTCTTCATTGGTGATCTGCGTGACTCAGGTTACCGGAAACTTTGAGCCATCAGAGTAATCGATTTTCGGCGAGACGTGTTGCTCTGGCTCAGGATTCGAGTTGGGCGAGGCGGTCGCGAATCTTCTTGAGTTCGAGCTGGCGCTCGGTAAGCGTGGCGCGGAGCGCGTCGACAACTTTTGCAGGCGCTTTGCTGAGAAAGCTTTGGTCCGCCAGCCTCGCCTGCGCGGTCGCGACACCCTGCTCGAGGCGCGCTTCTTCCTTCTTGAGGCGCGTGATTTCGGCGGGCTTGTCGATCGCGTCGCCGTACGGGATGCTGAGCTCGAAGGAAGCTGCAAGGCGCACGGCGGCGCCCTCGGGCTTCAGATGGTCGTGCGAAAGGCGCAGCTCGGAGAGCGACGCCAGGCGCAGAATCGGCTCCATGTTTTCGTGGATCAGGTTGCGGCGCATCGGGCCGCCGGTCCAGAAATCAGCGACGACCTTTTTCCTGGGATCAAGTTTCATTTCGGCGCGGATGTTGCGAGCGGCGACGACAATCTCCTGCAGGATGGCCATCGCATCGTCGGCGGCAGTGTCGGCCCATCCCGGGCGTGCTTCAGGAAACTGATCGAGCGCGATCGACCGCGCGCCGGCGGGCTGCGGCAAGCGATGCCACAGCTCCTCGGTGAGGAACGGCATCACAGGATGCAGCAGGCGCAGGGCGGCGTCGAGGGCCGCGAAAATATTGCGCCACGCGGCGAGCGCGACCGCGCGATCACTTGACGCGAGCTGCGGCTTCACCCACTCGATGTACCAATCGCAGAAATCGCCCCAGAAGAACTGGTAGATCGTCTGGCAGGCTTCGTGGAAGCGGAAATTCTCGAGCGCCGCGTTGACCTGGGCCGTGACAGCCGCTAGGCGCGAAAATATCCAGCGATGCGCGAGCGCGCCTTCGCCGGGAACGGGGTATGGCGCCTTGGCACGAATTTCCGGCGCGGCGAGTTCTTCGAGCGTCAGGCCGCTGGCTTCGACCTTTTCGAGATTCACAAAAAGGAAGCGCGCGGCATTCCAGATTTTATTGGCGAAGGCGCGCGCGCCGAGGATGCGATCTTCGGTGAGCGCGATATCCGTGCCGGGCGCGGCCATGCTGGCCAGCATGTAGCGCAACGCGTCCGTGCCGTATTGCTGCGTGAGCTGCAGTGGGTCGACGCCGGTGCCCTTGGTCTTCGACATCTTCGCGCCTTCGGCCGTGCGCACCAGCGAATGCAGGTAGAGGCGGCGGAATGGGATGCGATCCTTCGGCTCGGCACCGCCCGTGAGGTTCAGGCCCATCATGATCATGCGCGAATCCCAGAAAAAGAGGATGTCGTAGCCGCTGATCAGCAGGCTCGTGGGATAGAACGTGCGCAGGTCGGCGGTGTCGTCGGGCCAGCCGAGCGTGGAAAACGGCCAGAGCGCGGAGCTGAACCACGTGTCGAGCACGTCGGTATCCTGCTCAAGCCTTGAGCCTCCGCATTTCGGGCATTTTGTCGGTACACTGGCCGCGCGGGCGTGGCCCTCGAAAAGCTCAACGCGTGAATCCGTCGCCGCCACCATTTCCTTGCAATCGGCGCAGTGCCAAATGGGAATGCGATGTCCCCACCAGAGCTGGCGCGAGATGCACCAGTCGCGAATATTTTCGAGCCACTGCAGCAGGATCGTGCGCTGATTATCGGGAACGACCTCGATCGTGCTGGCGTTGACCACTTCCTTCGCCGGCTCGGCGAGCGGCTTCATTTTCATGAACCACTGCGTGGAAATGCGCGGCTCGACGATGGATTTGCAGCGGTCGCAGGTGCCGACGGCGTGCATGTGTTCCTTCACGCCTTCGAGCAGGCCGAGCTCCGTGAGGTCAGCGACGATGCGGCCGCGCGCGGCGAAGCGTTCGAGGCCAGCATATTTTCCGGCGGCTTCGTTCATGTGGCCGTCGTTGGTCATCACATCGATTTCGGGCAAATTGTGGCGCTTGCCGACCTCGAAGTCGTTGGGATCGTGCGCGGGCGTGATTTTGACGACGCCTGTGCCAAATTCGCGATCGACGTAGGCGTCGCCAATGATCGGGATTTCGCGGTTCATCAGCGGCAGCATCACGGCTTTGCCGACGAAGCGCTGGTAGCGCTCATCGTCCGGGTGAACCGCGACGGCGGTATCGCCGAGCATCGTTTCGGGGCGCGTGGTGGCGACGACAAGAAATTCGCTTGCCGCGCCGCCAAGCGGGCTCGAGCCTGCGATCGGATAGCGGATGTTCCAGATTTCTCCGACGCGCTCGTTGTGGACGACCTCGAGATCGCTGATGGCTGTCTGGCAGCGCGGGCACCAATTGACGATGTAGCGCCCGCGATAGATCAGGCCCTCGCGATACAGCCGCAGAAAGGCTTCGAGCACCGCGCGATAGAGCTTCGGTTCGAGCGTGAAATGTTCGCGCGTCCAATCGCAGGAGGCGCCGAGGCGGATCATCTGATCCTTGATCACGCCGCCGCTTTCCTCTTTCCATTTCCACACGCGCCGCTCGAATTCCTCGCGGCCAAGGTCCTGGCGGCGGATTTTCTCGGCGGCGAGCTTGCGTTCCACGACGAATTGCGTGGCGATGCCGGCGTGGTCCATGCCGGGGAGCCAGAGCGTGCGATCGCCCTTCATACGATGCCAGCGAACGATCATGTCGATCTGCGTGTGCTCCAGCAGGTGGCCGATGTGGATCGAGCCCGTGATATTCGGTGGCGGGAGCGCGATCGAAAATGCGGGGCCGTCGCCGGAATTTTCGGCGCGGAAGAGTTTTTCGTCGAACCAGGCCTTCGCCCAGCGCTCTTCGATCTCCTGCGGCTCGTAAGCCTTGGGAATTTCCCGGGACATGCGTTCCCTATGGAATTGGATTTTGTGCAGAAGCCAAACAATTAATGATAAGCGGCGGGCGCGCGAGGCGTCAATTCGCAGCGCGAAAAGGCTCGGGCTGCGGCCGCTTCAACGCCGCAGGCGAAAACGGTGGAAGCGTGGGCCTTTTTACCCTGAGCAACGTCGAAGGGCAGGCCCTCGAAAAAGCGCCCTGCGAGAGATGGGCTTTCAGCCCAGGGCTTTTCTTGCATACGTCGCAAGCTGGAGCCGTCCATATCGCGAGCGCGCTACGGCATAGCGCAGACGAAGTTGGCGGCTTCATCGATGCTGCCGGTGCCCTTGTATTTCGCGATTTGCGGATAGGGGCAGAGCGGGCGGGTGCGGTCGACGGTGCCTTTCGTCTTGTGCGCCGCGATCACTTCGGCGGGCGCCTTTCCGCCTTCGGCCCATTGCGAGATGGCGGGCATCATGTCGAAATCGTTGGGACCTTCGCCGCCGCGGCAGTGCTGCATGCCCGGGATCATGAAGAGCCGCATATCCTCCTTCGCGGGAGCGCCCACGGTTTTCAGCACGCTGTGGTAGTAGTTCACGCTATTGAGAGGGGCGATCAACTGATCGGCCCAGCCGTGATAGATGATGAGCTTTCCGCCATTCGAAAAAAACGGATTGAGATTGGGATTGATGGCGTTGTTCAGGCCGCCGTCCACCTTATCCGCGTACGCAACGTCGCTATCCAGGTTCAGCTTGCGGATATCCCAATTGGGATCCTTGAAGACGATGTACTTGAACGTGTCGGGCGCAACCAGGGGATCCTTCGCGTTGACCAGCAAGGTCCAGCCGAGCTCGCTGCCCGGCTCCATGCCGGGAAAGATCACCTGCTTGGTGCGCGGATTCACGAGCGGCCCATAAATCGCACGAGCTGTCTGCACCTGCTCGGGCGTGAGGCACGATGCGTCATCGCCGCTCTTGCACTCGACCACCTTCGGATCGAAATGGCAGGCCACAGGATTTTCGATTAGGGCGTCCTTGAGGCCATCGAGCGTGTCGCACTTCTCCAGCACCGCGGCGTGCAGCACGGGGTACTTCGACGGGGGAATCATCGCTTCGGGAGTTTTGTGCGCGATGTCCCAGACGGCGACCTGAAACACGTGCAGATGAATCATGTAATTGGCGGGCGCGCCGGCGATGATGCCGTTGAAGTCCTTGGGATAGCGCTGCGCCTCGGTGAGCGCCTGCTTGCCGCCGGTCGAGCAGCCGTTCCAGTAGGAATAGTGCGGCGCGGCGCCGTAAAACGCCTGGATGATCGCTTTGGCTTTCACGGTCATTTCGTGCTCGGAGCGGTAGGCGTAGTCGACGACTTTTTCGGGATGGCCGAGCGCGAACGTGCCGGTTGGGCCCACGTGCCCGGTGTCGGTGGAACTACTGGCGTAACCCGCGCGGATGGCGTCGGCCATGGCGGAATAGCTGATCACGCCCGCCCAGCCGCCACCGCCGACCGCCTCGTACTTACCGTTCCAAGCGGAAACGGGCAGCCAGACCTCGATCTGGATGTCGGAATCGCTGGAGGGCTTGAGCGTCGCGGAGACGCGGCAGAATGCGGGCAAATCCGAGTAGCTCGGCTGCCCAAAGTCGATCGGCGGCGCGGGACCGACGGGAGGCGGCGCCTTAAACGCGCCGGCCGGCACAACTTCGGCTTTCGTGATCGTCGCATTGGTCAGCGAGAGCGATGCGAGGCTTTCGCACGAGGCCGCATGCGCCGGGATAACAACGAAAAAGAGGCTTGCAAGAAGCGCCGCGGAAAAAACGAAAGCTGCGCGGCAACCGCCGATCCCAACTCGGCGCAATCGTGCCACTGAAATATTCACGGAATCATCTCCCCTGCCGCAAAAGTTCAGGCGGCGCACAGCATATACGCGCGGGAATTACGTCGCAAGCGGAAGAATCCGCCAAGTGCAGCGAGACGGGGATTGCCCGGAAACTACTTTTGCTTCTTGTTGTTTTCCTGCTGGAGGAGATTTTCGACCAGCGGTTTGAGCACGCCCTGCGAGAGCAGGTCATGAAGCTGCGGCTGAAGCCTTTCCAGCAGTTTCTCCACGACGGCATTGACCGTGGATGCATCGGCCCCGGAAGACTGCGACGCGCGGACATTCGGATCGAAACCCTGCGGGGGATTGAGGAACGGAATTTCGGCCAGGGCCTCGCGATTCGGCGGCGGACCCGTCGGCACGCGTTCTTCGTTGCGTTCGGGCGCAGATTCGATGGCGGCAGGCGCAAACAAAGCCTCCGGCAAAGAAGGCTGCTCTGCCGGCGCGTCTTCGCCAACAGGCTCATGCAACATCGCTATTTCAAACGCGTGCGCTGCAGGTGCCTCGTGCTGGTCTCCACCGTAATTGGATGTTGGCTCGGGTTCTTCGTCCATCAGCAGAGGCTCGGGCGCGACATGAACCGGCGGGGGAACCTCTAGATCCGGCTCCCTGAAAGAGGGCGTCGTTTCTTCGACACGATCCCACATCTCGGACTCTGTCTTGGACGCGGCGGCTTCGGGGAATTCGGAAGAGTTCGCCGCTGGCGTGTGCGCGTCAGTCTCAATCGGCGGCGCGACATTGCCAGTTTCGACTGCGGACGAAGCAACTTGGATGGGACCTTCTACACTCGCAATTTCTTTGGGCGCCATTTCGGTTGACGCAACTTCAAGAGGCGCGGACTCTTCGGCGAAAAAGTTCTCCTCAGCCGGTTTCGCCACCGCGAATGCCTTCGCCTGTGGCGGTTCGGACGACGGGGGCCGTTGCTCGATCTCGGCCTTTTCGTGGGTTTCTTCCACCGCGGGCGCCGACACGACCGCGTCCATCCAATGGCGCATTCGGGACGCCAGGCTGGGCTTCGCTTCGCGGTGCTGCTCGGGCTCGGATGCCACGACCGGCGGTCCAGACGAGCCAAGGGGCGCGCCATCCGTTTCTTTCGGCAAGCTGATTGGCGCGAGCTCCACCGGCGTTGCTTCCACCGGTTCCAAGGCGCGCATGTCGACTTCCTCCGCCAAGATCGGCACTACGCGCGGGCTCGCGTCCTCAGCGGCGACGACAGGTGTGAACTGAGGCGCTCTGTCTCGCGCCGCGATCGCGGGCGGTTCGAATTTCGGCGCCGGCGGCGCGGGTTTGCGTGCTTCCGCCTCAGACGGGAAAAAGGTGGCGGGCTCGAGATCATCCGTGTCAGAGAAAGCGGGCCGATTCGCGTGCTCCTCGGGGATGTCGAAGTCCATGGCGTTGCGGCGCCAGTCGGAAGTGGTGGCCGCGCCTTGGCCATCGTCTTCTTCGTCGTCGCGTTGGCGGACGGGCGCAGGAGGTTCCTTGCCGGCTTCGAGTTCCTCGTCATCAATTGCGCGCACGCCCTTGCCAAAACCGTACACCAACGCCGCTTCTTCAGGAGTCGGCTCGGGAAACTCGGGCAGAGGTTTCGGCTCGGGCTTCGGCACGTTCGTAATTTCAAACGAGTCAGCCGCGTCGGCCATTGCAGGCGGCTCGGGCGCGGCTTTGGCTTTGGCCAATTCCGCAACCACGCGGGGATTCTTCTCGAGAGCGGAAATCACCATCGCGATCAGCGGGTCCGGCGGAACGAAGGGCTTTTTCAGAACGCCGTCGGCGCCCACGCGGCGCGCTTCTTTTTCGTCGAGTGGATCGAATGCGCCCACCAGCAAAATGACGGGAACGTGCGCGAATCGCTCGTCTTTCTTCACAAATTCGCACACCTCATACCCGTTGCGCACGGGCATGAAGATATCGGCCAGGACGAGATCCGGATTCAGATCCGGTATGCGGCGGACTGCGGCTTCGCCGTTGCCGACCGCCACCACGGTGATGCCCCGGTCCTCAAAGGCCAGCGAAACCATCTTCTGAATATTGGTGTTGTCGTCCGCGACGAGAATGCTAGGCACGAAGACCCCTCTGGCGGCGCACTTGCCCGTTCAGGCGACCGCGTCTTCCACAGCCTATTGCAACACCCTCCCGGGGGAGCGTCAACCGAGTCTAGATGCGGGCGTGCCTCAGTCGTTAAGTAGGGGGTAACCGAGAAGGTTGTTGGGGATAGTTACCAGGGGACGATCTTCTTCAGGCCCTTCTTCTTCTTGCTGGTTGACTCGGTCTTGGAATCCGCCTTCGGCGCGACTGCCGCGGGCGCTTTCGCCTTGGATGTGGAAGACGTGGAAGATGTGGAACTTGTGGCGCTTGCAGTTGCGTTGGCCTGCGTCGCCTGGGGAGCAGAGCTCGGCTGGGATGTGACTGAAGCGGCCGGCCCGGTCCCCGGGACGGCACTGAGCATGGAGGCTGCCGGAGGATCAGACGCCGCCGGAGCATTTTCCGCAGCCGGAGCGCTGTTCGCAGCCGGAGCCGTCGCCGTGCCGGCCGTCGAAGAAGCATCCGCCGCAGAAGCGGGCGCCGCTATGATTTCGGCTCCGACGTTGGTCGTCGGCGCGTCGCCATTCCCCGTCGAATCGGACGCGCCGCCTTCCACCACGGGTCCGCCGGAGTCATCCGCTGCGCCCGCCGCGCTGTCGGTCGCTGCCGGGTTGTTCGCCGTGACCGTAAACACAGGCCCGGGCGCGCCCTGCTTCAAAACATCGGTGGCCGACACCAAGTCATTCGGCGGATTCAGATTCGGTTCGCCGGAACGGGCGGCTAGCGAAACATCAGGGCGCGATTCGATCATCTCCAGCGGAATCTTCATCACGAAATTCTCGCGGTGGTGCTTTTCAAACATCTGCTGTTTCTTCATGCGCGCGAGCGCTTCGGGATCGGCCGCGGGCACGGGCATGCCGAGGGCTTTGAGGTGGTCCTTCGCTAGCGGGGCTTCTTTTGACAACGGGTAGTCCTGGACGATGCGCGTATAGCATTCGGCCGCGAGGTCGGCCCAGTGGTTCTTGTCGTCCTCATTTTTGGAAACTTGCTTGGCGCGCATGTACACGTCTCCAAGCATGGCCAGTGCTTCGTCGCTCTGGCTGTAGAGCGGGTAGCGCTGGGTCAAATCGACGAGGCGCGCGGCGGAAGCGCGATAGTCACGCTTGAGATAGTAAAAGCGCGCAACCCTATAGTAACCGTCGGCCAGAGCCTCCTGGACGTCCCGCAGATACTGCTCGGCCTTCGGGGCGAGCGGGTTTTGCGGATACTTCAGAAGAAAGGTCTGGAACTCGTCCTCGGCGGACTCGCCCTGGCTGTTGTCCCGGTCGGACTTGCTCATCATTCGGTAGTGGGCCATGCCGACCTGCATCTGGGCGTACTGGGCTTCGTCAAGGAACGGGAAGAAAACCTCGAAGTTCTTGTACTCGTCGACAGCCTGCGTCAGGTTCGACGTGCCGCCCTCTTTGTAGTAAGAATCGGCGACGCCCAGCTTGGCCTTGGCAAGGTATTCGCTGTCCGGGTAGGTGTTGACGAGGGTTTGGAAGGTCAGACGCGCCTCGGTATATTTCGAGTGTTTCACGTCCTCGACCGCGCGCTCGTAGAGAATTTTGTCAGGCTCGGCGGATGGAGCGGTGGCTTCGGCCTGTTTCTTCGCAGGCTTGACCTTGGTCACCTTCACCTTCTGGTGGCCGTAGGCGCTCGCACAGAGAGATCCTGCGAGCAAAGCCGCGAATGCGCAAACCGCCAATCGACGCTTGTTCATCGCACCCCACGCATGGAGCCTGGCCTAAACCTTCTGCCTCAAGGCTTCCGTTGCAAATTTTCGTAACTGGCGCGCGGCCTCGGCTGGGTCGGGCGTGCGAAAGATCGAAGTCCCCGCGACGAACGTGTTCGCACCGGCCTGCGCCAAATCCCCTATGTTCTCGAGCTCCACCCCGCCATCCACCTCGATCCGAAACCCCGCATTATAGCGCCCCCGCCAGTCATTCAGTTGACGGATTTTTTCAATCGCCCGGGGGATGAATTTCTGCCCCCCAAAGCCCGGGTTCACCGACATCACCAGGACCGTATCCACCTTATCGAGCACCTCGGAGAGCATCGCCACCGGCGTGGATGGATTGATCACCGCGCCGGCCTGCGCGCCCAACTCGCGAATCATCGCCAGGGCCCGATCGAGATGCGGCGTCGCCTCCTGATGCACCAGGACTCGGTCCGCGCCTGCGCGCACGAACTCCTCGATATACTCCTCGGGCTGCTCGATCATCAGATGCACGTCCAGCGGCAGGCGGGTTGCCTTGCGCAAAGACGCTACCACCGGGATCCCGATCGAAATATTGGGCACGAAGTGGCCGTCCATCACGTCCACGTGAATCACTTCCGCGCCGCCTTGCTCGACGCTCTTGATCTCATCGCCCAGACGGGCAAAATTCGCCGCGAGAATGGACGGAGCGATTTCGATGCGGGAGTAGCTCATGGTAGCCCGGTGGATTCTAGCACGCCTGCACGGCTGTTTTCGTTATTCGGCCACCTGCAACTCGATCGGCGTATTGGCGTCCACCCGGCGCCCGTGCTCGGGCATCTGATCGATTACCGCACCCTGAACGGCGCCAGGCACCGTGGCGGATGCGAGTTTCGCGATTTTCAGCCCCGCGGCGTTTAATTTCGATTCCGCCTCGGCAGCCGACATCCCGATCAATTGGGGCATGACGTAGGCTGGCGGCTCGGAGCCGAGGGAAACGAGCAGGTCCACATGCGGGCCCGTGACGTCGGTCGTGCCCGGAGCCGGATCCTGCTCGATCACAGCGTCCGCGGGGTAATCCGGCAGGTGCGCGTTCGATACCTCGCCGAGCTGCAAGCCTTCTCGCAGCATTTCGATCTGCGCGGCTCGCACGCTCTTGTCCTCGAGCTCCGGGATCGTCACCTTCTGGGGACCGAGGCTCAGCACCACGTGCGCGCTCTGCCCGACCTTCACCTCCATATTCACCTGCGGGCTCTGGCGGATGACGGTGTCTACCGGCAGGCTGCTGTAGAGCCTGTCTTCAACCCTGATTCCGATGCCGCGCTTCCCAAGAATCTGCTGCGCTTCCGGCGCTTTGATCCCCACAACATCCGGCATCGCCACTTCGCGGCCTTCCACGGCAAAACGCATCGCCGTCAACGCGCTAAGGAACGCGACCGAGGACAATATGAACAGCAGCAGAGACATGCGGAAAATCCAGTGCAAGCGCTCGCGCAGGTTCATCGGGTCATCCAGTTGTCGCCACGTCAGACATCCATTCGCCATCCATCACGATCACCGCCGTCACCATCACGCTAGCACGACGGAAAAACGTCGCAAGAAAAATCGGTAGGATCAGGACCACGCCTAGACGCGAATCAGACCCTTGAGGGGTCCAGGCAACTCACCCTGCAAGCTCATCAGCGCGACCCGAAGAATAGCGGCGACGCTAAGCGAATCGCGAATCTCGCCGCGTTTCACGCGTTCGAGCGCTTCGCAGAACGGCACTCGCACCACGTGGAGTTGCTCGTTCTCTTCGGGCTGGGCAGCTCCATGGCTGAGGTCCCAGGCGAGGAACGCCGTGCCCTTTTCATTCGTCACGCTGTTGGACAGGTCCATGCCCACAACCTCAAGCCAATTTCTCGCGGTAACGCCGCACTCCTCGCGGAGTTCCCGTTGCGCGGATTCAAGGATCGTGGGGCCCGCGGGTCCGCCACCCTCGGGTATCTCCCAGCTGTAAGCCGCGTGCGGGAACCTGTACTGCCCGACCAGAATCACGTTCCCATTCTCATCGATTGGGACGATGCCGATGGCGTGATTCTTAAAGTGAACAACGCCATACACGCCCGGCTTGCCCGCGGGATTCAGCACGTCGTGGTGATCCACGCGAATCCACGGATTCTCGTAAGCGATCGCGCGCGACACCACGGTCCACGGATTTTTCGTTTCGTTCATATCTCTTCCATGGTGCCTCAAATCTGGAGGCTGGCGGCGAAGAAACCATCGGTCTGTCGCTGGCCCGGCAGCGTGCGGAACTGGCCGGCATCGTCAAATAGAGCGGACGCAGACATGCCATCAGCCAAATCGGGCGCGAGCGTTTCGATCATTTCGTCGGGAGGCACGCGTGAAACCCCACTCGCGTCGCGCAAAATCTCCGCGATCACGTCCTCGTTTTCCTCGGGCTCGATCGTGCACGTCGAATAGACGAGCCTGCCGCCGGGAGCGAGATGCGCCAGAGCGACGCGCAGCATTTGCGCCTGCAACGCGTGAAACTCCGCAAATTGCTCCGGACGCAATCGCCAGCGAATCTCCGGGTGGCGCGCCAGCGTGCCCGTGCCGGAGCAGGGCGCGTCGATCAGAATGCGATCAAACCGCGCGCCAAACGGCAGATTTTGGGTTGCGTCAAGCTGCACCAGGCACACGTTCGACAATCCTAAGCGATCGAGCTGCGCCGCCATGGCGCGCAGCCGGTGCCCGTGGAGGTCCGCGGCAACAACCAGGCCTTGGCTTCCGGCGGCGCGCGCCAGGGATTGCGTTTTCCCGCCTGGGGCTGCGCACAAGTCGAGGACTCGATCTCCGCCGCGAACGCCGAGCACCAACGGAATCGCTTGCGACGCTTCGTCCTGAATCGAGATTCTTCCCGCGCGAAACTCTGCCGTGCGCGACGCGCTTCCTCCACTTACGGCAAACGCATTTCGCAGTAGAGTGCCGGCTTCCACATGTAAGCCGGCTTGTTCGAGGGCGCGAAAGATTTCTTGTCGCTGGGTTGGGTCGCTGAGCGCGCAACTCAATCGCGGAGTCCGGTTGTCCGCTTCGAGTAGGGCGATCGTTCGCGCCTCGCCCAAACGCGCCAGCCATCGCTCGACCATCCAAGCCGGATGCGAATGCAGGATGGCGAGCCTTTCGGCCGCGGCCATATCCGCCGCGAACAATTTCCCCGCTGGGACTTTCGATTCTTCGGCCACGCGCCGCAGAACCGCATTCACGAGTGAGGACGCAGACGTCTTCCGCGCCTTTTTCACCAGTTCGACGGATTCGTTCACAGCCGCTGACGCTGGAATCCTTTGCAAAAATCGCAGTTGATACGCGCCCATACGCAGCGCAAGGGCCACAGGCAGGTCGAGCCGCTCGACAGTCTTTTCGAGATGGCGTTCCAGCAGAAAATCGAGCAGCCGCCGCTGGCGCAGCACGCCGAGAGTCAACTCCGTCGCAAGCGCCGCATCGGGGGGCTTCACCCTCGCGCCAAGCTCAGCGTGCAGAAGATCGCTGGCGTACGCGCCCTCGCCTTCCACCCGCCGCAGCACGTCGTACGCAATTTTTCGGGCAGGACTAATAGGCATTGTGGTTGCCGGCGTCGGGACGTCGGGACGCCGCTCCGTATCCGGCGGGTTAGGTTTAAACGTAGCGCCGGGTCCTTTAGCCCGGAACCTTCGCCTCGACAACGATCTAATCGCCGAATCGTTCACCAGGTACGAGCCGCGCACCATTCGCGAATTCCTGCGCGGTGACGCGCTTGCGTCCTTCGAGTTGGACCTGTTCGACCCGTAGGACGGAGGCGCCGCCGCAGATTACGAGCAAGCCATCCTCCTGCGTCGGCAACATGATGCCGGGCATGCCACCCGCCGAAACGGGTTTGAGTGGCTTTCCCCAAATCTGACAGTTTTTGCCCCGAAACGACGTGAACGCGCCGGGCCAAGGTTGCAGCCCGCGAATGCGGTTGTAGATTTTCCGCGCACTGAGCCACCAATCGATGCGGCCATCTTCTTTCTTCAGCGGCGGCGCAAAAGTAGCTTGCGAACTATCCTGCGGCGCGGCTGCAATCGCGCCGCTCTCAAGGCCGCGCAACGTTTCGGCGACGAGCGGCGCGCCGGCATCCGCAAGCCGGGCGGCCAGCTCGGGCGCAGTCTCGTCGCGGCCAATCTCCGTTTCGTATTTCAAGAGCATCGGCCCGGTATCAAGCCCGGCGTCGATTCGCATGGTGGTCAGCCCCGTGCGCGTTTCGCCGTTCACGATCGCCCAGTTGATTGGCGCTGCGCCGCGATATTTTGGCAGCAGCGACGCGTGCAGGTTGATCCACCCGAGGCGCGGGATGTCGATCAGGCGCTGCGAAATAATCTGCCCGTAGGCGATGATGACGACAACATCCGGCGCAAGGCGTTTGAAATAGTCGAGCGCCGCATCTGACTTGATTTTCTCAGGCTGAAAAACGGGCACGCCCGCCGCAAGCGCTGCGTCCTTCACAGGCGACGCCGCCATTTCCTGGCCGCGGCCGCGCGGCCGGTCGGGCTGCGTGACAATGGCCTCGACGCGAAAATCCTGCTGCGCGATCAGGTGCCGCAGCGAGGGCACTGCAAAAGCAGGCGTGCCGCAGAAGACGATTCGCAGCGCCACAATGCGCCTACCAATCGCCGGCTTTTTTCAGCTTGCGGATTTTGCGCTTGATCATGTCGCGCTTGAGCATGCTGAGGTGGCTGATGAAGAGAATCCCGTCGAGATGATCGATTTCATGGCAGAAGGCACGCGCCAGCAGCCCTTCGCCGCGCATCTCGAATTCCTTGCCGCTTGCGTCCTGCGCGCGCACCGTCACGTACAGCGGCCGCGCCACATGCCCGCGAAAGCCGGGGACCGAAAGGCATCCCTCCTCTTCGCGCTGCTCGCCCTCCGCGTGAATCACGTGCGGGTTGGCGCAGACGATGCGACCCTCGGGATTCTTTCCATTCGTCACGTCGATCACGGCGAGCCGCCGGCTGATCCCGATCTGCGGCGCGGCCAGCCCGACGCCTTGCGCGGCATACATCGATTCGAACATGTCGTTCACGAGCGCCTGCAGCTCCTCGTCGAATTTCTCCACCGTCTTCGTCGGAGTCTCGAGCACCGGATCGCCGTATTTCACAATCGGATGAATCATCGCAATTTCGCTTTCTAGAAATTATCCAATTGACGCTGGTAGCCGTCAAAATTCCTGCGCGTTTCTTCGAGCGAGTCGCCGCCGAATTTCTCGAGAGACGCTCCGGCCAGCGTCAGCGCAACCATCGCCTCGCCCGCCACGCCTCCCGCCGGCACCACGCAAACATCCGAGCGCTCGTAAGCCGCCTTCACCGCTTCTTTCGTGTTCATGTCGGCGGTCAGAAGCGCGCGGCGCAGCGTCGAAATCGGTTTCAGATACCCGCGCACGATGATGTCTTCGCCGTTCGTGATGCCGCCCTCGAGGCCGCCGGCGCGGTTCGACGAGCGGTCGAAGCGCTTCCGCGACGCATCGTATCGGATTTCGTCCTGCACTTCGGAGCCGTAGCTGCCCGCGTTCGTCACACCCGTCCCAAGTTCGACCGCCTTTACCGCCTGCATCGACATCACTGCCTGCGCCAGCTTCGCGTCGAGCTTCTCGTCCCACTGCGTGTGCGTTCCAAGGCCGGGCGGGAGCCCGCGCGCAACCACTTCGAAAATTCCCCCCACCGAATCACCCGCGCGCAGCACACGATCGACCTCGGCAATCATGCGGCCCTCCACGTCGGGATCGACGCAGCGCAGCGGCGATTCGAGATTCTCGCAGATCGCGACAATTTCCTCCCATGTTGCCGCTCGCTCCAGCCGCACATGGCCAACCGCGATCGTATGACTCAAAATAGTAACGCCAAACTCGCGCAGCAGCAGTTTTGCCAGGGACCCGGCCGCGACGCGAGCCGCCGTTTCCCGCGCCGAGGCGCGCTCGAGAATGTAGCGCGCATCGTGGAAATTATACTTCTGCGAGCCGGGCAGGTCGGCGTGGCCCGGGCGCGGCGCCGTCAGCCGGCGCTGCGCGTCCTCGGCGCCTTCGCTATCCTCGACCGGCAGCGCTTTCTCCCAGTTTTTCCAATCGCGGTTTTCGATGCGCAGCGCAATCGGCGCGCCGATCGTCTTTCCATGCCGCACGCCCGATAGGAACTCCGCCTGGTCCTTCTCGATCCGCTGCCGCCCCCCGCGACCGAATCCCAGCTGGCGGCGGTGCAGCTCGCGGCTCACAAACTCGGGGTCGACCGGGACGCCCGCAGGCAGCCCGGAAATCCAGGCGACGAGCGCCTGCCCGTGAGACTCTCCGGCGGTAACGAATCGCAGCATGTTAGTGGTGTGCCGATATCTGGAACAAACGAAAGATTCTACCGGACGCACCCTCCCCCGTAAAGGCTGCGCGCCCGGCCATGCCTGGCCCAGTGCAGCGGTCGTTCTCGACTCAAGTTTCGCAGGGTCCCAGCCGATCTTTGCTTCCGATGACTCTGCAACCTGCCGCGGCAGTCGAAAATCTACGCGCGCCGTCCGCGCCCCGCTTTGTTGCCCGCCAGCCGATTCTCAAGACCGACGAAAAGGTTTTCGCTTACGAACTGCTGTTCCGCGATGGAATCGAAAACCAGTTCAAGGGCGTGGACCCGGAAAACGCATCTCGCAGCGTGCTCGATAGCTCCCTGTTGATGGGGTTGGACATGCTGTGCGACGGCCGCCGCGCCTTCATCAACTGCACGCGGGGCGTCCTGCTGAATGACTACATGTCCTTGTTGCCGCCCCGGCAAGCGATCGTCGAAATCCTCGAAACCATCACGGTAGATGACGACGTGGTAGCCGCGTGCCGGAGCCTGAAGAACGCTGGATACCTGATCGCGCTCGATGATTTCGTCGCGAACGATCCGCGCACCGCCCTCACCGGCCTGGCCGACATCATCAAAGTGGATTTCAGGCTCACCGCGCCCCGGCACCTCGCGGGCATCGTCGAGCGCTGCGGCAAGCGTTCCCAGATGCTGGCCGAAAAGGTCGAAACCCAAGAGGAGTTCCGGGCGGCGAAGAAGCTTGGGTTCGTGTATTTTCAGGGCTACTTTTTCTGCAAACCCGAGATGCTGCCAGCCAGCCGGCTCTCGCCAAATCGAGTGAACCACCTCCGCATGTTGCAGGCCGCCTCGCGGCCGGAACTGAATCAGCGCGAGATCGAGGAGTTGGTGAAGAGCGAGCCTTCCATTTGCTACCGCTTGCTGCGTTACCTCAATTCGTCGTTGTTTGGGTTGTCGGGAGAGATCCACTCCGTAAGACAGGCTCTGGTGCTGCTGGGTGAACGCGAAACCCGGCGCTGGCTGCATCTAGTGGTCACGCTGGCGGCCGGGCAGGAGAAGACCAGTGCGCTGATCCTGGCGGCATTGGTGCGCGCCCGTTTCTGCGAGCTGCTTGGTGCAACGAGCCGGCAAGCTGATTCGGACTTGTTTCTGATGGGCCTGCTGTCCCTGATGGACGCCATCCTCGACATTCCGATGGCCGAGATCATGAAGAATATTTCCCTCGATCCCGAATGCAAAGCGGTCCTGCTCGGGAATGCGGGGTCGTCGGCTGCGGTTTATCAGTTGGTTCTAGCGCAGGAGATCGGCGACTGGCCGCGCGTGGCGGAATTGGCGAGACAGCTTCGCGTGACCGAGAGCGAAGTGGCCGACGAGCACTGGCAGGCCATGCAGTGGGCACGCCAGATGACCGGAGCCTAGGCCGCAGACGCTGCGGCGTCGTCATCCTGAGGGCGTCCTGTGCCCGAAGGATCTCTCTTCGGCGTAGCGCCCTCCCAAGCGCCCGGATTTTACTGCCCGGATGTTCGCTTGACGACGCGCACTGTGGAAGCTACGCTTCCGGTGACGCGCTGGGTGGCCCGCGACCGCGCTTCCACACGATGCCTGAAGCCAGCGAAGCTCCATCCATAGTTTCCGTTCTCACCGGGGTCATCAAACGGCAGATTGTGTCCGTGCAAGATTATTCGCTGCTGGCCTTCCAATCGGTTGCCAACCTCTTCACACCGCCGCAATACTGGGGCGATACGCTCGCACAGATGGATTCGATCGGTGTCGGTTCTCTCGGCATCGTGTTGGTGACTTCATTTTTCATCGGCGGTGTCATGGTGCTGCAAACCGCGGCGCAGTTCGAGCGATTTGGGGAAACCGCTTTGACGGGCGACGTGGTATCGCTCGCGCTGATCCGCGAATTGGCTCCTGTGATCACCGCGTTGCTGGTCGCCGGCCGGAACGCATCAGGGATCGCGTCGGAACTCGGTTCGATGGTGGTGACCGAACAGGTGGACGCGATGCGTGCGTTGGGTACGGACCCTGTACGTAAGCTTGTCACGCCCCGGGTGGTGGCGATGGTGTTGATGCTGCCGCTGCTCGTCGCCGTGTCCGATTTTATCGGGCTCGTTGGCGGTTCCATAATGGCGTATTTCTCGCTGAGGCTCGGTGCGGTGCAATTCTGGACCCGCGCGATCAACACACTCGAATTCGGCGATCTGGTGCAGGGCATGGCCAAGCCCGTCGCATTCGGCTACGTCATCGCCACGGTCGCGTGTTATCAAGGGTTGAGGGTGAAGGGCGGCACGCAGGGCGTCGGCCGGGCGACAACCTCCGCGGTCGTCATCTCCTCGGTATTTGTGCTTATCGTCGATTTTTTCCTCGCGAAACTCCTGCTGTACGCATTCCACAAATGAAACGGAGCGCCCGCGACCGGCATTCTTTTTTCAGCGGTTCGCCGCGCAACACGGTATCGGGAAACCTCGGTTCCGAATCGCCAGCATTTCCATCTATAATCCCGAGATGACGCTTCCTTCCCGTACCGCGTCAGTTGACCTCACAACGAGTGCCACTCCAGGCGAGCCCTTCATTGCCTTCAAAGACGTACACATAGGTTTCGACGAGGGAGAGGTGCTCCGCGGGATTTCGTTCGAAGTCGGGCCGGGGGAGACAAAAATATTGCTTGGCGAAAGCGGCTCGGGGAAGACGCTCGTCATGAAGCTCGCCGCAGGTCTGCTGCGTGCGGACGCGGGCCGCGTCTGGGTGATGGGACACGATGTCGCCGATATGCACGAAAAGGAACTACTCGATTTTCGGCGGCAGGTGGGCTTCGTTTTTCAGGAGGGCGCCCTCTTCGATTCACTTACGGTGGCGGACAACGTGGCGTTCCGCCTGCGTGAAGAGAACTTGCCCGACGAGGAGATCGAGCAGCGCGTGCGCGAGGCGCTGCGCTTCGTCGAGATGGAGCCCGCCATCGAAAAATATCCGGACGAGCTTTCCGGCGGCATGCGCCGGCGCGTTTCGATCGCCCGGGCGCTGGTGGACAAGCCGCCGCTCGTATTTTACGATTCGCCTACCGCCGGACTCGATCCGGTTACGTCACAGACCATCATCACGCTGATCCTGCGCGGGCGCGACCTGCAGGGCGTAACCTCCTTGCTCGCTACGCACCGCGTGCAGGATGCATTCGGTCTTGCGCATTTTCGATTTGACGAGGCCAACAACCGCGTCGTGCGTGTCAACGGCGTAGGAGCGCAGCCCCGCGAGAGCGCGAACGGGGACACGCCACCAACCAATATTCTCATGCTCCGCGACGGGCGCGTTTACTGGGAGGGAACTACCCACGATTTGCTGCACTCGTGCGATGATTATCTGAAAGCGTTTCTGGTTTCCGCGGAATGATCGTTGATCCGGACTACTGAGGAGGAACGGCGATGGCGCAACGAAAGCAACTGACTTGGACCGAGCTGCGAGTAGGCGTGTTCGTGCTCGCAGCCCTCTTCCTTCTGATGGTGGCGATCTTTTACGTCACCGGGGGAACGGGATTTGGGCCGAGATATCGCCTGATCACGTATCTGCCCGAGGTGGAGGGAATGAAGGCGGGCGCGCCGGTCGACCTCGATGGCGTGGAAATTGGAAGCGTGCAGTCGATCGACCTGACGCCGCACACGAAGGATCGCAAGTTGAGTATCACGCTCGTGCTGCGCGTCGAGAAGAAGTATCAGAATGACATTCGGACTGACTCGAGCGCAAGCCTCGTGACGGAGGGGTTGCTCGGCGACCGCTATGTCACGATCTCCCGCGGACTGACCGGCACCGTAATCCCGACGAACGGCGTCATCCCAGCCTCGGAGGCGCCCGATATCAAGCAGGTGGTCGAACGCGGCGCCGATGTGGCCGAGAACTTGAGCGTGCTCTCCGATCAGCTCAACGAAATCGTCAGCAAAGTAAGGCGCGGCGAGGGCACCATCGGAAAAGTGCTCAACGATCCGTCGCTCTACAATCACCTCGACAGCATCGCGGCCAGAGCCGATGCGATGACGGCTTCCATCCAGCAGGGCCAGGGCAGCGTCGGCAAGCTGATCGAGAGCGATGAACTCTACAACAAGGCCGATTCGGCCGTCTCCAAAATGAACGACGCCATGACCGCGGTCAACGACCAGAAGGGCACGGTCGGCAAGCTGATCTACGATCCGTCAGCCTACAACAACATCAACGGCGTGGCCGAAAAGGGCAACGCGCTGCTCGCCGACGTCCGCGCGGGCAAAGGCACGCTGGGCAAGCTCGCTACCGACGACACACTCTACGCCAATGTGCGCGATGCCTCCGCAAACGTTCGCGACGCCACCGCAAAGCTCAATTCCACTCAGGGCTCGGTCGGCAAATTCTTCAACGATCCCGCCTTCTACGACAACGTGACCGGACTCTCGGGGGATATGCGGCTGCTGATCGGCGATTTCCGCCGCGACCCGAAAAAGTTCCTGCACATCAAGCTCGGTATTTTCTGAAACCGGGAGGCAGCTGCGTCGCGCGGCGCGTCGGAGGTTTCGCCTTTTCAGCGCCATGCAAAATCTGCAGCGAGTCGTGCATGAAGCATATACTCGTCGGGGGCTTACAAGCGGCTTAGAAGCCAATTTTGGCGCGTTTTGCCACCGTAGGGGATTTTGTCGGTACCGCCGTCCTGTCCGGCGGCCAAACGACCACGTCTCTCGGAATGAAGATCAGCCCTTCGGGCTAACCGGCCCGGAGGGCTGATCGGTTTTCGGCTTAGTTTGCGGACGCCAGTTCAAGCGCCCGGATGTACTCGACGACCGCTTCGCTCCACCCGTCGATGTGCACCCAGGGCCCGTAACCGACGCCGTTCTGGGCGCTCGCCACGTTGATTACGTAGCCGCGGCCTCGCGGGCCGGGCACGCGATCGTGCGCCTGTTCGTCCGTGATCACGATGATCCGGTCGTACTTCTGCGGGATCTTCTCGAGCGCCCGGCCGAGGTAGGTCGCGTTGTGCGACTGGCTAGCATCTACTGCGTCGCGCAGCGCGAACCCTCGCCGCGGGGGCACCTCGACCAGATCGTTCGAGAACGAGTACACGGCCGCCTTCTCGCAGATTTCGCGGAGCAGAATGGCGAGGCCGTAGGCCGCGTCGGTACGAAGCATTTCCGACCGCCGCGACAGCGGGTACGTCATGCTGCCCGAAACGTCCACGAGGAGCACGGTGCGGCCGGGAAGCTTGGCCTGCTCGGCGAGCGCCGAAAGCATCGCCCGTTCGAGCGGCTCTTCCCACTGCGGCACGTACCGCGCCGCCGCGAGAAAGCGGAACGGCAGCACTCGCGCCGTGCTCATGCCTTCGAGCGCCGCCAGCACGAGATCCTCGTCCACTCCGGACTGCTTCATGTTGCGCAGGTTGCGGAGCAGAGCGAGCGCGCCGAGCTTCCGTTCGCGAAGCAGACGCTCCCACGCCTCGCGCTTTTCCGCGCCCGAGGAAAGCGCAACCTCCCAGGTGTCGGGAGTTTCGAGCTTCCCCTCGATGAGCCGCTTCCAGAGCGCGGCCTGCTCTGCGTCACGCGGCTTCGCGTGGCAGAGGAACAGGGCGTCGCGCAGCCGGATCGGCCCGGTGCGGTCGTACTTCGCGAGGTGGTATTCGTCGAATCGCCGGAAGGCCTGCGCCAGTCCCTTCTTCACCTGAGCGGAGAGCGGGACCTTGCCGTCCTTCCAATAGATCGCGACGAATTCAGCGAGCTCGTCGGCGCGCTGAATCACCTGCGCGAGCGTCTGCGAGACGAGGGCGCGGTGCGTCTTCTGGCGCGCCATTTCGCGCACCAGGAGAAGCGGAGCGTGGCGCAGCTTCATCTTCGTCCGCGCCTCGACGGCGAGAGCCGCGACAGATTCCGGCTTCACCTTGGGCACGAGCGTCTGAATGCGCCCCGCGATCTCCACACCCTCTTCGTAAAACTGGTCTTCCCAGAGCAGGCAGGCCACCACGGAACGACGGAGCTGAAGCTCGGGCGAAATATTGCGCGCGGGCGCGCCCTCGTGCGTGCGCGGCCACCACGGGATCTTGAACAGGTTGAGTCGTGCCATTGCCTACTCCTTTCTCTGCAATCGAGAAATCGCCGGGGAATCATCGGCGACGGTTCCAGCTTTCGCTGGCGGATGCTCTGCCACTGAGCTACGCGATGGCGCGCAAGCGCCATCGCGGCAGGACTCGAACCTACGACCTTCCGATTCCGAAGTAACCGTCGCCCTCGCCACCGGCGAACTTTGGTGTTTCGTCTATCCCTTCACGCACACGACCTGATGGAGCGTGTGGACGATCTCGACCAGATCGGTCTGAGCCGCCATCACCGCTTCGATCGGCTTGTACGCCGCGGGAGTTTCGTCGATCACGTCCGCATCCTTGCGGCACTCGATGCCCGCCGTCATGCGTTCGTGATCTGCCACGGAGAAGCGCCGCTTCGCTTCGCCGCGCGACATGGCACGGCCCGCCCCGTGGCTGCAGCTGTTGAAACTCTCGGCGTTGCCCTTGCCGCGAACGATGTAGGAACGCGCTCCCATGCTGCCGGGAATGATTCCCATATCGCCCTCGCGCGCGCGGACCGCACCCTTGCGAGTGACCAGAATGTTTTCACCGTAGTGCGACTCGCGGGCCACGTAGTTGTGGTGGCAATTGATCGCCTTGAGCTCAGCCTCGAAAGGACGAACATCTCCGCAAGCGCGCACGGCGGCTACAATCTGCTCCATCATTAGGTGGCGATTCCAACGCGCGAAATCCTGGGCCCACTCGACGGCCTCGACGTAGTCCTTGAAATGTTCCGACCCGTCGGGGAAGTAGCCGAGATCGCGGTCCGGCAAGTGAATGAACATGCGCTCCATGTCCTTGCGAGCAAGTTCGATGAAGTAGCTGCCCATTCGATTGCCCACGCCGCGCGACCCGCTGTGCAACATGAACCAGACCGCGTCCGACTCGTCCAGGCACACTTCGATGAAGTGATTGCCCGTGCCGAGCGTCCCGAGATGGTTCGCGTGATTCCCGCGATCGAGCTTCGAGTGCTTTGCGAGAATCGCGTCGTAACGCGGCTTGAGCGTCTGCCAGACCTCCATGTTGCGGTCTGGGATATTCGCCCACGCGCCGCGGTCGCCGAGCCCGCCGTGATTCGTGCGACCGTGCGGCACCGCCTTCTCGATCGCCGAGCGAATGCCCTTGAGACTCTCGGGCAGATCGCGCGCGTTCAGATCGGTCTGCACGGCCATCATTCCGCACCCGATGTCGACACCCACGGCCGCCGGGATAATCGCGCCCTTCGTCGGAATCACGCTGCCCACGGTCGCACCGATGCCCCAGTGGACGTCGGGCATGGCCGCCACCCACTTGAAAATGAACGGCAGCTGCGCGACGTTCACAAGCTGCTCGCGCGCCTGAGCTTCGAGCGGCACACCCTTCGTCCAGGCCTTGATCGGCACGCCCTTTTCGGGAACGATCACGTTGTAGCCAGTTTCGTTCGTGTCCGACATTTTTTTTCTCCTCTGCAATTTTCTCAGCGTACGAAGTTTCATGCTCGACCTCGAGGCGCGGAGCCGACCCGATTCCGCCCCGCGCCTCCGCAACTTTGCTGCTGATCACCGCCAGCAGCAAGCGGCACTTCCTAAAAACTTCCGCCGGGGAACAAGCGGCTGCGCTTATGGCTTGCGCCGTTTTATTGAGCTATCCCGATTGCTCGGGAGCAAGTGTCGAACCTGCAGCCTCCCGCCGCTTTCGCGACGGACGCTCTACCGAAGTAAGCGCTGCCTACGCCACCGGCGAAACTCAAAAGCTACTTCGACTTGCCAACTTCGATCTCGATTCGTTCGTCCTCGGGCACTTCTTCCGGAGGCACGAAGCCCGCTACGCGCTTGCCATCCCGCGGCATCAGAACCCAAGCCACCTCTTCCATGTCCTTTAGCCGCTGCCGCTTTTTCTCGACATAGTTGGAGCATTCGCGGACGCGGAAGCGCACGCCATGCTCGAAATATGTGGCCTGGCAAAATATGACGAGGTCGGTTTCGCGATAGCCGCGCTCGACGTGCGCGTTGACACATGTCTCGCAAAGCGACGGCCCATAAACCGGCGTGCCATCTTTCACGTTGACGCTCATGGCGATCAACCTTTCTAGAAGCGCCCTTGGCGCTTCGGATTTGCGCAGCTTGAGCGTTCCGCTGCGCAGTGAAAAATCTTCGCCGGGGAACAAGCGCCCAGGGTACTCGTCTCGAGTTGGTATCCGCCGGGTACTTTGTGATTCGGGACTACGCCCCGGTCCCCGTCGTTCCTCTCCTCGGCAGGGTTTCCGTCCCTGCGCGACGATTGGCGGAGGAAGTAACCCTCGACTACGCCACCGGCGAAAATCTGGGCCAGGGAACAAGCAGACGCGGCTTAGGGGGTTCGAACCCCGCTGGTCTGGCTTTGCCAGACGCAGTCTTTCCGAGAAGTATCCGTGCCTTACGCCACTGGCCGATTCAACCGGGGGAACAAACGCTTGCGGCACGTTTCATTGACAGTGAAGTAGCCGCGAGCTACGCCACCCGGTTGTTAAGTCTTATTGGTCAAGCGATTGAGCTGCAAGGAGATGTTTAATGTGCGGGACTGAAGCCCGTTCGGCCACAATCCCGGCGCAGCGCCAGCGCTTGCCTTGGTAACGAATTGTGTTTGTCACTTATGGTCATGCCGAATGTTCTCCAGCGTCGCGCAGTGTAGAGGAAATCGGATGTTGATGCAAGCGTAAATTTTCGAACTGCGAAAAAAAGCGGCCGAACGGTTTGCCGCCCGACGCGAACTGCGCAAAGCGCGGATCGAGCGTTCCAGCGCCGGAGGCGCGGCACAAGTTAGCCCAGCGCGTGAGCGCTGGGAACGAATTTAGAATTGGGGCCAGAGCGCCGTAGGTGCGACACGGGGCTCTTCTGGCCACTAACCACTCGCCTGCCTCGCCGGAGCTTCGCGCCGGCGGGCCACTAGTCACTCGCATGCCGAGCGGCAGGCTATTCTTTTTCCGAAGGCGAGAATTCCAGCGCCAATTCGCGGATGCGGCGCAGGTCGAGCTTGCCGGTGCCGAGGTGCGGGAATTCTTCCACGGCAAAGAACTGGTTCGGGCGCGGGATCCACAGATTCGGCAAGCCGGTCTGCGGCAATTTCTCGATCACGGCTTTCAATTCCGCCGAGTGCAGCAGGTGCAGGACGACGAGGCGCTCGCCTTTTTTTCCGTCGGGCACGGCTGTGACCACGAACTTTTGCTCCGTGGCGCCGGCGATTTCGTGGAGCTGCTCTTCGACCTTGATGTGCGGCACCATCTCGCCGCCGATTTTGCTGAAGCGGCTGAGGCGGTCGGTGATCGTGAGGAAGCCGTCTTCGTCCTCGGTGGCGATGTCGCCGGTGACGTACCAGCCGTCTTGCAGCGCCTCCGCTGTTTTTTCGGGTTTGCCGAGATAGCCTTGCATCACATTGGGGCCGCGAACCAGCAAAAGTCCGGGCGTGCCTGCGGACATTGGTGCGCGCGTTTCGGGATCGACGATGCGAATGCTGATCCCGGGCAGCGGATGCCCGATGCGCCCGCGCTTCCCTCCGACTTGCCGAATGCCGGGCGCGCGAAAGTCTCGCGTGTTTACGGCGACGACCGGCGAGCATTCGGTGGCGCCGTAGCCTTCGAGCGGCTTCACGCCGAAGCGGTCTTCGAAGGCCAGCGCCAGCCGTTCCGGAAGCTTTTCAGCGCCGACCAGCACGAAATCAAGGCTGCCGAAATCTTCGGGCGAGCAGCGCCGCATGTACGCCTGCAGAAACGTCGGCGTCGCCATCAGGAATGTGACGTTGTAGTCGCGCACCAGCTCGCTGATCGCGGCGAGATCGAGCGGGCTGGGATGATAGACGACCGAGACACCGAGAACCGCCGGCAGGCACAGCGTGACCGTGAAGCCGAACGAATGGAAGAACGGCAGCACGCCGAGCAGGCTGTCCTTGCTGCCGAACATGAACGTCTGGCCCATCTGCTCGATGTTGGACGCGATGTTGTAATGCGTCAGCATCACGCCCGTGGGCTCGCCGGTGCTGCCGCTCGAAAAAATGATGGTCGCGAGATCGTCGAGCGTTTGCTTCTTGCCGCTCACCGCGCGCTCGATCCAACCGCCCGGCAGGAACCACAGCAGCAGCGCGGCGATCCGTTCACCAAAGCGCGAGCCGGCCGCCGCTTCCTCGATCAGGATCGTCTTCCCCGGCACTTTCAGCGGGATGCGGTCGAGCAGCGCCTTTGTGGTGATCACGGTTTCGAGCTTGCACTGCGCGGCGCACGACGCGAGCGCTTCGTCCGAAATCGTGTAATTCAGATTCACCGGGACTTTGCCCGCGAGCATCGCCGCAAAATTCACGAGAGCGCCCGGCACGGAGGGCGGCAGCAGGATGCCCACCATCTCCTGCCCGGCCCAGGCGCCGCGCAGCCGCCGCGCCAGGAAAATCGCGCTAAGCAGCACGCTGCCCCATTTCATGCGCGGCCGCCGCCGGTCGCCCATGGCGAAGCGGAAGGGGCTGCGGTGGGCGGTGCGAATCAGCGAGCGGTGCAGGGTGCGCAGATGCTTCTTGCGGTGCACGTACGCCGCGCTCTGCAACTCCTGCACGGCGCGACGCACCTCGAAAGGCGTCGCGGTGGGCGGCATCGGCTTGCCGAAACTGATCGTCACTGGATACGGAATCGAGCGCGGCCTCTTCCACAGGAAACGTCCGCGATCGAAGCTGAAGATGCTGCCCCACACGCCGTCGAGATTGATCGGGATGATCGGCGCGTCGATGCCTTTGACGATTCGCTCCATGCCGCGGCGAAACGGCAGCATCTGGCCGATGCGCGTGATTTGTCCCTCGGCGAAAATGCAGACGAGTTCGCCATTGCGGATCGCGTCGCTCGCGGCCCGCAGCGCATGCAGCATTTCGCGCGGCCGCAGCTCGGAGGAAATCGGAATCACGCCCATTAGCTTCGCGAACGGTTTTACGTAGGGCAGATCGTAGATGCCCTTGTACATCAGGAAGCGTATCGGCCGCTCGACCGACGCGAGCAAAAGATTCGCATCCACAAACGACATGTGATTGCACACGAGCAGCGCGCCGCCGCGCTCGGGAATATTCTCCCGGCCTTCAACGCGGATCCGGTAGATCGAATGCGTTGCGATCCACAGGACGAAGCGCAGCAGGGAATCGGGGAGCAAATAGATCGAGTAGGCGGTGGTGACGAGAGTGAGAATCGCGCCGTCGAGAAAAATGCCCGCGGGCGTCTGGTGGAAAACATCCGTGAAAAGGTAATACGCGACGGATGCTAGTCCGATCCCGATGAAGGACACCAGATTAGCGGCGGCGATTACGCCGCCTTTTTGCTCGGGACGCGGCCGATGCTGGATTAGTGCGCCCAAGGGAACGGCAAATATTCCGCCGAAAAATCCGAGTAATGCAAGGTGAGTCCCAACCACCGTCAACGAATGGCCCGCGAAGTAAAGCACGGCGCCGAAAACCGTCATTCCAACCGCGCCGAGAGGAATCAGACCGTACTCGATCTTTCCGCCCGAGAGATAGCCCGCGGCGATGCTGCCAATGCCAATGCCGACCGCTACGGCCGCCTGCAAATAGGTGGTGTGGGTGTCGTCGACGTGCAGCGTGTCGTGCCCGTAGATGATTATTGTGAATTGCAGCAGTGCCGCGAGGAAGAAAAGATATGTGTTTCCCAGGACAGCCCAACCGAGAGTCCGGTCGGCGACGATCGTCTTCATTTTCGCCGCGAAATCGCCGAACACGTTCCAGCGGAAGGTTTTCGTGGGATCGGCGGCGGGGACGCGCGAAATCCCGAAGCTGGTGACGAACCCGACGCCGGTGAACCCCAGGAGCAAAGTGCCGGCCATCGCCTCGTGCCCTGCGTAACGTTCGGCGAGATAACCGGCAGCAACCGTGCCGCCAATGCCGGCGAGAAACGTTCCGAATTCGATGATGCCGTTGCCCCACGAGAGGCGCGGCTCCGGCAGGAGTTCGGGGAGCAAGCCGTATTTCGACGGGCCGAAGAGCGCGCCTTCCGTGCTGATCAGAAATACTCCCGCGCACTCCAATGGCAGGCTGCGCAGTGCGAGGCTCACGATGAAAAACGCCATCACTGCGATTTCAAAGAGCTTCGTGCCGATTGTGACGGTGCGCTTGCTGTAGCGGTCCGCAAGGTAACCGCCCGTCATCGAGAATAAAATGAACGGAATGGCGAACATCGCACCCACGATCGGCACGAGCGAATCGCGCCGCGCCTGCGGGAGATTCATTGCGATCACGATGTAGGTGACGAGGAATTTCAGCGCGTTGTCGTTGAAGCCGGTCTGAAACTGCGTCGCGATCAGACTCCAGAATCCGCGCTTCCAGTCGCGCGGCGGCTGGGAGGGACGCACCGGCGCGCCTGACGCAGGTTCATTCGGGCGCGCTGCGGAATCGGGATTGGAGGTAGCCGTCGCCATCGGCTTAGGGTCTGGTCGATTTTAGCGCAAGCGTGTCCCGCGGCGAGCGAAGGCTGGGCTCTGCGTTTCTAGGAGCGCGGAAGGCAAACCGCCATTCGGGAGAATGGCGTTCCCGGGGGAGCTACGCGATGACGCGAAGGGAGCGTTTCGTGATGGTGACGTGGCCGCCGGAGACCGAAGTGGCTGAGATGGGGAGCGGGGTTTCGCGCTTGGGATACTTCGCCGCGATGTAGTCGTTTACAAGCGCCTGAAACGCGGCGGAGAGCTGGTCGTAATTTCCTTCGAGCGTCGTGAATTTTTGGCCGTCGATGTAGACGGGGCAGCGCGGCGTTTCGCCCGTGCCTGGCAGGCTGATGCCGATGTTGGCGGCTTTCGATTCGCCGGGGCCGTTGACGATGCACCCCATTACCGCGAGTTTTAGCTCCTCGACGCCCTCGTAGTGCCGTTTCCATTCCGGCATCTGATCGCGGATGTAGCCCTGGATGCTTTCGGCGAGCTCCTGAAACGTGGTGCTCGTGGTGCGGCCGCAGCCGGGGCAAGCGGTCACGCTGGGCGCGAACGTCCTCAGCCCAAGCGATTGGAGCAGCTCGCACGCGGCGTAGACTTCCTCGCGGCGGTCGCCGTTGGGTCGCGGCGTGAGCGACACGCGCACCGTATCGCCGATCCCTTCGGCCAGCAGAATCCCCATCGACGCCGCCGACCACACAAGGCCCTTCGCGCCCATGCCCGCTTCGGTCAATCCGAGATGCAACGGTTGATCGGTTTTCGCCGCCAGGTCGCGGTAGATATCGACGAGATCGCGCGGCCGCGAAACTTTGCACGAGATGATGATCTGGTCTTTGCGCAGTCCGGACTCGATGGCGAGCTCCGTAGATTGCAGCGCCGAGAGCACCATGCACTCGTTGATGATGTCTTCCGAGGTTTTGCCGAGGTCTTTGTCCGTGTTCTCCTGCATTTTCTGCATGACGAGCTCTTGATTGAGGGAGCCGCCATTTACGCCGATGCGCACGGGCTTGCCATTGTCGCGCGCGACCTTGCAAATCGTGGCGAATTGCTCGTCGCGCCGCTGGCCGTGGCCGACGTTGCCGGGATTGATGCGGTATTTGTCGAGGGTACGGGCGCAATCGGGATATTTCGTCAGCAGGACGTGCCCGTTGTAATGGAAGTCGCCGATCACCGGAGCGTCGCAGCCTGCATCGAGCAGGCGCTGCTTGATTTCGGGCACCGCCGCGGCCGCTTCCGGCATGTTGACTGTGATGCGAACCAGTTCCGATCCAGCCTGTGCGAGTTCGAGGCACTGCTGGGCGGTTGCCGCGGCGTCGGCTGTGTCGGTATTGGTCATGGACTGAACGACCACAGGCGCACCCCCGCCCACCTGCACCTTGCCGACTTTCACGCCGACCGTTACATGTCGTTTCTGCGGCATTGGACTCTATTGTAACGAAATCGCGCGTGAGGAAGCTAGCTGGGGTAAGGCGCGGTGGTGTCCTAACTTTGATTTAATCTGCAAAATTAGGGCGCTGCCGAGCACAGACAGGATTGTCTGTGCCACGTTACATCTCAGCGCGGTGGGGGACGGGATGGGACTTCCCGTTTCGGACGGGCGGCACAATGGTCGCCATCTTCCGGATCATCGCAAGCACGAGCCTCTTATCGTCGTCCGAGAGCGTCGTTGAATAGCGGCGGATATCGGCCAGGAAGCGGATTTCCTCTTCGGAGAGTTCGCCGAGCATCTTGCGGGTCTCGCGGTCCTGGGCCGTGTCGGTGCCCGGGAAGAAATCGGCCAAGCTGATCTCCATGGCTTCGGCAATCTTCGCAAGCGTCTCGAGCGAAGGAACGGTGTGGCCGTTCTCGACGCGCGAAAGATAGCAGCGGAGAAGCCCCGTACGGCGCTCGATATCGCCCTGGGAAAGGCCGCGGTCGCTGCGGTAGGACCGGATCACTTCGCCGATATTCACTTTGGGCTTTTCTTTTGGCATCGCATCACTTCCTGCAAGGAGTGTCGTTCTCTACAACAGATGGTATCTTACGAGTTACCCCAAAACCGGCACAAGGCCAATCTCGGGCGGTGTTCCTATCAGCAACCCCTTTGCCGGGCTCCAGTTTGTGCTTAGTTCGCCCTAATTGGAAGGGCTTGCGAGGGGGACGGTAACGTCTTGCTGGAGCTTGAATTCGAGCAGCGTCTCGCTCGGGATGCGCACCTGGTCGCCCTTGGTGACCACCTGCACGGTCGCGCCAGCTCCCGCGCCCACCGCCCCGCCGATGGCTGCACCTTTGCCGCCGCCTGCGATGGCCCCGATAATCGTGCCGAGTACGGCGCCGCCTCCGATGCGTTGCGCGCTCTGAGTGCCGCGGCCCTTGCCTGCTACCTCGTATTCAGTCGAATCAACGGGAACGATGTTGCCATTCATTCGGATGCCGGTGAGCTCCAACGTCAGTTGGGCGGCACCCGAGATTTTTCCGGCTTCCTTGGCTTGGGTGAGTTTGCCATACACATCGGCGCTCGCCGGGGCTACCACGGTGTCGCCAGCGACGATCGGGCTTTCGAGGCTCCCGTGGAAAGTGTCACCGATCTTACTGGTTGAGGAATCCACGCCGTCGATCATTCTTACAAATACCGAGGTCCCGGCTGGGATGGTAATCGCCTGAGTGGTCTGCGCGCCAGACTGGGCCGGCGGGTTCGGCGGCGGCGCCGAATTTGAGGCTGTCGTCTCACTTGCCGGCGCAGGAGAGGCTGGTGCCGGCGGCGGAGTTGCCGGGGCGACTGCTTGGGCTGGAGGGGGCGGTGTTGATTCAGGAGCAACGGCGGGTGCATTGGAGGTATCCGTTGGGTCGCTGAAGCCGATGTTCAGTACGTCTTTGGTCGCAAAGACTTGTTCCTGACCATCCACCCAAAACCGGATGTTGAGGGGCGAACCTCCTACGAACTGACCCTGGATAACTCGCCCGTCCCGCAACTCCAGGATGTCGCCCGAAGCAATCGCCGCGAGTCCGCAACTGAGGATCGCCGATCCGGCGAGTACAAAGGCAAAACGGCTCAATTTCCCCGCCGCTATCCCGTACAACCTTGCATGTATTTTCATCGATGCCTCCGCGGTTCTGACGCGGGCGAAGCGTGAACAGCCCTCGCGCCGCCTGGTGGGTCGCCGTTGAATCCCTATGATAGCGCAGGGCCGGGATAAGGTTGTAGCCGACACTCGGAATCCAAGAGGAAGAGGAGGTGATGGCTGAGGCGCTCTTACAGCACCGACGGAACGATGGTGGGCTGCGTTGCCGGATTCTGCGAGTTTTGTTTGCCGGCGCGCTTGTTGGCGTAGAGAGCCTCGTCGGCTCGTTTCAGTAATTCTTCCGAAGTCTCGCCCGCTCGGTAGTCGGTCCATCCTCGGGAGAACCGGCAAGGGATCCTCTCCGTGCCATACTGGACTTCCAGTCCCTCGACGCGGGCGACGACGTGCCCGACTTCACCTGCGCGGCACTCGGGAAGAAGTACCATGAATTCGTCGCCTCCGAGCCGCACGGCCAAGTCGGAGCCGCGAATGGCTTTCTGTAAACGCTCTGCGAAGCCTTTGAGCACCAGATCACCTGCCGGGTGGCCCATTCTGTCGTTGATCTGTTTGAGGCCATCGAGATCCATCAACAAAACGGTCAGTGGCCGTTCGTGGCGCACCGCGCGGCTGATTTCCTCCGCCAGACGCTGCTCGCCCGACCGGCGATTATAGAGGCCGGTGAGCTGATCGAGCGCGGCGAGTTTGTACACCTCATTGGTAAGGTTTTCAACTTTCGTCAAGGAGTTGAGCTGGTCCGATATCTGGTTGCGCATCTTCATGATCATCGTCTGCTGGTAGACGAGGTATACGGCGAACACCAAGACGAGCCCCACCAGCGCCCGCACGGACTGATTCAGGTAATAGGAATAGGTTTCCTGTTCCCTGCTCAACATCGCAGGGAAAGCGAAGGAAGCGACCGTAATCGTCAGCAGGATCAAGACGAGCACAGTCGAGGACCATAGCCACCACTGGCGGCGGTCCAGCCTCCGCAGATTTTCGCGGAACGCCTCCGGCTGCACCCCTTGGCTGTCTTGAGAGGAAGCTGTTTCGACCATTTGATGTGCCTAAGCTTTCATATCTTAGTACCCCGAACCGGGCGGAAACTCCAAATGGTATGTTCGAGCCGGTTTCCATATCGCCATCCGTGAATTTGCGGTGCGGGCATCGCGCTAGGGGCCTTCGCGACGTTTCGGCGTTCCCGTACGCCCGGCTCCGCGAGGTGTTTACTATATATAAACGTACGCCCGTCTTCGTTCTTGCTTCTCCTCGTTAGCGTCCGCACCTTCGCCATCGTTCCACGTTTCTTCCACGCTACATTCGCGCCTATCGGGGTCGTTCCATACAACTTTAAGGAGACACTATGAAAGCGCTCAAGGGAGTTTGTCTGTTGCTCGTGACTTTGGGGGTACTCGCGGTTCCAGCGGTTCAGGCCCATTCGCAGCGGATCCTTTCGCCCACGACCGCGCGCGATCTCGGAGGACCGCCGTTTCCTCCTCCGCATATCTTCTAAGCCGCTCTTACGATATGGCTACAAGGGCAAAGCCAAGCGACCACCTTGGCTTTGCCCCTGTGCTAGCATGCTGGTTCTCGCGAGAGGTGGGACTTCGTGTGGTCGGTGATGATCTGGCAGGCGTCCTTCGCAATACGCGTGGTCATCTTGGTCCGTGGTTTTCAGGCTAAGGCGTTACGCAAGTTCCCCTTCTTTTACGCATATGCCTTCTCCACCCTGGCGGCTGACCTTTTCTTGTATGCAACCTGGAAATGGATAGCGGTAGCCAAACCGGATGCCTATCAAGAGGTGTATTGGACCGGGCAATTTCTGACCCTTATGATCGGCTGCGGGATCGTGCTCGAAATCTTCAGGCATATTCTGATGCCCTATCCGGGTGCCGATAAATTCGCTACTGCCGTCGCCCTCGGTACGTTCGCGGCCATCTTCTGCTTTGCCCTCGGCTATCAATTCCTCACACATGAAGGGCTTGGGCTTGCCCTTAAGGGAACAACATTCGTGCTTGAGAGAGATGTACGGACGGTGCAGGCCATTTTTCTTTTCGGCATTCTGGCCGTGATTTCCTACTATCGAATCCCAATTGGAAGGAACCTTAAGGGGATGGTCGCAGGATACGGTCTCTATATAGTCACGAGCCTGTCAACTCTGGCGATCCGAGCGTATGCTGGACCCAGGTTCAACAACACTTGGAACGTGATTCAGCCGCTGTCATTCGACGTGTCGCTGGCGATCTGGCTCATCGCGCTCTGGTCGTACCAACCGAATCCTGCCCCCGACCCAACTGTGCCCCTGGAAGAAGATTACGAGATGCTCGCGAGGAGGACGAGGCGCGCCCTGGCTTCCATGCGGTCGCATCTTACGAAGGCCGCTCGGCCCTGACCGGCCTTCGGCCATTCCACGACGTTTGGCCGACCAGTATGTTCGTACTATTGCCTCCGGAGTTAGCGAACCCTAAACTGAGCGCGTTGTTTTGGATCAATTCGCGATGACGATGGCGCTCACAACAAGAGTCGGGGACAGACTGCAAGGACGGTATCCTCGGGCCCGTCCGTACGGTGAGGACCCGCGCTGGATACTCTATTTGGTAGTTGGCAGCCTCGTCACTATTTATCTCTGGACACTCGCGGCCATAAGCGATAGTGTCAGCGGCCTAGAGCCTGGCTTCCGAGGCTTTCGTTGGTTTGTCCTTCTGGCAGTACTAGGCTGGGTGTATGCGATCCGAGCCTACGACTCCAGACGCCCGGATGTGGAGGTTGCTCGTTCCAGTGACAATCGCGACCTAAAGGCGGTCCGAACGTGATTCAACTGCTCTTTTTCCTTCTTATAGGCGCCGCGCTTCTCTTGTCGCTCCTGTTTCTTTCGCGACATGGAGGCTCCCGTGTGGAAGGAGATTCCGGAGTTCTGCTGGAAGCCCGGAGGGCACTCGACGCTCTGCAGGGAGGCCTGCTTCCGGAGGAGCTCGTACAACGGATTTTCGCGAAGGATGATCTTGATTATCTCATCTCGATGGCGGCACCCAAGTCTGTGCGCGATCTTTTCGTTGTTGAGCGGAAGAAAATCGCCCTCTCGTGGATCGGCGAGGTTCGGCGCCAAATCTCGAGTCTGAAACGCTTCCATGTGGGTGCCGCGCGATCCTATGCACGGCTTGGCCTGCGAACCGAGTTTAAGCTTGCTTGCCACTTCGCAGCCCTGCTCGTTGGCTGTCGCGCTTTGCGCCTGGCGGTATATGTGGGTGGGCCTTATGTGGCTCCTCGCATGGTCGGCACCACAGCAGTCGCAGCGGCCAAGATCTGCGCGATTTCCGAGGAGTCACTTGGCTTCTTGAAGCCTGTGCAGCTGAACCCATATGCCCATAACTCGCTGCCATCATAGGAGATAGACACGCGTGATTAGCTCGCCCAAGCGAATGGACGTGGAACAGGCCCGCCAAGACCTGTGCAGGCGGACACTGTCGGAGATTCAGCGTCCTTTAGACCGCCTGATCTACCTGGCTTCGATGAGAGACTACAATACAGGCGTTTACCATCACGATGGCCTAGCGTCCCGCTTTACCGAGGAAGTCGCCTGCGAAGCCCTGGCGGATTGCCACCGCGAGGCGTTTCGTGAACTGGTAATTTGCCCGCTGAACGAGCTTGTGTCCCAGCTCGACGCGTACAGAAGCTCCACACACACCAACCCGCGGGAGTTCCTGACAGCGTGGGGAAGACTCGAGCCCTATCGTGTCGCCGTACCGGTACAAGCGGATCCCTTATCCGCCGAATTCCTTTTCTCGAACTTCAAGATCGCCTTGGCAGTTTTGGAATCTCAGCTGGACTCTCGTCCGGCGGGACTAGCCGCATAGCAACGCCTGTAACCTGCCCCACGATTTCAGCCTCCGACGGATACGCGAACTGCCGAATCGCAGTGCCTGAAAGCGGATGCGGGACCAGTGTCAGCTGCGAACCCCGTACCTCGCACCAGGAGCACGCATATCCATCCCGGAGCTCAACGAAGAAGATCGGCCGGTCGAATTCCGTGCGCCACTCCGCCGGTTGCAGTCTGCTCGGGTGGCTGTCGATCTGCACGAATGAACCCGGCCGGAGCAAAGGATACATCGTGTGATCCTGCAACCCGATGAATCCATACTGGCAGTGGCGCACGTCGAGCTTCTGGATCAACGCCACCGGTATTTCGCCCCATACCTCCACCATTCTCGAAATCAAACTTGTGGTTTCCAAGCTGAAGCTCTTATCGAAGCGCACCGGAAAGGTGACGGATTTCTCGCCGTCGGGAACTTCGAAAGAAGCCAGATGCGTGTTTTGCAGAGGCAGCGCGAGCTGGTAACGCGAAGTCGCGCCTAAGTCGATCCCGAAGACGGCGAGGAGTTCGTGGAACTTCGTACGATAAATCACGCTCAAGCTGTACAACTTGTAAATGCTGGGTATGGAATTCTTATTCTCTAGTTGCGTGAGCCAGGCGTTCGAAATATAGAATTCTTCGTTCTGCCGGTCTTCCGCAATCGTGCGGCTGAATTCTTCCACTTCGCGAGTGGTAACCCCAAGCCGATTGCGGAGTTCTCGAAGTTGTTCCCCTGGACGCATAGGTGGCCCCGTTGAACTTGTTGCCGTCACGGAACATCACAGCACGGAACATCAACTTCTCATGACCCGCCCACCAAATCACCACACCTTAAATCTTTCCCTCAGTCGAATCAACTGATTTAAAGCGAGTTGTAGTCAGAACCGAAAGGCTGGTTACCCAACACAAATGCTCGTGGGTGAGCAACAACAGTGCCTACTAGTACTGATCTGCTTGGAATTAGAAGCAATTGCAGGATGTTTTCTGCAACTTTCGTTATCGGTGCAAACTTGGGTGGTTTGCGCTGAAAGGCGCTCCCGTTGTACCGTTGAGGAACCGGATACGCTTTAGGCATGTTTCCGCTTTCGTATCATTACCGCCCCGTGTAACTGGACCGCGAACGCGCGATTGTGCGACCCTGAAGTTATCCGCCAGGGGGCGAGATCATGTCTGACGCACCCGACCCAACTGCTTCTGGAATGCCCTTCGGACAGCGCCGCACTGTTCCGCGCTACTCACTGATCGCCACTGCCGAGGTGATCGAACCCCCTTCGGACGCTCGGATGTCCGGCCGGATTTCGGAGATCAGCCGCAAAGGTTGTTACTTCGATATCCTGAACACGCTGCCGGTGGGTACCACGGTTCAGTTGCGCGTTACGCGCGATCAAGGCAGTTTCGCCACGATGGCGAGAATCATCTACGTTCAGGAGGGGATCGGAATGGGTCTCGCGTTCATTGATCCGCCGGAAGATCAGCTTCGGATCCTCGATTCCTGGCTTGCCGAACTCACCGTCTAAGGCGCCGTCGCTGCGCCGTCCTTTTGTATCACGCCGCAGGCTACATGAGGACCGGAATTCCCGCCGCCCTCGGCGTTGTCATCCGCCGGGTTTTCGTCGATCACAATTGAGGTTCCACCGGGATGGAAGAGCGAATTCGGTCCGTCGCCGAGAGTCACGCCCTTCGCTACAATCGTTGCCTGCAAGTGGCCATCGAGACCCGCCTCTACGTTGGGAAGGTCGCCCGCGGACGGCCCGCTGGCGTTGGCTGATGCGTGTTCTTTCGCGTTAGGATCGAAGGGCGGTCCGCCGGATGTAAAGTCCGGGCCCTCGCATTTGCCTACCGAGAGAATGCGCACGGCGTGCAGTCCAGGCACCTGCTGGATCACGTCCAGCTGAATTTTCACTCCATCCGCGACAGGGAAGAACTTGGCCGTCCCGAGCTTCTCCTCTACGGGACTCAAGATATCCGCGTAAGCGCCCAGCTCGGCGGACTGCGCAAATACCGTGCGATGAAATGGCCCCCGGCTACAAGCGAAAGCCGCGACAAAGCCGAGAAATGTATAGAGCACTGCCCTGCGACATCGCGGCACGATGTGGCCCTCTCGCTCCCAACCATTAATTTTACTTGAATTTGGATGCTTTAAGGGAGTTTCCAGTCCGCAGGCGGGGTGTTAACGGCCCAGAATTCGGGAGCGGGCTGCAGGAATTCAACCGCGACCTGGGCCAAACCAGCGCGATCGGGACCTAAATAGGATACTTTCGCTTCGCGCTCGTCCCAGTTCTGTGGATTCATGACGACCAGTTTTTGACCCAAAGTGACTTTCGTTGCCATCATAAGAAGGGCGCCGTGAGCGCTCACGGTTACCGTGAACGTCTCCTCACGAAACACCGGGTGATCAGCGAGCCCGCCGCAGATTACGACTGGGACGTCGAGCAGGATCCTTTCGCTTCGCCTCTGTCCCGTCTGTCCGGCCATGCTTGATTCTCGCCCCTCGTCTCCCCTCCACTATCCCTCCATTGGCCCAACACGCCCATTGAAAATATCGCTCGATCCCCTCCGGAGTAAACTGGGGCTCGGGCGCGGCCGGACTGTACAGATCGTCGACCTTTACAGTAGACTAGATGGGTGACAAGACAGCTGAGTTCGGCGAAGCCTACCCACGAGCGACGGCCGAGACGGTTGCGGCCGAGCGCGTACGATGCAACCAGCGATCGGCGCCGCCAGATCGTCGAATGGCTGCGCGCTCACGGCGGACCCGTTCCGGGCAGCGAGATCGCCAGGCATTTCCGGGTAAGCCGCCAGTGCTTGGTTCAAGACGTAGCAATTCTCCGTGCGCGCGGCGAGGAAATTCTGGCGACACCGACAGGCTATCGCTTGCCCGCGGCATCCAATCGAGCCCATCGAGAAATTCTCGCGTGCAAGCATCCCCCTGAGCGAACGGAAGAGGAGCTCCAGATTCTTCTCGACCACGGTGTCCGGATTCTCGACGTGATTGTCGAGCACCCCCTCTATGGAGAGCTTCGGGGCTCGCTAATGCTTGAGTCGCGCGCCGACCTACAGGATTTTCTCGCGCACGTCCGCGCGTCGCATGCCGCGCTGCTCTCCTCGCTCACGGACGGGGTGCACCTGCACACGGTGGAAGCCTCGCGGCCGGAGATGATTTCACGCGCAAAGACACAACTGCGCGCTCGCGGCTTTCTTCTGAAATAACACAGGGAACCCAGGCAAACCTTCGCATGAGCCTTACGCGCGAACAACGAACCGAGAAAGCCCTCTTCCGGGGCGCGAGCCTCACGCTCGACAACCAGGGATACCGCGATACCGTGCGTGCGTTTACAGAAACTCTCTTGCGTGCCGATCTCGCACCGCGGGATCTCACAGTCGCAGCTCTCGGGACCAGCGGAGGGCTCGCCGAGGCGGTAATCTTGGCGCGCGCCGGCGGCGTGGTTGCGGGCCTGGCCGAATTGGCTTTCCTGCTGCGGGCTCACGGCATCGTTGTCGCCTTGGAGAAGTGCGACGGCGACGCGATCCGACCCGGTGATTTGCTGCTGCGAGCGGAGGGCGAGGAGATGCAACTCCTCGCGCTCGAACGCGTGGGACTGAATCTGATTCAAAGAATGAGCGGCATCGCGACCGCGATTCGCTGCCTCCAGGAGCGCGCCAAACGCCAGTACCCGGCCACGCGAATCGTGGGCACGCGCAAGACTCCCTGGGGGCTGCTGGACAAGCGCGCGTTGCATCTCGGCAACGGCGGCACGCACCGCCTCGGGCTTGGCGACGCCATTGTCGTGAAAAACAACCATCTCGCGCTGCTGGCTGCTCGCGAGGAAGAAGCAGCACCGATTGCGATCGAAAAAGCGTGGGCGTTTCGCAAGGATTCCGTCTTCATTGAGGTTGAAGTGCGCGGCGAAGCCGCCGCGCGCGCAGCGGCCGAGACGTTTCGCCGCTTGCAGGAAAATGCGGCGGAAGAATATCCATGCCTGCTCATGCTGGACAACATGACCCCGGATAAGATCGGCGCGATTCTCGACATGCTGCGTTGCGAGAATCTATGGGATCACGTTTTGATCGAGGCCAGCGGTGGCATTTCTGAATCGAATGTGGAGGCATACGCCGCACGCGGCGTCGACGCCATTTCGATCGGCGCGCTCACTCATTCAGCCCGTGCGCTCGATATTTGCCAGAGAATTTCATAACCCTTGGGAAAGAGGACCCCGTCATGACAAACGCAAGCGCCTTACAAGAAGCTTTCGAATCGCGCTATACCCTTCCGGTGGTCGAGAACATCACCGACACGGCGGACGAGATTCGCAGGAAGCAGGAGCGCGTCCGCCAACTCTGCATCGAGCGCAACGCGATTCTGCTCGCGCATCATTATCAGCGTCCCGAGGTGCAGGAAGTGGCCGACGCCGTCGCCGACTCGCTGAAGCTTTCGCAAGCAGCTGCGAAGACCAAGGCCGACGTGATCGTATTTTGCGGCGTGCACTTCATGGCCGAAACGGCGGCCATTCTGCTGCCGGAGAAGACGGTTCTGTTGCCCGACTTGCGTGCGGGCTGCTCGCTGGCCGCCGCGGTGACGCCGGAGGAGCTACGCAAGTGGAAGGAGAAGTTGCCCGGCTGCGTGGTCGTCGCGTACATCAATACGTCCGCCGCGGTGAAGGCTGAAAGCGACTACTGCTGCACCTCGGCCAACGCTGCGAAAGTCGTCTCCGCGATTCCCGCCGATAAGACGATCCTCTTCCTGCCCGATAAGTTCCTCGCGACGGTGGTCGCGCGACAAACCGGGCGCAGCAACATCGTCGCGTATCCCGGATACTGTCATGTCCACAAGACGATTCGTCCGGAGCAGGTCGTCGAGATCATGGAGGAGCATCCCGATATCGAATTGCTGCTCCATCCGGAATGCGGCTGCGTGAGTTCCTGCATGGCGAAGGCGGTCGATGGCACGCTGCCCGCGGACCGTACCTTCTTTTTGTCCACCGAAGGCATGCTGCGGCACATCGGCGATTCGCCGGCCGGCGAATTCGCGGTCGGCACGGAGCTCGGGATCATGCATCAGCTCAACAAGAAGTTTCCGGAGAAAAGGTTTTATCCCGTGAATCCGGATGCCGTTTGCTCGTTCATGAAGACAATCACGCTGGACAATGTGATCCGTTCGCTCGAAACACTGACGCCGCGGGTTCGCGTGCCCGAAGACATCGCGCGCAAGGCGAAGCGTGCGATCGATCGCATGCTCGAGCTCGCGTAGGGCCGCTCATGCTGAAAATTGGACTCCTCGGCGTTGGCGCCATCGGCAGAACCATCGCCATGGCGCTCGATCAAAAACAAGTGGATGCGGAATTGGTCGCGCTATCCGACCAGGACTGCAATCGCGCCAAATCTCTCTCTTCCGAGCTTTCCGGCCATCCGCCCGTCGTCTCGATCGACGAGATGATCGAGCGCTGCGAGCTCGCGGTCGAAGCGGCCAGCCAGGCGGCGCTTCCGGAATTCGTTCCCAAGGCACTCACACGCGGGCGCGACATGCTGATCATGAGCGTGGGCGGCCTGCTCGGCCGCGAAGAGTGGTTTCGGCAGGCGCGCGAGAAAGGTTGCCATATCTACGTGCCCTCGGGCGCGATCGCCGGCCTCGACGGCATCAAATCGGCGTCGATCGGGCGGATCGAATCGGCGCTATTGACGAGCCGCAAGCCCGTTGCAGCGCTCAAGGGATCGAAGTACGTCGTCGATCGGGATCTACCGCTCGACACCTTCAAGGAAGACACCGTCATCTTCGAAGGCCTCGCGGAAGAGGCGGCTCGCGCGTTTCCCGCAACCTCCAACGTCGCGGCTTCACTGCGCCTCGCTGTCGATCCCCTCGATCCAGTTCCCGTGCGTGTGCGGGTGGTCGCCGTGCCGGGTGGCAACGAAAACGTCCACGAGATCCGCGTGCAGGGCGAGTTCGGCCGCCTCACGGTCAAGGTCGAAAACGTGCCGTCGAAATCGAATCCGCGCACGTCGCAGCTCGCGGCCTTTTCGGCCATCGCCACGTTGAAAAACCTCACGCGCTCGCTCCGCGTCGGGACCTAGAATCCGCGTCGAGCCTATCTCCATCTTCGAGCGGGGCATCGGCCGTCCAGAAGCTAATGGTGCCTCTCGTGCATCGAATACGCGGCCGTCGCAGGAGATTGCATGCCGCCTGAAGGAACGCCCGACCGACTGAGGCAGTTGATAAGGGTGGGACAAAGCCGAGGGCACGTCCTGTACGACGAAATCGACGCCGTCCTGGCACCGGGGCGGGAGGGCGTCGCCGAGCTTGACCAGGTTCTCTCCGAACTGACAAGGAACGCCATCGAGGTCGTTGACGAACCTCGGACTGAGAATTCGATCCCGGACGAAAGCTTTTTTGACCGAGCAGAGAATCTCGGCGATTTGGCTCCGATAAGGTCCTACCTACGTGAGGTTCTGACGGTCGCGCGTCTGACGGTGGAAGAGGAGAAGCAGCTGGCCAGGCAGATCAAAGAAGGGTCCATCGGGGCGGCGGCAGCGGGCGTCGATGCGCCGGCACGACTTTATGCGACTGACGAAAGCGGCAAGATTTACTACGGCCCCGGTGCGACCGAGCTGAGTTCAACCCCCAAGAATGCCGAAGGGGCCGAGAAGCGCCTCATCGAGGCAAACCTGTGGATCGCTGTTGGGACCGCGACGCATTTCGTCGATCGGGGATTAAGTCTTCTTGATTTGGTTCAAGAGGGCAATATTGGCCTGATGCGGGCCGTCCGGGAATACAACTACGTCCGGCAGTATCGATTTTCTACGTACGCCACTTGGTGGGTGCGAAAAGCGATACAGATTGCCCTGCAACAAATCAAAAAGCCGGAATAGCTGACCCAAAAGCGAAAGTCACTGACGAGGGCGATGTCGGCTACGAACACTGCCCCCGTCAGTAGCCTCCCGCGCTTCGTCGTTGCGCGCTCGCGTGTGAATGCGATATAAACGCGCGCGGCACTGGCAGAGGAAACGTGAACGGGCTGCCGCGCGTCACATAGCCACAGAATGAAAACTGAGAATTCTGTTTGGGGGAAACCCGCATGACGAAAGCATACTGTCTAGTCGCATTGCTATTTCTTGCCGGAGCAATTGTCACGGCGCAAGCGCAGGACGCAACACCGCCACCGCCCGCAGCACAGGGACAAAGCGCCCCTCCGGCCGCTGCGCCCCCCGCGCAACGCCCCCCGGGTATGTTCATGGCGGCACCGCTGCCTCACGGCGTGGTCAAAGACTACAAGCCCGTGACGGACGACATGCTCCTGAATCCGCCGCCGGGCGATTGGCTGCAATACAGCCGCACCTATGACGCCTGGCGCTATAGCCCGCTGAAGCAGATCAACAAGAAAAACGTGAACCAGCTGCATATCGCCTGGGTGAAGGGGCTGCCCGCAGGCACCACGGAAACGATTCCAATCGTGCACGACGGCGTGATGTATCTGATCGCGCCGGGAGCCGACGTGATGGCTGTGGATGCCACAGACGGCGACATCATCTGGCAGTATCATCGCGATTTCAAAGATCCTCGCCTCGCGGGCCAGGAGCGCACCAAGGCCATCGCGATCTATAAGGACATGGTCTACTACACCGCGCCCGACGGCTACGTGGTTGCGCTGGATGCAACGACCGGGAAAGTTCGCTGGGAAACGTACAAGACGGACACGCAGAACACTTCCGGCGCAATCGTCGTGGATGGCAAAGTGATCTCCGGCGGCACGTGCGGCCGGGGACGCGAGAGCTGCTTTATCGAGGCAGACGATGCTGACACGGGTAAGGAACTCTGGCGCTTCTACAACGTCGCGGCGCCGGGCGACCCCGGCTACGCTTCGTGGGGCGGCGCGGACAACACGAATGACACAGCATCCACCTGGGGCATGCCCGGAAACTATGATCCGGTTCGCAAGGTAATCTACTGGGGCATCGCGAATCCTGCGCCGTACGAACGCCTCGCGCGCCACGGGGGGGATCCCGACGGCACTTCGCGCACGGCTCCGGCCGACCTCTATAGCAATTGCACGATTGCGCTCGATCCGCAGACCGGGAAGCTCATCTGGTATTACCAGCACCTGCCGGCCGACGACTGGGACACCGACCACACGCATGAGCGCACACTCGTCACCACGACCTACAATCCCGATCCGAAAGCGGTGAAGTGGTACAACACCACGGTGCCAATCGGATCGAAGCACGATATCGCGGCGATGGTCGGCGAGAGCGGGATCATGTTCGTTCTCGATCGCAACGACGGCAAGTTCCTCTGGGCCGAGCCTGTCCCGGTCGACGCGCCAAATCTCGCGATTTCGAATATCGATTCCAAGACCGGCCTTGCCACGATCAACTGGGATGTGGTGATGAAGAAGCCGGGCGACCACCACGTGATCTGCTACTGGAACGGCCGCAGCTACTGGCCGACCGCGTACGATCCGGAAACGAATTCGCTCTACACCGGATACGTCGACAACTGTCTCGATATGACCGCGAATGGCGGCAGCGGAATCCGGCATGGCGTGCTCCGCGACGGATCGAAGATGGATGCGCTCGCGGGCCTCGCCAAAATCGATCTTTCCACAGGCGAAATGCTTAAATTCGGAGTCGAGAACGCGCCCGGCACCGGCGCGGTCCTGGCTACAGCCGGCGGATTGATCTTCCACGGCAACATCAATCGCCGCTTTAGCGCGTACGATGCCAAGACGGGCGAACAACTGTGGCAATCCATCCTCGGCGGGCCGATCTCGGTCAGCACAATCACCTACGCGGTAAATGGCAAGCAGTACATCGCTGTGATCACAGGGGACAATCTCGCGAACGGCGTCCTCTCCCGGCAAAGTGGAGTGGAACTAACGACGGGGGCCAACGCGATTTACACATTCGCGTTGCAATAGAGCGGCTCACTTTCGCCGAACACGAAGCCCCGCCGATCATCACTGATCGACGGGGCTTTTCGTTTTTTCGGGCGCTAGTGCGAGACATCGGCGAATGCAATCTTCACGGGCGCTTTGTCCTCTTCGGCTACCTGATACATTCCTCGTGGCGCCAAACCCATGTTGCGCGCAAGAATCGCGTCCGGCATTTCCTGGATGCGGGTGTTGAACGTGTTCACGGAATCGTTGTAGAACTCGCGCCGGTCGGCGATCTCGCTTTCCAGCTCGGTGATCCGCGATTGCAGCTGCATGAAGTTGTTGTTCGCCTTCAGGTCCGGATAATTCTCGGCGGTCGCGATCAGCCGGCCGATGGCGGAGGTCAGATTCGCGCTCGCTTCCGCCTTCTGGTCGATGGTAGTTGCCTGCGCGTATGCCGAACGCGCTTGCGTGATGCGCTGAAAGGTGTCCTGCTCGTACTTCATGTAGCCTTTGCAGACCTCGACGAGATTTGGCAGCTCGTCGTGCCGCTGTTTCAACAAGACGTCGATATTGGCCCACGCTTTATCGACGTTGTTCTTCACGGCAATCAAGCCGTTGTAGAGCATCACCACGTAGGCCACCGCCCCGGCTACGGCAAATAACAAAACAAGCAACACAATCGTTCCCATCGACTTTTCTCCTCCCGACGGCTATAGCCACCCGAGAATTTCGGACAAAATGTAAAAGCAAATCATCGTGAGCAGCGGACCGCCCCAGATGCACGCCGTTGACTTCCAGGCGAGCGCCCGGACGACGTCCCGCTGGCTCTGCGAAGAGATCGCGAACGGGTCGTTGCCCGCCCCTTTGGCCAGCACAACCGCGGGATGCGTGTCGAACCCCGCGCTTTGCGGCGGAATCGAGGGTTGCGGCTGCTGGGTCGCCTGCGGCCTCTCGGCGGTCGCCGTGGCGGCTCGAGCCGCAACTTCGCGTGACGGCGCTTGAGCCTCCGTGCTCCTGATCGGCGGATGCACGTCGTCGATCGAAACCGAGGACCAATTGCCGCCCGCAACGGTCGGGCTTGCCGCGCTTCGTTTTGGCGGTGCGTCCGCGACGCGCGACATGGGAATTTGCGTGGCCGAGCCGCCGAAAGCCGCGGTCGAAACGCCGGTCAACCCTGGGAACCATCCGTTTGCGCTTCCGAAGGAGAACGAAAAACTGGAGTGGGAGCGAATCGACGAGGTCAGAAGCGGAACGTGCGTCGCCGGAGCGCTGTTCGCACGATTTTGGTTTTGGGCCAGCGTGCCGAGGATGAACAAGGGATACCCCGGCTCGATGCAGTGTTCTTCCAGACGAATGTTCCCGGAGGCGCCAACGCCGTTGCGGACGAGAAATTGCGTCACGTTCTCGGGGAACATGTTGCTGCCAAAGAGCGATTTGTCGAACTCATCTCGAAAGGTGCGGTGGACGTCGAGATCGGCGCCCTGCGGCTCGACCATCAGGCGCGCTGTCGAATCATCGACAAAGAAGGGAACGTACAGAGTTTCCTCGGCCACCTTCTTCCACTGGCGGCTGTTCCCCGACTGCCGCAGCTCCCAGGCCGTCGCGCAGTAGTAGTAGCAGGGCGCGCCCGTGATCCCGGCCGGGATCGTTTGGGGACCGGTCGCGGTCCCACTCACTTCCACGAGTCCCATCGAGGCGCTGCGAATCTTTGAAAACGGCGTATTCAACACCAGCCGCTTGAACTGAAGCATTCGAAATCCGCGATAAAACAGAACGATGCCGGCCACCATACCGATTACCGTGTAGACGGCGAGCCGCACGTCGATTACCGCGACGAGTCCCAGCGTCAACACACCACAAAAGGAAAGCATCGGCCAACTGCCTCCGGAACAAACACCCCTTTTGAATAGTCTAGAAGAATCTCGGCGAAAGTCCGGCGGCCGATTCGGAAGATGTAACGAATCCTCTACTGCGGCGCACATACTGGCCATTGGTACAGGTGCAGAAGTGATTATGCAGATTTCACAGCGTGCAAATCGTTTTCCCAGGCATTGCTGATACGGCGGATGGTTTCGCGGAGGCGCACAGCGAGGTCAACGATCGTTTGCAGGCGCTGCGTCTCGATGGCGCTTAGCCGGTCGTTGTGCGTGAGCAGCAGCTCGGCGTTGCCCAAAATTCCCGTAAGCGGGTTATTGATTTCGTGGCGGAACACGGTCGCGATATCGCCATACAATTCCGTCCGGGGTGGAGCGAGCACTAAGCGGGACGCCGCGGCCCAGCGCAGTCTCCGCTCCACAAGACCCGCCGCGAGTGGGAAGAAATTCCCGGTCCGTGCCACGAATTCCACCTCGCCATCGGCCACGAGTCGCGCGACTTCCGTTTGTAGCTCTGGTGGCGCGATTAGAATCGCGGGCGCCGAAACCGCTACGTGCCGCAGAAAATCCTCCAGCGGCGCGTCTTTAATAAAATCAGAGTCTACAAGGACCACTTCGATCGAAACGTGGGCCACCAATTGGCGAAAATGCTCCAAGCTCGAAGCGACCACGAGTCCGGCCGTCCCGGGAACGCCTTTCAGCGCCTGGATCATGCGCTGCGCCAGGTCACGGTCTTCAGTGCCCAGCAGCGGAACTCGTTCGGTGGCGATCGCTCGGGACGCAATGACGCTCATTTGCCTCATGTCCCTTGCTTCGCCGCGGTCGCGAGTGCCCGATTTACGGCAAGCTTGATCTCTTCCACCAGGAAAGGCTTGGCGAGGTACGGCAACTTGTTTCGATCGAGAAAGTCGTGGGTGCGCGGTGCGAGTGTGTCACCCGTGATGAAAATGATCCGGTCGCGGATTGGACTGCCTGTTCTCACGAGCGCATCGTAAAACGCCACCCCGTCCAGCCGCGGCATTCGAAGGTCGCAGATCACCAGATCGTACCCGCCGCGTGACACACGGGTCAGCCCTTCCTGGCTGTCAAGTACCGCCTCGGCCTGATGCCCTTCCTCGCGTAGGACGTCCACCACGAGTTGTGCCACTGTCGGCTCGTCTTCGACCACGAGAATCCGGCTCGCGGCCACGCTGCTCCTCGGCGGCGGCTCAGGCGACAACGGGGTCCGCTGATTTTCCGGGACCGCGACAACCGGCAGTTCGACCACAAAGCGCGCCCCGCCGCCCGGCCGGTTTTCAAACGTCACTTCTCCGTGGTGCTGGTGGACGATGCCGTAAACGATCGACAGACCCAGGCCCGTTCCCAGGCCCGGTTGCTTTGTTGTAAAGAAGGGATCAAAGATCCGCGACGCGATCTCCGGAGACACCCCAGGGCCGTCGTCAGACACTTCGAACACAATCCGGTCCGAGGTGTGACGTCCCACACCTTGGATCACGTGACTCGTACGGATCAAAACGCGACCTTGTCCGCGGCCTTCGAGCAGTGCCTGTTCCGCGTTGATCAGGAGATTCAATACGACCTGCTGGAGCTGATATGGATCGGCGATCGTTTGCGGCAAGCGTGGCGCCAGTTCGCAGACCACCACGATATTTTCCATCTTTAGTTCGTAGTTGCGCAGCGCCAGCGTGCGTTCCACAATCTCGTTCAGGTCCACCCGCGAGCGCTCGGGCGCGGTCTCGCTCGCGAAATACAACAGATTCTTTACGATCCGCCGTGCGCGCTCCGCCTCCTGATACACCTTGGTCGCCTCGGAAAACTGCGCTGGATCGAGGCCGTGCCCGAGTATTAGCTGTGCGTAACCCATGATCGCCGTGAGTGGATTGTTCAACTCGTGCGCGATGCCGGAAACCAGCTGGCCGAGCGCCGCCATCTTTTCCGTTTGCAGCATCTTCGACTGGATTTGCCGCTCACCCGTCACGTCCGTGTACAGCTCGATCCATCCCACCGGGCGGCCTTCACGATCAAGCACCGGCCGCGAGAATCTTTCAAATACGCGCCGCGCCGGACGCGTCAACTCCAGTTCATCGTGCTGCGGCTCTCCCGAACCGCTCGCATAAGCCCTCCACGGCGCCGCGAAATCCGCCGGGTTGCGGAAGCGCTTCGCGACTAACCTCTCCAGTGCGTCTACCGTCGCCGCATCTTCAAGTTCGTGCGTGCTCAGCCCAAACAGCTGCCCAAATCGTGCATTCGAATAACGGACGCCGCCAGAAGGATCGATGAGGAGCACCCCGGCATGAACCGAATCCAGCAGGCTTCGAAGTTCAGCTTCCAGATACCGCGATTTCTCCTCCGCGCGCTGCACCACCGTACCGTTCTCGATGCACAGAAGCAGGTGCTGCGTTCCAGGCAGAATCCAACGCAGGGTAATTCGAACAGGGAAACCGGTCGTAAGCGACGCCTCGAAACTCTGCGGCCAAGCCGGATGCTGCCGTGCCTCCCACAATGAAGCCAACTGATCAACCGACGTATCTGTCAGAAAGTCCCCGAGGGGGAGACTGCGTCGCGTCGATGCCTTGAGACGAAGCAATTCGCGGGCGCGTGGGTTGGCTCTGTGAACGATTCCGACGGCATCGATGATAACCAGAGCTTCCGCGCTCGAGTCGAAGACGGCGGCGAAGGCTTCGTCTCCATAGACCTGATCGACACCCGTCCCGAGCGCATGCCCCTCTGGGTTTCTGGTGGACGAATGGCCCGCATTGGTCATCGTGATCACTGGTCAGGTTGGCTGGGCTACCAGCGCCAAAGGACGATTCCGTAGCCGCAAAGCACGGCGATTCCGATAGCGATCGCGTATTCCACTGAGCGCCGTGCCACTTTGGTCCACCGCACTCTGCGTACGAACTCTTGCCTTCCGTGCATACGCAAAGTGCTTGCATAACTCTGACCAAGGTGCGCGTGGCACAAAGTCCCAGCGTTTCAATGCATTGGAGGGAGAGCGGAAAATGATGCCAACGCGCATCTTCCCACTTCGATACGAATGCAGACACAAGTGTCCCTGTCTAGGAATCGGTTGGATTGATGATTGAGATTAGGAAGGAGCTAACAACGATGCGAACGGCGCACGCTCGCACGAATCAGCTGGGTTGCGAATGCGACTCCGTTTCGTACTGCTTGAGCTTGCGGTAGAGCGTTGTCTTGCCGATGCCCAGCAGTCGGGCGGCGGCGAGTTTGTCTCCCCCTGCTTCACGCAGCGCCCGCAGGATCGCGCGGCGTTCGAGCTCTTCGAGGGGCATCAGTTCGTCGGCTTGCGGCATGCGGTCGGCGGCGGCGTAGTGCAGTCCGGATGGCAAGTCGCCCACGTGCAGGATGGGACCTGAGCCAAGCGCCACGGCTCGCTCGATGGCATTCTCAAGCTCGCGGATGTTCCCAGGCCAAGCGTAGGCGATCAGACGTGCCATCGCCTCCTCGGAGATCGCACGCATGCCGCCCGCTTCACTGAATTTCTCGAGGAACGCATTCACGAGCAGCGGAATGTCGCTCTTGCGCTCTCGCAAGGGCGGCAGCTTGATCTGCACGACGTTGAGCCGGAAGAAAAGGTCCTGGCGGAACTGGCCCTGGCGCACTGCCGCTTCGAGGTCCCGGTTGGTCGCCGCGATCACGCGGACCGCAATGGAGATGCGATCGGTCGAGCCCACCGGTTTCACTTCCTTTTCCTGAATCGCGCGCAAAAGCTTCGCCTGCAAGTCGATGGGCATATCGCCAATCTCGTCAAGAAACAGCGTGCCGCTCCCGGCCGCTTCCATCAAACCGGTCTTCGCGTGCATCGCTCCGGTAAACGCGCCCTTCACGTAGCCGAAGAGTTCGGATTCGATCAGCGTGGGAACGAGCGCCGAACAGTCCACCGGGACGAACGGCTTATTCCTCCGCGAGCCCGAAAAATGAATCGATCGGGCCACGAGTTCCTTGCCGGTTCCGCTCTCGCCCAAAATCAGCACCGGGTAGTTGTGCTGGCTCACCTTTTCGATCAACCGGTACACGCGTTGCATTTTCGTCGAAGTGCCGATGAGTCCGCCGAATCCCGGCCGCGTGCGCAACTGCTCGCGCAGGATGCGATTCTCTTGATCGACTTCGAGCAACCGCACCACGCGATCGAGTTTTCCGCGCAGCTCGGGAATATGGAACGGTTTCGTCACGTAATCGGCCGCGCCCATCCGCGTGGCTTCGACCGCGCTCTCGATCGTGCCGTATTGCGTCAAAACCATCACGGCGGTCTGCGGGTAAACCTCACGGATGTGCTTCAGGAGCTCCAGCCCACCCATCTGCGGGATGCGGAGGTCCGTGATCACAATGTCGACGGGATGCTGTTCGAGGATTTCGAGTGCTTCCTCGGTCGTGGCAGCCGTCCGCGCATGCAGCCCCGCGTCGACGACCACGTCGCGGCACAGATTCCTCGTCGCGTCTTCGTCTTCGACGATCAGAACACTGATCGCAAGCGGACCGTGCACAGCTACACTCGCTTCTGCCCCAGTTGCGTACATGCGGGTTCTCCTTTCGGGAGTCCCATTCCGACATGTGGAATGCACAAGCACCACCAACTGGCGCCACTGTCTTCGTTGAAAAGAGGGCCGTTACAGACCAGACTGACGTTCAATGGGCGGAGTGTAGTGCCAAAAGGGAACGTTTTACAAGAGAGTAAAACTACTCACGCCGCTAAGTGCCCAGGGAACAGCAGGATGCAAATTGGGGAATGGCATGCGATCCGAAATGGAAATGGATCGCTTCCCGGATTAGAATACCGCAGGGATTCGGAATCGTTGGGCAGCGGCATTTGACGACCAACCCCGCCGAGCGCTTCCGACATCTCAGATAATCGAATTTGCTCCGAACCGCTTTCTATCCAGCAGAGAGCGCCAAAGCCAAATTGAAAAGGAGATGCAAATGAAGCGGACGATTCTGCTTCCGGCTATGGCTGCTTTGCTGGCCCTCACGTTCCCATCGGCGTCACGCGTAGTGGCCCAAGACCAACCTCGCAACTCGAGTAGTGCCACGACGCCGAACGAGGTGGCGCCGGGAACGCGTTTCTTGATCCGCCTCGACGACGAGCTCGGTTCTCGGGATTCGAAGGCCGGGCGCCGGTTCACGGCCCACACGATTGAGCCTCTTGCGAGCGCCGACGGCACGACCCTTCCCGCGGGCGCAGAGGTCCGCGGCCACGTCGACAAGGTCGAGGCCGCAGGCAAGACGGGCCGCGCCCGCATGTGGCTCACCTTCGACGATATTAGGACTCCCGACGGCTGGATGCCCCTGATCGCCATGGTTGACGATCTCCCCGGCATCCACTCGATCCGTGTTGACTACGACCGCGAGGGCGAAATCGAAGTCAGTTCCAGCAAACGCCAGCAGGCCGTCCAGGCTGCTGCAGCAGGCGCCCTGGTGGGTGCGGCCGCCGGCGTGGCATCTCACAACGAAAAGGACGCGGCCATGGGAGCAGCGGTGGCGGCAGCCACAGCTTATATGGTCACGTCGGGCATCGGCCAGGAATTGACGCTCGAAAAAGACACCAAAATCGAGATCATCCTCGAGCGGTCGCTCTACTTCGGACGGGGCTGACCGCACCGGCCAACTGAAGTTCAAATTCGACGAGCAGCAATGCGGCCGTGCGCTCGCGAGGCCTTCGCGAAACCGCATTTTGGCCTCTGCGGGCGTTCGCTTGGAATTCCTGGAGACTGCTGGTAGATTCAGTTCTGGATGGCACCGGATAACCAATCCCAACAAAGAATTCTCATTGTGGAGGATGAGGACAACGCCCGGAAGGGCTACGAAGCCCTCCTCCGCAAATGGGACTTCGAAGTCCTGGGCGTGGGCACCGGTGAAGATGCGCTCGCGAAGTTTCAGGAGTTCAATCCACACGTGATGCTCGCCGATGTCGAGCTCCCTGGGATGAACGGACTCGACCTGCTGCGCCATCTGGGCGACGAAATCGAGAGAATTCCCGTCATCATCATCACCGGGCGCGGCAGCGACGAACGCGTCGTCCAAGCGATCGAGGCAGGCGCATTCTGGTACATCGAGAAGCCGCTGAAGCCTCCCGTCCTCCGCGCGCTCCTCGATCGCGCCTTCGGGCGCCTGAGGGACCGTCAGGCGGTTGCCGTCCTCACCCGCCAACTGCGAGACGCAGGCAAACTCGGCGTGCTGGTTGGTTCGTCAAGCCCGATGCAGGAAGTCATGAGACAGGTCGAAACGGCGGCGCCTTCAACAGCATCCATCCTCATCACCGGCGAAACGGGATCGGGGAAGGAAATGGTGGCTCGTTCGCTGCACATGCTGTCCCCGCGCGCCGATCGACCCTTTATCGCAATCAACTGTTCGGCGATTCCGGAATCGCTGATGGAAAGCGAAATCTTTGGCCACGAACGAGGGGCGTTCACGGGCGCGGCGGAGCGCCGCATCGGCTGCTTCGAGCTGGCTCACGGCGGCACGCTTCTGCTCGATGAAATCGGCGAAATGCCCGCTCCCACACAAGCCAAGCTCCTGCGGGTCCTTGAGGATCACAAGATCCGCCGCCTCGGCAGCAAGGTCGAAACCCCTGTGGACGTGCGCGTGCTCGCGGCCACGAATAAGAATCCCGAGCAGGCCGTGGCGGAGGGGCATTTGCGCCGGGATCTTTATTTCCGGCTCAACGTCTTCCACATTCACCTGCCGCCTCTGCGCGAGCACAAGGAAGATCTGCCGCTCCTGATAGAGCATTTGCTCGAAGAAATTTCGGAAAAGCACGGCAAGAAGGTTTCAGGTGTCGGCGCGGACGTTATGGAACTTTTGCGTTCGTATCCTTGGCCAGGAAACGTCCGGGAGTTGCGCAACGTGCTGGAGCGCGCGGCGATTGCATCCGATCGCGGCATCATTGGCCGGCAACACCTGCCGTCCGATTTTGGCCACGCCGCCGCGACCGTCACGGCCGGGCTGAATGGCATCCGTTTCCCCATTGGCACAACGGTGGACGAGATGGAGCAAGAACTCATTCTTCAAACCCTGTCGGCGACCAGTCAGAATAAGACGCGCGCGGCCGAGCTGCTCGGAATCAGTTTGAAAACACTGCACAATAAGTTGAAGGAATATGAGGCGGGGCGGAAAGATGCGTCTCAGCCTGAAAACTAAACTCACGCTGGCCACCTCGCTTCTGGTGCTCGCGGTGGTTGCGTTGGTCTCGGCCCTTTACCTCGGGCGGCTCATGCGCCAGACCTTGCGGCAGGCGAACGAGAATGCCAGTTTCGTCGCTCAGCAGATCTATGGCGCCTGTGGCAACGCACTCAAGGAAGCAACCGAGCGCGGAGACGCGCCCGCCTCGCTCGATCCCCCCGATCTGCGCGATTACGTGCGCCAGGCTTTCGACAACAGCAGCACTCTTAATTCACTCATCGAATCCGACGTGGGCATCTCACGCACAATCTACGAAATCACGATCAGCGACAAGGACGGCATCGTGCTTCTGTCCAGCGACGCAACGCTGCGGGACGAGAAAGTCGCGGCGCGCCCCCCGATCAGCACGTTGGTTCGCGCGGGATTCTTTGAGCAGCTCCGCGAACTGTACGGCCCGCCGCAGATCTATGAATTCTCCCTTCCCTTCGAAATTGGGACTTCCCCTTTTGGCGATATCCGCGTCAGCTTCTCCTCGGCCCTGATCCGCGATGAGATCTCGCCGGGCCTTCAGTCCGCCGGCATATTGGCCCTCGGTGTCGTCCTGCTCTCGACGCTGTTTGCATTCGTCTACAGCCGTGTCGCTCTCGCGCCGATCGAGCGGATTTCGGCCCAGTTGGACCGTATCTCCGCCGGCCAGTTTGACGCCGGGCCAGCCGTCGAACGCGGCGACGAACTTGGCGCGGTCAGCACAAAGATCGTCGGCATCGGCAAGCAGTTGCGGGATGTCCGTGAAATCTTCAGCACGTTGCGCGAAAATCTCGACCAGGTGATGAGCGGCTTGGGCGATGGCCTCCTCCTCTTCAACTCCGAAGGCCGGGCGGTTCTCGTCAGCCCCTCGGTCGAAAAATTTCTGGGGCGCCCGCCGGACGAGTTAAGTGGCCGGCGAGTGACCGAAATCTTTTCGGCGCGTCATCCGTTGCGCGACGTCTTGCAAATTCAAGGCGAGGAGATCGCACCCGCCGAGGGCAAGGAACTGACGCTTCAAGGAAAAGATGGCCCGCAGCGCATCGGCGTCAACGTGCAGGTGATCCGGGAGCACGGCGCACGGATCGGAACACTCGTCACCTTGCGCGACGTGGAATCGATTGAACGCATCGGCAGCCAGCTACAGGTCTCCGAGCGCCTTGCTGCTCTCGGGCGCGTGACCGCGGGAGTCGCCCACGAGGTGAAAAATCCGCTCAACTCGATGCGCTTGTGGCTCGAGGTCCTGAAAGCCAATATGCCCATCGATCCGGAGCCGCAGCAAGCCGTTAAGATGCTCGACAGCGAAATCGACCGGCTGGATCGCGCCGTCAAAACGTTCCTCAATTTCACCAAGCCTTTGGAGATCAACCTCGAGGAAGCCTCCTTGCCCACGCTCCTGGCGGACGTCTTGGACGCGGCTCGCCCGTCGATCAACAAGGCCGGCCTCACGCTGCAAGCCAGTTTGCCCGAAGTGTTCCCGCCCGTCCTGGTGGATCATCAACTCATCCACCAGGCCGTTCTCAACCTTCTGCTGAACGCGTGCGATTTCACCGGCCCGGGCGGAACAATCAAACTCTCCCTCGAGCGCAACAGCGACTACGCCATCATCGAAGTGCGGGATTCGGGCAAAGGAATCTCGCCCGAAGATCAGAAGAAAATATTCCAGCTTTTCTTCACCACGCGCCCGGGCGGCACCGGTATCGGCCTCGCCAATACGTTTCGCTTTGTGCAGTTGCACAACGGGCGCATAGAATTTGAATCGGAGGCGGGACGCGGAACCACGTTTCGCATAGAATTGCCCCTTGGCCGTATTGCCGACGCCCCCACGGGGAAGGTCCGCGATCTGACGCAACCGTTCGCAGCTGAAAAACGATAATGCCCGGCCGTCTCGACAACCGAATCGCTATTGCCGTCTTGGCGTGCGTGCTTCCGCTCGCAATCGCGGGATGCGAGGGCAAGAATGTTCGCGCGTCAGTGCCCGCGTCCGCTCCTGCGCCCGCGCCGACCCAGGCGGACCGCCCGATGACAACGGCGCCCGACACCGACGCCACTCCTCCGACGGACGTTGCTGCCGCTCCTCCTCCCTCAATTCCAGGGTCACCTACGCCGTCGCCATCCGTAGCGATTCCAGCAGCGACGCCCGCACCGGCTCCGCGCCGGCCCTCGGAAGGCCAGGCGCCCGATCAAGGCGATGTAGGATCGGCCGCGCGTAAGCCCGCCTTGCAGATCACGCCGGAGCTTTCCCCAGGCGATCAAGCGAGCTACGAGCGCAAAACGGCTGACGACCTCGCCGTCGCCGAGAAGAACTTGGGCCAGGCAAGCGGAAAGCAGCTAAGTGCCGCTCAATCTGACCTCGTCGCGAAAATCACCAGCTTCGCTTCGCAGTCCCGCGATGCCAGCAAGAGCGGTGATTGGGCCCGCGCCCAGAATCTCGCTCAGAAGGCGCGGCTGCTCTCCGTCGAGCTTCTGAATTCTCTGTGAATGCAATAAGTCCAACTTCGACAAGGATCGTTTCGCTTTGGCGCACGCTTTCTCGCGGCTCCTGTGGAAATCTTTCGACAGATCTATTGGATTCGCCTCTCATTTGTGGTAATTGTTACGCTTATGTGAACGTAGTCCAACTCGGAGGGAGCCTATGCCGACCACGACCCATGATATACGGCAGTCCCTGTTGATGAAGGATCCGGAGTTTCGCAGTCTTTTTGAAGAACATTCTCGTTGTGAATCCCGCCTCGAAGAAATCCTCAACTCATCATATCTAAGCTCAGAAGATCTCCTCCAAGAAGCGACCTTGAAGAAGATCAAGCTGCGTCTGAAGGATCAGATGGAATCGATCCTGGCACGCCACCGGCATTTACCGCACTAACGTCCAGCTGGTTATCCACTCCTGTCGTACAATACAGTTGTATTCGATTTAGGAGTGCCGTTGCGTCTGCGGCCGGCGAGTTTCTTGGCTTCGGCGCTAGAGGCCTCCTCCCCCAAATCTGATTCTTTGTGAGGCATAAGCTCCCGCCCGGATGAGTCGGGCTTCCGCAACAATGGTCAAAGAAGCGTATCGCTTCGCGATTCCACCGATCGCCATCGGCGTCATCTGTATTTTCTTCGGCTGGAAATGGCCGGCGGGGATTTTCATTTTCCTCGGCCTTTTTGTCTTCTACTTCTTCCGTGACCCGGAGCGCGTGATTCCCTCCGATCCCGGCGTTGTCGTTTCGCCGGCCGACGGCCGAATCGTCGAGATCGTCGACGAGCCGCTCGACTCGGTCATGGGGCACCGCATCAGCATCTTTCTCTCGATCTGGAACGTCCACGTCCAGCGCGCGCCGGTTGCGGGACGGGTCGCCAATGTCGTATATCGCCCAGGGAAATTCATGGGGGCGTTTCGCTCCGCCGCCTCTCGCGAAAACGAGCAAAACGTCATCTATATCCATTCGTTACAGGGAACTATGGTTTTCAAACAAATCGCCGGAGCCATCGCGCGCCGCGTGCTATGCTGGAAAACGCCGGGTGAAGAGGTCGCTCTCGGACAGCGCGTGGGTTTGATTCGCTTCGGTTCGCGCGTCGATATCTGGCTCCCGATGGACGCGGAAATTGTCGTGAAGCGCGGCCAAAACGTCGCGGGCGGAGCGAGCGTTATAGCCAAATGGAATTCAACACCATAGATCCGATCGGACAGGAAGAAGAACCTCGCCGGCTGTTCCGCAATCATCGGTTGCGTCGCGGTGTCTATCTCCTGCCGAGCGCCTTCACGGTCGCCAACCTTCTTTGCGGTTATTACGCGATCCTCGCGACCCTCGATGGCCGCGCCAGCGATTTCAACAACGCCGCCTGTGCCATCGGCTACGCGATTATCCTGGACTCTCTCGATGGCCGCGTCGCTCGCGCCATGGGTACCAACAGCGAGTTCGGCAAGCAGTTCGATTCCCTGGCCGACATCATCAGTTTCGGCATCGCGCCCGCATTCCTGGCTTACAACTGGGGCGTGCGCGCGATGGCTGCCGGGGCCGCGCCGGATGCTCTTCACCTGACGCAGCTTGGCTGGCTGCTCGGTTTCGTCTATCTCGGCTGCACGGCTTGGAGGCTCGCCCGGTTCAATATTCAGGGCATGGCCGAGGGCAGCAATCGGTTTTTTGTAGGCATGCCCTGCCCAGCGGCGGCCGGCATGATCGCCGCCACGGTGCACTTCTTCCAGATTCCGATTGCGGATGCGCGCTTCTCCGTGCTTTGGCTGCTGCTGCTGGTTCTGCTAGGCGGCCTCATGTCCAGCACGATCCGCCACTATAGCTTCAAGGATGTCGAGTGGGCGCGACGCCGCCCGTCTCTGTTTGTCGTTCTGATCGTCTTGTTGATCGGCGCGATCTTCATGTTCTCCGGCCCCACGCTGTTGGTAATCGCCACCGTCTACACGGCGCACGGCCTCGTCCTTCAGGGCGTCAAGACCGTCCGCCGCCGCGTTGCGTCTCGCCACGCCTGAGCCATGCCCTCCGGGCACGGGATTCTTCATCGCGTCGCTATTGTCGGAGCCTCCTCGCTTCTCGGTAAGGAATTGAAACAGGTTCTCGAAGATCGCAATTTCCCTGCGAGCGACGTCATCCTGCTCGATGAAAGCGTCATGGCCGGGACTCTCACGGAAGCGGCGGGTGAGCCCACCTTTATCCGCGCGCTCGAAGAGGACAGCTTCGAAGGCGCGCGTTTTGTATTCTTCGCCGGTACGCCCGCCGACGCCGAACGCAACTGGCGCACGGCCCAAGCCGCAGGCGCCACTGTGATTGACCTCACCGGCGCTTTGTCGGCGGCATCCAGCAGATCAGTGGCCATCACGTCGATTCCGTCTCTCGCATCGGTATTGCCGGCAAGTGAGCCAAACCCTTCGCCGACGCCGGTTGCTTACGCTTCTCCCACAGCGCCCGTGATTGTTGCGTGCACGCTCGCCGCTGGTTTTGCCAAATTTCGGCCGCAGCGAATCGTCCTGCTGCTTTTTCCTCCCGTCTCCGACCGCGACCAGGCCGGCATCGAGGAACTCGAGAGCCAGACGGCCAGCTTGCTTTCTTTCCGCGAAATCGACCGCACCGTCTTTGACGCGCAGGTCGCTTTCAATCTCCTCGCACGCCACGGCGAAGCCAGCAAGCCGCGCATCGAGGATATGCGCGCCGCCGTCGCGCGCGACGTGGTCCTCTATCTCGCGGGCCGCGCGCCCGTGCCTGCAATTCAACTAGTGCAAGCGCCGGTATTTTACGGGTATGCTTTCGCTGCGTACGCCGATCTTGCGCCATCAAGCCCAGTCGAATCGTTCGGCCAGCTCGAAGCCGCATTTGCAGGCCTTGGCGTAAAAGTAGCCGCGCCGGATGATGCCTCGCCGACAAACGTCAGCGTTGCCGGCGAAAGCGAGATTCACCTGGCGCGGATCGAGCCGGATCCCAGCGTCGAACGCGGCGCCTGGATTTGGGGCGTGGTTGATAATCTGCGCCTTGCAGCCACCAACGCCGTGCGTATTGCGGAGGAGCTTGTTGCGAAGTTGCCCGACTGAGATGCCGCCGCGTCACGCCGCGCGATTCGCAAGAACGCCGCGCGTGCCCTTAGCCTACCCCGTGTTTCTTGCGGCTCTCGCGGTCGCGGTCTTGGCCCAAGGTTGCGGCTATCACGTCGCGGGGCATGCCGCGAATCTGCCGTCCGAATGGACAACGATCGCCATCCCAGCGTTCAAGAACGACACGACGCGCTATCGCATCGAGCAGCGCGTCACGGAAGCCACCATCCGCGAGTTCATCACGCGCACGAAATATCACGTCGTCCAGGACCCTGCGTCGGCCGACGCCGTGCTCCACGGCGAAGTCCTCTCGATTGACACCACGCCCGTGCTGTTCAACGCAACCACCGGCGAAGTCACCACCATGCTCGTCACCGTGCACACGAAGATTTCCCTTGTCGATAATCACACCCAGAAACCCGTGTACAAAGATGACGACATGGTTTTCCGCGACCAGTATCAGATCTCGACCGACGTGAACAGCTTCTTCGAGCAACAGGATCCCGCCCTTGAGCGCATGTCTCGCGATCTCGCGTCGCACATCGTTGCCAACGTGCTGGAGCGTTTCTGATGGCGTCGGCATCCCCCGAGAAGCTTCTCGAACAGCTCGCTCACGGCAAGGCCATCGGCGCCGTGCTTCTTCTCGGCACCGACCACTACCTCCGCGAGATGTGCCGCAATCGGATCATCGAGACGTGCGTCCCGGAGGTCGCTCGCGACTGGGCCGTTGCCCGGCTCTCCGCTCGCGATGCGGGTTGGGACGAGATTTTGCAGCGCGCCGAGACTCTGCCGATGCTCGCGCCGCGGCAAGTGATCGTCGTCGAGGATGTGGAATCGGTCGAGAAGCTCGGCGAGAAATCGCGCGAAGAAATCATCGAAGCGCTCGAGAAATACCTAAGCTCGCCCGCGCCGTTTACGATTCTGGTGCTCGAGGCCTCCGAGCTCGACGGCCGCCAGAAGTTCCGCAAGCTCCTCGGCGAAAAGGCGCTGGTCGTCGAATTGACGATTGGCGGCGAATCAGCCGCGGCACTCGCGGCGCAAATGGCGAAGGATCTTGGCGCGGAAATCGATCGCGATGCCGCCGCGCTGCTGGCCGATATCGTCAATGGCGAGCCGGCCCGCATGCGCGGCGAGCTCGAAAAGCTCGCTACCTACGCGCTGGGACGCCGCATCACGGCCGCCGATGTCGAAATTCTCGTGGTCGCAGCCCGCAAGAATACCGTCTGGCAGCTTACCGATATGCTCGCAAGCCGAAGGCGCCGCGACGCTCTCGCGTTCCTAGATAATCTCCTGCGCGAAGGCGAGCAGCCGATCGGAATTGTCGGCGCGCTTGCGTGGACCTACCGCAAACTCATCGAGGCACGCGATTTCCCCGCCCACACCGGAGGCTTTCAAGCCGCTCGTCAGCTCGGCATGCGCCCAGAGGCCGCCGAAGTAGCCGTCCGCCAGGCGCACCGTGTTCCGAAGAACGAACTGCTCTCCGGCCTCGTCGCTCTCGCCGAGGCCGATAGTCAACTGAAGTCCTCGAATCCGGACCCGCGCGCGCTGATGGAATTCCTGATCGCGCGCCTCACGACTCCTGCCTCCGCGCTCGTTTCCCACGCCCGCTAGCGCAAAAGAAAAGGCGCTCCGAAACCTCGGAGCGCCCCAACAAAAATCCTTTTCCCGCTGCTGCTACTTCTTCGCCTGCAGCCCGTTCAATGCAAGCGCCAGCCGCGACTTGTACCGATTCGCGGTGTTCTCGGCCAGCGTGCCCTTGCGAATCGCCTTGTCGAGCTCGGAAAATGTCGCCGACATCAGTTTCTCGGCACCGGGCTTGTCCGCAGCCGTCAGCGCCGCCCGCATCCGGCGCAACGCCGTGCGGACCCTCGTCCGATTCATGCGGTTGATCGCCGCGCGCCGCTCGGCCTGGCGGATATTCTTGAGGACCGATTTCGTCTTCTTTCGGTGCTTTACCGGCGTACCCTGAGCCATTCATTGCTCCTTAGCGTGTAGTTTCGGATGAACCAGAGTAGCGAACCAGCCCATCTCTGTCAATTTCCCCGCGGCTCGGAAATGATACGATTCCCACGATGAATCGTGTTGCTTTGTATTTTGCGTCGGGCGATTCCTTCTACCTTGGGGGCGCTCTGCTCCCATTGGCAATCGTCGCCTCGCCATACTTGAAGCGTCGTTGGATGTTGTTGCCGAGAAACATCGTGTCGTGGATTGCGTTGGCTTTGATGGTGATGGCCTCTCCGCCGTTTTTCTGGGCCGTTGACGTAATATTTTTGGCGATATTCTCCCTTTGGTTTATCGCCTCGAACACTACCAAGCCATCGTGGGTCAGGTTGCGGTTGAGTGCGGCAGTAGTTTTGTTTCTGTCGGTTCTGGCCCTCAATGCTTCAGAGCTTGCTCACCGCAGGATGCCCTTGATTACAGGAACGCCGAGCGACCATTTAGTGGTAATCGGAGACTCCATCTCCTCTGGCATAGACCTTCATTCGCCTGCATGGCCTGCCGCCTTCGCGCGAATGACTGGCATTCCGGTGAAAAACCTTGCCAAGCCGGGAGCCGGGGTAGTCGAGGGTCGAACAATGGCCGGACAAATTACGCCAGGCGACCATCTCGTCCTCATTGAAATAGGCGGAAATGATTTGCTCTCTGGCATGTCGTCGGTTGAGTTTGGCCGGAACCTCGAATTGCTCTTATCGAAGCTCGCCATGCCCGGACGTACAATTGTGATGTTTGAGTTGCCACTCCTGCCAAATGCGATTGCTTACGGTCGAATTCAGCGACGGCTAGCCTCGAAGTATGGCGTCTGGTTGGTTCCAAAACACTATTTCGTCCACGTGATTGGCAGCGCCAATGCGACGTTGGATGGACTGCATCTTTCAGAGAACGGCGCACGCCAAATGGCCTTGCTCGTTGCAAAAGTCCTCTCGCCCGTCCTGAAGCCGCCTGCGCTCATGCCGAATTCCTAAAAGTAGCATTCGGGAAAATCCCTCTCAAACGCCCCTGCCTTGCCAAAAAATGTCGCGCGGCATACGCTCAATGGGCTGCAAGAGCGAGCCCGGCGGCATGGCGACCAAGAACAATTCGAAACCCAAGCCAGATGACGTCACCGGCGGCTGCCTCTATGTTGTCGCCACCCCCATCGGCAATCTCGAGGACATTTCGCTCCGCGCCCTTCGCATACTCAAGGAAGCTGATGTGATTGCCTGCGAGGACACTCGCCAGACGCAAAAGCTTCTCTCGCATTTCGACATCCCGAAGCGCCTCGTCAGCTACCACGAACACAACGAAATCACGCGCGCCGCGGAGCTCGTCATCGAGCTCGAGCAGGGGGCGAAAGTCGCGCTCGTCAGCGACGCAGGCACCCCCGCGATTTCCGACCCCGGATACCGCCTCGTGAGCCTCTGCCTGCGCCACGGGATCGAAGTCGTGCCCGTCCCGGGAGCCTCGGCGTTCGTGGCCGCACTCGCAGCCTCGGGAATGTCCGTCAGCGAATTCGTGTTCGTGGGTTTTCTGCCGGCGCGGCCCACGGCGCGCCGCAAGGCCCTTCGCGATCTCGCAACCGAGCTGCGAACCGTCGCGATCTACGAAGCGCCGCATCGCCTGCTCGACACGCTCGAGGACGCGCTCGAAATCCTCGGCAATCGCCCTGCGGTGATCGCACGCGAAATCACGAAGGTTTACGAGGAGTTCCAGCGCGGGCACATCAAAGACCTGCTCGCCGCCGCGCAGAAGAAAGCGCCTCGCGGCGAAATCACTCTCCTCATCGGCCCGCCCGATGGACACGCAACGCACGCCGAGGCCGACGCGCCAACCGCAAGCCTGGTCCCGCTCGCGCGCCGCGTCGACGAAATCATGAACGACCGCGGTGTCGATCGCAAAGCCGCCCTGAAACTAGCCGCCCGCGAGCGCGGCATCACCCGCCGCGAAGCCTATAAGCAGCTACTGATCACCCGCGACGAGTAAGACATCCATGCATCCCGGCGCGCCCAAGAATCCCGCGACATAAAGCCGCCGAAAATTCCGCTTGACATGAATCCGTCTATCCGCTACATATTGTAGCGCTACAATGAATAGCACACACGGAAAGCGCCCAAAAGGCCTCGGCGAAGTCGAACAGACAGTGATGGATTATATCTGGGCGCACGGGCCATGCCCCGCGGAATCGTGCCGCGAGGCTCTTGCGCCCACGCGCCCGATGAAAGAATCCACCGTGCGAACGATCCTCAGCCGGCTGGAACGGAAGGGATTCGTCTCCCACGAAGTGGAAGGCCGCACCTACATCTATCGCGCCGCCGAAGCCCGGCAGAACGTGGCCGTGCGCGCCGTGAAGAGCATCATCGACCGCTTCTGCGGCGGATCGGCCGAGGAACTCGTCGTCGGCATGGTCGATCACGCCGTCATCGATCGCGAGCAGCTCGAGCGCCTCGCGAGGAAAATCGCACAGCAGAAAACGGAAGCAAAATCCTCAACCGGAGCGAGGGGCCGCTCCGCAAAGAAGGGAAGCTGACCATGGTGCCCGCAATGATTCATGCAAGTTCGAGTTTTCTCTCCATCCTCGTTGACGCGGCAGCGCGCTCGATTTTACTTGTCTGCTTCGCAGCCGCGTTGCTTACCGTCTTCCGCGTCAAGAGCGTACGAATGAAGCTGCTCTCGTCGAGAGGCGTTCTTATCGCCGCTCTTTTCATGCCTTTGCTCATCGCTCTTTGCCCAGCGATTCCCCTTCCCGTCTTAATTCCGAATCTGCCGCAGCGCGCCGCCGTTCAGGCCGACGCGCCACAAACTGCCGCGGCGTACTCACCCGCAGTTACACCGGTGGTCGGGATCCTGCCAAAAACCGCGAACATCACGCCGGCGACGTCCAAAGCAGCCTCGGCGTCGAAAAGAGCGCCTCTTACTTCCGCCGGGCGTCGCCAGATTCCGTGGCTCGTTCTTGCCTTCGCAGCGTATCTGGCAATCGTTTTCGCTTTCTTCCTTAGGCTGGCCATCGGCATTCGCTATGGAAAGAGGCTGCAGGATGCTGCCACATCGATCCGCGACCTGCGAGCAATGGGAATTCTTTTCGTCGCTTCCCGCGCCGCTGGATTGCGTGCGATTCCCCGGCTGGCGGAATCCGAGATGCTTTCGGTCCCGCTGATGCTGGGCGTGCGCGAACCTGTGGTTCTGCTCCCCGCCGGTTGGCGCAAATGGGACGACGAGGAATTTGCGGCTGTATTGGCGCACGAGCTTTCGCACATCGAGCGGCACGACGCGCTGTGGCAGCGGCTGGCGCTGATTCACCGCGCGATCTTCTGGTTCAGCCCGCTGGCGTGGTGGCTCGAGCGGCATTTGGCCGAGATCTCCGAGCAAGCAAGCGACGAAGCCGCGCTCGCCGGGGGCGCCGATCGCACACGTTACGCCGAAACCTTGCTCGGTTTTTTCGCGGAGCTGGAAGCGGCGCCCGAACGCGTGTGGTGGCACGGTGTCGCGATGGCCAAAGCCGGACAAGCGGAAAAAAGAGTCGAGCGAATTCTGGCGTGGAGGAAAGCGATGTCAAACAGGCTGACGAAGGCTCTCGCGATATGGCTGGTCATCTGTGCGGCGCCGGTTGTCGCGCTCACGGCGTCCCTGCATCCCTCCTTTTTCGGCTTGCAGGCGCAGCAAATTCCTGCTCTTCCTCCTCCGCCGCCGCCGAAACTCGCGCCCCCTGCCAGTCCGAGCGCAAGCTCCGAGCCTGAGTCTGCTCCACTGCCGGCGGTTGCGCCGCTTCCCAATCTGCCGAACGATCCGAGTGCGCCAAGCACCTCCGACGCAGCACCAAATGTTGTGCCTCTGGCGCCGCCGCAACAAGTTGCGCCAGTTCCTCCCGAGGCGCAGGTTCCGGTGACTCCGCCCGCACCGCCCATGCCACCGGCGCCGGTGGCGGACTGGGGCAATTGGAACTGGGGAGCCAATTGGCCCTGGGGCTCGCGCTTCGTGATCGTCACGCCGGGCTCGGAGCCGTGGATGATGTCCGGCTCCGGAGAGGATATGGAACACGCGAAATCGCTCAGCGACAAAATCCCGGGCGACTTCATCTGGTTCGAGCGCGACGAAAAATCCTACGTCATTCGCGACCAGGCCACTATCGACCGCGCGAAGCAGCTATGGTCCGGCAGCAGCGATTTCGCGAAGCAGCAGGAAGCTCTCCGGAAAAAGCAAGAGGAACTCGGTAAGGAAATGCGCGAGCAGGTTCAGCAGAAAATGAACGAACTCCGCGTGAAAATTCCCGATCTCACGGCGGAGATCCAAAAGCTCCAGTCGGAGGTGAAAGACCTTAACGCGAGCGGAGCGACGCTTCAGCAGCTGGGTGACCTTCAAAAGGAAGTCGGCGAACTTCAGCGCGAGCTGGGTGAGACGCGCTGGCAAGCCGGGAGCCAGATGAACGACCTCGGGCGCCAAGCAGGCGACCTTGGCCGGCAAATGGGCGAGCTGGGCCGGCAGGAGGGTGAGATCGCGCGCCAACAGGTGGAACGGGCCCGTCAGGGGGCGGAGCAGATGAAACAGCTCCTCGACGATGCGATCGCGAAAGGCCTCGCGAAGCCGGAGTGAGTTTAGGAAGCGGCGCGGTCGCAGTTGACCGCATCGCGCGAAAAGAAAGCATCCACGCGATCGAGGATTTCGCCGGCCGTCTGCGCGTGGTGCACCTGATGCCGCAGTTCGCCGCCGTTGCGCACGCCGTGCGTGAAAAACGTCGCAAACTGCTTCATCTTCCCAATCGCGTCCGGCATCTCTGCGTCGATTAGGCTGCGGAAATAGCTTGATAGCAACCGGTAGCGATCCCCTTCGGTCGGCTCGTCGTAGCGCCCGGTCGCAATGTAATCCCCAATCTGCCGGAAGATCCACGGATTCGAAGATGCGGCCCGCCCGATCATCACCGCGTCGCAGCCGGTCTCTTCGATCATGCGCACGGCGTCTTGCGGCGTGCGAATGTCGCCGTTGCCGATCACCGGAACGCGCACGGCTTCCTTCACCGCGCGGATCACGCTCCAGTCAGCCGTCCCCGCATAACCCTGCATGCGCGTCCGGGGATGCACGGCCACAGCTTCGATCCCGATCTGCTCGGCCATGCGCGCCACGTCCACCGCGACGATGTTGTTTTCATCCCAGCCCGAGCGAATCTTGATCGTCAGCGGAATGCGCACCGCCGCGCGCACCGAGCGAAAAAGCCTCTCGATCAACGGCAAGTCGCGCAGCAACCCTGAGCCGCCGCATTTCACCACTTTCTTCACCGGGCAGCCCAGATTGATGTCGACGTGATCGAATCCCAAATCCTCGGTGAGCGCCGCCGCCGACGCCATCACCTGCGGATCGGACCCGAAAATCTGCGCCGCGATTGGCCGCTCGTCCTCATCGAAATAGAGATACCGCAGGGTGCGCGCCGCGCTCCGCGTGAGCCCCTCGGCGCTGGTGAACTCGGTCATGATCAAGCCGCAGCAGCCCAGCGACCGGATCACGCGCCGGAAGACGGTATCAGTGACGCCCGCCATCGGCGCGAGGATCGTCGCCGGGCGGATCGCCATATCCCGGATTTTGAGTTCTGCGGGAAACATAGAAAGAGAGTCGCGCTAGATGCGCGTGCTGTCGAGTCGTTCGCGAGAGAAGGTTTCGCCTGCCTCAACATCGGTCGCCGGCGGCACCGAGGCCGAGGCGGATGCTGCCGCGCCTACGGCCCGTCGCGCTCCTGAACCGTTTACCAGATGCGCGAGCAGCGCATCCTTCGAGCCGCCGAAAAAACCTTCGATCACTTGCCCGAGCGCCTGCGCTCGCGCTTCCTCCGGGCTGAGCCTTGGCCGATAGACGTACGCTCGGCCCATTTTCCGCCGCTCGACCACCCCCTTGCGCGCCAGCCGATCCATGATCGTCATGATGGTCGTGTAGGCTCGCGCGCGGCGCGGTGCCAGCTGGTCGCGAATCTCGCGCACCGTGCCCTCGCCGATCGGCCACAGCGTATTCATGCAATCGAGTTCGAGCGGCGCAAGATCGAGCACCGAGCGCTTCGACAAATGCGGAAGCAACGCGCCTTTTTCGCTCGTTTCGTCCAGCGGCAGGCTCATCTTTTTTTCGAGTCCTTTGCGTCGCCAAAAGGCAGGGTCGCCGTCGTTGCGGCGTCGGGGCCCTTGTCGTTCAGGAACGAGTTCGTCCGCAGCAGCGACCGCCGCAGCGAGGGATTGCGCTCCGTCCAAATCTCCTCGCCGTCCGTCGAATCGAGCGTCGCGTACACTCCCGCCATCTTCGAATCCAGATCGTCGATGAAGTGCAGCGCCAGCGCCTCCGGAATCTGCGGCAGCGCCGGCGAGCCGAACTCGTACGATCCGTGGTGGCTCAGGATCAGGTGCTCCAGCAGCACGCCGAGCGGTTCCGGAAATCCCGAAATCGTCCTCCGCTTTTCCCGCACCAGCGCGACGCCGATCGTGATGTGCCCGAGAAGCCGCCCTTCGGTCGAATAATCGATCGCGCGAGTGTACCTCAACTCGTCCAGTTTTCCGATATCGTGCAGCACCACACCCGCGAGCAGCAGGTCCGCGTCGAGTTGCGGGTAGTGCGCCGATACGTCCGCCGCCAGCCCGATCAGGCTGACCACGTGCTCGAGCAATCCGCCGAGATAGGCGTGATGCATCGTCATCGCGGCGGGTGCGCGTTTCAATTTCGGCGCGATTGCGGGATCGTCGACCACGCTTGCGAGCAACTGTCTCAGCCACGGATTCTTCATCCCGCCGATCGCCTGGCGCAGCCGGCCGTAGAGCTCTTCGACGTCGTATTTCGTATGCGGCAGGAAATCCCCGAGGTCGTAGTCGCGCTCGAGCGCCGGAACGATCTGCTCGAGCGTCAATTCCTTGCGCCCGTTGTACAGCTTCACGCGCCCGCGAATCTGCACCACGTCGTCGCACTCGAATGTCGCCGCCAGCGTTGCATAGTTCTCCCACATCTTCGCCGGGATTGTCCCGGTACGGTCGGCCAGTTCCAAGTGCAGCCAGGAGGTTCCCGTTCGCTGCGACGTGCGCACTTCCTTCTCGCGAACCAGGAAGAGCGAAGCCACCAATTGGCCGTCCGCGAGGTCGGTGATGAAGTGGGATTTCATAGACCGCCGTTGACGTTGGGCAGCGGCACCTTGTGTTTGCCCTTCTTCTTCGTAACCGCGTCCGGTGTCGGGGCCACTTCCTGGATCACGGTTGCGCCCGGCACCGCGGCTGTGTCCGTGAATCCCGGCTTCACGGTGACGTAGCTCTCTTCGCGCAGCTCGGCCAGATAGCTGCGCATCGCTGGGTCCATCTTCTGCTTGTAGATGATGTTGGTAATCTGTTCCGAGACCTTGTCGAGCGGCTGCAAACCCGCCTGATAGTGCTCGTTCACCTTCAGGATTTCAAACCCGGTCCGCGTCTGGATCACGTCGGTGATTCCGTTCTTGTCCAGTTTGAAGACCGCATCCGCGAGCTGCGGCGCGAGTTGATCGCGCTCGTAAAGTCCAAGCTCGCCGCCGTCCTGCGCGGTTGAGCCCTCCGAGTGCCGCTTCGCCAGTTCAGCGAAGTCGTCGCCGTTCAAGACCCGCTTGTGCAAGTCGTCGGCCTTCGTCTTGATCGCCGCAATTTCTTCCGGAGTTTTCCCCTCCGTGCTCAGGAGAATCTCAGAGAGATCCACTTGTTCCGCCCGGACGAAATCCTGCTTGTGTGCGTCGTAATATTTCTTGATCTCTTCTGGGCCGATGTCCATCCGGCCGCCCACTTCCTGCTGGATCACCTTCTGCGTCAGCAGGCCGTTTTTCATCTGCTGCTTGTAATCTTCCCAGACGATCCCTTGTTTCTCGACGGCCTTTTCCAAATCGTCCATCGTGGCGAGATTGTTCTCTTTGCGGACCTCGTCCAGCCGCTTCACCAGCTCCGTCTCGACGTCGATACCCATATCCTTGGCGCGCTCGATCAGAAGCTGCTGATCGATCATGTCTCGCAGCAGGTTCTTCTGACGGTCTTTAATCTCCGCCGCCAGCTGGTCCGGCGCGCAATTCTGGCAATCCTGCCGGACCTCCTCCGCCAACCCCTGCGCCGCCTTTTCGTAGTCGGAGAGCGTAATGATTTGGTTGTTCACACGCGCCACGATCTCTTCGACAAGGGTATCCTTCGACTGTGCCTGCGACGGCGCTTGCGCTCGCGCTCCGGGCGCCAAAACAAGCGCGACAAAAACGGCCAGCCATACCATGGAAAGCAAGTTTCGGGTTTTCATGTGGGTCTCTCGCGAAATTCTATCTCTACGATTGTAGTTGCCGCAATACGTTTCTGACTGCCTCCATCACGCCGCCTTTGTAACCTTTCCAGTGCAGCCAGAGCACCCCGGTTGGATCTAGCCTCATGTCGCGGTGTTTGCGGATCAATTTCACCAGCCGCTCGGGACCGAGCGGCGTATCCTCGTAGAATTTGATCGCCACCTCGTCGCCGCGGCGGTCAACGGAAGCCACCAGCAGCTTTTCCGCCTGCGCCTTCAGCACCGCGTAGTCAAGCAGGTTCACCACAGCCGGAGGCGGAGGCCCGAACCGGTCCTCCAGCTCTTTCCGCACCTCGTCGCGCGCCGCGTCCGAAATCACGCTCGCGACGCGCTTGTAGATTCTCAGCCGCAGATTCTCGCTGTCGATGTATTCCGACGGGATCCGCACATCCAGGCCCAGGTTAAGCGTCGCGCGGCGCTCCGGCGTGACCGCCTCGCCCTTCCGTTCGGCGACGGCCCGCTCCATCATCTGGCAGTACATGTCGAAGCCGACGGCCTCGATGTAGCCATGCTGTTCGCGCCCCAGCAAGTTTCCCGCGCCGCGTAATTCGAGATCGAGCGCCGCGATACGGAATCCCGCGCCGAGATCGCTGAATTCCTTCAGTGCCGCAAGGCGCTGTCGCGCGATCGGCGTGAGCGCTACGTCGGGCGGAACGAGCAGATACGCATACGCGCGCTGGTTCGACCGTCCCACTCGCCCGCGCAATTGGTACAGCTCGGAAAGCCCCATGCGGTCGGCGCGATTGATTACGATCGTGTTCGCGCGCGGAATATCGAGGCCGTTCTCGATGATCGTGGTCGACACCAGCACATCCGCCTCGCCGCGGACGAATTTCATCATGACCTTCTCGAGCTCCGTCTCGCGCATCTGTCCGTGTCCCACCACGATCCGTGCCCGCGGCACCACGCGCTTCACGAGCGACGCCAGCGACGCGATCGATTCGACGCGGTTGTGCACAAGGAACACCTGCCCGTCGCGATCCAGCTCCGCCTCGATCACTTTCTGCACCAGATTCTCGCTGAACGGCGCGACCGTCGTCTGGATCGCCAGGCGGTCCTTCGGCGGCGTCTCGATCACGCTCATGTCGCGCAATCCCACGAGCGACATATGCAGGGTGCGCGGAATCGGCGTCGCCGACATGGTCAGCACGTCCACGTTCTTGCGCATCTCCTTCAACCGCTCTTTGTGCGCCACGCCGAATCGCTGCTCTTCATCAACGACCAGCAATCCGAGGTCGTGAAACTTCACGTCCTTCGAAAGGATCCGGTGCGTGCCGATCACGATGTCGACCTTCCCGGCCTCGAGCTCTTCGAGCGTCTTCTTCTGCTCCTTCTCGTTGCGGAACCGGCTCAGCATCTCGATGCGCACGGGAAACGCAGCGAATCTTCGCCGGAACGTTTCGTTGTGCTGAAACGCCAGCACCGTGGTCGGCGCGAGCACCGCCACCTGCTTCGAATCCGAGATCGCCTTAAAAGCGGCGCGCATCGCTACTTCCGTCTTGCCGTAGCCGACGTCGCCGCACAACAGCCGGTCCATCGGCAGCGTCGATTCCATGTCGCGCTTCACATCTTCGATGGCTTTTAGTTGGTCCGGAGTTTCCTCGAATTCGAAAGCATCTTCGAACTCCCGCTGAAAATTGGAATCCGCCTGAAACGCATGTCCCACGGCCGTCTTGCGTTCGGCGTAGAGTGCGAGAAGCTGGTCGGCCATGTCGTCGACCGATTTGCGCACGCGCGTTTTGCGCGTCTCCCAGACCGTCGTGCCCAGGCGGTCGAGCGTGGGCGGCTCGCCTCCCAACGATTGGTACTTCTGCACGAGGTCGAGCCGCGCGAGCGGCACGTAGAGCTTCGCGTCGTCCGCGAAGTGCAGCAGCATGAATTCGCCCGTCGCGCCTTCGACCACCACTTGCCGCAATCCGTCGAACTGTCCGATCCCGTGATCGACGTGCACCACATAATCGCCGGGCTTCAGGTCCGAGAAATCGCTGAAAAAACTCGCCGTCTTCGGACGCGCGCGCTGCCGCTCGGGCGGTGGAAGCGTTTCGAAAAGATCGGCGGTGCCGTAAATCGCGAGCCGCGCCGCCGGAAACACCACGCCTTCGGCCAGCGGCGCTTTCACGATCACCATCGCGGGCGCGTTGCCGGTGCTGCCTTCCTCCGCCAGCCGCGTCACCGTCACGTTCTCTTCCAGTTCGCCGAGCCGGTAAGGCAATTCGTACTCGTGGCAGATGTCCGCAAATCGCTCGAGCTCTCCGGTGCTCGCCGCGGACACCACTACGTGCTCGCCCTCGCCAAGCCGCCGCCGCACTTCGCCCATGAACGCCGCCACGTTGCCGTGGTATCGCGTCGTCGGCTGCGTTTGCAACGCGAGCGGCACGGCACCTTCGACCGCAACTCCGAGGTGCTCGATCGCCAGGCGCGGGAAGAGTTCGAGCGCGAGCGACCACTCCTCCTCGCTCAGGATGTAACGGCCAGCAGGCTCTGCGAGCGGATCCTCCGCTTCCTCAAACGCTTGGTCGAGCCGCGCGCGATACTTTTCGAGCGCGCCCTTGATCTGCGTCGGTTCGTCCAGCACCACCAGCGGGTCGGTGGCGAGATCGAACAGCACGCCGTTACGCTCGTGCTGTAGCATGTCGCGAAATTCCCACCCCGGATAGAAACCTTCCGGCAGATCGCTGTCTTCGCGGCCTGATTCCGACGACACCCGCATCGGTTCGAGCACTTGAACCTGCCGCAGCGTTTCCGTCAACGGCAAGAGCGTCGCGCGCTCCATCGGATTCGTCGAGCGCTGCGTATTCGGGTCAAACGCCCGGATCGATTCGATCGTGTCCCCGAACAATTCAATGCGGACCGGCTGCGGCGTTTCCGGCGAAAACACGTCGATGATGCCGCCGCGTACGGAATAGTGCCCCGGCATCTCGCACGTCGTGTGTTTCTCGTAGCCCGCGCCGCTGAGAAACTCGATGAAATCTTCGTGCCCGATCGATTCATCGCGCGCGATCGTGCGCGCCAAGCCTCGATAAAACTGCGATTCGCGCATTCGCCATAAAACGGCTTGCACCGGCGCAATCACGATGTCCGCTTCACCAGTCGCCAGCCGCCACAACGCGACCGCGCGCGCCTCCGAAATCTCCGCGTGTGGCGAGCGCTCTTCGTAGGGCAACACGTCGTGCGCCGGGAACCATGCCACGCGGCGCCCCGGCTTGCCCGTCACCGCCTCGTAAAACCAGCGCATCGGATCGAGCAGCGCTTCGGCGCGCTGGTTTGAATCGACCACCACGATTGCCGGCCGCCCGAGCTTGCCGAACACAATCGGAACCAGTAGCGCTTTCGCCGAATCTGTAAGTCCCGAAAGATCGACCTTGCCGCCCTCGCGGCGCAGCCGGTCGCACGCGTCATCGACCGCCGCCTGCCGGCCGATGCGCCCGAAAAGTTCGGAAACCAGCGGAAGAATCATGTACGGAGATTGGCGATGCGTTCGATCAGTTGCGCCGTGGAATAGCCCGGTTCGAGCGGGACGTGCACGATCTTGCATCCCAGCGCTTCCAGCTCGCGCTGGTGAAGGCCAAACTCGCGCTGCGCTCCGGAGCCGCCCTCGACAAACACATCGGGCAAGAAGCGCAGCAAGAACGGATGCGGAGAAGGTTCGTCGAATGGCACCACGAAATCCACCGCAGCGAGGGCCGCCACGATCTCCATTCGCTCGGCGGCCGGCGTCACCGGGCGCACCACCTTTGGTGCATCGCTAAACCGCTCGCGAACGCTCGCATCGCCTTGCACCGCAACCGCCAGGAAATCACCGAGCGACCGTGCTTGTTCCAAAAGACGAATGTGTCCCGGATGAAGCAGGTCAAACGACCCGCTCGCGCACACCACTTTCCTCCCGTTGCGTTTCCATTCGCTCCGGCGGAGAATCAGCTCACCTTGCGAAACGACTTGTCCCAATCGACTGCCCCGCGATCTCTTCCCGCGGGAAGAGTCGAAGCATCAATTCTATCACGCGCGCTCGCAACGTCGCCGAGCGTGCGGTGAGCGCCGCATGAAGCCAGTCGCATGAATTCCGCGGGCCAAATGCGATGAAGCGTTGGGCAATCGAACTCGCCGTTCTCGGCGCGATTCTTCCCATCCTCGGCGCTCACTGGATCAGGCGCGCCGAGCTCCCGCACCACGACGCCGTTCTCGATGGCAGAACTTGCCGCACGCCCGTCACTGTTCTCGATCCGCCGCTTGGCGTCGCTCCCGTCGGCTCCGCCATCGTGCTCCACGGCCTCTCGGCCGATCGCCGCATGATGATGTACCTCGGCTCGGATTTCGCTGGCCACGGATTCCGCACCTATCTCTTCGATCTCGCGGGCCATGGCGACAACACCGACCCATTCACCTTTCCGCGAGCCGAACAGTGCGCGGCCGTCGCGATCGACTCTCTCACCCGAAGTGGCGCGATCGATCCCCGCAAGACGATCCTCCTCGGCCACTCCATGGGTGGCGAAATCGCCGTGCGCATGGCGGACTACGATCCCATCGCCGCCACCATCGCACTCTCGCCCGCTCCCATGACGCTGCCGCGGCGCATGCCCTCCAACCTGCTCGTGATCGCCGGCGGCCTCGATCTCTGGCCGGTGAAATCGGAGGCGCGCGTGCTGGCCGCCGCAGCCGGTGGCGACCGCACCGAATCGTCTGACTTCTCTCAGCAACGCGCGTTTCAGCTCGTCATTCTGCCGTATGCCACCCACACCACCGGGCTCGTCGATCGCGGGGTCGCGCATCGCGCCGAGCTCTGGGCGACGCAAGCGCTGTTCCCGAGCGTGTCGCGCAACACACTCGCGCTCAATTTGGATTTGGCGACATACGAGACATTCAGTCGCGGCCGCCGTCGCCTGGCCGGAGCCATTCTCGGGCTGATCGGCCTCGCGCTGCTTTTTCCATTTGCTCTCACGATTGCATCGAAGGTCGCTGGCCCGGCGAGCGAGGATGTATCGTCGGCGCGTCCCAGCCGCGCGCTGGCGGCCGCTGAAGGCACCGTTGGCGCATTGGCCGCCATTCTCATCCTGTCGCTGGGGGTGCCGTTGCGCTTCTTGCATCTCTACGCAGGCGACTATCTCGCCTCGCTCCTCCTGATCGACGGCCTCTTTCTGCTCGCGCTGAATTGGAAAGCTGTGCAGGAATCCTGGTCACCGCGCTTACGGCCGATCCTTGCTGCCGCTCTGCTTGCGTTTGCGATTTTTCTCGCGACAGGCGCGTGGCTCAATTGGCAACTTGCCGACATGTGGATGAACGCGCCGCGCTGGCTGCGCTTCGCCGAGCTTCTGCCCATTGCCTGCATCTTTTGTTTCGCCGAGGAAGTCGTTCTCGGCGCTGTCCCACAAGGCAAGCCGCGCGCGCTGCGATATTTTATCTCTCTCGTGCTCCGCCTCGAACTCTGGCTCGCATGCCTGCTCGCGTATTACCGCCTCGCGAACGGCGAGGTGCTGATTCTCATCCTTTTCTTCGCTTTGGCGGGTTTTTCGGCGCTCCAGCGCCTCGCTACCGATGCGTTACGTGCACGGACCGGCTCGGCAATTGGCGCCGCGCTTTTTGGTGCTATACTCGCCGCCTGGTTCGTAGCAGCGATCTTTCCACTGACTTGACAGACTGTTGAGGTGGGTGGCAAAAGAGCCCCGTTTGCGCCGTAAAGACTCCGTAAGAGGGCCCAATAGCCAACGAACGCCATGCAAAATATAGCCATCGTCGGAGGAGGGCCTGCCGGCGCCCTCTGCGGCGAGCGCCTTGCCAGCCGGGGTTTTCAGGTAACCATTTTTGACGAGCGCCTCGCCTGGGAAAAGCCCTGCGGCGGCGGCCTCACGCACAAAGCGATTGAGGCATACCCATTCCTTCTCGACGAGCAGCACCCCAAGAAAATCGTCCGCACCGCCGAGCTAATTTCCGGCGGCGGCCATCGCGCGCGCTTCGAAATGAGCCATCCGATCGTAATTTACGCGCGCACCGTCCTCAACGGCCTCCTGCTCGATCGCGCGGTCTCTGCCGGCTGTACCACCGTCTGCTCGCGCGTCACGAGCGTCGATACCGACGGCTCGCAGGTCCTCCTCATGGC
>JBKQNJ010000006.1:0-64993 GCA_052146315.1 Candidatus Acidiferrales bacterium | reverse complement strand
ACTGATTCTCCATGTCGAGAATCACCTGCTTGATCATTTTTTCAGGATCTTCCGCGTGGTCGATCATGTCGTTCATATTGGCGCGAAGTAGAGTGCTTACCCGTTCCAAGAGTCCCATCGAATTTCTCCTTTCACAAAAAACGCGAAACAGCTTGTCCCGGCGAGCGAAACGCCCGCCGGGACGAAGCGAAACTTACGACTTGCTTGGCGGCGCCGCGGGCGGAATCGCCTTCGGCGACTTGTCGCCGATCAGGCGAATCTTGCCGAGCAGCTCCGACATTTGCATGCCCGAGAGCGCCTCGAAGAGCGCGGGGACCTGCGCGGCGATTTTGGTGATGTCGCCGGTGAGCTTGTAGGCGCCGGCCGCGTCGCCATTGCCCGTCGAGACGATCGTGATTTTGTCCACTTTGCTGAGCGGTTCCGCGAGAGCGCGCACGACCTCCGGCAAGCCGGTGAGGAGCTTGTCGACGACGGCGGCCTGGTTGTATTCCTGGAAGGCCGCGGCTTTCACGTTCATGGCCCGGGCTTCCGCATCGCCCTTCTTGAAGATGATCTCGGCTTCGGCTTCGCCCTGTGCGCGGATGGAGGATGCGCGGCCTTCGGCTTCCGATATCAAGCGCTGGCGTTCGGCGTTGGCAAGCGTCTCGATGCGCTGACGCTCGACTTCCGCCTGCTTCAGGACGGTGGCGATGAGTTCGCGTTGGCGACGCTCGATCTCGGCATCCTGCACCTTGACTTGCGCTTCGCGCTCGACTTGTTGCGCCTTGACGCCTTCGATCAGCACCTGCTGCTGCATGACGTTGGTTTCGATTTCGTAGGCCTTGTCGGCTTGCGCCTGGGCTTTCTTGGTGGCCTCGACGTACGCGGCTTTCTTGACGTTGAGATCGCGCTCCGCTTCCGCCTGTTTGGCGAGCGAGGCGGTTTCGGCAGCGACGCGTTCCTGATCGGCTTGCGCCTTGCCGATCGCGGCGGCGCGAGTGGCCTCCGCCCGCTTGATGGCGATGTCGCGCTCGGCTTCCGCCGCGGCGACTTCGGCGTCGCGCTTGATGCGGGCGACGTCGGGCCGGCCCATGTTGCTGATATATTCGTTCTTATCGCGGACCTCCTTGATGGTGAAGCTGATCACCTCGAGGCCCATCTTGTTCATGTCGGCGGCGCAGGTGGAGCGCATGCGGTCGCCGACCATTTCGGGCTCCTTCACGATCTGCTCGACGGTGAGCTGGCCGATGATGCCGCGGAGGTGGCCCTCCATCACAAGGCGAATCAGGCCTTCGCGCTGCACGGGCGTTTTTGTGAGGAACTGCTCTGCGGAGGTGCGGATCGAGACGGGATCGGATTTCACTTTCAGTTGAGCCACGGCTTCGACCGTGACGGCGACGCCTTGATTGGTGTAGAGGTCCTGCTGCGGCGCGACGTCGAAAGACATCAACTCGAGCGAAAGGTCGCGGCACTGCTCGAGCATCGGGAGAATGAGCGTGCCACTTCCCTGGACGACGCGCGTGCCGCGGATGCCGTAGACCACCAGCGCCTCATGGGGCCCGGCCTTGCGAAACATCTTCGCGAAGGCAATCATGAGGAACAGCACCACAAGAACGCATAGGCCCGCCATTACCCAAACGCTTGAAAGATCGAACGACGGATGCATAAAAGCCTCCCTCTTTCCTCTCCGAAAGTTTTTCCTCAGGCCGATTCGAAACTCTTAGCGCGTGAAATCCTCCCAGCGCTCGACAAAGGCGATGCCGTTCTCGAAGCGCGAGATCACGACTTCCGCGCCCTTGGGCAGCGGCTTGCCGTTTTCGGTGCGCGCGCTGGCGCTCTTGACGGCGCCATTTCTCTCAAACGTGATTTCGCCGACGCCGTTTTCACGGATCGCGCTGCTGAGCGTGCCGACGGAGCCTTCGAGGCGATAGTCCCAATCGTCCATCTGCCGCTCGCTGATCCTCACGATGCGCGCCATGAAGGCGAATACCATCCAACCGCCCACGAGTCCCACCGCCGATGAAACCAGCAGCGACAACGTGGCGACGAGATGCGAATTTCGGGTGAGGATGTAGCCCGTCCCGCCGAACCACGCCAGGAACGCGAGGATCGTCGACGCGTTGAGCCAGGAAATCCCGCCGCCCGCCTGTGCGTGTCCGCCCCGAAGGCCCGCGATCGCTTTGCCGTGCAGCGCCTGCGCCGGCAAATGAACGTGCAGCTTCGCCGGAAGTTGCAAGTGCACGGCGCCCGCGAGAAACGCCAGCAGGCTAAGGGCGAACCCAATCAGAAAACAAAACAAGTAGAAGCTTGCCCACGTCATAGAGCACCTCCACAGCCTCGACCGTGACGCCGACAATTTCCTGTATATCGAGCAAGGTTCGCATCGCTAGCTCCGAGCGCCCATTTCGGGCGACTGTTGCCGTCGATCATTTGCGTCCCTTTCCAGAGTTTCCGGGCGAAGCACTTCGCCGAGCCGATCGGCGAGCCCCGGCGTGCGTACGATTTCGCCGAGCAGAAGCAACAGGCGGCGAGAATCCTCGTGCCGAGCGAGCTCGAGCAACGCGTCGCTCAACTGTGCATCGGACGAAAACTGTTCGGCGCCCGCGAAAAGCCAGGAGTCGACTTTCGCGTCGATCACGCGCAGATCGGATTGCAGCGCCGCGGAATAGCCCTCGGGATCATCCACAAGAAAGCCCGGATAGACGCGGAAGAAGCGCGCGAGCAATTCGCGCGTGGTGTGCGTGATGTGCGGGCGCATGCCGCTCTCGATCTGCGAAAGATAGGCCTGGCTGAGGCTGCGGCCGAGTTCGCGTTTCATGGCCTTGGCGACTTCGACCTGAGTCATGGGGCGATCGAAGCCGCGAAGCTGTCCTTCGACGGAGCGGAGGGAACGGAGTTTGTCGCCGAGTTTCATGGTGCCCTCGTATTACAATATGCGATTTGTATATCGCAATCTGCTACTTGTCAAGACGAAAACTTAGCGAAGATTTTGGAGGCGGTTTCGCAGCGGAACCTGGCGACTAGCGGTGCGGATGGGTGGATTTGAGGACGAGAGCCACGCCGACGAGCAGTGATGTGACGGCGTTGGCCCAGATCACGGCGGCGGCGTGGATCATGAGGCCGTAGACGAGCCAGAGGACGATGCCGGTGAGATAGAGGAAGAGCATCGGGTAGGAGAGATCGCGGCCGCCTTGCCGGCGGATCTTGACGATTTGCGGGATGAAGGCGGTGGTGGTGCACACGGCGGCGATCGTTCCGATGAGATCGATGAGTGGCATGCGCGTTTTGATTATGGCTGAACGTTTTGTTTTCGCCAGTGCATTCGGCGAGTGCGTTTCGAAGAAGGGGCGCGGGGTGGCGGATAGTTAAATGGTGAACGCTATTGCGGGTGGGCGGGCCGGGCGTGCTATACTTTTTGGCCTGTCGCCCTCAGATTGCGGTTTGAAGGGCTGGCGACAAGAAAGTGGACGGCGAAGACGATGTTTCGCCGTTCGGAGGTGGGTTTATCGCAGAACCTAGAGGTTCGGGCGGTCTCCGGGTAAACGAGCGGATTCGCGCTCGTGAGGTCCGTGTGGTTGACGAAGCGGGGAATCAGCTGGGCGTGATGTCCCTGTTCGACGCAATGAAGGCGGCGCGTGACGCGGGGCTGGACGTGGTGGAGATCTCGCCGAGCGCGGTGCCGCCGGTGTGCAAGCTGGTCGATTACGGCAAGTTTCTGTACGAGCAGAACAAGAAGGCGCACGAGCAGAAGAAGCACCAGAAAAGTTCGCACATCAAGGAAGTGAAGTTTCGTCCTTCGACCGCCGAGCACGATTACCAGGTGCGGAAGAACCAGATCATCCGGTTCCTCGGCGATGGGTTCAAAGTGAAGGCGATGATCTTTCATCGCGGCCGTGAAATGGCGCACCAGGACGTGGGCCGCGCGAAGATGGACCGGCTGCTCAAGGAAATCAACGAGCACGCGCAGGTGGAATTCGGGCCGCGCATGGAAGCGAATATCTTGTTGGCCCTGCTCGCACCGAAAAAGGGAGCCGTCGCTTCGGCGCCAGCGCGGCCTGCACAGCCGACGGCGTGACAAGTTTTTCGGAAGAGGGATTTGTGAAAAAGAACAAGAAGATGAAGTTGAAGACGCATCGCGGCGCCGCCAAGCGGTTCAAGATGACGTCGACGGGGAAAATAATGCGGTGGCATTCGGGGAAACGGCACCTGCTCGGCACCAAGCTGCCGCGCCGGCAGCGGAAACTCGCGGGCAAGATCGAAGTAAGTCCGGCGGACGTGCATAACATCCGTCTCGCGCTGCCGTACGGGGTTTAGCGGCTGGCGTCGTTCCGGATGTTACTTCTTCTCGCGGATCGAAGCCCAAGAGAGATTCTTCGCGCCGCGAACTGCGCGGCGCTCAGAATGACGGCGTCACGGCGTAGGTGGCGCGTTTAGTGTGACCCAGTTTCTTTCGGCCAGGCAGAGCGTAACCCGCCGCGGCGGGCCTGCCGGCCTGCCCTGCGTCCGCAATTTGGACGAAGGGCCGCAAGCCGGAATTTCCGGCTTGTTTTGCTCCTGCCTCCGAGTCACATCGGAGGTGACGGGAGCCCAACGAACACGCCGCGGAGACTAGCGCTGTCGCGCTGTGCCAGGCCCGATTTCGGGCCAGGGCGTCACGTTGCCGCGCATCCTCTCCGCGTAACCGACTTTCGGAAACCAAAACAGGAGAATCAGAACCATGCCTCGAGTGAAACGCGGGACGAAGCGCCGCGCCCGGCGCAAGAAACTGCTAAAACACGCGAAGGGATTTTTCCTCACCAAAGGAAAACTCTTCCGGTCGGCGAAGGAAGCCGTGAACCGTTCGCTGCGATATACCTATCGCGACCGCCGGACGCGCAAGCGGGATTACCGCACGCTATGGATTCAGCGCATCGGCGCGGCGGCACGCGCGAACGGCACGACGTACAGCCAGTTGATCCACGGGCTGAAAGCGGGCGGGATCGACATCGACCGGAAAGTCCTGGCGGATATGGCCGTGCGCGATGCCGAGGGATTTACGTCGCTCGTGGCGGCGGCGAAGCAGCATATGAAGGCGGCGCCTGCTCAGCCTGCCTGACGGCAGGCAGGCCCTCGGCGTAGACCGTTCATTGCGGCGGATTTTCAGGCGAGGCGTCCCACCCTTACACACCAAGGGTGGGGCACCCGGAAAACCAACAAACGGCCGCCGAGACGGCGGCGCTACGTAGCGCCGGCTTGCCCTGAGTCACTTCGCGAAGGGCGTCCTGCCGGCCCGATCACCGAGTATACTGCCCCTCGATGACAACTGATCCTACAACTCAGACGCTGGCGCAACTTGGCGACACGACGCCCGACAAAGTCGCGGCGCGGTTTGCGGAGGTGCGCGCGCGCTTCGATGCGGATATCGAAGAGTATGAATCCCTTCCGGGTGCGTGGGCGACCCTGACCGGTCGATGGACGGGCAGAAAATCCGGAGCGCTAACCCAGATCGGGGACAACTGGCTGAAGACATCGCCGCCGGAGCTCAAGCGGATAGTTGGCCAGGAATTTCAGAAACTGAAGGCGCACGTCGAGGCGACGCTCGAAGAGAAGCGCAAGGAGATTGAAGCGGCGGCGGAGCAGGCGGCCGCGGCTCGGGATCAAATCGATCTTTCGCTGCCGGGCGTGGAGCGCGCGATCGGGACGCGGCACCTGATCCGGCAGACGTTTGACGAGCTGCTACGGATTTTTCTCTCGATCGGGTTCAGCGTGGTTGAAGGGCCGGAGATCGAAACGCCTTACTACAATTTCGAGGCGCTCAACATTCCCGAGCACCATCCGGCGCGCGACAACATGGATACGTTCTACATCGAGGGCTCGCGCGCGGGGCACTTGCTGCGCACGCACACTTCGCCGATGCAGATTCGCACGATGGAAAAGCAGGCGCCGCCGGTGCGCATCGTGGTGCCGGGAAAAGTCTACCGGCGCGACAATCCGGATTCGACGCACGGGTATATGTTCCACCAGATCGAAGGGCTGGCGGTCGATACGGACATCACTTTCTGCGATTTCAGGGGCACGGTTGAATATTTCGTCCGCGAGTTTCTGGGGCCGAAAGCGAAGACGCGGCTGCGGCCGAGTTATTTCCCGTTCACGGAGCCGTCGGCGGAGGTGGATGCGACGTGCCACGTTTGCGGCGGGACGGGCTGCCGCGTGTGCAAATTTTCGGGATGGATCGAGCTTTTCGGCGCGGGGATGGTGAATCCAGCCGTCTACGGCTTCGTTGGGTACGATGCCGCGAAGCTTTCGGGGTTTGCGTTCGGCATGGGCGTCGACCGGCTGGCGATGATGAAGTACGGGATCACGGAACTGCCGCTGCTGTTTCAGAATGATGTGCGGTTTTTGCGTCAGTTTCCGTGACGATCCGACCAGGATCGGGAGAAGGCTACAGAGGGTAGCACTAATGTGCTACGATCCAGGCATGACCAAGGAAATCAAGCTGCGACAAGCCGGGGGATCTGTCAGCGCGACGGTGCCGAAGGATATGGCCGACCGATTCCGATTGGAGCCTGGCGACCGCGTCCTGGCCGTCGAAACCGACCGTGGCATTCTCTTGACGCCGTACGATCCGGAGACTGAACGGGCGTTGGAGATCGCGGCGAAGGCGGCGAAGAAATACCGCAACGCGCTGCGCTCGCTCGCGAAGTGAAGCCGTGGCCGCTCGCAAGCCGGAGCCGCACTGGGTAAGCCGGGTCGTGCTGGATGCGATCCACTTCGAGCAACTGCGCGAGCATGGCGGCCTTCACGGAATTCGCGATGAGGGGGCGCTGGAATCGGCGCTAGCCAGGCCGCGTCAGAAATGGTGGTATGAGCGGAAGACGGATATCGTGTGGCTGGCCGCGGCCTACGGATTCGGGATTGCGAGCAACCATCCTTACCGGGATGGAAACAAGCGGGTAGCCTTCCTGGCGCTGGTCACGTTTCTGGAATTCAATGGCTACGAATTCGGAGCGACCGAAGATGATGTCGTGTCTGAGATGTTTGCGCTGGCTGCGGGCCGGGTTTCCGAAGTCGAACTCGCCCAATGGATCGGGCGGCATGCCGTGCGGCGAAAGTGATCGGTTCAAGTGCCATGGCAGATCCGAAATCGGCGACGGATTCAAAAGAACGATTCTCGAATCGAGTAGAGGATTACGTCCGGTACAGGCCGGGGTATCCGCGTGAGATTTTGGATGTGCTGCGCGAGGGATGCGGGCTGACGGCGGAGTCGGTGGTTGTTGACGTCGGCTCGGGAACCGGGTTGCTGGCGCAGCTTTTTCTTGAGAACGGCAATATCGTGTATGGCGTTGAGCCGAATGCGGCGATGCGGGACGCGGGCGAGCAGTTTCTCGAGAAATATCGACACTTCTGCAGCGTGGCGGGATCGGCCGAGGCGACGACGCTGCCGGATGCGTGCGCGGATTTTGTGGTGGCGGGGCAGGCGTTTCATTGGTTTGAGCCGAAGGCGACGCGAGTGGAATTTGTACGCGTGCTGAGGCCGGCCCGCCCCGGCGGGCAGGGCGGGTGGGTCGCTGTAATGTGGAACGAGCGCGTGAGCGACCGGACGGCTTTCCAGCGCGAGTACGAGCAATTGCTGCGCGCCTACTGCGACGAATATACGAAGGTGGCGGAGACGTATCCGCAGTACGAGCGGATGAACGAGTTCTTCGGGCGCGGGGCTTTTGGCGAGAAATTACTGCCGAACGCGCAAGTGTTCGATTTCGACGGGCTGAGCGGTCGGCTGCGGAGTTCGTCGTATGCGCCGCCGCAAGGGCACCCGAAGCATGAGCCGATGCTGGCTGCGCTGCGGAAGCTTTTCGACGCGCATGTAGAGGATGGGCGCGTGCGGTTTGAGTACGAGACGCATGTCTATTACGGGAGGTTGGAGGCGGGCGGCGATTCGTGAGCACGCAAGCGGTTGCTGGGACAGCCTCGACTACATGTTGCGGGTGAAGCTGCACAGACGTACGCGCTTCGCGCGACGATTTTATGTCGGAGCCCATTCGCGCGGCTCAGGGTGAACTGAAGCTCCGACCCCCTGAAAAGCAAGAAGCGGCCTGCATTCGCGAAAATCGCGAATGCGGCCGCTGCGAAACCGGTGCTCGGACGGGCGGTGCGATTGCAAGGAAGAGAGATTCTTCGGGCCGCAAACAACGCGGTCCTCAGAATGACGGCCCTTACGACGTTGGCGTCGTGGAATCGAGCGGAGACGGGCGTGGGTGGACGCGCGAGATCGGGCGCTGCGTAAGAGCACAGACAGGGTTGTCTGTGCCACTGAAAACACAAGAATGAAGATTGTTTACAACTGGCTGAAGGAATTCGTGGAGGCGACGGCGCCTGCGGCGGAGCTGCGGGCGCGGCTTTCGCTGGCGGGCATAGCGATCGATTCGATCGAGGAGACGGCGGCGGGGCCCGTCCTCGACGCGGAGATTACAGCGAACCGTCCCGATTGCCTGGGGCACTATGGCGTGGCGCGAGAGGTGGCCGCGATCTACCGGCTGCCAGTGAAGTCGCTGAAGCCGAAGCTGAAGGAATCGAGCGAGAAGGCGGCAGACGCGACGCGCGTCGGAATCGAGGCGCCGGAATTGTGCGGGCGATACACCGCGCGCGTGCTGCGCGGCGTGAAGGTGCAGCCTTCGCCGGACTGGCTGCGGCAGCGGCTCGAAGCGATCGGGCAAAATTCGATCAACAACGTCGTGGATGTGACGAACTACGTACTGTTCGAGCTGGGACAGCCGCTGCATGCGTTTGATTTGGATAAGCTGACGGAGCGGCGCATCGTGGTGCGGCACGCGCGGCCGGGCGAAAAAATCCGCACGCTCGACAGCGCCGAGCGAACGCTTACGAAAGAAATGTGCGTGATCGCAGACGCGTCGCGCGCGGTGGCGATTGCGGGCGTGATGGGCGGCGCGGAAAGCGAAATTGGATTCAGCAGCCGGAACATTCTGATCGAGTCGGCGTGGTTCGATCCTATTTTGGTGCGGCGCACATCGAAGGCGCTGGGGCTGCGCACGGAAGCGTCGTACCGGTTCGAGCGCGGGGCCGATCCGGAGATGGCGGAGGTGGCGTCGCGGCGTGCGGCGGAGCTGATCCATCTGGTGGGCGGCGGCGAGATTCTGGCAGGCGTGGTCGACGAATATCCGGGGCGCGCGGCGGGCGCGACGATCGAGCTTTCGCGCAAGGAGCTGCTGCGCGTGATGGGCGCGGATGTGCCGGATCGAGACATCGAGGAAATTCTGGGCGCGCTTGGATTTCATCCCGTGCGCAAGGACGCGCACCGTGGGAGCAACGGGTCGCTGCTGGCCGCGTGGGAGTGCAAGCAGCCTTCTTGGCGGCAAGACGTGACGCGCGGAATCGATTTGATCGAAGAGGTGGCGCGTCACTATGGTTACGACAAGTTTCCGCCGCGGCTGCCTCCCGCGAAGCGGCCGGCGCAAAGGCTGCCGCATGCGGCGGCGCTCGATCGTTTGCGCGAGCGCGTGATCGCGCTGGGCTATCAGGAAATTGTCGCGATTCCGCTGGTCGATGCGCGGCGGGATGATCTGTTTCGCGCGGAAGGCGTGACACCCGCGGTGATTGGGAATCCGTTGGCGGAAGATGCGTCGGTGATGCGGTCGAATGGCGTGGTCAGCATGATCGATACGCTGGAGTGGAATTTGAATCACGGGCAGCGCGATTTGCGGCTGTTTGAGATCGGAAAGACATACCAACTGCATGATGGCGAGCCGACCGAGAATCTTGTGCTCACGTTAGGCGCAACGGGAAACGCACGCGAGAAAACGATTCAAGAGGATGCGCGCGAATTCACGTTCGCGGATTTGAAGGGCGATCTCGATGGAATTGGCGAATTGGCTGGCGGCTTCACTTGGGAAGCGGGCGGACCACAATGGCTCGCCCGCGGTCGCGCGGCACGAACTCTTCTTCCCCGTACAGTTCCCTTGCCTCCGGACCGGGTGGTTGGCGTCGTGGGCCAATTGGCGCGACGCACCGCCGAGCGGCTGAAGCTCCGGCAGGAGATATTCTTGGCGGATCTGCAGCTTAAGCCGTTGCTCGCGGGGGTCGAGCTCGCCGTTCGAGAGAGGAAGTTCACTCCGATACCGCGGTTTCCGGCGGTCGAGCGTGATTTTTCACTCGTGCTGGCGGATCAGGTGCAATTTGCGCAAGTGGTCGAAACAGTCCGCAGGCTTGGGATCGCGGAGGTTCGGAGCGTGGAGCCGGGCGACAGACTGACGTACGAAGAAATGAAGAGACTTATCGGCAAGGATCTTCAGCCGGCGCTGGCTGAGGTCTTCAAACCGGGCACTTACACATTGATGATTCGCGTGACGTTTCAGAGCGCCGAGGCGACGTTGACGGACGCGCAGATTGCGGATTTTTCGGCGCGGATTGTTGGCGCGGTGGAGACGAAGCTTGGGGCTGCGTTGCGCGCGAGCTGAAATTTCCCCACCCTGCCGGGCGGGCTAGCCCAGCCCCACAAGGGGCTGGGAACCAAGGCAAAAGATCTCTGAGCGCCGTAGGCGCGACACGCCCGGCCAAGCACGAAGTTCGGCTTGGCGCGCAATCCTGTGCTAAAACATTCACCCCATGAAGCCGCTGGCATTAATCCTAGGCTTTCTTCTCGCGGTGGTGCTTGCCACGCCGTCGGTCCACGCGGGCGGGCTCACGCTTTCGCCCGAGGCGGCGCACGCGATCGACCAGATCTACTCCGGCAATCCCGATGCCGCGATCGCGACCGCGCACAACATCGAAAGCGAGCAGCCGCAGAGCCCCGTCGGCTACCTGCTCGAAGGCGAAGCCGATTGGTGGAAGGTCTACTGCGCTGCCTGCGAGATCAAATGGGGGATGCTCGACGCCTGGAAGCGCCCGAAAGCGCGCGAAGACGAGGCCTACTTTGGGCTCGCGGATAAAGCCATCTCGCTCGCCCGCGACCAGCTCGCCAAATCCGATACCGCCGAGATGCACGTCTACGCCGCACTCGGCCTTGCACTCAAGGCGCGCCTCTACGCCCTTCGCGATGACAAGCGAGCCACGGCGCGCGCTGGCGTCGCCGGGCGCGCCGAATTCGTCCGCGCCCTGCAGCTCGATCCCGATATGGCGGACGCGACCGCCGGGCTCGGCCTGTACAACTACTACATCGATACGCTTTCGGCGATTGCAAAGATGCTGCGCTTCTTCATGGGCATTCCCGGCGGCAACAAGGAAGAGGGCATCCGCCAGATGCAGGTCGGGATCGACCACGGCGCGATGCTGGCGGTCGACTCGCGTTTCTATCTCGCGAAAAATCTGCGCACCTACGACGAACGCTATCCGGACGCGCTGGCGACCGCCGAGCCCCTCATAGCACGCTATCCCCGCAACCCGATCTTCCTGCTGCTGGTTGGCAACCTGAACGCGGAGCTTGGCCAAAAGGATAAAGCCGCCGAATATTTTCGCGACGTTCTCGCGCTGGCGGATTCCCCGGCCGATCCCGATCCGGCCTGCGCCACGCGCGCCCGCGAGCTCGCCAATTCCTTCCTCGCGACGCTCCGCTAAGCGCCGGCGCATCTGACTTGGTAGAATTGGCATTGACCCATCGTACGGGCCCGGCAAGGAGGCGGATCCGATGCATTGCGCAGCGAAAAGCGCCGCCATTTTGCTGAGTGCGAGCCTGCTGGCATTCGCCGTCACGTCTCGCGCCGCTGGGTCCATTCCGCCGGGAACCGTCCTTCCCGTTCTTCTGAATTCCACGCTGTCTTCGGCAAAGAGCAGGCCCGGCCAGATCGTCACCGCGCGTATCATGCAGGATGTTCCGCTGCCCGATGGCCGGACCATTCGCGCCGGATCGACGGTCATCGGCCATGTCACCAGCGTCGTCCCTGCATCGAACGGAAATCCCGCCCGGCTTTCCCTGCGCTTCGACACCTTGAAGGCGTGGCACCGGCGAATCGCCATCACGACCAACCTCCGCGCGGTCGCTTCGCTGATGGAAGTCGATCAGGCCCAGATCCCGCTTACGGGGCCCGATCGCGGAACTTCGGAGGAGGCCTGGACGACCACGCAGATTGGTGGCGACGCTGTCTATCGCGGAGGCGGCCCGGTAGTGGGCGAGTTTGGAGATGTCGGTAAACCAGTCAACGGTGGCGTGCTCGCTCGTTTGAGCGCGAATCCTGACCGTGGCTGCCGAGGTGCGGTTGACGCCGATGACGCCCCGCAGGCCGTTTGGCTGTTTTCTTCCGATGCGTGCGGCACGTATGGCCTGCCGCATTTGAAGATCGCCCACGCCGGCCGCACCGATCCTGTCGGCGAGATTGTCCTCGAATCAACGAAGGGCCAGGTTAGCGTTCAGGCGGGGGCGGGCTTGCTGCTGCGTGTGGATTCTACAGGTGCTGACTCGAGCGCCTCGGGAGGCTGACCGCTTCACTGGATCAGCTGCGCGCCGATTCTTCCTGCTCGAAGGCATGATACGAGGAACGGACGAGCGGGCCGGCCTCCACGTGCTTGAATCCCATCTGCTCGCCGAGGCGCTTGAATTCGGCGAATTCGTCCGGGTGGACGTACCGCTCGATGGGCAAATGTTCGGGGGTCGGCTGGAGGTATTGACCGAGCGTGAGGATATGCGTGCCTTGCGCGGCGATCTCTTCCATCGCCTGCAGGACTTCGTCGCGCTGCTCGCCTAGCCCTAGCATCATCCCGGTCTTGGTCGGGACATCGGGCGCCATCTCGCGGGCGCGGCGCAGCAGCTCGAGCGAGCGCTCGTAGACGGCACCTTTGCGCACGCGGCGGTAGAGCCGCGGCACCGTCTCCATATTGTGGTTGAGGACGTTCGGCTGGGCGGCCATCACGGTGCCGAGCGCTTCCCAATCGCCGCGAAAATCCGGGATCAGCACCTCGACGCGGCAGTCCGGCACGCGACGGCGGATTTCGGCAATCGTCCGGGCGAAGATCGCGGCGCCGCCGTCCGGCTGATCGTCGCGATTCACTGAAGTCACCACGGCGTAGCGCAATCCCATTTGCTCGACGGCCTCGGCCACGCGCTCGGGCTCGTTTTCGTCCGGCGGCCCGATCGGCTTGCCGCTGGGCACCGAGCAGAAGCCGCATGCGCGGGTGCAGATATTGCCGAGGATCATGAACGTTGCCGTCCGATGATCCCAGCACTCGCCCATGTTGGGGCAGCGCGCGCTCTCGCAGACCGTGTTCAGGTCGAGCGTGCGCATGATGCGCTTCAGTTCCTGGTAATTCGAGCCGCCGAAAAAGCGAACGCGCAGCCAATCCGGGCGCCGCGGCCCAGTACTTAGTGCGGGCGTCGGCGGTGCGTTCGAAAGGATGTTGAAGGGTGTGGCCATTCGCGAACCCAACGCCATTGTACGCATTCGAATCTCGCGAGACAAATCCCGATGTCGTCCTCGGGTCAATCCGCTAAGCCGGAAATCGTCCAAAGCGACACAGGCGAACGGTCGGCTCTGTTGTATGGTTGCCACACGCCTTCGAAATAGCTTCGCGACTTAGCCCGTAAGCCATTCAGAACACACGCTGAAAATTTCCATAGTGCGGTCGCAGAAATGCCTTGTAGAATGGGTCCTTCTCGGAATGCCATATCAGATCACAATTCAGCGCCCCGTAGAAATCGAGGGTGTGGGCCTTCACACCGCGGTTCGCAGCCGCCTGCGGCTCGTGCCGGCGCCGGCGAATACGGGAATCGTCTTTCGCCGCACCGATCTCGATAATTTCGAGGTCGAAGCGCATGTGCGGAACGTGGCGCGCGTGAGCTACGCCACCAGCCTGCTGCGGCAGAGCGTCCTGATCTCGACTACCGAGCATTTGCTGGCCGCGCTCTACTGTTGCGGCATCGACAACGTCTACGTGGAACTCGACGCCCTCGAACTGCCGATTCTCGACGGCTCGTCGAAGCCGTTCATCGATCTCCTGGCCCGCGCGGGGACGCGCCGCCTGCGCCGCCTGCGCCGCTACATTCGCGTGCTGAAGCCCCTCGAATTTTCCGACGGCGACCGCCGCATCGGCATCTATCCGGCCGACGAATCCAGCGTCCACTGCTTCGTCGATTACAACCACCCGGCAATCGGCCCCCAGGATATCGAGGTGGCAGTGGATCGCGAGACGTTCAGCCGCGAGCTGGCACCCGCCCGCACCTTCGGCTTCGTGAAGGATTTTCAGCAGCTGCAGGAGATGGGCCTGATCCGCGGCGGATCGCTCGCGAACGCGCTCGTCCTCGACGATACCTCCGTGATGAATGGCCCGCTGCGCTTCCCAGATGAATTTGGCCGCCACAAGGCGCTCGACCTGATCGGCGACCTCGCGCTCGTGGGACGGCCGCTGCAGGCGCGCATCGTCGCCTATCGTGCGGGGCACGCATTGCACACGCAGCTTGTCACGCGGCTGCTCGACGATCGCTCGCTTTGGACTGAAACGACCGCCGGGCCAGGCGCGCCGGCTACGTCGGTGGATGATTCCATTGCCGCGACGTCCTCGGTCGAAGCCGACTAGCCGCTGCGCGAATCTCAAATTTAAGATCTGAAATTTCAAATCTGGCGCGTTCCCTTTGCGCGGCTCAAGCATCCAAAAAGGCGCGACAGGGCTCCGGCTTGTCGACAGCATGATGGGGACCACGAAATGCGAATCCTGATTGTCGGCGCGGGCGCTGTCGGCGGCTATTTCGGTGGCCGCCTGGCTGAGGCGGGCCGCGATGTGACGTTTCTGGTTCGCGCCAAGCGGGCCGAAGAGCTGAAGACAAGGGGACTCCAGATCATCAGCCGGTTCGGAAATCTATCGCTGCATCCCAACACGATTACCGTCGATCGGATCGCGGGACCGTACGATGTGATCCTGCTGGGCGTGAAAAGCTATTCGCTTCCCGCCGCGATGAACGATTTCGCCCCCGCCGTAGGCCCCGAGACGATGATTTTCCCCGCACTCAACGGCATGCGCCACATCGACCTGCTCGTGGAACGTTTCGGCAAAGAGGCGGTGCTCGGAGGCGTCTGCATGGTTTCGACCGAGGTCGACGACGAAGGACGCATCCGCCAGCTCACCGATTTCCAAAGGCTGATCTACGGAGAGCTTGATGGCCGCAGCACCCCGCGCCTGCAAAGGCTCGATGAGACGCTGCGCGGAGCGGGCTTCGACGCTTCAATTTCCGATAACATCTTGCGCGATATGTGGCAGAAATGGGTGCAGCTCGCGACGCTGGGTGCCCTCAGCTGCCTTTTGCGCGGCAATGTCGGCGAGATCGATTCCGTTCCCGGCGGCGCCGAGATCGCGCGCATGGCGCTGCACGAGTCTTGCAGCATCGCGAGCGCGAATGGGTATCCCCAATCCGAGGCGTTCCTCGCGGATCAGGCGGCGAAGCTGATGGCTGCGGGCTTGGCGTTGACGTCCTCGATGTACCGCGATCTCAAGAAAGGCGCGCCGGTCGAGGCCGATACGATTCTCGGCGATCTGCTGGAGCGCGGGCGGAAGCACGGGTTGGGGGCGCCGATCCTGCAGGCAGCGTATGTGGCTTTGTCGATCTACCAGCGCGGCCTCGAACGCTCTAAGACCGCGACGAACTGAGTAGTGCCAAACCCAAAAGTGCGACTACTCGAGCGGCGCGCTGTCTGCGGTGGCCGGCCTGTTCATTTCGAAGCGAATCACGCCCGTTTGATCCGTGTAGAAGCTGCGCTGCCCGGTCGTTCCGCGCGTGAGCGGATCGGCATGCGCCTCGTACGAACTTGAGCCGGGAACGCTGCAGCCGTGCGTTTTCGCGTCATCTCCGAGGATCTGCGTCCCTAGCGGGACATAGGTAAACTCGTAGCCGTCCCTCTGCCCGTAGGCGAGCGGTGAATTGATCAGCTGCGGATCATCGCAGGTAGGGCTGCCGTTTCCGGCTCCGTCCATCGCCGCCAGGCTCGGCGGGAAGCCATTCGAGTAGGTCGCCGAGTAGGTGACCGCCGCGACGTTGATTGTTCGCAGCGACCCAACCGCAACCGCCTCATTTGCCGCCTGCCTCGCTCGCAGGAGATTCGGAATCGCAATCGCCGCAATGATCAGGATGAACGGAATGAAGAACAGCCCCGCATATCCTAGGACGAGCCCGGTGATCGCGATGCCGCGCCCCCTCAATCTCCCCGCCGAGCGCCCGATTTCGGAGAGCGAAACGTGCCCGAGGATGATCGCGGCAACCGCCGCCGGGAAAATCCATGCAAAACAGCCGCAGATCAGGCTGGCGATAGCTTTGCCACTGCTTTCCGAAGGGCCCATGGGAGGCGGGCCGGGCAGCGGTTGCAATACCTTCGGCTGGGACAGGCCGAGCACCGATCCGCTCGCCACCGGTGGCGCCGCGGGAGGGCTACCCGAAGGCTGCGGCTCGCCCGACAACGGCGCGCCGCACTGCACGCAAAATTTCACGCCGAACGCATTCGTCTCACCGCAACGCGGGCAGAGCATTTCGTTCGCCCTCCTCGGACGTTTCAATCGGGAACTTGTCGTTGCTTATCGTGTCCCCGCGGAAAAGTCAATAAATTCGCCGGTTGCAAAACCGTGAAGCTGGAGTAGACAATACGCGCAGTGGCCTCGACCGACACCTCCATCATCATCCTCGCGGCGGGTAAGGGGACGCGCATGCGCTCGGACCTTGCCAAGGTCCTGCATCGCGCCGGCGGACGCTCGCTGATCGAGCACGTGATCCGCGCATGCCAGCCGCTGAAGCCTGCGCAGATTCTTGCGGTCGTCGGGCACCAGGCCGCGGAAGTGGCCGCGGCGATTGACGAACTTGATCTCGCGATTCCCGTGCAAACCATCGTGCAGCAGCCGCAGCGCGGCACCGGCCACGCGATGCAAGTGGCGCGGCGCGCGATTCGCAGGAGTGCGAAGCTCGCGGTCGTCCTTCCGGGCGACGCGCCGCTGCTGCGCACCGAAACGCTCGCGGCCCTTATCGATACGCACCGCCGCGGCGAAGCTGCCGCCACGATTCTCAGCGCCGAGCTCGCCGATCCCGCGGGCTACGGCCGCATCGTGCGCGATGCCGAAGGCCGCGTGCAGGCGATTGTCGAGGACAAGGCGCTCGCGCCCCAGCAGCGCGAGATTCGCGAGGTGAATTCCAGCATCTACTGCTTCACGCTTGCCAAACTCTGGCCGTGCCTCGCCGCGCTGCGCCCGGAAAATGTGCACCACGAGCTGTATCTCACCGACGCGATCGCGCTGCTGCGCCAGCGCAACGAGCGCGTGCTCGCCTGCGTGGCCGCCGACCCGAACGAAGTGGTCGGCTGCAATACGCGCGCGCATCTGGCCGATGCCGACCGCGTGTTTCGCGCGCGCAAGGCGGCCGAGCTGATGGAAGCGGGCGTCACGATCTATCTTCCGGAAACGGTGGCGATCGATCCCGACGTGACCGCCGGGCCGGACACCGTGGTCGAGCCCGGCGTGCGGCTGCTCGGCAAGACGCGGATCGGCGCGCGCTGCCAGATCGGTGCGGTCAGCGTCCTGATCGACATGCGCCTGGACGACGACGTGACCGTGCTGCCGCAATCGCATCTCGTGGGATCGCGAATCGGAGCGAAAGCGCAGGTGGGGCCGTTTTCGCGGCTGCGTCCCGGCTGCGACGTGCGCGCGGGCGCGCACGTGGGCACGTTCGTCGAGATGAAGAAGACCACGCTGCACGAACGCGCCAAGGCACCGCACCTGAGCTATCTCGGCGATGCCACGATCGGCGCGGAAACCAACATCGGCGCGGGCACGATCACGTGCAACTTCGATGGCTTCGGAAAGTATGAGACGAAAATCGGCAGCCGTGTTTTTGTCGGCAGCGATTCGGCGCTCGTCGCGCCGGTGCGCATCGGGGACGGCGCGTACGTCGCGGCCGGCTCGGTGATCACCGAGAATGTTCCGCCGGATGCGCTGGCCATCGCGCGAGGCCGCCAAGCCAACAAGCCTGGATGGGCCCGCCAGCGCCGCCTCGCCCTGAAGAAAGACGCGAAGCCGAAGAAGGGCTCGCGGTCAAAGTTGCGCCCGAAATCCCGGCCGAAACTCGCCGCGCGCAAGAAATCCCGTCGCCGCTAAGCTTGCGCGAGAAGTGCTGTGCGCGAGGTCGAAGGGCGTCCCGCCGGCTCTTCCCTCGGCGTGTTATTTCTTTTCCGCGAGCTGCTTCTGCAGGCGCGCGTTCTTTTCCGCGACGCCGCGCTCCAACTCTTCCTTGTGCGCCACGAGCTTCCGCGCAATCTCGGGATCGCTTAGCCCGAGAATCTCCGCCGCGAAAATCGCCGCGTTCATCGCGCCGGCCTTGTCGATCGCCATGGTCGCGACAGGAATGCCGCCGGGCATCTGCACGGTCGCAAGCAGCGCGTCGAGCCCATTCAGCGTGCTCGCGGCCATCGGAACGCCGATCACCGGCAGCGTAGTGTTTGCCGCCATCACGCCCGCAAGGTGTGCTGCCGCACCCGCCGCCGCGACGATGATTTTTAATCCGCGCTTCGAGGCCGTCGTCGCATATTCGTGGGCCCGCGTGGGCGTGCGATGCGCGGAAAGCACCTCCAGCTCATAGGCGATGCCGAATTTCTCGAGCGTTCTCGCGCACTCGCTCATCATCGGATAATCCGAATCCGATCCCATTACGATTCCCACCGCCGCCCGCTTCTTTTGTTGCGCCACCGTCCCTGTCTCCTTATCGCGCCCCCTTGGCGTTCCCGATATCTTTGCGCTCGATGAGTTTCCGTCCGATATCCGTTCGATGAAACGAGCCTGCAATGTGAATCCGGCCGATCGCCTCGTACGCGGTCGCGCGAGCGCTCGCAAGGTCATCACCTGCCGCGCTGACCACGAGCACACGGCCGCCATTCGTGTAGCACGTTGCGCCTTCGCGTTTCGTGCCAGCGTGGAACACCACCGCCCCTGGCACCTTGGCGGCGTCCTCAAGTCCATGGATGGCAATGCCGATCTGCGGATCGCCCGGGTATCCCTTCGACGCGATCACGACGCACACGCTCGCGCCCCGCGCCCATTTCGCGTCAAACCCGCTGAGGCTGCCCGTCGCGGCCTGCATGCATGCCTGCCCAAAATCAAAATCGGCGCGCAGCAGAACCGCTTCCGTCTCGGGATCGCCCAACCGGCAATTGTATTCGAGCACCTGCGGCCCGTCGGGCGTCAGCATCAGCCCGAAATACAGGAAACCTCGGTATGGCATGCCGTCCGCCCGCAGCCCATCGAGCGTCGGCCGCACGATCGCGTCGATAATTTTCCTTTCGAGCTCGGCCGGCAAAATCTCGTCGGTTGAATAAACGCCCATGCCGCCCGTGTTCGGCCCTTCGTCATTATCGAACGCGCGCTTGTGATCGCGCGCCGGTGCCATGCGGATGAAATCCTGCCCGTCGGTGAGGATGATGTACGAAAGTTCGTCGCCACCGAGCGCCTCCTCGAGCAGCACCTTTGTCCCCGCATCGCCGAATTCGCGGCGCTCCATGACGCGATCGAGGAATGCATGCGCCTCGTCCGGCGACGCCGTGACCAGCACGCCCTTGCCCGCGCAGAGTCCATCCGCCTTGATGACGACGGGCCACTTTGCGTCCGCGAGCGCCAGATGCGTCTCCTGTATAAGTTCGCAAGTGCCGTATACACCCGCGGTCGGGATTCCGTGCCGCTGCATGAACTCCTTCGCGAAAATCTTGCTGCCTTCGAGCCTCGCCGCGGCCTTGGTTGGCCCCAGCAGCGCCAGACCTCGCTTCGCGAATTCATCCGCGATGCCGGCCACCAGCGGCAGCTCCGGTCCGACAATCGTGAGATCCGCGCCCAGCTTTGCCGCGAGGTCGGCGGCCGCTTTCGGATCCTTCACGTCCAGCGGCATGCATTCGACATCGCCCGCGATCCCCGCGTTCCCAGGCGCACACCACACTTTCTCGACCGATGCGCTGCGCACGAGTTTCCACACAATCGCGTGCTCGCGCCCCCCGCCGCCGATCACCAGAATCTTCATGTTTGCATTCCGAAGAGAATCAAGAACGATACGGCGTGCTCTCCAACAGTGTCAACCTCGATTCCCCGTTCGGTCGACGCACGCCCGGCTTGCCCGCGCGCGCCAAAAGTGTTTTCATGCATCCGTGCACTGGGACTTCGCCCTCATCCTGCTCGTTCTTGCGACCGTTGTGCCGCTGCTCGGGAGGCGGCGAATCCGCAGGCTGATGGAAGCTTCCACCACGACGAAAACCGATCGCCTCGTTCTCTACGCCTCCACCATCGGGTTTCAATGGATCGCCGTCGCTCTGATTCTGTGGCGCATGTATGCGCACAATCTTTCCCCCGCCAATCTCGGACTCGCCATTCCCAAGCCGGGCCTGGCGCTGATCACCGCGATCCTGCTCTCGGCTCTCATTCTCGTGAATCAGATCGTCGCGCTACGGCGGCTCAAGGAGCACCCCGAAAGCAGTTCGCACGGGATTCTGCCGCACCTGGCGCTCAAAGTCTTCCCGCAGGACACCGTCGAGCGGCTTGGCTTCACAGCTTTGGTCTCAACTGTCGCGGTTTGCGAGGAGTTGATTTATCGCGGCTTCGCTCAGCGCGTCTTCCAAGATTTGGCGACGAAGTGGGTGGGAACGTTGATAGCCGTGGGCGTCGGCGTGGTCGGCTCGGCCCTCATGTTTTCGCTCGCCCACCTGTATCAGGGCCGTCGAGGGCTGATCTCTACGTTCGTAGTGGGTCTCCTGTTTTCGATCGTCCGTGCGTTTACTGGTAGTCTCGTTCCGGCATCCGCAGCTCACTTCGTTGCGGATATTACGGCCGGCTTCCTAGCCCCGGGACGCCTTCGAGGTGCCCTTTCGGCAGCTCAGTCGACGGCACCAGGTTCGGACACAATACTACAGTAATAGTATATGAAGAGACTATCGAATCGGCAGATTGCAAAGATTCTGGCCGAATACTCGGTCAGTGCAGATAACGAATCGCCGCTTGTTAAGGGCATACAGTCATATGTCTGCCTCCTGCTCCAGTGGAATCGCTCCATTTCGCTGACAACGGTGACTGATCCCGATGAAATTATCCGTTTTCACTTTGGCGAGAGCCTATTTGCAGCCTCCTTTGTGCCGATCACAGGTGGTCGGCTCGCCGACGTCGGCACGGGTGCCGGATTCCCCGGGCTTCCGCTGAAAATGCTGATTCCATCTCTCGATCTTACGCTGATCGAGTCGAATGCCAAGAAGGCGGCCTTTCTCGCAGAGGTTGTTCGTAGGCTCGGCCTCGATAGCGTGCATATCTTTCGCGGCCGCATGGAGGAATTCGAGAACGGTCCGGATCTGACGTCATCCGCCCGCTTCGACGTCATCACTGCTCGTGCGTTCGGGCAATCCGATAATCTCTTGGCATGGTCGAGGCTTCACCTGGCGGATTCTGGAAAGATCGTTCTGTGGCTGGGCCAGGACGACGTGGCCCTGATCTCGCAGAAATCCGGCTGGGGTTGGGGTGAGCCAGCGCAGATCCCGGGATCAAAGAGGCGTTTCATCGCGTGGGGGAAACCGCGCGACTAGGTTCTCCGAGTTTGTTCCACGTGGAACGATTCCCTTTGCGATTCCTTTGATGTTCCACGTGAAACATCTTGCATCCGTGCAAATCTCTGTTACATTCGCCCCTGAAGCTGGGGGATCACCTTTGGCACGTGTAATTGCCATCGCCAACCAAAAGGGCGGCGTTGGAAAAACTACGACCGCCGTTAATCTCGCCTCGTGCTTGGCGGCAGCCGAACAGCGTACCCTGATCATTGACTGCGATCCCCAAGCTAACACTACAAGCTCCCTTGGATTCCTAAAGGACCCCGCCCGTCGAACCCTCTATCAGGCGCTCGTTCTCAATGAGCCGATTGAGCGGATCGCCATCGATGCCAAGATCGACGGCTTGGATATAATCCCCTCTGACAAGAACCTAGTCGGTGCCGCTGTCGAGCTCGTTTCGATGGACAATCGCGAGTATCGTCTGAAAGAGGCGATTCACCCGATCATCGGAAGGTATTCCTTCGTCATAATTGACTGCCCGCCATCGCTCGACTTGCTCACCCTGAACGCGCTCGCTGCGGCCGACTCGATACTAATACCAATCCAGTGCGAGTACCTTGCGATCGAGGGCGTGTCCGAGCTCCTGGATACCCACATGCGTATTCGCCGGACGATCAATGCTGACCTCGAGATCGAAGGCGTTCTACTGACGATGTACGACGACAGAACCACTCTCTCGAAGCAGGTTGCGGCCGATCTGCGCAGTTTCTTCGGGAATCAGATTTTCGAGAGCGTAATCCCGCGAAATGTTCGATTGGCTGAGGCACCAAGCCATGGGATGCCTGTGATATTCTACGACATAAATAGTAGAGGCGCCGAAAGCTATATGCAACTTGCCAAGGAGGTTATCGCCAATGCCCAGAAACGCCTTGGGACGGGGACTCAGCGCCCTGATCCGGGAACCGGAACCACACCCCCAGCAGCCTCCGCAGCAGCAGCCGGTGCCGGGGATGTCAGGGGCAGCAGCAGCGGTAGCCCCAGCGCTGGCGCCCAGCCCGACGCCGAGCCCCGCACCGAATGACATTCTGCTGCAGATCGATATCGACCTCATCGATCCCAGCCCCTATCAGCCGCGCACCCGTTTTCGCGAAGAGGCGCTCGAGGAATTAGCGCGCTCGATCCGCGCGAGCGGGATCGTCCAGCCACTCGTCGTCCGGCGGATCGGTCTTCGCTACCAGCTGATTGCCGGCGAGCGCCGTTGGCGGGCGGCGCAGAGGTCCGCGCTGACCCGCGTTCCCGTGGTCGTCCGCGAGGTTCCTGAGGAACTCGCGCTCGAGATGACCCTCGTCGAAAACCTCCAGCGCGAAGATCTGAACCCGATGGAACAGGCGCGCGCCTTTCAGCGCCTTACCGACCAGTTCAATCTCACCCAGGAACACGTCGCTGAGCGCACGGGTAAGGATCGCGCTACGATCGCCAACGCGCTCCGCCTCCTCAAGCTCGAATCCATGATCCATGAGCTGATCGAAGAAGGGAAACTCTCGGCGGGGCACGGCCGCGCGCTTCTCGCAATCGCCGATTCCAAAGAGCGCCTGGAATTGGCCCGCCGCATCGCCCGCGGCGGCATGAGCGTCCGCCAAGTGGAACGTCTCGCCGCTCGTAGCGCCAAGCCTCGGCCCACGCCATCGAGCCCCGCTGTCGATCCGAATACAAAGGCGGCGCTCGAAGCCCTACAGCACCGATATGGAACACGGGTCCTGATCCATGCGCCGCGCCCCGGTCACCCCGGCACGTTAGCGTTTGAATACTACGACCCTAGTGATTTGGCCCGCATCTACGACCAACTGATGCGAGAATAGGGAACTCGCTGAAATCGAAAGAGCGAAAGTCACTGGGGGAAGGCAATGGCCTGGGGACGGTCGGACCGCAAACAACAGAATTCCGCCGAATGGACCGGTTTTCTCGAGCAGGGCGTGAAGCTCGAGGGCAGGCTCGAATTCAGCGGCACGTTTCGCATCGACTCGTCGATCAAGGGAACTCTCGTCTCGGAGGATACCTTGATCCTCGGCGAGCACGCGGTGGTGGAAGGGGAGATCGTTGGCAACCGGGTCGTGATCGGCGGGCGCTTCGACGGCACGATTCAGGCGCGCGGCAAGGTCGAAATTCAGCCGCAGGCAATCGTCACCGGCGAAATCCACACGCCCTGCCTCGTCATCGAGCCGGGCGCCATTTTCGACGGCCAATGCCACATGCTCGCGCAAACCGAAGCCGCCAAACCTGTCACGATCCCGATCCGTTCCGCCGGACAATCGCGCTAGCCCGCGCTGGCGGCTATTCGACGACGATTCGCAGGAATTTCTTCTTCCCGGCACGCAGGAGGAATTCTCCCGGCTTCGACAAATCGATTTCGTGTTTCACGTCGTCGACGCGGTGACCGTCGATTTCGACGCCGCCTTGCTTCATCAATCGTTCCGCTTCGCTGCGAGAAGCCACCAGCTTCAATTCCACGAGCAGCACGGACAATCGTTTCGCCGGTCCGCGCGCCAGCACCTGCCGCGGTGCTTCTTCGGGGGCTTGCCGTCCACCGAAGACGCGCTCGAATTCTTCTCCGGCCTTCCTCGCCGCATCCTCGCCGTGAAACCCTGCCACAATATTGTGCGCGAGCTGCATCTTGGCCTTCTTCGGATGCAGGACGCCTGTACGCACTTCCTCTTGCAGCCGCACAATCACGGGCGATGCAAAATCCGTCAGCAGCTCGTAATACGACCACATCAGCTCATCCGAGATCGACATCAGCTTGCCGAACATCTCGCCCGGCGCTTCCGTGATTCCCACATAATTTCCAAGGCTTTTGGACATTTTCCGCTCGCCGTCGAGCCCCACGAGAATCGGCATCGTCAGGGCAATTTCCGAGGGCTGCCCGTATTCGCGTTGGATGTCGCGGTGCACCAGCAGATTGAACTTCTGCTCCGTCGCGCCGATTTCGACATCCGATTCGAGCGCCACCGCGTCGTACGCCGTCAGCAGCGGATACAGCAGCTCGTGCACTGAAATCGGCAAATTCTTTTCGAGCCGCGAACGGAAATCGTCGCGCTCGAGCATGCGCGCGAGGCGATAGTGCCCGCACAGCCGCACCGTGTCGTAGCTCGACATTTTTCCGAGCCATTCGCTGTTGTAGCGAACCTCGGTTCTTGCCGGGTCGAGAATCTTGTAGACCTGCGCGAGATACGTCTGCGCGTTCGCGTCCACTTGCTCGCGCGTCAGCGGCGGACGCGTTTCTGACTGTCCCGTCGGGTCGCCGATCATCGCCGAAAAATCACCGATCAGGAAAATGGCGGTGTGCCCCATATCCTGAAAATGTTTTAGCTTCCGGAGGACCACGGTGTGGCCCAGATGAATGTCCGGCGCCGTCGGATCGACGCCGAGATAGGCGCGCAGCGGCTTGCCCGTCGCAATCGATTTTTCGAGCTTCGCCTTCAGCTCGTCCTCGCGAATCACTTCCGCCGCGCCCTTGCGCAGCAGCGCGAGCTGTTCTTCCACCGGCTTGAATTTCCCGCTCGTCACTCCGCCTCGCTCTCCAAGCGAATCCGCTATGGATTCACAAGCACGCGCCGGCCGTCGATCCGATACCGTCCGCCGAGCACAATAGTCACAGCCTCCGTGTAAATCCGGTGTTCCTCGCGCAGAATGCGCGCCGAAAGCGTGTCGACAGTATCGCCGTCCTCGACCGGAACGACCGCTTGCACAATGATTCGGCCGGCGTCCAGCTGCTCGTCGACAAAATGCACGGTCGCGCCCGTAAATTTCACCCCGTGTTCGAGCGCCTGCCGCTGCGCCTCGAGCCCCGGAAACGCGGGCAGCAGCGACGGATGAATATTCAAGATGCGATTCGGGAACGCCCGCACGAAATACGGCGAAAGCAGCCTCATGTATCCGGCGAGGCAGACGAGATCGACTTTCTTCTCCTCGAGCGCCGCCACGATCTGTCGGTCAAACACCTCGCGCTCGAGCCCCTTCGAAGCCATCCCCCGCGCCGGAATCCCCCGCGCGCGCGCGCGGTCGAGCCCCGGCGCATCCTCGCGGTTGCTCAGCACAATCGCAATCTCAGCGTTCGGAATCCGTCCTGCATCGACGCTGGCGGCGAGCGCCTCGAAATTCGATCCCCGGCCGGAAATCAGGACGCCAATCTGCTTTTTCATGAGCAAGCGAAATTAGCATAGTTCGCCACAACCGCAAACGCCGCGGCGCCGAATTTTCAGTTGCGTCCGTTTGTCGGAAGAGGCATTGTGTGCGTGCTTCGCCAACCGGCAGGGAGGAATCGTCCATGATGCGCATCCCTCGTGCGCTGATCGCGGCCACCATTGTTTTTGCGGCGTATCTCACAGCTTGCTCGCTGTCGAAGCCCCCGGCGCCGATGGATACGCGCGCCGCGGATGAAGCCGCGATCCGCGCCGCCGACGCCCAATTTGCAAAAGACGCCGCCGCAAAGGACGTCGACAAATGCGTGGCGCTTTACATGGACGACGCAGTCATATTCTCGCCGAGCGCCCCCGCGGTGATCGGCAAGGACAATATCCACAAATTCTTCGAGCAAATGCTTGCGGGGCCCAGCTTGCAATTTGCGTTCTCAAACGTGACCGTCGATGTGGCGCGCTCCGGCGATCTCGCCGAAGACCGCGGCTCGGTGCAAGTCACGAGCGCGGGCAAAAAGGTCACGCAAAGCAGCGAGTACGTCCTCGTCTGGAAAAAGCAGGCAGATGGATCGTGGAAGGTCGCCGCGGACACCACCGCCACCGACAAGTAGGTGGCGGGCTCAAAGATGCCATTGCCACCAAGCGCTAACGGGCTGCAGGGGTTTTTCCCGCTCCCTCGGCCCGCTGCACTACAATTGACATGATATATATAAGGAAATGCGTATGAGCGGCGCCGTCGAATCCCTGATCCTCGATCTGCTCGAGTGGGTCGCCAACGGCCGGCGGAGCTATGAAGAAGTGATGGATGCGTGGCGCACCTCGTGTCCCAGGCTGCCGGTTTGGGAGGACGCCAACGATCGTGGCCTCGTCACACGGGAGAATGTGAATGGGCGCTCTTTCGTGAGGATCACGCCGTCAGGCCTCGCCCTTCTCGATCAGTGCAGGCCTCTGGCGCGGTCAGATCGCTAATTCGCCGGTGTACCTGACGCGCTGCTTCCCGCGCGCCGCGCGCTCGATGCGGCCAATCACGTAGAATTTCTCGCGCCGCCGCTTGAGTTCCGCCTCCACGCGCCCCACAAATTTCGCCGGAACTACCAGAATCATGCCCACGCCCAAATTAAACGTCTGCAGCAGCTCGTCGCGTTCGATCCGTCCCAAATGTGCGAGGTAGCAAAAAATCGGCAGCACCGGCCACGATCCCAGCTCGATCACGGCCTTCACGTTGGGCGGCAGCGCGCGCGGCAAATTTCCCGTGATGCCGCCGCCGGTGATGTGCGCGATCGACGAAACCCATCCCTTGGCGAGAATATTTTTCAGCAGCGGCCAGTACGCGCGGTGCGGCTTCAGCAGCTCCGCGCCGATTTTGTTGCGCACCTCGGCGACGTACGTATCCGGCTCGAGCTTCGCCACGCCGAAGCACAGTTTGCGCGCGAGTGAATAGCCGTTCGTGTGTAACCCGCTCGACGGCAGCGCCAGCAGCACATCGCCCGGCCGCACGCGCCGCGGATCGAGAATCTTCTTTCGCTCGACCGCGCCCACGATGAACCCGGCGAGGTCGTATTCGCCCCGCGCGTAGAGGTCGGGCATCTCCGCTGTCTCGCCGCCGATCAGCGAGCAGCCCGCCTGCTTCGCCGCGCGGCTCATTCCTTCGATCACCTGCTCGATCACGTTCGTGTCGAGCTTTCCCATCGCGATGTAATCGAGGAAAAACAGCGGCTCGGCGCCCTGCGTCAGGATGTCGTTCACGCAGTGGTTCACGATGTCCGCGCCCACGCTCGTGTGGATTCCGGCCGCCACCGCGACCTTGAGCTTCGTTCCCACGCCGTCGCAGCTTCCCACCAGCACCGGCTCGCGCCAGCGCTTGCAGTCCAGCGCGAATAGCGAACCAAATCCGCCGATCGGCGCGATCACGCCGCGCCGGAAAGTCTTCCCCGCCATCGCGGCGATTCGCCGCTTCGCTTCATCCGCAACGGAAATGTCCACGCCTGCGTCGGAGTAACGCATCGAGGAGGCTCGTTTTCTGGAGGGGGCTGGGCTGGCTCGCAATTTAGAACGTGTGAAACAGTCTGCGCCAACGAATCATGCTCGGATGAATGATCGCGCTGAAATATGTCGCGAACCGCTCGCCCAGGTGCCCGGGATTCCACACCTCTTCCGGCGCTCTGATCGACATGTAGATGATCAGGGGCGTCCCGATGAAGTCCTCCCGCGGGACAAATCCCCAGAACCGGCCGTCGTTCGAATCGTCGCGGTTGTCGCCCATCATGAAGTATTCATCCTTCGGGACGACCAGTTCGCCGTTCACCGTGTCCTGCGCCAATTCCGCCGCCCATTCGGGCCGGTCGACAAACGCCAGCTGGTTGGCCTGCGCCGGATAGTTTTCCTGAGGCAGATCCTGGAAATCCGTGCCGTGCGCGGTGTACGGTTCCTTCAGGGCCACGCCGTTCACGAACACCGTCCCGCGCACGATTTTGATGTGGTCGCCCGGCACGCCGATCACGCGCTTGATGAAATCCGGGAAATCCTGGTCCGCCAGCGGCGCGCGAAACACCATGATCTGCTGCCGCTTCGGTTCGCGCCACAGCGGCACGTGGTATTGCGTGAACGGAATGCCTGCGTCGTAGCCGATGCGGCTCACGATCAGATGATCGCCGATCAGCACCGTCGGCTCCATCGAACCGCTCGGAATCACGCGCGCCTGCACCAGCGCGCCCTCAATCACCAGAAACGCCACGATCACCCAGAACCATGAAACGATCTCGTCCCATATCCGGTCGTTGGCGGTCGTCCTCGCCGTTTTCTTTCCCGCTTTTTCTACCGCCACCGCTTCTCCCACGTCAGCCTTCACGATGAGCCTCCACCTCGAGTTGCACCAGCTCAGTCGGATAGCTGCCCGTGTAGCAAGCTGTGCAGAAATGTCCTTCGGTGTCTTCCACCGCCGCGCGCAGCGATTCGAGCGAAAGATAGCCCAGCGAATCGGCGCCCAGGAATTGCCGGATTTCCTCGACGGAGTGCTGCGATGCGATCAGTTCCTCGCGCCGCGGTGTGTCGATACCGTAGTAGCAGGGAGAAATCGTCGGCGGGCAGCTCACGCGCACGTGGACTTCCGTCGCGCCCGCGTCGCGCACCAGCCGGACGATTTTGCGGCTTGTTGTCCCGCGCACCAGGGAATCATCGACGAGAATCACGCGCTGCCCTTCGAGCATGCGCCGGATCGGATTCAGTTTGAGCTTCACGCCGAAATCGCGGATCGCCTGCTCGGGCTCGATGAACGTGCGCCCAACGTAATGATTGCGGATCAGCCCCATGCGAAACGCGATGCCCGATTCCGCTGCGTAGCCCACCGCCGCCGGCACGCCCGAATCAGGCACCGGTGTCACGATGTCCGCTTCGACCGGATGCTCGCGCGCCAGCAGGCGCCCAAGCCGCTCGCGGCTCTCGTTCACCGGGCGGCCGAAGATCAGGCTGTCGGGCCGCGAAAAATAGACATGCTCGAAGATGCAGTGCTGGTGCTGTTTTTCCGCCGCGAAGCGAATCGATTCCACGCCGCTCCGCGAAATCCGCAGCATTTCGCCCGGCTCGATCTCGCGCACATATTCCGCGTCGATCAGATCGAAGGCGCATGTTTCCGATGCCACCGCCCACGCGCCGTCGAAGCGCCCCAGCACCAACGGGCGGAAGCCGCGCGGGTCGCGGATCGCGTACATTTCGTCGCGCGTCAGCACCAGCAGCGAATACGCGCCCTCCACCTGGCTCAGCGCGTCCGCCAGCGCGCCCGGCAAATTCCGCGCTGCGCTGCGCGCCACTAGATGGACGATCACTTCGGTATCGCTCGTCGTCTGGAAAATCGAGCCGCGATGCTCGAGCCGCCGCCGCAGTTCGAGCGCGTTCGTCAGGTTGCCGTTGTGCCCCAGCGCCACTTTTCCCTTGTTGCAATCGATCACGATCGGCTGCGCGTTGATCAGCGTCGTGTCGCCCGCCGTCGAATAGCGCGTGTGGCCGATCGCCGCCGCGCCCGGCAGGTGCGCGATCACCTCGGGCGTGAAAATCTCCTGCACGTGCCCCAGCGATTTGTGGATGTGGACGTCCGAGCCGTCCGACGAGGCGATCCCCGCCGATTCCTGCCCGCGATGCTGCAGCGCGTAGAGGCCGAGATAGGTCAGCTTCGACGCCTCGGGATGCCCGAACACGCCGAACACGCCGCAGTGATCGTGAAAATGATCGTCGTCGATTTGGATCAATTTGCTCACGCGATTCGATTCCTTCGCAGTGCTCCGCTCACGCCGTCCGATGCCTCTGCCAGTATCCCGCGCGCACCGCCGGCAGCACAAACCATATTACGACGCCCGCGTTCAGCGCCGACCACAAAATAATATTTCGATCCAGCGAAAGCGGCCCGTACATCGCCACCATCGCGATGATCACCGCAAGCTCCAAGCTCGAGAGCACGGCCGCGCCAATTTGCCCCCATCGCCGCCAGCGCAGCACTCCCCACGCGCAGGCCGGATATGCGACCCACGGCACGAGGAGCAGATAATCCTGATACGTCAGCGGAATATGGTTCCGCAACGCGTGCGTGAAGTGCGGCACGTTTTCGTAGATGAACAGAAACCCCTTGAACGCGAAAAACGCCGCCACAAGCCAGTGTCCCCAGTTGGCGACCCTGCTCACGCGGTAGCCTCGACGGCTTTCTCGAGCAAGCCTGCCCAAATCCGGCGAAGCGAATCGATGTTGCCCCGCACGACGGGCGCGCCCTTATATTGGATGCGAAACTCTCCGCGCGTGACCTTGCCGATGCGCCGCGCCTGAACCGCGCACTCCGCGGCAATCCCTTCGACGCGAGCAAGCGACGCCTCCGGCAACGACACAACCGCCCGCGCCCCGCGCTCGCCGAAGATCGCAATCTCCGCAGCTTCGGCAGCCGTTGCCGCTGCGCTCGCGTTCACATCCGCCGAAAGCCCGCCGCTAGCGAAGCAGGATTCGACGAGCGTCACGGCAAGCCCGCCGTCGCTCACGTCGTGCGCTGAGGCGATCGCTTTCGCGCTGGCAAGCTTGACCAGGCACTCGATCAGCCGCTTCTCCGCATCGAGATCGATCGCCGGAGGCGCGCCCGCTACCACCCCTTGAATCGTCTTCGCATACTCCGAAGAGGCGAACTCGCGTTGCGACGATCCCGCTCCGCCGCTATCAAGCAGGACAATCGCATCGCCCTCATTCTTGAACGCCGAATCCACCGCGCACTCCGCATCCTCCATCAGCCCGAGCACGCCAAGAATCGGCGTGGGATAAATCGGCTTGCCCAGCGTCTCGTTGTAGAAGCTGACGTTCCCACCCGTGATCGGCGTCTCGAGCACGCGGCACGCCTCGGCGATACCGTCGATCGCCTCCGTGAACTGCCACATCACCTCCGGCTTCTCCGGGTTGCCAAAATTCAGGCAATTGGTCGCCGCGATCGGACGCGCCCCCGTGCACGCCACGTTGCGCGCGGCCTCGGCCACAGCGTGCATCGCGCCCAGCCGCGGCGAAAGAAAACACCAGCGTCCGTTGCCGTCCGTCTTGATCGCGAGCGCTCGCTTCGTCTCCTTCAGGCGCAGGACAGCCGCGTCGCCCGCGCCCGGTCCCACGCGCGTGTTCGTCCTCACCATCGAGTCGTACTGCTCGGTGATCCATTCCTTAGAAGCAATGTCCGGCGAAGCCAGCAGCCGCCGGAAATTCTCGGTCAGGTCGGAGCCTTCCAGCGCGAATTTCACGAGCGGCGGCGCGCCAGTCGCCGCACCAGCAGCAGCCGCCGGAGGCGCGGCAATCGGCCGCTCGTAGCGCGGCCCTTCTTCCGCCAGCGCGTGCGCGGGAATATCGGCGGCCACCTGCCCGTGATTCAGCACGCGCAGCTTGCCATCGTCCGTCACGCGCCCCACCTCGACCGCGTCGAGCCCCCATTTGTGGAACACATCGAACACTTCCCGCTCGCGCCCGCGTTCGGCCACCAACAGCATCCGCTCTTGCGATTCGCTGAGCATGATGTCGTACGGCGTCATGTTGGTTTCGCGCTGCGGCACGCGCGCCAGATCGATCTCGATGCCCAGCCCGCCGCGCGACGCCATCTCCGAGCTTGAGCTCGTCAGGCCCGCCGCGCCCATATCTTGAATCGCGACCACCGCGCCGGTGCGCATCGCTTCGAGGCACGCCTCCAGCAGCAGCTTTTCCATGAACGGGTCGCCCACCTGCACGTTGGGCCGCTTTTGCTGCGATTCCTCGCTGAATTCCGCAGACGCCAGCAGCGACGCGCCGTGAATCCCGTCGCGCCCCGTTTTTGCGCCGACGTAGATCACCGGGTTGCCCACGCCGCTCGCGCGCGCGAAGAACAGCTCCTCGCGCCGCGCAATCCCGAGCGCCAGCGCGTTCACCAGCGGATTATTCGAATAGCACGGCTCGAACATCACTTCGCCGCCCACGGTCGGCACGCCAAAGCAGTTACCATAAAATCCGATCCCGCAAATCACGCCATCAAGAATTCGCCGGTTCCGCGCAATCTCATCCGCGCTCGCGCCGGTAGGGCTGTCGTCCCGCTTGCCCTGTGCGTGTCCTGCGAAGGGAGCGGAATCCTCCGAGCCCAGATCCTGAGAGCTGTCATCCCGAGAGTAGTCCGCCGCGCTTTTGCTTTGCCCACGGGTTTCGTGGGCGGCGGACGCAGCGAGGGATCTGCTTTTGCCTTTTTCCCCCGCCGTCATCGGCCCAAACCGCAGCGAATCGAGCACCGCGATCGGCCGCGCGCCCATCGTGAAAATATCGCGCAGGATTCCGCCCACGCCCGTCGCCGCGCCCTGAAACGGCTCGACGAAACTCGGATGGTTGTGCGATTCGATCTTGAAGACCGCGACGAGCCCGTCGCCGATATCGACCACGCCCGCATTCTCGCCCGGGCCCTGCACCACGTGCGCGCCGCGCGTCGGCAGCCGCTTCAAATGGACGCGCGACGATTTGTACGAGCAGTGCTCGCTCCACATCACGCTGAAAATGCCCAGCTCGGTGATATTGGGATCGCGGCCAAGAATCTTCTGGATGCGCGCGTATTCGTCGGGAGTGAGCCCGTGCTCGGCCGCGACCTGCGGCGTCACCTTAATTTCGGTTTGTACTGTAGGCATCGATCCTGTACCTATTTCCAGTTAAGCTGGGCGAATCCGAAGTCGCCCTCGGCTCCCGCCTCCCATGTCAATCGCCCGCCCGAATGTTTCTCGATTACCTCGAGCTCGACTCGAATGGTACCCAAAGCAAGTTGCATAGCTTGGAAGGCGTCTACCCCACCGACCGCCATGACCTTGTCTCGACCGAGGCCCCTTATTTGATATGGACAGTAATAATCCGTGTGGTCCGGAAATTTTTCCGGCTTTCCCATCAAAACGACTACATCAACGGACCGATGTTCCTCGCGAACAAGGGTGAGTTTCCTGCTCGCGATGACTTCACCGACGCTTTCGAGATTCATGCTTCACGCCGGCACGCGCTCGGCGGCAGGCGCAGCCTTCGCCTTGTTCTCTACGCGCGACAGATACTCGACCATCGACCGGAAAATCACCAGCCCGTCGGTCGATCCGAGCGCCGCTTCAACCGCCCGCTCCGGATGCGGCATCAGCCCGACAACATTTCGCTCCCGATTGCACAGCCCCGCAATCGCCGCCAGCGCGCCATTCGGATTCGCTTCGAAATCATCGACGCCCGCGTCGCGCCCATCCGCATGTACGTAACGAAACACGATCTGCCGGTTCCGTTCGAGCTCCGCGAGCGTCGCCGCATCGCAAAAATAATTCCCTTCCATATGGGCGATCGGCAGTTTCAGAATCTGCCCGGGACGCGCCGCGCACGTAAACGGCGTCTCCGTGTTCTCGACGCGCACATGCACCTGCCGGCACAAAAAACGCAGCCGCTGATTGCGCAGCATCGCGCCCGGCAGCAATCCCGCCTCGAGCAAAATCTGAAATCCATTGCAAACGCCGAGGACCATTCCGCCCGACCGCGCGAACCGGCTCACCGCCTTCATCACGGGAGAAAATCGCGCGATCGCGCCCGTCCGCAGGTAATCGCCGAAAGCAAATCCGCCCGGCAGCAGAATCGCGTCGAAGCCCGACACCTCTTCCGACTGGTGCCAGATGAATTCGACAGGCTGTTTGATTACGGACGCGATGGCATGGTAAGCGTCGTCATCGCAGTTCGACCCGGGGAACACAACTACTCCGAATTTCATCGTGGGAGTCTCCGAAATTCGGATTCTATCACACGCCAGTCGCTTTCCTCTGCTCGAGCGATTCTTGGAGGAAGTTATACACGGAACGTCGCTCAATCCACTTGATTACCCGCTCGGTACCGAGAGTGGGGCCTAAGCAAGCCTGCAAAAAGCCGTCGTGACAGGCGGTGTCCATTTCGTCTATTCTACGTCGGGGATTGGACACCGTGCCTGATACCGAACTGAGAGCGCTCTACGAATTGCCTGCTTACGGAGTGCCGGAAGCCGCAGGGTATCTGCGCACGCCCTACCAGACCCTTCGGTACTGGCTGACGGGGTTCGGTCACATGTCACCCATCGTTAAGATGGCCGTTCCCAACCGGCTTTCGTATTTCAATCTCTTGGAATGCCACATGGTTATGGCTATGCGTGAGGTTCACCACCTTCGGCTGCCTAAGGTAAGGAAGGCACTGGCAAGTCTGAACAGACTATTCCCCTCAAAGCATCCGTTCCTGGACAGGATTCTTCAAACGAACGGCGTGGACATACTGACGGAAGACCTCGGCAGGATGGTCAATTTGAGCCGAGACGGCCAACTGGAGATCACGAATTTGCTAACCCTTCATCTACAAAGAATTCAAGCTGACGCAGGGGGTATCTTTAGATTCTTCCCATTTGTGATGAGCCGCGTGCCCACGGAACCTCGCTACATCGTGATTGATCCCACGGTCGGATTTGGCAAGCCCATTATCACCGGGACGGGGATATCCACTGCTACAATAGCCGCCCGGTTCAACGCCCGGGAGTCAGTCGACGACTTGGCTGAAGAGTATGGACGAAGCAAGCGAGAGATCGAGGAAGCCATCCGCTGGGAAGAAGGACGACCAATCGCCGCCTGAACAGTTTGTTCTCTATCTCGACGAGAATCTTTGCAACTGTGTTCCGGTTCTAGAAGCCCTCCAACAGAACGGCATTAAACACGAACGACACCTCACACATTTTGCCAGCGGCACGCCCGATCATGTGTGGCTCCCGTTTGTGGGGCAAAACCAATGGGTACTGCTTACGCGAGATCAGGCCATACGTTATCGAAACATCGAGCATTCGCGCGTTGTTCGGTACAACATTAGAGAGTTCGTGTTCAAGGCAGGCAATCTCCATAAGCAGGAACTTGCGAGGGTGCTAATCATTGCGATTCCGAAAATGCGGGAGGTTTGCCGAAAGTATAAGCCTCCGTTCATCGCCTCCATAACCAAACTGGGCGTGGTGAATATGAGATTCGATGAAAATGGGCCGCTTCACGGACGATTTCCGCCAGCGCGCCGCAGCTCCAAAAGTGACGTGAGATGAGTAGTGCACGAGCATCAACTCAAGGGCTCTAATTTCGGATAGCTGACCGCGAAAAAGAAAAACGGCCGGCAGGATTTCCTGCCGGCCGTTCGATCCGCGGGTATGAATTGAGGTATGAAACTTATCGGCGCCCGCCGCCGTGGAACCCTCCACCGCCGTGAACGCTGGCACCGCCATGGAATCCACCGCCACCGCGCAGGGCGCCACCGCGGAACCCGCCGCCACCATGGACTGCGCCGCCACGGAAGCCGCCAGGTCCAAAGGAGCGGTATCCACCCCCACCGTAGAATCCGGAATGGCCCCAATAGCCACCGCGACCCCAGTAGCCGCCGTGGTACCACGGCCCAGCTCCAATAAAGACTCCTCCCACGAACCAGCTAGGTCCGTAGTAGCCGTAAGGCGCACAGGCGTACGGAGCATATGGGTAGTAGCCATAGTCGCAAACGGGTGCCGGTCCAACCGGTCCCACATACGCGGGGCCCGCGTACACCGGCCCCACGCCGATGCCGACCGAAACATGCTGCGCTTGCGCAAAGCCCGCTGGTATAAGGAAAAGCCCAATCAGGGCGAGAACTCTTAGATATCGCATTTCGTGCTCCTTCCGAGATCCCCAAATCCGATCTCGAACTTCATCAGCTCCCAAGACTCTGGCAGCCTTTTCGTTGCTCTCCGCCCCTAGTAATGCACTGCCATTGCCAAACGGTCGCGCTATCGCAATGTATGAACTAAGCGTCTTATTATCAGTAGTATAGAAGCAGAGCGGCTTCGCAATCTGATGCCGGTCCGCAGCCGGCCAAGTGGTGCTTTTCGCGCACCCTCGGTGCTCCTCAACCAGCTGGAAACGGCTCGGCGGCCCTTTTAGTGCGGTGGGCCCATCAGCGTTGGGGCGCCGGCAGGGCGCGCTTGGGGCACGAGAGCGGACTTCGGCTCGGGCGGAGGCGCAAGAATCCATGCGAATCCGTCCTCTTCGGTGATGCGGGCCATCGTTTCCGGCTCGTTGGGCGGCGCAATCGCGTCGAGGGCCGCGCGGAGGAATTGCGTAGCGTCCGCCGCGGAGATTATGTTGCTTTCACCCTGGAGAAAGCGAGTCGCGACCTCCGCCATTTTGGGATCGGACGCGGTGATCTTCTCGATACGCGGATCGTGGTTGCGTAGCAGCTCGAGCAGCGTGGGCGGCGCATTATCGGGCGGATACGCAAATTCGACCAGCGTGCGCGGCTGTCCCTTTTCCGGCGGCCAGAACTGCAAATAGGTAGGCCGCAGAACGCGGGTCGTCCAGTAAGCGTTGTCCTGTTCCTGTTGTTGGATCCCGTACGAAAGCTGCCACACTTCCTGACCGTAGCCCGGCAAATAGTCGACCACAATCAGCTCGACGAGAGGCTCGCTTTCGGGCAGGTCGAGGTTCCCGTGAAGCTGCGACGCCAGCTGATCGAGCCGCTCGAGCAGCCCCTGGCCGACAGCCTCGATATCGGTGGCTTCGTCACCGCCCTGCACTGCCCCAATATGGGGCGTCGAGGGGGCCACGAGTTGAGGGCGCAGGTGGGGCAGCTCCTGATCGAGGCGCGCAAGCTCCTGATGTGAAGATGGCGAAAGCCAATCGACCGCGCCGAGGACCACGCCCAGACGGTCGGTGGCAATCGGAACCGGGATCGGAGGATGAGTCCCCTCTTCGATGGGGTTTTCGACAGTGCCCACGAGAATCGCGTCCTTCACGACGGCGATCACCACGCGCCCTGCAGCGAGATTCGCCACGATTTCCTCCGTTGGCGTGCCCGGCTGTTGCGCTTGTGCCCGAAGCCAGAGTGGCATTACGCCCAGGCACGCGCCAAAGGACAGCACAAGGGCGATCCAAAGCGAACGGCGGAAGGCGGAACCCGGCTTGGTCGCTAGCGCCATACTTGCATGATCACGCAACGCCGTCAGCTTGTACAGATAGGCAGAGCACCGCCGCATTTAGTAAAATAATGTGGCATAGGAATTTCATCCGGTGAAGGAACTAGGCGTTCCGGGATTATCCGAAAGGCGGGAGCTTGCGATCTCCGAAGAGCGTTCGACACAACGGCAAGAAAGTTTCTGAAATCATCGAGGCGCACGGGCGCTTCGTCCGAGGCCAGGATGGCGGCGCGAGGGCAGACCTCACGGGAGCCGATCTTTCGCGCGTGGATTTCGAAAAGGCAGAGCTTGCCCTCGTGAATTTCCAGGGTGCCAACCTCGAAGGCGCGAGTCTGCGCGAGGCCAAGCTGAGCAATGCGAATCTGAGCGAGGCAAACCTGCACGGCGCGGACCTTCGCAAGGCCGACCTCACCGAAACGAACCTGCACAAAGCTGATCTGACGAAGGCGCAGCTGGGCGGCGCGGAAATGTTCCGCGCGAACCTCAGCGAAGCGATTCTGCGGCAGGCCGACCTCGGCGTGGCCAACCTGCGGGACGCGGACGTCAACGGCGCCGACTTCACAGGCGCGAGCCTGAAAGCCACGATTCTCCGCGAGACGAAACTCGACGGCGCCAAGCTCGACGGCGTCGACCTCTCGACCACGCTGCTGCCCAAGGGATATTTGGCGTCCAGGGGCCAGGCATCCGGCCGTACATAGGCCACCGAAAAATGAAAGGGCCAAGAGGCGAAGCGTATGCCTGAACCGTGGATCGCAATCGACGATTTCAAACCCGGACGAGGCTGGATGGAGCCGAACCAGCGCGCCCGCACGTGCTGCCAGGCTCTCGAACGCGGCCAGATTCTCTTCTTCCGCGAATTGCCCTTCAATCTTCCCCCGGAGGACCGGGAATTTCTGCTCTCGCAGTCGTGGGCCGAACTCCGGCTGCACAAGAACGTATCGTACCGTCCGGACGAGGACACGCTGCGCGGCGTGTCCGGCGAGCGTGAGACCGTCGAGCGGTTGCATTCGATCCTGCGCAACTACACGGCGCAGGTGATCGACTTCGCGACGAAATCTCTCGCGCCGTACGCCGGCAAATGGAAGCTGGATTTCTCGAGTTTCCGTCCCTTGGAAGAAGAACGCCGCGGCCTGCCGCTGCACAAGCGCAACGATTTGCTGCACGTCGATGCGTTCCCGAGCCGCCCGACGCGCGGCGGGCGCATTCTGCGCGTCTTCACGAATTTGAATCCAACGAAGCCGCGCGTGTGGAACGTGATGCAGGATTTCGAGGCACTCGCGCGCCACTATGCGAAGGACGCGGGGCTCGACAAGTTCGCCGAGGAATCGCTCATCACCCGCACCGTGCAGGAGTGGGGCGGAAAGCTGGGATTCCGCGGAATGGGCCGCACGCCCTACGACATGTTCATGTTGCGTTTCCACGACTACCTCAAGGAGAACGCGGAATTTCAGGCGAATTGCCCGAAGGTGCGTCTCGAATTTCCGCCGCTGGCCACGTGGCTCGTCTACACGGATGGCGTGGCCCACGCGGCCATGTCCGGCCAGTACGCCCTCGAGCAAACGTTCCTCATCCCGCCCAGCGCCCTCGTATCGAAAGATCAAGCCCCGTATCGTATCCTCGAAAAAATCGCCGGCCGCCCCTTAGTTTCGTAATGCGCCCCAGCAACCGCCGTGTAGGTAGTCTGTAGCGTAAGAGTCTGGGTGTTGCCTGCTCTGCGTTTTCTGCGCCTCCTTGCCCTGAGGGGCGAAGGGTACGGTAAGTCCCGCTTCTCTCCATCTTCCTCCGTGACCTCTATTTGCTTTCCTCGGTGAACTCTGTGTTGAGACTCCGATCGCGGTTCGCTTTTAGTTCTAAGGCTTCCTAGGGTGTTTCGCCTATGACGCTTTCGCGCTTCGCCGTCTCACTTTCTGTTTGGCACGCCTCGCAGCACGTCTGTAGCATCTAAATTAGGAACAACTCATGTATCGCGGGAATGCCGTTATCGCGAATGAAAAGAGCGCGCTTTGGAACAACGAGTTAAACGTATCGCGGAAATCTGCGTTTTGGCCGCGGTTTATTTTGTGGCCGGCAAGCTGGGTCTCAGCATGGCGTTCGTACATCCCAGCTCGACGGCCGTGTGGCCGCCAACAGGGATGGCGATTGCCGCGTTTCTGATTTTGGGATACCGCGTCTGGCCCGGAATTTTCATCGGGGCTTTTCTTGTCAACATCACCACCGCGGGCTCGGTGCTCACCTCGCTCGGCGTCGCTACAGGCAACACGATCGAGGGGCTGCTCGGCGCTTACCTCGTGCTGCGTTTCGCGAACGGTCGCCGCGCCTTCGATTGCGCGAGCGACACGTTTCGATTCGCCGCGATCGCGCTCGCGAGCACCGCGATCGCCGCGACCGTCGGCGTCACGTCGCTTTCGCTTGGCGGATACGCAGCCTGGGCGCAATATCGCGAGATTTGGGTCACGTGGTGGCTCGGCGACGCCGTGGGCGCCATGCTCGTTGCGCCGCTCCTGGTCCTCTGGATTTCGAATTTCCGCCTCCGATTCAAGTGGCGTGAGTACGCTGAGCTTTTTGCGCTGCTGGTCGGCCTCGTGTTGACCGCGCAGATCGTGTTCACCGGCTTCTTTCTTCGGGCTCCCAGGAACTTTCCCCTCGAGTATTTGTGCATTCCCTTTCTGATCTGGGCCGCGATCCGATTCGGCCAGCGCGAAGCCGTGACGGCGACAGCCGTGCTCTCGGGAATCGCCATCGCCGGCACGCTAGGAGGGTTGGGGCCTTTCGCGATCGGCTCGCCCAACGACTCGCTCCTCCTGCTGCAAGCATTCATGGGCATCGTCGCCGTGATGACGCTCGCGCTGGCCGCGATGTCCGCCGACCGTCGGCGCATCGAGGAGCAGGTGCGCAGCCTCGCCGTCACCGATCCGCTCACCGGCCTCGCGAATTACCGCATGCTGATCGACACGCTCGATGGAGAAATCCGCCGATTTGGCCGCACCGAAAGGCCCTTCGCCGTGCTGCTGCTCGATATGGACGGGCTGAAGCAGATCAACGACACCTACGGCCACCTCACGGGCAGCCGCGCACTTTGCCGCCTGGCGGATATTCTTCGCGTCCACTGCCGCAGCATGGATACGGCGGCCCGCTACGGCGGAGACGAATTCGCGGTCATCATCCCGGAGACGGACGTGGACGACGCACGCCGCGTGGTGCAGCGCATTCAAGACCGCGTGGCTCGCGACGCCGAGCATCCGCCGTTTACGGTCAGCATCGGCGCTGCAGTCTACCCGGAAAACGGCGGAACGAGGGAATCCGTGCTGATCGCGGCGGATGAGGAACTCTACCGCATGAAGCGCGTTCACAAGGGCGCCCATTCGCTCGCCGGCCAGTGGCGCAAAGACGAAGCCGATTCGTAGCCCGCGATTTGCGTGCGCGAAAGAGCGCGAAGTAACACTCCATTAACATCTCCTCCGACGACCGTCAGGTAACATTCCGCACTTCGCTGCCGCGACAAATCGAGAAGGAGCCCGATGGAGAAGAAGAATTTTCTGTTCGTGTCGCTCACCGGATTGATCAGCGACATCGCCTGGCAGGTATCGAAGGAAGGCCACGAAGTCCGCTATTTCATCGGCGACAAAAAAGAGAAAGACATCGGCGACGGATTCGTTGCCAAGTCCAAAGACTGGGAGAAGGACGCCGATTGGGCGGACATTATCATTTTCGACGACACGCTCGGCCAGGGTGAAAAAGCCAAAAAGCTGCGCGATGAAGGCAAGAAGGTGGTGGGCGGCACGCCCTACACCGACCGCCTCGAGGACGACCGGTCGTTCGGCCAGGAAGAGCTGAAGAAGGCCGGCGTGAACATCATCCCGTACGCCGAGTTTTCTTCTTTTGACGATGCGATCGACCACGTAATGCAAAATCCGGCTCGCTACGTGATCAAGCCCAGCGGCGAAGCGCAGAACGTGAAGCGCCGCCTCTTCGTTGGCGAAGAAGACGACGGGCAGGACGTGATCCGCATGCTCGAAGCCTACAAAAAGGCGCTCTCCGAAGAGATCAAAGTGTTTCAACTGCAGCGGCGCGTCACGGGAGTCGAAGTCGCTGTGGGCGCATTCTTCAACGGCAAGAGTTTCATCTACCCGATCAACGTGAATTTCGAGCACAAAAAGCTTTTCCCGGGCGACATCGGCCCGCCGACCGGCGAAATGGGCACCTCGATGTTCTGGAGCGGCGCCAACCAACTCTTCAATCAGACGCTGCTAAAAATGGAACCGGTGCTCGCCACCGAGGGCTACGTCGGCTATATCGACCTGAATTGCATCGTGAATAATCACGGAATCTACCCGCTCGAATTCACCTCGCGCTTCGGCTATCCCACGATCAGCATCCAGCAAGCCGGCATGCTCACGCCGATCGGACAGTTCTTCTGGGACCTGGCCAACGGCAACGATCCCAAGCTGAAAACGCGCAGCGGATTCCAGATCGGCGTGCGCATCGTCGTCCCGCCGTTCCCGTTTGACGACGACGAAACCTTCGATTCATTCTCGAAAAACTCGGTGATCGTCTTCAAAAGGCCGCCGCAGGATGAAATTCACATCGAAGACGTGAAACAGGTGAACGGCCAGTGGCTCGTGGCCGGCACCTCTGGCGTGATCCTGATCGTGATCGGCACCGGACCCACGATGAAGCAGGCGCAAACGCAGGTCTATTCGCGCATCAAAAACGTGCTGATCCCGAATATGTACTACCGCACGGACATCGGCGACCGCTGGGTCGAAGACACCGACCGCCTTCACACCTGGGGCTACCTGCGCTAGTAACTCTGCGTAGCGCCGGTTTACCCTGAGCGACGTCGAAGGGCGTCTCGCCGGCTCTTCTCTGACGGGTTTGCAGTGATTCGGGGGTTTGAAACCGGGCACTCTCGACCCGAGCGATAAAGGTCCGGTTACTTCCCGGCGGTAAATTCGGCAGGCTCGTCGCTGCCGTAGCCGAACGCAGCTCCGCGCGCGGCAGGTTTGCGGCGAGTCTCGATGCCGAGGCGCTTGATTTTCTGGTTGAGCGTCGAGAGCGGAATCTGGAACCGCTCGGCAGCCTCGGTCTGATTCCAGTTCGTGCGCTCGAGCATATCCATGATGATGCGCCGCTCCACTTCTTCGAGTATTTCGAAGAGCGAAGGAGGCGGCGCGGCGCCCCGCGCGCCGATTTCGCCCGGCAGCGGCGGCAGGAATTCGGCCAGTTGCAGCCGAACGCCCTTCACGATCTCCCGCGTGCGCACATTCTCCGGCAGCAGATCGATGTCGAGCGATTCGTGGTTCGAGAGCACCACCGCGCGCTCGACCACATTCTCGAGCTCGCGCACGTTCCCCGGCCAGTCGTAATCCATCAGCAGCTTCATCGCGCCGTGCGTGAACGCGCGCAGCGGCTTCGCATTCTCGCGGCAGAATTGCTCGATGAAGCGCGCCACCAGCAGCGGAATATCTTCCTTGCGGTCGCGCAGCGGCGGCAGCTGCAGCGAGATCACGTTCAGCCGGTGGTACAAGTCGTCGCGAAATCGCCCCTCGCGCACCAGCTTCCGCAGATCCTCGTTCGACGCAGCGAGAATTCGCACGTCCACTTTGATCGTATCCGTGCCCCCAAGCCGCATGAACTCGCGTTCCTGAATCACGCGCAGCAGCTTGGCCTGCGTTTCCGGGCTGATGGTCGAGATCTCGTCGAAAAAAATCGTGCCCTGGTCGGCGACCTCGAAAAGGCCCTTCTTCGAGGCGATCGCGCTCGTGAACGCGCCCTTCACGTGCCCGAAAAGCTGCGATTCGAGCAGGTCGACAGGTATCGAGCCCGTGTTCACGGGAATAAAAGCCTTGTCCGCGCGCGCGGAAGCCGCGTGGATCGCCTTCGCGATCAGTTCCTTGCCCGTCCCGCTCTCGCCCGAAATCAAGACGGTCGAGCGCGAGGGTGCGATCTGCGTCACCAAATCGAAGAGCGTCAGCATCTTCTCGCTCTTGCCGATGATGTTGGGAAAGTTGTAGCGCTGCTTCAGCGCGCGCTTCAGCTGGACATTTTCTTCGCGCAGCCGCCGCCCCTCGATCGCCAGCGATACTTGCGTGATCAGCTCGTCGTTCGACCACGGCTTGGTGATGTAGTCCTGCGCGCCGCTCTTGAAGGCCGCGCGCGCCATATCGATCGACCCGAAAGCCGTGATCAGAATGATGGCGAGATTTGCGTCGCGCTGTTTGATTTCGCGCAGCAGGTCGAGCCCGTTGTGGTCGGGCAGGCTCACGTCGAGGAGCACCAGGTCGTACGGCTGTTCTTCGAGCCTTAGCAGGCCGGCCGCGGCGGTTTCCGCGGGCGTCACCTGAAACCCTTCGGAGGTGAGCAGAGCTTCGAGACCTTCCCTGATTTCGAGTTCGTCGTCGACTACGAGAATCGAGCCTCTAGGCATGAACAGCTTTCCTGGCTACGGGGAACTCCAGGCGGAAGGACGTACCCTTTCCGGGCGTCGAGCGTACGTCGACTTTGCCCGCATGCTCCTTGATGATTCCGTAGCTCACCGAAAGACCAAGCCCGGTGCCCCGCCCGGTTGCTTTGGTCGTGAAAAAGGGATCGAAAATCCGATGGAGATGCTCCGCCGGAATTCCGGCGCCGGTGTCGACCACTTCCACTTCCACCGAGCCGTTGTGCGCGCCCGTGCGAACTTCCAGCATTCCGCCGCCCGGCATGGCGTCGCGCGCGTTCATGAAAAGATTCAGAAACACTTGCTGCAGGCGCGTGGTTGAGCCGAGCACCACGGGCAACCGTTCGGCGTAGTTGCGAACCACGCTGATGCTGGCCGCCTTGAACGGATGCTGCACCAGCGTCAGCGTTTCCTCGAGCACGGCGTTCAGGTCGACGTCCACTGGCTCCGCCCCACCCGTGCGCGAAAAATTCAGCAGATTATTAACGATCTCGCTCGCGCGAAACGTCTGCTTCACGATTCGTTCGATCGTCTTCTGCCGCGGATCGTCCGCCGGGATCTGTTTCGCCAGCATCTGGATGTAGTTCGAGATCACGGCCAGCGGCGTGTTCACCTCGTGCGCCACTCCCGCTGCGAGCAATCCGAGCGAGGTGAGCTTCTCGGTCTGCACCATCTGATCTTCCAGGCGCACGCGCTGCGTGATGTCGTCCAGCAGCACCAGCCGGCCAAGCCGCGCGCCGTCCTTGCCAAGCAAGGGCGCCACCGACGCGTTGACTACCAGATGCTTCCCGCTTCGCATGGTCAGATGAAACTTATAGATGCCCGAAACATGCTCCGAGGCCGCATGCGCGAAGATTTCGCCGGAAAGGTCGCGCGGCAGCACTTCGTCGATCGTGCGCCCGATCGCCTCGCTGCGCGGCACCTCCAGCAGATCTTCGAGCTGCGGATTCCACGATTCGATGCGGTCCTCCAGATCGGCCGTCAGCACTCCGATCCGCAGCGACTCCACGATGTTCTCGTTGAAATCCTTCAGCCGCTCGATCTGCAGCGCCTTCTGCTCGAGCGACTGGTAGAGCCGCGCATTTTCCACCGCGATGGCCACGTAGCCCGCGATCGTCGAAAGCAGTTCGAGGTCGTCGCTCGATAGGTAATCGCCGTCCACCGTTTTGCCCAGGCCGAGCACGGCGGGCGCGTGATCGTGAAACTTGCACGGGATGAAATAGTTGAGCCCGAGCGCTTCGATCGTCGCGCGCACCGATTCTTTTTCTCCCACGGCCGAGCGCGCCGATTCGAAGAAGAGGCAGCCATTGGCCAGCGCCGGCCGCGCCGGATCGAGAAAGCTCAAATCGAGCGGGCCTTCCGAGCGAATGCCGATCGAGCGTGAAAGCGCGAACTGCCCGGGCCGCGCAGAATCCTCGAGGAACACCGCGAGGCGGTCGACGAGCAGCGTCTGCGAAACGCGATCGAGCACGGAAGCCAGCAGCGGCTCGACGCGGACCTCGTTCGTAAGCGCGCGTCCGAATTCGATCAGCGTCCGCCGATAGTCCAGCCGGTCGCGGTAGAAGAAGTGGTCGAGGCGCGCCTGCACCCAGTCGCGCACCGGCTGGAACAGAAACGCCGCAACCACGATCGCGATGATTGCGCCGCCCGGGCCCGTGGGCCACGCCGTATGAAACAGTTCGCCGATCACGGCAATGGTTGCGAAATAAATCGTCACCACCGCGGCCGTCGCAAACGTATACGCCAGCCCGCGCTTGAAGATGATGTCCACGTCCATCAGCCGGTAGCGAATCACGGCGTAGCCGAAGCACAGCGGAATCAGCGCCAGCGAAAACACGGAAAGCTTCGTCCACGACGGGAGAACGGCCGAGAACAGGAAGGGCAGAATGTAGACCGCGAAAACAGGAACGATTCCCGCGATCGTGCCGCCCGTCACCCATTTCAATTGCTGCCGCAGCACCCCGCTCGGCGCCGCGAAATAGCTCGCCAGGAAGACGCCCGCGGCCAGCAGGAAATAAGCCCCGAGATAGAGCATGTCGATCTGATCGAGAAACTGCCGGCTGCTGATCGACGGCATAAAGCCGAGCGTGGAGATTGCGACAAAGATCTGCAGCAAGAGCAAAGCCGTAGGAACGAAGTAGACGGCCGTGAGCTTGGGCCAGAGCATCCTCTTGCGCGCGGGAAATACCAGCGCGAAGTGCAGCAGCAGCGCCGGCTGCAGCAACAGCGCCACGGCGTTGCTCCAGTAGATGATCCAATCGAACGAGTTCAGCTTGCCGGTGTAGTGAAAGCTGTAGAGGATGAACGAGGCCAGGCAAAAAATGTAAAAGTGGATCGCTCGCGGCGCGTTCCACCGGCGCATGAAAATGAAGAGCCCGATGAATAGATAAAGCAGCGCCGTAAGCCGCAGGTAGTTGTCGATCGAGGAGGAAGTGTCCTGCGGGATCGTAATCAGCGGCACATCGAGCGTTTCGCCGTTGCGTCGGATTCCGTAATGGACTTCTGTCCACGGGCCCGAGCGAAAGAGAATCCGCGTCACATCGGTGGCGCGGTGGATGGGTACGTCGGCGACGGTCTGCACTTCGTCGCCCTCCCGCATCCCCGCGCGATCCGCTGGCGAGCCTGGAACGATGTGCCACGCCGTGATGCCCTGCGCGGTATCCATCCACGTCACGCCATCATCGGGAAGAACGAAGCGCGAACGCTGCTGGAAGTTCTTTGCCGCAAAAATGATGGCCGCGACTGTAATGAGGGCGAGTAGAACCGCGCCGAGCCGCGTTCGGAGGCGATCGTTCATCAAACGGATCCCGTGACTACCCTTCCACCCGAGTCTATGCTTGCTCTGATCCTAGCACGTGAGCCTCCAGCGAACCAGTGCGATTATCGCATTTAATACGCCTGTTTTGTGCGGGTTACGATTTATTGGCCGGCTGGCTCCCGAGGCCAATCCCATTTGTGGAAGGCGCATTCCCAATTCCAGTAGGACAACAATCTCAAGCGCTTAGAACTGAAGGCTGAGGCCGCCCTTGAAGAAGCGATAGGACGGGACCAGCATCACCGACCCATCGCCGGTCGCTACGGGGACGTACCCTTGCGCCAGCAGGTTGCCGACATCCGCCTGCACCTCCATGTGGCAGGGGAAGACGTTGGGCAGCGGCTGCCGGATTTCCATGCTGAGGTATGGGTCGATTTGATACATCGACTCGCCATAGGAGTCGAGCCGGGAGACGGTGGGCCCGCTCAGCCATTTGTAACTGGCGGACACCTGGGTGCGGAAGCGCGGCACGGTGGCGGCAACGCGCCCGGCAAGGCTGTGACGATAGCGTGTATCCAGTTCATCGCGCAGTCTCGCTGCGTCCGAATCGCCGTCCGGCGCGAGCGCCCCGGCATACGCGTAGACGATCGTCGTGTCCAGATGCGATCCGAACTTCTCGCGATACGCCACGCGAGCGCCCGTGGAACTCGAAGCTCCGCCATCGTAGGCAAAAGCCTCCGAGAAATAGTCCTGCAGGAAATCCGGGCCATCGGCGGCGCCGCCGCGTCCAATCACCGCCGTGTGGCTCGAGTAATCATGGAACACCGCAGCGCTTATATCGGCGCGCTTGCCCAGCGTGTGATCGACCGCCACTTCCTCATGCAGGCCGCTCTCGAATACCGGCCGGTGGTCGCGAAACAGGAGAGTTGGCAATGTATCGAGCGTATCGACTGCGGATTGAAGTGTGTCGGCGGACGCCACATCGTTCTGCCACGGACGGGTCGCCGCGATGAAAGATGCCCGCCAAGTGGACGCCATCTGAACTGCCACTTCGCCGCGTGGCCTCAGTGCTGTAGTCGTGCCGTTGAATCCGGCCATCAGAAACTCGCCGCCGTAGCGAATGCTTACCCGGTCGCCGAGGCTCAGTGCGTCGTCGTGCGATATGCGCAATCCCCGGAAAGCCGGGCCGCCCGGGGTCAGGCGCGATTCGCGCACGAGGATCGTTGTAACCGCGCCCACTCCTTCTTCGCCCCCAGGCAGCCATTCGGCGGCCAGCCCGGCGGAAGAGGAATCGTCGTCATAGCTGAACTGGCCCGCCATCAGCATCTGGCCCTTTTCTCCAAGTCCGACACCGTAAGCAAACGCCGTGCCGGGAGAATCGGCCACATCTGAAACGGAACCCGGATGATCGCCGCCCGAACCGACTTCGAGCCGGGCATGAACCGCCCGAACTTGCGATCCGTCGGAATTGTCTTGAACATCGGGCACGTCCTGCCAGCGCAAAACAGCACGCGTGGCGGCCGAGGTCCGCAGCACCCAGGTCCAATCGTCCGCCGCAACCTGCTGATCGGCCGGGCGCCGCAGCTTCTCGAACGACGACATCACAGAACCCAGAACGATCTGCAGCAGCGCCTCGTGGTCACTATCGACCTGGATGTGCTGCTCGATCGCCGGCAGGAATCCCGCCAGCGTGACCTTGATCGAGTACGTCCCGACCGGAAGAATCGATGTTGAAAATCGCCCGCGGTCGTTCGTGAGCAGCCGGATCGTCGAAGGGTCGAGAAGCTGTTCGGAAGACACCACCACGGTCGCGCCCATCTGTGGCGTCCCGGCGGGGTCGACGACCACGCCGGCAATTCTCGCCGCGTCGGTTGCGGCGTGCAGCGGCAACACAAATACGCAAACCAGAGACGCCAGGCCTAGAAGACGAATGGTTCGAGAGCCCAACCCTTTTACCTCCCCTGTTTTGCGCTCACGGGCATCGGCTTGACGGTAAATTCCGTCGTGGGAGTAATCGTTTGCTTGGTCACGTTATCGGTTATGGCCACTTCAAGCTTGTACTTTCCGGGTGCGAGAGAGCCCAGGGTGATCGTGTTCGCGAGCGTCATTTCCTCGCCGTGCTCTGGGATTTTGTCCGTCGGAAGGTCGAATTTCAAGATCGGCGCAGTCGGGTCCTTTTCGGCCTTCGTGACGCGAAACTCGACCGATGCATCCGCTTTGTGCGTCTTGTCGTCAACCTTCAAATTGTAGATCTGAAGGAAGACGCCCATGCTGTCGTCGGGCGTGAAGGTCTGATCCAGCTTGGGCCGGACTTTCAGGTCGCCGAGGACGAATTGGCCGAGCCCGATGTCCTTCGATGAAACGCGTTGAATGTCATCCGCCAGGATCAGGGAACTGTTGCTGAGCTGATCGTCGTTGAAGCGCGGCACGTCCAGGCGCGCGTTTACCACGCCCACATTCCCGCTGTTCACGTCCTTGACCACGATGTCCAGCCGGTAGAGGCCCGGAGCCAGAGGGACGGCCTTCTGATAGATTCTCGAAGTGCCGATCTCCGCTTGCAGCTGCGAGGCCGGTACGTTGGTCGCCAGCGTGTCTTCAAACGTCTGAATCACGCGTCCGCTGAGGCTCGTGATCCGCGCGAAGAGATTCATGTTCGCGCTGTCGACTCCATCTTTTTCCTGGAAGCTCAGCTGCCGCACCGGAATCTGCACCGTGATCGGCACGAGAACCGTGTCCGACGTAATGCGCAGATAATCGTAGCGGTAGTCGAACTTTAACTGGTCGCGGATTAGGCGCGAGGTCGAGTCCGCTTCGAGATCCTTGAACTTCACCGGCGGCGGCCGGAAGATATTGGCCTCCAGCTCGAGGCGCGAAAACTCGTTCATGCTTTCCGACTGCATATTTCCACCCATCTCGCCTTCGGCCATGTGCGTGCCGTCGGTATTCGAGAAGCGCTGCGATTTGTCCGCCATGCCCATGGATTCGGCCATCGTGAGACCGGCGCCGGGAACGTTCAACAGAGCGTCTTTTTCGCTGGGGTCGGTGGTCAGGTGGTATTCGCCCGTTCCCGTCGGATCCACGAACTCGAGCTCCACGTTTTCGCCGATGCCCTCTAAATACCGGTAGCGCCAATCTTCATAGGCATACGTCGTGGTCTCGCCGCCGCCCTGGTCCATCGGACGGTCCCAGGTGCCGCCTGTCGGATGCGCATCGACTTCGTCCGCCGGGCCCCACATGATGTAGATCTTGCCGCGGTCGGTTTTCCAGCCGGGGATGCCGGAGGCGAAATGTTCGTTGGCGTAAGCGATCCGGCGGTAGTGCTCTTCCTTGTAGGTGTTTTCCGCGGAATCCGGATCGGGATTGCGACGCTGCCAGAAGGCCTCGATGAATTGCTCGCGCTCTTCGTTGGTCGAGAGGTGCAGGAAGGTGTGGCGCTCTTCGGGAGTGATGATGTACACCACGTCCTGATCGAGCCAGTTCTTGTACTGAGGCTCAAGTTCCTTCTTGAGTTCGCTTTCACTCTTCTGCTTGAGCTTTTTCTCGCGCTGCTGCTCTCGATGTTTCTCCGCCTTGTCCTGCGCCCGATCCTGCGATTGATCCTGGGATTGATCCTGTGACTGAGCCTGGGTTTGATCCTGCGATTGATCTTGGTCTTGAGCCACCGCGCGGGAAGGGACCGTCGACAGCACAAGCCCCCCCATCAGCGCGATCAATGGGAACGTCTTAACGAAACGATCCATAATGGCATCCTTGTCCGATTGGGCTAGAATCCTAACCTGTCCTAAGGTACAGGTCAATCAGTGTTTGCTTCCGCCCCACCTCTTGGAATCCTATGTCTTTCAAGGGGTTGCTTCCGCCGAAGCCTCCCACAACCGCCACCGAATGTCTGACCATCTTCTAATGAGAGAAGCACCGGCAGCCGCCCCATACTTGATTTTGTTTTGATGCCGCAAGGAATCGAATTAGAATATTCGGGGTCGTCGAGACGGCGGCTGAGCGTGGAGTGGGACCGCGTAACCTGACCAGCTTGGCCCGCGCTGAAAATCGTAAAGTCTATCTTTACCCGAGAAACATTCTGCCGCGTCTAAGCGTATGTATCAAGTGGCGGGTAAAGTTGTCGATTGGGACCCTCCAATCATTCGAAGGTTGGTGCAATGAAGACTTGGCAAAAAGCTAGCATTGGGGTCGGTGTCGCCCTGCTCCTCGGGGGAGTGACCTGGTACAGCATCTATAAGCAAAGCGAGGGTGTCGTCACCGTCCAGACCGGCCAAGTGGCCCGGCAGGACTTGACCTCGATCGTCACCGCCTCCGGCGAGGTCCGCCCGAAAAATTATACGAACGTGCTGGGTGAGGGCATCGGCAAGATCACCGACATCATCGTGAAGGAAGGCGATTACGTCAAGAAGGGCGACGTCCTGCTGCACCTGGAAAATATCCAGCCGGGCGCGGACGTCCAGGCACAGCAAGCGAGCATCGACGCGGCGGTGGCGGCCGTACAGGCCGCGGGCGCCAATTACGATGCCGCCGTCGCGACATTGGCGCAGCGGCAATCCGATCTCAACAAGGCCAACCTCGACTGGCAGCGCGGCCAGCTCTCCTACAAAGAGCAGCTGATCGCCAAGCAGGAATACGATTCGGACAAGGCCACCTACGATAGCGCGGTGGCCGCCGTCCAATCCGCGCAAGACCAGGTCGCTCAGACGCAGGCAACGCGCGAGCAGGCGCGCTCGAATCTCGCCCAGAACCGCGCCCAACTGCGCCACACCGCGGACGTGCTGCGCAAGACCACCTACACCGCGCCGATCAACGGCATCATCAGCTACATCGCGGTGCGCGTCGGCGAAAACGTGGTACCGGGCATTCAGGGCACGGCGGGCAGCTCGATCCTCACGATTTCCGACATGAGCGTCGTCACCGCCGAAGTGATGGTCGACGAGACGGACATCGTCAGCGTGAAAAATGGCCAGCCCGCCGAGGTGTCGATCGACGCCATTCCCGATAAGACCTTCAAGGGTCACGTCACCGAGGTCGGCGAACTCGCCATCCTGCGCACCTCCGGCCAAGCTTCAATGACGGAGGTCACCGCGAACGTCCAGGAGGCGCGCGACTTCAAAGTCGTCGTCACCCTCGATAATCCGCCGACTTCGCTGCGCCCCGGTCTTTCGGCGACCGCCAAGATTCAGACGGCCAGCAAGAGCAATGTCCTCACGATTCCGATCCAAGCGCTCGCCGAACGCACCCAGAAGGAACTCGACGAAGCCAAGAACGGCACCAGCGGCGACATCACGCTCGCCGCATCCAACGACACCGCCAGCAAGGACATCCAAGGAGTGTTCGTGGTGCGCGCCGGCAAGGTCCAGTTCGTGCCGGTTCAGACGGGCATTACCGGCGTATCGAATATCGAAATCACGGGCGGCTTGCAGGAAGGCGACACGATCGTCACCGGCAGCTTCAAGGCGCTGCGCTCGCTCAAGCCCGGCACCAGCATCAAGATCGACAATTCCACGCCGGCACTCGACAATACGACGTCATCCTAGAATCGCGGCATCGCAGCAGCAGATCGGCCATTCCCGAGGGAGCGCAATGCACATGGCGGTGGAAGAGACCGACTCGCAGAGTTTCCGGCAGGACCTCGTCGACGCCGGGATCGTGATCCAGACCGACGACCTCTGGAAGACGTACGAGATGGGCACCGAGCAGCTGCACGCGCTGCGCGGCGTCACCATGCAGATCCGCAAGGGCGAGTACGTCGCCATCATGGGACCATCCGGCTCGGGAAAATCCACGTTGATGAACCTGATCGGCTGCCTCGACACGCCGACCAAAGGCGACTACTGGCTCGCGGGCCGCTTGGTCAGCCATCTCGATGACGACGAACTCGCCGCCATTCGCAACCGCGAAATCGGCTTCGTCTTTCAGACGTTCAATCTGCTCGCGCGCGCCACCGCGCTGCACAATGTCGAGCTGCCGATGATCTACAATGGCACGCCCTCCGAAGAGCGTCTCGATCGCGCCAAGAAGTCCCTCGCGCAGGTGGATTTGAGCGACCGCATGATGCACAAGCCCAACGAACTTTCCGGCGGCCAGCGCCAGCGCGTCGCGATCGCTCGCGCGCTTGTGAATAACCCCTCGATCCTGCTCGCCGACGAGCCCACCGGCAACCTCGATTCCGGCACCGGCGAGGAAATCATGGGCCTCTTCGCGCGCCTCCACGAGAGCGGCAACACCATCATCCTCGTCACCCACGAGCCCGATATCGCCGCCCGCGCCCACCGCGTCATCCGCGTCCGCGACGGCAAAATCGAAAAAGACGAAGGCACCCGCTAGCCTTTCTTCGCTTTCTCCCAATGTAGAGCCGCCCTTCGAGGGCGGCAGCAGTTGCCTTTGATTTTGCCTGTGCCGTTGCCTTTGACGTTCCGGGTGCCCCATCCTCGGTGTGTGAGGGTGGGGCTTTTTCTTTGCACTTCTCGAGCGCCCGGCCGAAGGGCACATTCAGGTGGACGCGCTAGCCCGTCACGGCATCCTGAGCACCGGAGGTGCGGCAGAAGATAGCCCAGCGCGGAAGCGCTGGGTGCATTGATATACGCGGCGCAAGCGCCGTAGGTGCGACACAAATCTCCTCAAGCTCAGTTTCAGCGTACCACCTGGAATCGCATCGAATCGTGCCACAATCTAATATCATCTATGATCGAACTCTCGCCCCAGGATTTCGTCTTCGTCCTCACCGGCGCCGGCATCAGCGCCGAAAGCGGCATCCCAACCTTTCGCGACGAGGGCGGCCTATGGCGCAAATACCGCTTCGAAGAAGTCGCCTCGCCCGCCGCATGGCAGCGCGATCCGCAACTCGTCTGGGAATTTTATTCCATGCGCCGCCGCGTGGCCGCTGCCGCAAAACCGAATCCCGGCCACTTCGCTCTCGCTGCGCTCGAACGCCGCCTCGGCGACCGCCTCTACCTCTGCACCCAGAATGTCGATAATCTCCACGAACAGGCCGGCTCGATCCGCGTCGTCCACATGCACGGCGAGCTCTTCAAGAGCCGCTGCGACACGTGTGAGGAAACGCCTTTCGCGGACACGCGCACCTACGATCCAGCTTCGGAGCTTCCCGGCTGCCACTGCGGCGGCCGCATTCGCCCACACATCTGCTGGTTTGGCGAGGTCCCCTTCTGCATGGACGAAATCTATCAGGCGCTCGGCCTCTGCACCGTCTTCATCGCCATCGGGACATCCGGCGTCGTCGAACCCGCCGCCAGCTTCGTCGCCCACGTCCACCGCCGCGCCGCCACGCGCACCATCTACGTCGGCCCCCAGCCCCCAGCCAACGCCCCCGCCTTCACCCAAAGTTTCCAAGGCACCGCCGCCGAGTTGCTGCCTAACCTTTTCTCGCTTTCGTAGCGGTTGTCTTTTGCAGGATCGACAGGCTCGTTACCCCGCCGCCAGCCTAAGTTCCCATGGAAAGGCTGAGTTCGTGTCGAACCTTTCCTGAATCGAATGGCCGCGGGGCTGCCACTCTTTTCGGATATTTGGTCCGTCCGGGTCAGGATAGCCAAATCGCAAGTCATAGAGATCATAAAGACGCTTGAAGAAGCGTGAAAAATGGACAGGGCTGTCGGGCAAAGGATAACCGGGAAAGATTTCCGCCCGCTGGCCCTGGCATCTGTAGACAAGCAGCCCTACCGATTCGTATCGCATACCAGAGTCCGTAATCGCGTGTCGACCGGATAACGCCACCAAGACTTCGTGATAGCGCTTCATCAAATCCAACGGCTCGTCCTTTTCCGAGAACGACGCGTCCTGTGGACTGCCCGCCTCGGAGGCCTTGCTAAACTTAATAAGATGAAGAAATCCGAACACAAAACCGGGATACATCAAATGAACGTTTGTGCATTCTCCCAATGCTTCTTCCATTCTGTTCGTCAGGTTCCTAAAAGCATTGCCGGTACTCTTCGCCGATATTCCAAGCGCCGGGCCCAGGCCATCAACGACGGCGGTTACGTCAACACTCTTGTATTTGATGCCTCCGAGCACGCGTCTCTCAGCTCTGCTCTCCGCGGCTTGAGAGTAGCCGAGCCCGTATGAAGCGTTATTTATACGGTCGCTGACGAGCGGAGGCCTGGGGCTAATCCACTCGGGCAGAATCCCGCCCTCCAGCACGAGCCGCGCCGCGCAATACGCGTGAAGCGATTTGATGTGCTCGCCGGATTGAGTTAGGACACCCCGACACAGTGGCGCCATCGCGTCAGCTAAACTTGGCACGTAAGGGCTGTCGCTCACTTGTGCATCCGCCAATTCCCCAACTTGTCCGCCGCGTCGCGAAGAATCGTGCACTCCGATTTGCTGAGCCCGATTCTACGACGCAACACTGAGTTGTCGGCCAAATCCTGCGCAGCCAAGAAATCGTCTGCGCGCAAAAGGCAATCCAGCTGCTTCACGAGACCCGCGGCATCTTGCGCACTGGGCAAAGCAACCAGGACACGCTCTGCCTCGGAAGGCTCAAGTTTCAGCATTCCTCCCCCGAGCGGATGGCCCTCAATCTCACAACTCAGCCTCGTCAGTGACGAGTGCCAACCCGCGACGAATGGCCTCCATTTCCAGCCGGATGCAAACCTAACAATATGTAGCGTGTTCGGTGCGACGAATCCTGAACCGTTACGTACAAGCTTAGGTGTCGCCCCTGACATGTAAGACAAAAACGCGTCCCCGACTCTGACGTGCGGTACGGAGTACCAGGTGTCTCGCACACGGCACTTGAAGTGCTCAGCGATGCGCCGCTCTCGTCCGTGGACGATATATTGTGCGAGTCCGCTTGGTAACTCCTCAAATTTTAGTGCCGAAATTCTGAGTAAATGCGTTTTCCCTCCCAACGAAAGGACGCGCTCCCAATCAGAACGACGAAAAACTGTCCCCTGAAAATCGCCCAGTGACAATACCGCCGGCGCTAAATAACGGGAAGGAACTCGCCATACTTTCGCTTCGTGGGGTGTCAAATGAAAATAGTTATTGCAACCCGTAACATATCCGATTCCCACGTCGGCTGCGTCTCCCAGGCGAATCACGCACTTCTCCAATGTGACTCCCTCATAGAGGTGGCGTGCCTTGGCAGGAAGGAGATAGCGCGAAAGACGGTGTCTTCCACTTTTGATTGCTTCAATGTCCACGGGAACGGTTTCTGCTTCGTCCGAACGTGCATCCTCGATGCAAGCGCCAGGCGTAACCGAAAACCAGCCGCAAGGCCCCCCGAAGTCCTCGCACAATAGAAGAACCGTGTCTTCGCTGAGCTCTTGAAACATCTTCTTCTGGAACATTCGCACGGTTACGCGCCCAAACTGCCGCAGCAGGAACCGAAGAACTTCGCGCGCGTATTGGGCATGTATGAGTTCAGCGGGTGCGACCATCCCCATGCGCCCGCCCGGCCGAAGAAATGTTGCGGCATGTACAATGAATGGCGCCCACGAAGAGCAGAGCTTCGGTAGCTCTACGCCAGCCTCAAGCGCGCACTTGAGAGCATCTTCTCGCTGCTTGCCGTTGAACGTTTGGTATCGGATGAAAGGCGGGTTTCCAACAAGGGCGTCGACAGGGGGGATATCTCCAACCCGGACTGAGAAGAAATTTGACTCCAGAAGGTGCGACGCGGATGAACGGAGACGTGAACTTCGCAGCGCCACTGGGTCAACATCCACGCCCCAAATCTTGGGACGCGGATTACCTAGATCACGAATCCGTTCTACCGCCGCCTGTAGGAATACCCCGTCGCCGCAACTAGGATCAAGAATCGCGTCTTCAGCTTTACGTACCGCCCAATGAACGAGAAACCTGGCGACCGAATCGGCGGTATAAAAAGCCCCCATCACCTTCTGTTGAGTAGCCGTGGCCATGTGAAGTGCGGTCCTGATTCTATCGAGACGTAGACGAACTGGTTCTCGTCTCGGCGAGATTTAGTCGGAGTGCCGCTGGAACAGCAGCTAGCTTGTCTTTCACGGCAACAGGCATTGGCTTTGATTAGCGGCGCTCAGTATAGCAACTCGGGGAAAGAAAGCTAAGCCGCGACCACCTGAGCCTCAATGATCTTCAATCCTCCACATCCGCATGCGTAATCTCCGCGACGAACTTCATCACATCTCCCTCGCGCAGCTTCCTGCATATCCGGCTCAACGAATCCATCTCTCGGAAACTGGCCCCTCGCATCATCGACCTCATGATTTTCGAATACCTCATCAGCACACCCCCGATGAATTTCTTGCCCGGTGCCGTCAGTCCGACCACCGCGATTCGCTGGCCCTCCCGCGGCTGATCCCTTTTGGAGTTGGGCAGATGCGCTCGCTTGAATTCAACCGGTGGAAGCCTCACGATCGCCCGCCGCGCCCATCCGTTCTTTTCGAGCCGCTCGATCACCTGGCGTGTGGCCTTTTGTTCTCTCCCGCGCCTTCTCACCACATTCGCCACAGGCAAGGCACCTTCGCGGTCGAGCATGGCGAGCAGACGAAAACCCTCCACCGTTAAGTCCACCAACTTAAGTGGCTCCCGGAACGCAGCTTTGAGCCGTTCCTCCGCGTCCAGCAAGTCGAGATAGGCGCCGAAGGCCCGCTCGGTCTTCTCTTTGTGCGTTGGTTTTCGCGACATGTGGCAAAAGCCTCCAAAACCCGCCATTTTCGTACATTTAACGCCCAGTAAGCCTTCCGAAGGGAGGGAGATTAATGCTGCACTTACAGCAGTAAAAATACGCAGCCGCTGGGTAGTATTATGGAGCTGTGAGAACGAGAACTTTTTTCGCGACGAGAGTGGTGTTGGCCGCGGCGCTCGGGATTCTTGCCGCCGGGTGCGGCGACCCTAAGCCGAAATCGGATGCGGAGCTCGGATTGAACGCGCAGCAGGCCAGCGGGCGGCTGGTCTTCGACCACTATTGCGGCGCGTGCCACAACGCGTATTCGTCATCGGGGAGCAAGGGGCCGAGCCTCGAGGGACTCTACAAGAAGCAATTCCTGCCGAGCGGGCTGCCCGCGAACAATCGGTTCGTCGAGCAGACGATTGTCAATGGGCGCGGAATGATGCCGGCGGAGGCCGACGCGCTCGATCAGCAGCAACTCGACGATCTCGTCGCGTATCTGCACACCTTGTAGAAACAGAAATCGGAAAGGAGAAAATAGAAAAGGGAGAAGAACCGTGGCCGCGCGATGTGTGCGGACAGGGCCCATTTTCGATTTTCCAATTTCTAATTTCTATGAAAACAGGTTGCGGGCGAGGAACCAGGCGTTGGCGGGGCGTTCGGCGAGGCGGCGCATGAACCACGGGAACCAATACGAGCCGTAGGAGATGAGGACGCAGCTGCGATAGCCTTCGCGCGCGAGGCGAAGCTGCTCGGCGCGTTGGATGCCGTAGAGCATGGCGAATTCGAGCCCGGCTTTCGGGATTTGTTGCGCGGCGGACCATTCGATGATGCGCGCGATCAATGCGCGATCGTGCGTGGCCATAGCCGCGCGCACTCCGGCACTGCGCGCTTCGGGGCCGAGCAACATTTGCGCGAGGCAGAAATAGCTTTCGTCGACATCGGATTTTTTCGGGTACGCGATTTCGGCGGGCTCGTTGTAGGCGCCTTTCACGAGGCGGACCGTGGCGCCTTGTGCGATGAGGGAGGCGACGTCCTTTTCCGTGCGGTAGAGATAGGCCTGGACGCACACGCCGACGTTGCGATATGCGGCGCGGGCGCGGCGGTAGAGTTCGAGAGTGACGTCGATGTAGGGGCTCTGCTCCATGTCGATCCAGAACATTTTTGAGGCGGCGGGATCGGCGGACGCGGAGGCCTCGATCAGCTTGACGAGATTCGCGAAGCAGAATTCGGCGTCGAGATCGAGGCCGAGCTGCGTGAGCTTGACGGAAATTTCCGAAGGCAGGCCTGCCGCGCGGACGCGCGCGATCAGATCGAGATATTGGCTGGTGACGGCTGCGGCTTCGTCGCGGCTCGCGACGTTTTCTCCGAGGTGCGTGAGCAGCGTGATGATTCCACTTTCGGCGAGTGTGCGGGCGGCGGCGAGCGCGGCGTCGGCATCTTCGCCCGGGAGAAAACGTCCCGCGGTGCGGCGGACGAAGCCGAGGCGCGGGGCGTGGTCGCGCAGCCAGGCGCTTTGCGACGCCGAAAGAAAGATCGTGCGGAGCAGGCTCATCGCACGGTGCTGATTCCAGGGGATGAGTTCGTCATTTGCTTTGATCGCCTGCGGCGGACTGCGAGGTGAGCGCTTTCAGGAGGCGCTGGTAGAAGACGACGCCATCGTCGAACGAACTCAGGCGCAGGCGCTCGTCGCGGGCGTGCGCGCGAACGTCGTCGAAATCGATTGCGACGCCGGAGATACCGTAGGTGGGCATCCCGGCCGCGTTGGTGTAAACGCCGTCGGACGCGCCGGTGGCCATCGTCGGGATGACGACGATGCCGGGCCACATCTGATGGGCGATCTGCTCGACGGGATCCATCACCTCAGCACGCAGGACGACGGGAGGCGCGGGGGGCTGCGTCGGCGCCGCGTCCATCACCTGGCCGGCATCGCTCACGTAGCGAACCGTGATCGCGGGATCTGCCAGGATCTGGATCAGTTTCTGGCGGATCTCTTCCTTTGTGTGGCCTGGGAGAATCCGGCAATTCGCAATGGCGCGCGCGAGCTGCGGCAGCGCGTTATTCGCAAGGCCGGCGTCGAGGCGAGTGGCGACGCAGGTGGTGCGCATCGTTGCGTTCGAGAGCGGGTCGGCGGACAGGCGCGCGATGGCGGCCGAATTCGGTTTTTTGCCGGCGATGGCGCGCATGTCGGCGGCGGTCTGGCCGGATTCGGTGGCGGCCATTTGGAGGAAGTAGGCGCGCGTGACGGCATTCAGTTCGAACGGGAATTTGTAGCGCTCGAGGCGCGCGAGGCCGTCGGTGAGGTGATAGATCGCGTTGTTGGGGACGGGCAACGAGCTGTGGCCGCCGGCATTTTTCACTTCGAGCTGATAATCGGCGTAGATTTTTTCGCTGCCGTCGACGGACATCATCACCGCTTTGCCGTCCTGGGTGTAGACGCCTCCGCCGTCGGCGTTGAGGACGTATTCGGCGTCGATCAGGTCGCGATGATTGCGGATCAGCCAGTCGACGCCATTGGAATCGCCGCCTTCTTCGTCGGCAGTGAGGGCTACGATGATGTCGCGATCCGGGCGGTAGTGTTCTTCGGCGAAGCGGATGAGGGTGGTGACGTAGATGGCGTCGCCGTCTTTCATATCCTGGGTGCCGCGGCCGTAGGCGTAGCCATCCTTCTCGACGAATTGGAATGGGTCGGTCGACCAGTCGAGGCGCGGGGCTTCGACGACATCGAGATGGCCGATCAGGAGAATCGGGCGGCGCGCGCCGGTGCCGCGAAGGCGCGCGACCATATTCTCGCGGCGGTCATTGGGGCCGAGGACCTGCACATCACTCGCGGGGAATCCGGCGTCGCGGAGGCGCTTGGCCATGGCCTCGGCGGCGGGAGTGGTGCTGCCGACCGAGTCGGTGGTGTTGATTTCGACGAGCTGGCGGAAAATATCGCGAGCGAGCTGGCGGGTGGAGTCGTCGAGCTGCGCGGCAAGCGCGGCGGCGGCAAAGGCCAGTGGGACGACGAATGCGAGCGCGGCTTTCGTTTTCATGTTCGTGCGACCGAGAACGAAAGCGTATCAGACTGGCGGGTCGGTCGTCACCCGTAACGCCGTGCATAACGGGAGGCGGTCACACAGATTCTGAAGGCTTACGCTTCCACCACAGGAGAAGAGCCGACGCGCTCGGGTTTTTTCTTCGCCGAGGGCGCTGATTCTGTGATACTTCTCACCGGCTAAAATCAATTCCCTTTCCAAATCAGGTGTGGAGGCGAGCCAACCCGCGCGACACCGGGCGCCTCCAAGCGATGACATTGCGCCGGGCGATCCGAGGAGGACGCGGTAGATGAAAAAGTTTGCGGGGCTTTTCGCTTTGCTGTTGCTGGTTGTTGTTCCGGTTGTGGCGCAGGACGCGCCGTCGCAGGATACGCCGCCTCAGGATACTTCGCAGTCGTCATCGTCTTCGTCGTCGCAAACGACGCCGGAGGAGAATCAGAAGCCGGAAAAGAAAGTGAGCACGCTATTTTCGCCGAAGTACGAGATTTCCGCGGGTTATTCGCATCGGTCGTTCTACACCTCAGGCCTTCCCAAGGTGGGAATGAACGGCTGGTACGGCTCGTTCACTTACGACTGGAAATCATGGCTCGCGGGTGAAGCGGAGGTCCAGGGGGTATATAAGACGATTCCCGTCACAGAGGGTGGGACCGAAAATCCGAGTCTCTATACGTTACTTGCCGGGCCGCAGATCTATCCTTTCAAGCATCACAAATTTTCGCCGTTCGGGCACTTTCTGTATGGCGAGGGATATTACCGGCTGGCGATCGGTCCATACGACCCTTTTGGTAGCAGCCTGACAACGTATTTCTCCCACGCTTGGGAGGGGGGCGGCGGCCTGGACGTGCATATCAAGCCGCACTGGAGCGTTCGCGGGATGTTCGATTACGGAAGCACTCACTTCCACAGCGTGAGCGGCGGCAGCACGACTGGCCAGGGAAGTTATCGCTTTGCAGCCGGGATCGTGTACTACATCGGCGAGAGGTAATTCCTCTCGCCGAGCGCGGAGAGATCTTCGCGGACGCTGACGCCGCTTTTTTCGAGGCTCATCATCTGCGCCGCGAGGTTGAGGATGCGCGCGGCAGCGAGTTGCGGGCTCACGCCGCGAGCGTGGATATTCGAGATTAAATTGCGGTTGGCGTCGGTATGGCTCGAGGATGGGCGGTAGGCCATGTACGCCGAGAGGCTTTCTACCGTAGCGAGGCCTGGGCGCTCGCCGATGAGCAGGACGACGACCTTTGGATCGAGAAGCGCGCCGATCTCGTTGAGGATTCCCACCCGGCAGTGATGGATCACGAAAGCGCGGCCACTTTTCCATCCGCGTTCTCTCGCGCCGCGATCGAGCAGCGGGAGTAGCGGCGGAACTTGCGTGGCTACGGCTGGGACCGAGAGGCCGTCGCCGATCGCGATTTGCAGATCGGCGCCCCGCGGGCACAGCTTCCGCAGCGTTTCTTTCGATGCGTCGTCGAAGGCGCGGCCGAGATCGGGGCGCAATAGATATTGATCCTTGTTTGCGGCGCGCGTGCGGACCTCGAATAGATTCCACTGCTGGATGAAGGCTGCGCCGAACGCGGCGGCCGGGTCGAATTCCTCGCGGACGGCATCACGGGCGGCGGCGTGGGCCTCGCGCAGATCGATTTGCGTGGCGGTGCGATAGGCTGCGCCGGCGCGGCCGGCGAGGAGACGCGCGGGCGTGCGAGCGCGAATCTTTTTCACGATTTCGGGCAGATCGGACGCCGCTAGCGGATTTGGGTCGTCTGCCATTCGGGCAATCTCCTCTGATTAACCCAAAGACCCCACCCTCAAAAACCGAGGATGGGGCACCCGGAAAGTCAAAAGCGAAGGCAACTGCGCCCGCCTGAAAGCAAGGCGGCCCCTACAAAGGCAACTGCGCCGATCGTCCGGCATCAGGCGATTTCCTCGAGGGAAGATTCGAGCGCGTGCATCAGGCGGCGGCGTGACGTCGCGTCGAGGAGAGCGGGTTGGCCTTCGCGGTAGATTCCCATTTGCTCGATCCAGGCGAGGAATTCAGGGGCCGGGCGGAGATTCAGGAGGCGGCGAACGGCGAGCGCATCGTGGTAACTCGTGGACTGGTAGTTGAGCATGACGTCGTCGGAGCACGGAACGCCCATGAAATAGTTGCATCCGGCGGTGGCCAGCAGGATCAGGAGATTGTCGGCGGAATTCTGATCGGCGGCGGCGTGGTTGGTGTAGCAGACGTCGCAGCCCATCGGCAGGCCGAGCAGCTTGCCCATGAAATGATCTTCGAGGCCAGCGCGAATGATCTGGCGTTCGTCGAAAAGATATTCGGGGCCGATGAAGCCGACGACGCTATTGACGAGGAACGGCTCGAAGATGCGGGCGACGCCGTAGGCGCGGGCTTCGAGCGTGAGCTGGTCGACGCCGTGATGGGCCTCGGCGGAGAGCGCGCTTCCCTGCCCGGTTTCGAAATACATGACGTTGTCACCCTTCCACGGCGTGTCGCGGCGGCGATGATGTTCGAGGACGCGTTCGCGTCCTTCGCGGAGCATGGCGAGCGTGATGCCGAAGCTGCGATTGGCGGCTTCGGTGCCGGCGACCGACTGGAAGAGGAGGTCGATGGGCGCGCCACGATCGAGCGCAGCGAGCTGCGTCAAGATGTGCGCGAGGCAGCAGGCTTGCGTGGGCGCGTTGTAGGTGTCGATGAGGCGAGCGAGGGCGTGGAGGATCGCGGCGACCGTTTCGACGGAGTCGGAGGCGGGATTCACGCCGATGACGGCGTCGCCGCAGCCATAGAGCAGGCCTTCGAACGCGGCGAGGAGGATGCCGCCGATATCGTCGACGGGGTGATTCGGCTGGACGCGGATGCCGAGGACGCCGCGTTCGCCCATCGTATTGCGGCAGCGCGTGACGTTGCGAATTCGGGCTGCGGCGAGGATGAGATCCTTGTTGCTCATGATTTTCGCGGCGGCGGCTGCGATTTCGGGGATGATGGCGCGTTGGAGTTGACGAAGCTGCGCTTCGGTGGTGCTGTCGTCAAGGAGATATTCGCGAAACTCGCCGACGGTCATGCTTTGGAGGGACGCGAAGGCATCGCGGTCGTAGGTGTCGAGGATAAGGCGGGTGACATCGTCATCCGAGGGATCGATGAGGGGCTGCGCGACGATTTCAGCGAGCGGGAGATCGGCGAGGCGGCGCTTGGCGGCGACGCGTTCGCGCTCGGAGCGCGCGGCGATGCCGGCGAGTTGATCGCCGGACTTCTCTTCGTTGGCCTTCGCGAAAAGCTCGCGAAGATCGGAGAATGCGAAGCGCTCGGGCATCGATTGGACGCGACGGAGCGGGAGATGGGCGCCCTCGTGGAAAGTAGCATCAATCGCGGATTAGGGAAAGCGAAGCTCCCTCGATTGCAAAGGACTCGACGACCCACCACGGCGGGCGCAGAGGCGCGCATACTGCGGGAAAGACGGCGCACCCTTCCTTCGTCAGGGCAAGATGGTAGGCGCTTCGTTCGGCTACCGGAGCCCGAAGAAGACATAGATGGTGGTTTCAGTGGGCGTGGGTGTGTCGCCGCATTGCCTGGGTTTGTAACGCCACTGACGCACCGCAGCCAGGGCGGCACCGGCGAGTCCGGGCGACGGAGCACTTAATACCTGCAGGTTCTGCAGAGAACCATCCGTTGCAATGACCGCATAGATTAGGACCGGGCCTTGGTGATGGTCGATTCTTTCCTGTGGCGGGTAATCGGGTTTTACCCGACTCACCGAGACGGGCTTTTCCGGGTACGAGCAGGTCAACCACCGCAAAGAGCCGTTTGGAGGCACGAAATCGGAAGGAGCGATCCTTTCTATGTTCACCAAGCGTTCGACCGAGAAGTCCGCAAGAGGCGCTTTACCCACAGACACCTGTATCGTGCCCGGAAAGCGGCTTTGGCCGAATTCGCGGAAATCCGAATATTTGAAGGAGTAGGGTATGGCCGGAGATTCGTCGACCACGTCTTCCGATGCCAAGACACCCTCGGCCGGGTCGAAACAATACTCGTTGCGGGGGCGACCACTCCCCTCGGCGCAGTCCAGCGTCACGCCAGATTCCTTACGGGACTTCAATTTTCCTGGGGATTTCTCGTCTCGAAGGGACGAGACAAAATCAATCGCCTGCGCTAGTTCAGTGACCTGCAGGGGTTCGTAGTTCGGCGATCGCTGCTGCCAGTATTCGTCTTTGCCTCCTATCCGCACCCTCGTGTAAGCGTTGTATGAGAGTTCTTCACGCCATTCGCTGGGGGATACCCAGATGAGCTTAAAGGTGCCAGGTGTTGCATCGCCGTCGCCGCCGTAAATGCGCACTTTGGCATCGAGCTCGAACGGAGGACTGCCTGGGGAGCGAATGTCCGTCAATTGAATGGCTTTAAGGAATTCCTGCGAGGAGTCCTTTTTGTCCCCTGCCCGGATTGCGCCTGCAGTCAGCACACACGTCGCCACCGCGACGCCGAGCCGGAAAAACACGCGGTGCAAACCGGTCATAACGAGCGCGAGTATAGGGTTGGGCGGAGCCAGATTCAAGGTTGCAAATCGCGCCGGTGCGGGGGCCGTTAAATTGTTGTTGCAGGCGGGCGGAGGGTATAGGAGATTAGCGGGCGATGGAGATTCCGATCGAGGGCGCGCGTGCGAAGGCGGCTTTGCTGATTGCGGCATTCGCGATTGCGGCGATCATTATTGTTCAGGCGAGCGAGGTTTGGCTCGCGGACTACCGGATTCACTCGAAGAATATTGAGCTGATGGAGCGGGGGACGGCGCTTCTGCCGGGCGACGGCCAAGCATGGGACCTGCTCGGGCATTACTATCAGTGGGATTTCGTTCATTCGGATTTGCCGCGCGCGCTGGCGGACTATCAGCATGCCGTCCGCGACAATTCGCTTTCCGCGGACTACTGGATGGATGTGGCGAGCGCATCCGAGACGAAGGGCGATGTGACTGGGGCGCGGCAAGCCTTCGAGCGGGCGCAGGCGGTGTATCCGGCATCGGGCGAGGTCGACTTCTACTACGGCAATTTTCTTTTGCGGCAGCAGGAATATCCTGCCGCATACGAGCAGCTGCGGCG
>JBKQNJ010000005.1:0-34754 GCA_052146315.1 Candidatus Acidiferrales bacterium | reverse complement strand
AGGCAAACAGCGCAAGTCGCCAGGAGTTGCTTAAAACGCTGACGCCTGTTCTGCCATTGGGATGGACACAGTCGAATTTTCCGGCTGATCGGCTTGGCCGGCTGCAGAAGGCCATCGGCATTTTTCTGCCCTTTTCCTTGGTCGTGAAAAAGGGTTCGAAGATGCGTTGCTGCGTTGCTGTGTCCATCCCGATCCCGTTATCGCTGACGGTCAGCAAAATGTATGAGCCGGGCAGCACGGGATAGGCGTAGCGTCGCGTAAACTTGTCGTCGATTTCGAAGTTGGAGGTCTCGATCACCAGCCTGCCGCCTTCGGGCATCGCGTCCCGTGCGTTCACCGCCAGATTCATGATCACCTGTTCGATCTGACCTTGATCTGCGCGAATTTTTCCGAGCGCCGGATCGAGGCTTGTGAGCAACTCGATGTCCTCGCCGATGAGGCGCCGCAGCATCTTTTCGGTGTCGGAAACGACGACGTTGAGGAGTAAAACCTTCGGTTCAAGAACCTGCTGCCGGCTAAAGGCCAGGAGCTGTTTCGTCAACGAAGACGCGCGGTTGCCGGCTTTGATGATCTGATCGACGGGCGCGCGCATCGAGTCCGCTTCGGGGATGCGCTCCTGGAGGATTTCGGCGTAACCGATGATCACGCCCAACAGATTGTTGAAATCGTGCGCGACGCCACCCGAAAGGCGGCCGATGGCGTCCATCTTCTGCGATTGCCGAAGCTGTTCTTCGAGGCGCCTCCGCTCGCTGATGTCGCGGTTGACGATGACGAGGTTTTCGACCTCGCCCTTGGCGTTCATTACGGGGCTCGCGGTGGATTCGAGGTAGACCCAGCTCCCGTCCTTGTGGCGCATCCGGTATTCGACCCGGCGGCCGACGCCCGTGCGCCGCGCCTCGGCCGCCGCATCGACTACGATCTGGCGGTCGTCCGGGTGCACCTGGTCGAACGACGAAGTGCCCTCGAGCTCATCGAGTGCGTAGCCCAGGATCCGGTGGTAGGAGGGGCTGTTGTATACGCGCTTTCCGTTCGAATCGACGACGGCGATCATGTCGACCACGTTTTCGCTGATGAGGTTGAAGAATTCTTCGCGTTCCACCAGACGGCGCCGCATGCGTGTGATTTGCACCTGCTGGTACACCACATATAAATCAAACACCAACACCAAGCCGACCAGCCCGCGAATCGCAACCACGAGCTCCGCGCGGCCGGCTTCCTCAGAATGCGGGTGAATAATGCCCAGCGCAAATGAGGTCAAGCCCGCCGTAAGCAGCAACGTCACCGCGATCGCGGCCCACGAGAGCGACCACTCGCGGCTCTCAATCTGGCGCATGTTTGGTGTCGTTGGCTTGGGCAAAGCGCTCATTGCAGCTCCGGAAGTGTCGCCGAGCATGGCCGAACCAGAAATGCCTTAAACACACACGATAGAAGATATCGGCAGGCTACAGATTATTTTCATTCAGGTTGTAACCGAGTCAGTAAACATGTGGGGCGGCGTAGTGCCATTATGAAACTGTGGCCTTTTGGTGCAGGCTGTTGGCCGGGGCTCAAAATGCGACGGCGGTTTTGCGAGGAAGAAACGTCGCGGGTAGGGCGTTGCCGCCCCACCCGCGGTTTCGAGGTTACGATTACTTGGTGAAGACGTTCGTCGTGTCGAAGTTGCCCATGCCGGTTTCGACGTGCGACACGTCCGTCAGGGTATTGCCGTCGGCGCTCACCGTGTAGGTGTCCTTGATCTTGACGTCGCTGCCCTGAAAGCTGGTCTTCGCGTCAATCACCAGAGCATCGCCTTGCCACTGAGCCGTGCCGGTCACTTGCGTGCCGCCCATTCCGGGCCAGGTTGAGGACTTGCCGTCCGTGGTGAGCGACTCGGCATAGGCCGAATCGCCCATCGGGCCACCCTTCTGGTCGATGGCGATCTTGATGGAGGAGGCGTCCTCGGTGATCGTGTCCACTTGGCTCGCTGGCGGGGGCATCTGGCCGAAATTGCTCTTCGCCGTGTCGAGCTTCCATGTGCCACTCAGATCGGGCTGCGATCCGCCCGTATGGATCATGGCAGCGGCTCCTGGTGTGCCAGCCATCCCGCCGGGTGCCGGTGCGGCCTCGGCTGCAGCGGGGCCGCCCTTGTCATAGACGTAAGTCCGGTCGCCATTCATGGTGGCGGAGGCGATATGCCCCGTCATGGTGAGCGTCGAGCCATCGACCGAAAATGTCATCTTGTCCGTGAGAATCGCGTCCTGAAAGGGAACCGTCTCCAGAACGAACACGGAATTTCCGTCCCAGCCGCACTGAATCTTGCTGAGTTTGAGACCGGGCATCAGTTGCGCTTTCGGATCGTCCGGCGCGAATGTGACTTCTTTGCCATCGAGCGTACACTCCCGCGTGTAGTTTTGAGTGCCGCGTGCGCCGACGCTGGTGACGTGCTGCTGGAAATCCGAGCCGTTGATCTGAACCGTGTCCGTCTCGCTTTGCGGCGGCGGAAACTGCCCGAAGCTGCTCTTCGCATTATCGAGGGTCCAAGTGCCATTGAAGCTGGCGCCTTGCTGCGCCATGGCGGGCATCGCGAGCGCTGCCGCGCCAAACAAAATCACGAGAAACTTGCGGTCCATGAACCACCTCCTGCGTTGCTTATACGCGTGCCGTGTGCCGTTTGTTTCGGTCAAAGTTTAGAACAGGGAGCGGCGGGGATTATACACCCGCTGCGGTGCGGCGCGCCTCCTTAGGAGTTGAGATGCTCGCGGAGTATTCCGAGCATGCGGCGCAGGGGTTCGGCTGCGCCCCAGAGCAGCTGGTCGCCCACCGTGAACGCGCCGAGGAATTCAGCGCCGATGTTCAGCTTGTGCAGCCGCCCGATGGGAACGTTCAACGTGCCCGAAACGGCGGTCGGAGTCAGGCATCGGAGGCTCGATTCCTTGGTATTGGGGATCACGCGCACCCACGCGTTCGCTTCGCCGAGCAGTCCTTCGATGTCGGCGAGCGGGACGTCCTTTTTGAGTTTGATGCACAGCCCCTGGCTGTGGCAGCGCATGGTCCCCACGCGCACGCAGATGCCATCGACGGGCACCGGCGGATCGAGCCCCAGAATCTTGTTGGTTTCGGCGATGCCTTTCCATTCTTCCCGGGTCTGGCCGCCGGGCATCTCCCTGTCGATCCAGGGAAGCAGGCTGCCCGCGAGCGGCGCACCGCACTCTTTGGTCGGCAGGCTCGACGCACGCTGCGCTTCGATCGTCATGCGATCGACTTCCAGCGCGCTTTCCGACGGATGCGCGCGCGTGGGGTCGGTGAGGCACTCCATCTGCTTCACCAGTTCAAGCATTGTTGCGGCTCCGGCGCCGGACGCCGCCTGGTAGCTCATCGTGGTCATCCACTCCACGAGCCCCGCCTTGAATAGTCCGCCGGCCGCCATCAGCATCAGGCTTACGGTGCAATTTCCACCGGGGAAGGTGCGGATTCCGCGGCGCAGGCCATCCTGAATCACATCCGCATTCACCGGGTCGAGGATGATGACGGCGTCGTCAGCCATGCGCAGGGCCGAGGCGGCGTCGATCCAGTAGCCCTTCCAGCCGTCCTTGCGCAGCGGCGCGTAGACTTCCTTTGTGTAGTCGCCGCCCTGGCAGCTAATCACGATATCGCACGCCGCAAGCTCGCGCAGGTCGCCGGCATTCTTCAGCGGCTCGCCATTGGCTTCTCGCGGACCGGCGCCGCCTGCGTTGGATGTCGAGAAGAAGATCGGCTCGACGCCATTGAAGTCGTGTTCCTCCCGCATCCTCTGCAGGAGCACGCTCCCGACCATCCCCCGCCAGCCGACGATTCCTAGACGCAACACGTTTCCTCACCTTTTCCGCTGCACGTATGAAACCGCACATTTCAGGCTGGCATATCGCGCCCAAAATTTCAAATTGATGTTATTGGCCTATGGAATGAATGACGCAAGGCGATTAGCCCACTTTGCGCTTCGTTTTCTTCGCAGGCGTTTCCATCTCGGCGTTCGGGACGATCTTGGGCACGGCGCGCACCAGCGACTTGCGCTCAGCGGCGGGCCCGGGCTTTGCGGCAAGGCTGTTCTTGAGCGCCTGCATCAGATCGATCACGGGAGCGCGCGCCACGTGCGGCGCCGCAGTGACCTCCATTCCCTTGGCCTTCGCGTCGATCAGTTCCTGCAGCGCGGTCTGATACATGTCGTGATATTTCTCGGGCTGGAACGGCGCGGCAAGGCTCTTGATCAGCTGCTCGGCCAGCGCGCGCTCTTGTTCCTTCACTTCCACCTTCTCCGTGCCCGCTTCAACGGCCGGGCGGATTTCATTCGCGTAGAACATGGTGTGCAGCGTCAAGCCCTTCTCCTGCGGCCGGACGATCACAACATACTCGCGATTGTGCATGCTCACCTTGGCGATTGCCGCGTACTCGGACTCGCGCATGGCCGCCAAAAGCAGCTGGTAAGCCTTGCGGCCTTCCTCTTCCGGAGCAAGATAATAGGATGCATCGAAATAGATCGGATCGATTTCGCTCAGCTTCACGAATTCGAGAATTTCCATGGTCCGCGCGGATTCAGGCTCCACTGCCTCGAGCTCTTCCTCGGTGAACAGCAGGTACTGATCCTTTTCATATTCGTAGCCCTTCTCGACTTCGTTGCGTTCGACCATGCGGTTGCACGTGGGGCAGAAGAGCGGCTGCTTCAGCCGTGTGTGGCACAGCTTGTGTAGCTGATTGAAACTGATGCGTTCCGTGCGCGCGGCGGGCGAGAGGCGCACTGGGATCGAGATCAGGCCGAAGGCCAGAAAGCCTTTCCACGAGGATGCAGCCATGAACGAATCTCCTTGGTACCGGACTCCGCGCGAACGTGCCACGCGCGCCGGTTGATTATATACGCAGCTGCCTTTTCGTCTGCCATGCTGTCAAGAGCGTAGGTATACTATTCGCTACGTCTTCGCCTGAAAGCGGCAACGGCGAGCGGCACGAATATTTTGCAACACTTGGGGTGGACTTATGGAGCCAGAAGTATAGAATGGCGCGTTGCGGAAACGGCGCGCTGGACAACGGCCGTGATGCATTAGAGGCTTCGGAGGATATCGGTGATTGTCGGGGTCCCCAAAGAGACTTTTCCAGGCGAGCGGCGCGTGGCGCTGGTACCGCTGGCGATCCCGAATCTCGCGAAGGCTGGCATCCAGGTTGTAATCGAAGCGGGGGCGGGCAGCGAGGCGGGCTACCCGGACGCAGCATATGTCGAAAAGGGCGCGAAAATTCTCCCCGATCGCGCTTCCGTATTCCAACAGGCCGACATCATCACCCAGGTTCTTTGCTATGGCTCGAACGACCGCACCGGCAAGGCCGATCTTCCGCTTTTTCGCCGCGATCAGCTACTCATCGGTTTTTTGCGTCCCCTAGGCTCGAAGGAAATCGTGCAGGAAATCGCGGCTGCGGGTGTGTCGGCCTTTTCGGTAGAACTGATGCCGCGCTCCACTCGCGCGCAGAGCATGGATGCGTTGTCGTCGATGGCCACCGTATGCGGCTACAAGGCCGTTCTCATCGGTGCGGACACTCTTCCGAAATTCCTGCCGATGCTGACTACCGCTGCGGGCACAGTCACGCCGGCGCGCGTGCTCATCATTGGGGCCGGCGTCGCCGGCCTGCAGGCCATCGCCACCGCGCGCCGTCTCGGCGCCGTCGTTTCCGGATACGACCTTCGTCCCGCCGTGAAAGAACAGGTGCAGAGCCTCGGGGCCCGCTTCGTCGAATTGCCGCTTGAAACGGCGGACGCGCAAGACGCTCGCGGCTATGCGAAGGCCCAGGACGAAGCGTTCTACGCCAAGCAGCGCGAGCTCATGGGGAAGGTGATTGCCGAAAACGACGTCGTGATCACCACTGCGGTCGTGCCCGGCAAGAAGGCGCCCGTGCTCGTCACAGCGCAGATGGTGTATGGGATGGCGCCCGGCTCCGTGATCGTCGATCTGGCGGCCGAGCGCGGCGGGAATTGCGAGCTCACGCGCTCCGGCGAGACGATCGTCGACCACGGCGTCACCATCATCGGGCGAATCAATCTCGCCAGCACCGTCCCATTCCACGCGAGCCAGCTCTACGCGCGCAACCTGACCGCATTTTTGCTGCTTCTGGTGAAGGACGGGAAGCTCAATCTGAATCTCCAGGACGAGATCGTCCGTGAAACGCTGTTGACCCGGGGCGGGGAAGTGGCGAATGCGCGCGTGCGTGAGTTTTTCGGCCTGCCTGCGCTGGTGGCCCAATCTTCATAAGGAGGGATCGTGCCGGCGGACTTCATCTCAAATCTCTACTTGTTCATCCTGGCGGGATTTGTCGGCTTTGAGGTCATTAAGCGCGTTTCGCCACTGCTGCACACGCCGCTGATGTCGCTTACGAACGCGCTCGACGCGATTGTCGTCGTGGCCGCCATCATCATCACCGGCCGTCACGAAACGATCCTTTCGACCACTCTTGGAGCCATCGCCGTGGCCGCGTCGTTCAGCAACATGGTTGGCGGCTTCTTCATCACCGACCGGATGCTCCGCATGTTCAAAACGGGTAGGCCCCAAAAGTGACTCACGTCGCCATCCAGCAGCTCCTCGATTTCGCTTTCATTGCCGCCGTGGCCCTCTTCATTTTGGCGCTGCGGTGGCTCAGTTCGCCCGTTACGGCTCGCCGAGGCGTCTTGGCGGGCGAAATTGGCGCGGCACTCGCGGTTGCAGCCACCCTGCTCAATCCAGAACTACACCAATATCGATGGATCGTGATTGCGCTGATCGTTGGCGCAGGCGTCGGCATTCCCCTTGGCATGGTCCAAATGACGGCCGTGCCGCAGCGGACGGCCCTGAGCCACGCGTTCGGCGCTCTCTCTGCCGCGTTGATCGGAATCGCGGAGTATTACGTCGGCGTTCCCCACGTTACTCGCTTCCAGATGGGCGAGATCGGCCTCGAAGTGATCATCGGATCGCTCACCTTCACAGGGAGCTTGATCGCCGCCGGCAAGCTGCAGGAGATTCTGCCTCAGCGGCCGATGACTTATCCCGGGCAGAATTTCGTCAGCCTTTCGACACTTGGCGCGGCGCTCCTCATCGCAATTGTCCTGACTATCGATCCAAATCACCACGCATTCCTGTTTCCCACCATGGTGGGAGTCGCGCTGATTTTTGGCATTATGCTCGTGACGCCGATCGGCGGCGCGGACATGCCAACGGTCATCTCACTCCTGAACTCATATGCCGGTTTTTCCGCCGCGCTTCTCGGATTCGTACTCAATAGCAAAGTGCTGATCGTCGCGGGCGCGCTCGATGGGTCCTCGGGCTTCATCCTCTCGGTGATCATGTGCAAGGCGATGAACCGCTCGTTCACGAACGTGATGTTCGGGGCGTTCGGCCAGGTGCAGGCCTCGGCCGCAGCCGTCACTGAGGGGAGAACGGTGCGCAGCGCCTCGCCCGAAGAGGCTGCCGCGATTCTGGCGGCCGCGAGCAAGGTTGCAATCGTCCCGGGCTACGGTATGGCGGTGGCGCAGGCGCAGCACAAGGTCCGCGAGCTATATGATGTGCTCACCAAGAAGGGTGTGGACGTGAAGTTTGGCATTCATCCAGTTGCCGGACGCATGCCCGGCCACATGAACGTGCTCCTGGCGGAAGCCGATATCCCGTACGACCGCCTGCTTGAGATGGACGACATCAACTCCGAGCTTCCCCAAACCGACGTTGCCCTGATCATCGGTGCGAACGACGTGACCAACCCTGCCGCCCGCACCGATCCCAGCAGCCCCATCTATGGCATGCCGATTCTCGATGTCGACAAGGCCCGGACCGTGATGGTCATCAAACGCAGCATGAATCCGGGCTTCGCCGGAATCGACAATCCGCTGTATTACCTCGATAAGACGCTGATGCTCTTCGGCGATGCGAAGGCCTTCGTGGGCGACATCGTACGCGAGCTTTCCCACGGCGCCCATTAACGCGCACGACGACGGAATCCAATCTCTATAAATCAGCTGTATTGATCTTTGCCGCCGCGGATGGCATCGTGGCTTTCATGGCCACCCAGAAGACGCACGCCTTCACCCACACGCTTCGCGTACGGACTTCCCGCCGCACCGAGCTGAAAGATGTAACGGTCGAAATCGAAGCAGCCGTGCGAGACTCCGGCTGCTCTGAGGGTGTCTGCCACCTCTACGTGCCGCATACGACGGCTGGTATCCTGGTGAACGAAGGTGACGATCCTGCTGTGGCCCGCGACATTGAATCCGCGCTCGATCGCCTGATCCCGCACGCGGCCAACTACACGCACGCCGAGGGCAACGCCGATTCGCACATCAAGACGGCGCTCGTCGGCTCGTCGCAAACCATCTTCATCGAGAACGGCCGCCTGGCGCTCGGCCGCTGGCAATCCATCTTCTTCGCCGAATTCGACGGCCCGCGCACCCGCGACCTCCGCATCAAGATTGTTCCCGATTCGGCGGTCTGACCAGAGCACGATCGGCGCACGTAGCGTACAATTCTGGCTACATGCCCTTCAAATCCGGTTTCGTCGCGATCATCGGCCGTCCCAACGCGGGCAAATCGACTCTCGTCAACACGCTCGTAGGGCGCAAGGTCGCCATCGTCTCGCCGCGGCCGCAGACCACACGGAATCGTATCCAGGGCATCGTGAACCGCGACGACGCGCAGATCGTTCTAATCGACACGCCCGGCATTCACAAACCCGACAGCGTCCTCAGCCGCCAGATGATGGACGAGGTCCAGCAGTCGCTCGATGGCATCAACATTCTCTCGCTCATCGTCGATGCCACCGCCGACTTCGGCGCAGGCGACCGCTTCGCCATCGAATGGGTGAAGCGCTTCCACGGCCCCGTCTTCCTGCTGTTGAACAAAGTCGATACCATGCGCAAGGATCTCCTGCTTCCCCTGATCGAACGCTACCACCAGGCTTTCGATTTTGCCGAGATTTTCCCGATCTCGGCGCTCACCGGCGAGGGCTGCCCCGATCTGTTGAAGGAATGGCTCGCGCGATTGCCCGAGGCTCCGCCATACTTTCCGCAGGACCAATTTACCGACCAACCGGAGCGCTTCCTCGCCGCCGAAATCGTGCGCGAAAAAGCGATCCTCGCGACACGAGACGAAATTCCGCACGCGGTTGCCGTGCTCATCGACTCGTTCGACGAATCGGAAAAGCTCATCAAAGTTCGCGCCACGATGTACGTCGAGCGGGAAGGGCAGAAGGGGATCCTCATCGGCAAGGGCGGCGAGACCATCAAGAAAATCGGCACGCAGGCGCGGAAGGAACTCGAATCGATCCTGGGTTCTCACATCTTCCTGGAGCTTTTCGTGAAGGTGCAGGCCAACTGGCGCCAGAATGCGGCCATCGTCCGCCAGCTTGATTGGCATCGGCAGCTCGAGCAGCTCGGCGAAATGCAGCAGGAAGAAACCGAGCCTTAGGGGTTCACGGCGCCGTGGCATCGAGGACGTAGACAATCTGATCCTCGGTTATCACGAGGATCCGCTTGCCGTCCGCCGAGAAGTGCGCGTATGCAACGCTGCTCGGAAACGTATATTCGCTCTTTTGCGACGGCGCCTTGAGGTTGACGATCGTGAAATGCCCGCCGTCACCCACGACGCTTAGCAGGCCAGCCTCCGCCGAAACGGCCGGGGCGTATCCCGTTTCCTCCGCGACTTGCGAGTCTGTCGAAAGCGAAAACGCGCTGACGCTCCGGCCGTCCTTTACCAGCACGAGCCAGTCGCCCTCTGAGAATACGGAGTCGAACGTGTCCGCACCCGAGTCTGTCTGCACGAACGCAGCGCCGATGGTTTTGCCACTGCGTGCGTCGAGCACTTCAAACACCGAGTCGTGGTCGGTCACCTTGACCTGCTTCATCAGGTTCTTCGCCGCTGGATTATGTTCGGCCGCCTCTTTGCCACCGCTGGTCCTTGCTCCCCAGGCGAGGACGATTCGGTCGCCCTGTGGGTCGGTATAGACCACCGGAGTGCTTTTTATCGCTAAATTCTGACTCAAGGGATCGATGGCGAACGAACGCTGCCAGAGCTCGGTGCCGTTCTGGGGATCGAGCGCGTGTATCTCGTATGGAAAGTTTCGGCCTCCCATCGCCGGCATCGCGCCTGGCTTGGGAGGAGGCACCCGATGCGCCAGCAGCACAACGCCCGACGAGATGTTCTCGTTTGAGTAAGGCGCTTCCTTCAGGGTGGTCAGATTCGAAGTTGCCCCGCTCTTCAAATCCACACTTTCAAGCACGGACCCGGCGGGTGGAATCCCGGGGGCACGGACATAACAGGTCTGGCCATTCGGGCACCAGCTGCCGCTCAGGCCCATAAACGGCGCGATGCGCTTGCCCGTCGACGCGCTGTAGACGCCGGCGTTGCCGTCAATTCCCACGGCAATCGCATCCAGTTCCGGCGAGACCGCAGCCGTTCGCAAAAGCGGCAGCGGAGAAACCGGCGTTCGCGCGCGCACGAGTGGCTGAGCCGCCCCGATTTGCGTGAGCGTTAGGAAGCCATCGCTCGTGTAGGACGCAATCAATTTGTCGTCCACGTCGTTGCCGGCCATGGAAAGCTGGGCCACGGACTTGTCCGTTTGCAGGTCGACCAATTTCACCCCGCTCATGTCAAAGGGAACATCGATTGCATAGCGCGGGTTGTCCGTTGCGCGCAGGAAACCGCCAAAATCGAGTTTTCCGACGGTCTCACCGGCGGGAAACGACACCAACTCGGCTTCGTTCCCGCTCCCGAAAGTGGTTGTCACGGCGCGGTCCGGAGCGACAAAAGTAACCGTACCCATATCGGCGGCCGCGCGCAGCGCCTTGGGCATCCCGATCGCCTTCTTGGTCTGCAAGTCGATCAATTCAGCAGGCTGCTGAAGAAACTTGCCGCGCGCGATGAGATATTGTCCATCGGCGGAAAAATCCAGCATGGCAGCGGTCGTGGCTGCATCGAACGGCACGTAGTTCGGCGTCAGGAAATAGCCGAACGGCTCCGAACGGGCGAGCCCGATGTGATAGGGCGCGGGAAGAGGAAAGGAGAATGAAGGGGCCTCGCCGATTGTTTTGTCGAAAATCTGCTCGCCCGTGCGCGTGCGAAAGACGTGCAGTTCCGATTTGTCGTCGAGGCACGCATACAGCTCGCCATCGTTTGAAAGGGCCGCTGCGTAGCATTCTTTTCCGTCGCCCAGCGTCTTTTGGAACGCGGCGCTTCTCTCGTGGATCTTGTATCCCACCACTTGCATGTTGCGCGTCGCGGCTATCAATTGCTGCGAATCCGAAGAAAATCGCATGGGCAGGAGTTGCCGCGCCGCGAGCTGGAGCTGGATCGCCATCGGATTCGTCGTGATCACGTACGCCACGGAATCGTCCTGCATCAGGAGGCTCGCGCCGTCGGGGCTGAAGCGCATCTCGCGCAGCCGGCTCGTCAACGGAGGATCCAGCTGGGCTTTGCTGATCAGGCCGGGCAAGGCTTGTGAAGCGCCTGCTTTTGCCGCGGATTCCTGTGCTCCGAGCCTTGCCCAGCCGATCATCGCCACGAGACAGAGAAATATCACTGCACAGAACAGTCGCTGCCGCACGCTCACTGGGTGGCTCCTGAGGGCTCTCGATGGAAGTGCAAATTGCGCCGCCCGCGCGGCGCGAACGATATCGCAGAGCGAATTGAACCGCAAGAGAGAACGCGTTTCTTATGAAGCTTTCGATGGCGCGATGCCGAGCGACCGCATCTTGCGATAGAGGTGGCTGCGCTCGAGGCCCAGTGCCGCCGCGGCTTTGGTCATGTTCCAGCGATTTTCTTCGAGCTTGCGAAGGACGAAATCACGCTCGTAGGCTGCGCGCGCTTCCTGCAGGCTCTCGTACGGCTTCTGCGGGCTTTTCGATGCGCCGCGGAAAAGCTCGGGTGGCAGGTGGTGCGGCTCGATTTTCGGCGAAGGGCACATGATCACGAGCCGCTCGACCAGATTCCGCAGCTCGCGCACGTTGCCCGGCCACGGATATGCGAGCAACACTTCCATTGCCGGCGCTGTAAAATCCTTCGCTTTCTTTCCGTATGCTTCGCAGAATTCGTTCAGGAAATGCGCCGCCAGGACGGGCAGATCTTCGGTGCGTTCCCGCAGCGGCGGGACGTAAAAGGGAATCACGTTGAGACGGTAGAAAAGGTCCTCGCGAAATGTATTCCGCCCGATCTCGTCTTCGAGCTTCTTGTTGGTCGCCGCGATCACGCGCACGTCTACATTGACCGGGCGGTTCGAACCCAGCGGCTCGACTCTCTGCTCTTCCAGCACCCGCAGCACTTTCGATTGCGTCTTCAGGCTCATGTCGCCGACTTCGTCGAGGAAAAGCGTGCCGCCGTCCGCTTTCTGAAATTTCCCTACCTTGTCTTCGCTCGCGCCGGTAAAGCTGCCCTTGCGGTGGCCAAACATCTCGGATTCGATCAGCTCTTCCGGAATCGCGGCGCAGTTTACTTCCACAAACGGCATGGCGCTGCGCGGGCTGTTGGCGTGCAGCGCCCTCGCGACGAGTTCCTTGCCCGTCCCGCTCTCGCCGTAGATCAGGACGCGGCCGTTCGTCGGGGCCGTGAGTGCGATCTGTTGCCGCAGCGCTTTCATCGGTACGCTCGCGCCAAGAATCTGGTGTCGCTCTTCGAGTTCGGCACGCAATCGGCGATTTTCTTCCTCGAGGCGCAGGTATTCGAGCGCGTTTCGCGCCACCAGCACGACCTTCTCGACCGACAGTGGCTTCTCGATAAAATCGAAAGCGCCCAGTTTCGTCGCGCGTACCGCCGTCTCGATGTTTCCGTGCCCCGAGATCATCACCACCATCGGCGCGGGGCTGTGCCCCTGCATCCGCTCGAGCGTGTCGAGCCCGTCCATCCCGTTGAGCCACACATCGAGCAGGACCAGATCAAAGTTTCGCCGCTTCAGCCGGTCGAGGCACTCTTCTCCGGAAGCGACGGCCTCGGCGTCGTAGCCTTCGTCGCGCAAAAGCGCGCCGAGGGACTCGCGGATGCCGCTTTCATCGTCGACGATGAGAATGGATGGGGGCATAGCCTAGCTCACCGACGTTCCGGCCGGGGCTGCCGCCGGCACAGTCGCCGGTTCGGCGGCCGGGAATCGCACCACGAAGCGCGTGCCGACCGGCAGATTGTCCTCCGCGCGGATCGTGCCGTTGTGCTCGGCGATGATCCGGCTCGCGATCGCGAGCCCTAATCCCGTTCCGCGGTCCTTGGTCGAGAAGTGCGGCAGGAAAAGCCGCTCCTTGTCCGCCGGGGAAATTCCGTGGCCGCTATCGGAAATTTCGATCTCGACGGCGTCGCCATCGCTATCGACGCGCGTGGCCACGCCGAGCCGCCGGAGCGACGAGCCTTCCATGGCCTCGGCCGCGTTGTCGATCAGGTTTGCGATCACCTGCCGCATCAGTTCCGCATCGGCTTTCACCGGTGGCAGCGATGGGGCGAGATCCGTGCGCAGCGTCACGCCGTCCAAGCGGTCGCGGAAAAGATCGAGTGCGCTGGCCACGATTGCGTTTAAGTCGGCAGGGGCCAGCCGCGCGGCAGGGAAGCGCGCGAACTGCGAAAATTCGTTCACCAGCGATTCGAGCGTCTGCACTTCGCGCTCGATCAGATTCGCGCACTCGGCTGCCAGCTTTTCGAATTCCGTCCGCCCGCCGCCCAATTTCGCGGCCGGAGTGCGGTCGAGATATCTCAGCAGGCGTTGCGCTGAAATCTGGATCGGAGTCAGCGGGTTCTTGATCTCGTGCGCGATTCGCTGCGCCACCTCCTGCCACGCTGCGGTTTTCTGTGCGTGCAGCAGGTCGGTCAAGTCGTCGATCACGACGACGAAGCCCGGATTCGCTTTCCGCGGCCCGAGCGAGCTCACCGTCACCGCCGCCCGCACCAGCCGTCCGCCCGCCGCAATTTCGATTTCGTGCGAGGCCGCGCCCATCCGCAGCGACCGCCGCATCAAGTGCAACACGTCGTGCGCGGCATCTTCGCCCAGCAGCTCCGGCAGCGTCCGCGCAGTCCGCGCGTAGTCGCCCAGGATCGACGCGACCGCCGTATTCACCCGCGCGATCTCCCCCGACGCATTCAGCGAAACCACGCCCGTGGGGATATTCTCGAGAATCGCCTCCATCAGTTGCCGCCGCCGCTCGCGTTCCTGGATCGCCTGCTCGAGGCTCTGCGTAAATTCGTTGATCTGCTTCCGCCCTTCGCCGAGCTGCTCGGTCATCCGGTTGAACGAGCGCACCAGCATTCCCAGTTCGTCGCGGGCCCGCACATCCTCGATGCGGTAATCGAAATTGCCGTGCGAAATCTCCCGCGTCGCCTCGGCCAACGCCTGAATCGGCACCGTCACGCGCTTCGAAAGGAAGAGTGCGATCCACGTGGTAGCAAACAGGAGTATCAATGTAATCAACGCGAGCCATAACAGCGTCGCTCGCTTGTAAGCGCGCAGCTGCTGTTTTTGACGGAGATAAGTCTGCGTCTGAGCCAGGACGTTTGCGTAGCGATCTGGGAAGTCGGCCGGCAGAAGCCGTGCCACGTAGAGCGTGCCATCTTTCAGGGAAGCGCTGCCCGCAAGATAGAACTGGCCGTCCATCTTCCAGACTTGCGCTCCGCCCTTGAGAGTCAGAAGCCGCTCCGGCGAGATGGGCTTGGCTATAGAAGCAGGATTTCCGGCAGGTGGGTTCGCGGAACCTGGCCTCGAGACGGCTTTCCCAGTGGAATCGACGATCCAAAATCTGTCCGCCACACCGGGCTTGCTCAGGAAGGCTTCGTTCAGGATCCCGCGCTCCGACGCGCTCGTCGCAAGTCCGTTCAAGCTGTTGAACTCGGACGTTTCGAATTGCGAAAGTAATTCCTGGCCCTGGTCGTTGGCGATTTCGAGCGGCTGCGGGAACCAGAGATTCAGCGTCCGGTTCACAATTCCGTAGCTGAAGAAAAACATGACAACCACGGGCCCCAGCGACACACCCATGGCGCCCAGCACCATGTTCACCTTGAACCGTGAGCCGAGCAGCCCGCTGCGGCGTTCAACCCAAAGACGGAAGAGGCTCCGGCCAAGAATCAGAGAGAAAACAAAAAAGGTCGCCGCGATCAGTGTGAAAAGCGGGAAGAAAACGTAGGCGGGACTTCGTTCATCTGGTTGCAGTGGTACTCGGAAGGATCCGAGCGTAATCACCGCCGCTGCCAGCAGCACGGCAACCACGGCACCCAAAATAGGCCACCACTGTCGCTTGCGCTCCCGCTGAGGCTTCACGCTCACCGGCCCTCCTCGAGGTATCGCCCCAGCGGACACTCGCCGCAAAGCGGCTCGTGCGGCCTGCAGAAGTTCTTTCCCGTGTTCACGATCAGTGCGTGAAATTCGTTGAAACGCTCGGTATCGCCGGGGAATTGTCGCTCGACGATCCAGCGCACGTCTTCGTATTTTGCCTCTGGGTCTGCCCAACCGTGGCGCGCCAGCATACGCTTCGTGTACGCGTCGACCACGAACACGGGATGCTCGCCGGCGTATAGGAGAATCGAGTCCGCCGTCTCCGGCCCGATGCCGAAAATACCCAGCAGCTTCTCGCGCAGCACGATCGTCGGCGTCTCGAACATTCGCTTCAGAGAGCCCCGATATTCCGCGCGCAAGAACGTACAGAATGCCTTCAGTTTTCGCGCCTTCTGCCGGAAATACCCCGAAGGACGAATCAAGGCCTCGATGCGAGCGAGCGGCGCTCGCTCAATCGCGGTCTGCGTAAGTAACCGTTCGCCTCGCAGGTTCTCAATCGCCCGCGCGACGTTCGTCCAGGAAGTGTTCTGCGTCAGAATCGCCCCCACGATCACCTCGAATTGCGTCTTCCCAGGCACCAGTGCTGCGGTCCAAATGCCGTGAAGAGGGAATTGTAGTATTCGTCGAGCGGAGGCTGGGTATCCCGAACGGCAAGTCGTTGATCCAGGTGAGCCACTCTTTCTGCGGTGGAACGCCGGGAAACGGCTTTTGAGGTCGTTTTGGGGGCTAATTTCATCGAAATACGACAATAATGGTGGGAAATGGCTGTGTCAAGCTAAGTGTTGTAAGTATACAACACTCTGTGGCATCCAGCTCCTAGCCAGGCCAAGTCGCAAATCACGACTCACGGCCTCTAGCCGTTTTTCCGCCGGAACTCGCTCATGAAGCTCAGCAGCGTATCCACAGCCTCAGGTGTGACGGCGTTATACAGGGAAACGCGCATCCCGCCGACCGACCGGTGCCCCTTCACGCCAACCAGGGCAGCCGCTTCGGCCTCTTTCGCGAACTTCTTTTCGATCGCCTCGTCGCCATCGGCCACGCGAAACACCACATTCATGTTCGATCGCGAGGCTTTCCCCACCGGGCAGCGATAATACCCGCCGCTTCCGTCGATCGCGGCGTAGAGATTCGCCGCCTTCGTGTCGTTGCGCTTGGCAATTCCCGTAAGTCCGCCCTCGGCTTCGATCCACTCGACCATCAGCCCGACGATGTACACCGCGAAAGTCGGCGGCGTGTGGTAGAGCGAATGTTCCTTGATGTGCGTCCGGTATTGCAGAATTTTTGCGACCTTGTCTCCCGCGCGCTCGGCCAGATCGCGCCGCACGATCACAATTGTCGCGCCCGAGGGGCCAAGGTTCTTCTGCGCTCCCGCGAAAATCAAGCCGAACTGCCGCACATCCAGCTGTTTCGACGCGATATCCGACGACATGTCCGCCACCAGCGGTGCAGCTCCGGTATCCGGAATCTCGCTCCACTGCGAGCCTTCGATCGTATTGTTCGTGCATATGTGGACGTACGACGCATTCGGCGCGAGCTCGATCTTATCCGGCCGCGGCACGCGCGTGAACTTGTCCGCTTCCGTCGACGCAGCCAGCCGGTACTCCGCCAGCCTCTTTAGTTCCTCGATCGCTTTCGCCGTCCACGACCCGGTATGCAGCACATCCACCGGCCTCCCGGGCAGGTACAAGTTCATCGGGACCATCGCGAACTGCCCGCTCCCGCCGCCCTGTAGGAACAGCACCGCGTAATCCTCCGGGATGCTCAGCAGCTTCCGCAGTCCCTGCTCCGTCTTCGCGTTGATGGCCTCGTATTCGGGCGACCGGTGGCTCATTTCCATCACAGACATTCCCGAGCCCTGATGATCGAGCAGCTCCTCGCGAATGCGCTCGAGCACGGCAAGCGGCAGTGTGGCCGGACCCGCGTTGAAATTGAATGCGCGCTTCACGCCGCGCGTGGCAACCCCCGAAACCCCGGACACAGTTGTCGAACTCACGATCGGTGAACTCCCTGATTCTGCGATTTACCGCTCCTTGGTTCTGATCGTCACGCGGCGACCATCAGAATAACAGAATCCGCGCGGTCCGGAAAATGCACCTCGGCCGCGAGGAACGAACGCAAGGCAGCACGTCCGCGACTACCCTGGTAGTTCCGGCTGGGACGCCTATAGCGGCTTCGACGGCCCGTGTGGCAGCGCTCTCATGACTGGCTTGCGAAGTCAATCGGGCCTTTCGCCGGGAATAACGCGGCGGCCCCAGTTTGGAGTTTTGCCAGCCTTCTCTTAACTATCATTAAAATAGGGGTTTAGGGCGGGCCACGCACATTCGTCGCCATTCAACGGCGGATTGGACAGGAAAGCGAAAGTATGACATAATGGGTTTGCGTTTGTTGCTCTTGTAAATCCTTTGGAATCATTGAAGGGACTGCAAGTCCACACTTGCGGCCCTTTTTTTTGGCCCCGAGCGGTTGGAAACGGCACCAAATAGCTCAATCAGAAAAGAGAAACACAGTTGAAAGAACAAGGAACAGTGAAGTGGTTTAATGCCAGCAAGGGCTTTGGATTCATCCAGCGCATGTCGGGCGAGGACGTTTTCGTCCACTTCTCCGCGATTCAGTCGGAGGGGTACAAGTCGCTCAACGACGGCCAGGCGGTTGAATTCGAAGTGACCACGGGCCCCAAGGGCCTGCAGGCATCGAACGTTTCCGCCCTCTAAACGGCTAACGCGAGCCCGCCCCGTGCGGGCTCGCGCACTCTCTCAAGTATCCGTTGTAAGCACGGATCGAAGGTTCAAGGAGGCTTCGTGAAAGCTCTTCAGAAGGGCGCATACATCAAGCACTTTCAGTACGGTCTTGGTGTCGTCACCGAATCCGATTCCGAGCGCACCTCGATCGATTTCGATCTCCACGGCATGAAAAAATTCGTGACGACCATCATGGTCGTCGAACTTGCGGAAGGCACGCCGCCCAAGCGGAAGCGAACCCGCAAAAAGCCCGCTGCTGTCGCGGCAGTTGCTGCCGCCGCTTCCAAATGAGTAAAGAAGCCATCGTGCAGTTCATGGGGTTCTCATCGAAGCCGAGCGAGCGTGAATATACGTTCACGGTGCGGGAGCCTGCCATGGAGCCGCGGGAGTTTACCCTGACCATCCCGAACGAGGCGTTCAACTCTCACGGGTTGCGCTTTCAGGATGCGCCCGACGTCTGCTCGATCAAGCTGCGTCACGAGCTCGCGGCCCACGCCAATCACCCGCCCGAGACGCATTTTGACATCACCGCTGTCGAGCTTGAGGATTACCGCACCACCCACGCCCCTCGAATGCCCAAGAGCCCGTTCGCCCGCAAGCCGGTCGAAGACTTCTAGGCTCGTACGTTGTTTGCCCGTGCATGCGTTCTAAGTCGTAGAGCGACTGCAAAAGGAGACACCTGTGGGCCGAATCACTTTTCAGAAGCGGCAGAAGGAAATGAAGCGCCAGGAAAAGCAGAAGGCAAAGGCCGAGCGCCGCGAGCAGCGAAAGCTCGAAAAGCCCGCCGACCCGGATGCCTCGATCGATACGTCGTCGGAAGCGCGAACGGGCGGTTTCGATTTCTCGGCCGACCCCGAACCACACACGCCGCACCAGTAGTCGCGTTTCCGAATTCGCCGCGCCTCACCATAAGCCCGCAAATTCCGACAGGCTGAAATTCAGCGCGGAGGCCCGATGCACTCGCCCGTATATTCGCTTCAGCCGATGATTCTGCGGCTGGGGTACGACATTCAGTTCCAGATCCCCGCGCCGGTCGCAATGGTTGCACTGCTCAACGTGCATCCCTCTCGAGCTGTAGACCTGCGTGCCCCCGACCAATTGCGCGCGGACCCTGCCGTCCAGATGGAAAGCTACATCGACGGCTTCGGAAATTATTCGACGCGGCTTGTCGCGCAGCAAGGCACGCTCCGCCTAAGCAATTCGACCTTAATCTATGATTTGGGCCTCCCCGACCCCGTGAGTCCTCATGCGCACGAAGTTCCGGTTCAGGAGTTGCCGCACGACGCTCTGCGCTACTTGTACAACAGCCGTTACTGCGAGGTCGATCGTTTCGCAACGATCGCATTGGACCTTTTCGGCGCGGCGCCTCGCGGGTGGTCGCGTGTGCAGGCCGTTTGCGATTGGGTACACGCGCACGTGAGCTTCGGATACCAATACGCCCGCCCCACCAAAACCGCCCTCGACGTCTTCACCGAGCGCTTCGGAGTCTGCCGCGATTTTCAGCACCTCGCGGTCACGCTGTGCCGCGCCTTGAACATCCCCGCGCGCTACGCCACAGGATACCTGGGCGATATCGGCGTGCCAGCCGCCCCCTCCCCGATGGATTTCAGTGCGTGGTTCGAGGCCTATCTCGAGGATCGTTGGTGGACCTTTGACGCCCGCCACAACGAGCCCCGCGTCGGCCGCGTCCTGATGGCCGTCGGGCGGGACGCTTCCGACGTCGCCATGACAACTTCATTCGGAATGGCCAACCTCACCCAGTTTACGGTCGTCAGCGAACAGCTCCCGCACGCTTCCGCGACCACCGCCTAGCAATCCCCCGCGCCTCGCCGAATCGGGTTTGGTCATGCGAATCCCGATGGATGAATTTGCCGGTCTCGCGCATTCTACTCTTTGTAAGGCTCGCCTAAGCGCGGGCAACCGACGGAGAGGAGAATCGACAAGATGAAGACTTCACGAAACGTTGCTTTCGCAACGCTGGCCTGCGCGCTTCTGGCGCTGGCGCTGTTTGCTTTCAGCCACCGCGCGGCCATGGCCGATGAGACGCCGCTGGTCATCCCGGCAGTCGGCACGATGGCACCCGATTTCACGCTCGAGTCGCAAGAGGGCCCTGTCAGCCTGCATGAGTACCGCGGCAAGTGGGTCGTCCTCTACTTCTATCCCAAGGATCAAACCCCCGGCTGCACGATTGAGGCACACGGCTTCCAGAACGATCTCGACAAATACAACAAGATTAATGCCGTGGTCCTCGGCGTCAGCGTCGATACGGTCCAGTCGCACAAGGACTGGTGCGCGAAGGACGGCCTCAATTTCAAGCTTCTCTCCGATGCTGAAAAGAAGGTCTCCGCGATGTATGGATCGCAGATGACCATTCCGCAGATGCCGCAACTCGGGACGATCGCCGCGCGCAATACGTTCCTGATCAACCCAGAGGGCAAAATCGTCAAGGAGTTCATCAAGGTGAATCCGACCGGGCACAGCGCTCAGGTGCTCGCCGCGCTCTCCGAACTCCAACAAGGCGCAGCCAACTAGCGCCAGGGGGTCGAGCCGTGGTACTAATGAGGCAGGTGGGCGTTCTCCGACCAATGCCTGCCTCATTCCCCGGAGCTGACCTCCAACACCGTGAACAAGCGGCAGAACGAATTCGAGTCCGTCGCCATCCCGCATTCGCAGAGCTTGCTCCGTGTGGCGCGCCGGCTCACATTCGATTCAGCGGTCGCCGAAGATCTCGTGCAGGAAACGCTCTTGCGCGCGTGGCGCAGCTTCGATCAGTTCGAGCCCGGAACCAATGCGCGCGCCTGGCTCTTTCGAATTCTTTTCAACGTCTATCACGCCCAGGGCCGGAAGCTTCGTTCGGCGCCTCTCCTGGTTCCGCTTCAGCTGCCCGGCCGCGAGGCCTCGCCACACAGCCGAGCGGATTTCTCGGTTCTGGATGGCGCGATCCTCAGCGCAGCGCTCGATGACCTTTCGGGGGAACATAGGACCGTGATCTTACTCGCGGTCGCCGAGGGTTTCACCTGCCGCGAACTGGCGGAGATTTTATCGTTGCCGATCGGCACGGTGATGTCGCGCCTCAGCCGCGCGCGCCACGCGTTGCGCGAAAACCTCGCGCCGCCGGCGCCGAAGGCTTTCCGGGCGCAGGCAAGTGCAAAATGAGGGGTGAGATTAAATTTAGGATGGGATCGTGATGGATTGCAGCCAAGTCGCCGAACTCGCGCCGCTCTATCTGAGCGGCGAGCTCGACCGCGAACGCGCGGGTGCCGTTGACGCCCACCTGCGTTTTTGTGCGTCGTGCATGAGCGAAATCGAAAGCCAGGCGCGTCTCGACGCCCGCATGCGCGAGGTGATCGCCGGCGAGCACGTGGACGCAAGCGCGGTCGAGCGCTGGATTCGCGCGCGCATCTCGACCGAGCCGCGCAACAAAATTGCTTCCATCTTGCCGCCGCGGCCTCAGCCGCGATCGCGCCGTAAGTCGATAGCCGCCGCGATTGGAGTTGCCGCCGTCCTCTTGCTTGCGGCTCTCGGCTATCGCGGCCTTTTGAGCCCGCGCGTTGCGCCAGTCTATGCCGCCGCGGCGCAGGACCATCAGCTCGAAGTTGTCGAGCAGGCGCCTCGCTCCTGGCTCTTGGATCGCGCTGCGATTTCGGCCTTGGCCCAGGGGCAGGGAATTGCGGCCACGGCGCCCTTCGCTCTTTCCTCGGGTCCGTATCACCTCGAGCGCGCCAAACTCTGCTTCCTCGGCGCCCGCATCTATCTGCACGTTGTTTACACAGACGGCGCGCGCGAATTCTCGGTCTATTTCCACGTCCGCGGCTCCGAACCTCTGCCCGGCAGCCCGCGCGAAATCGACAACGGCCGCATCCTGCACACCTCCATCCTCGGCAGCGAGGAAGTCGCGTCTCTCCAAACCGAAAATCTTACGGTTGTGGTGGTCAGCGACCGCTACACCGGCGATGCATTGCGAGTCGCCCGCCTTGCCGCCACCGCGTTCTGATCTCACTGGTATGGTCTCCCCACGCTAAAATCACGGCCCCGCTTGCCTTGACACTCCTCGCCTGCAACCTTAGACTGAATTGTTTGTGTTTGCGTCGCGGAGCCCATCAGAATGCTTCTCTCTCGGGATTATGTCGGCTACATGGCCAAGGAAGTCGTCAAGCGCCTTGTGGCCGGCAAAATGATCGAAACCAAGCACGTCGAGAATCTGACGCAGCAGGTCCGCCAGGTCATGGCCGAGGAAGTGACCATCGAAGACCGCCTCAACGAGGAAGTTCGCGAGATTCTGGCGCGCTATTCCGACGAGATGCGCAATACGGGCGTTTCCTATCAGGAAATGTACAAGAAGGTGAAAGGACAGCTCGCCCGCGAGCGCAAGCTGATCCTTCGTTGAAATCAGCTGCCGGCGGATGCAGCTGAATTTGTGCGATACGACGGCGCGAATGAGGGCGCCCACTGAGACATGCGACTGACGCGCGAAAAGACGGTCCGGATTTCACACCGCATCATCGATTTTCTCGTTTCCAGCCCCGACGTGGATTTCGTCGAGGACCGCGACACCATCCGCCAGGAGATCGTCAGCATCCTCACCTCGCTATTGAAGCTCGAAGAGCAGGTCGACACCGAAGTGCGCGCCAAGATCGCTTCGCAGAAGAAGGAAATCCTCGAAGGCAGCGAGGAGTGGGACATCCTATACCGCAAGTATTACGCCGAGAATCTCAAGCGTCTCGGCGTCGCTGAAGTCCACGCCCACTGATCTGAGTCGAGAGTTCCGAGCTGAGGAGTTTAGAGTAGGCCCCTCGGCCATCTTCCTCGCGCAGCGCCACACAAAAAAAGAAAAGGCGCCCGGAACAAATCCGAGCGTCTTTAACTCTGAACTCTAAACTCTCGACTCCAAACTGCTCTACTGCGGCTGATTTGGTTGACTCGGCTGATTCGTCTGATCAGATGTATCGTCCGGACGCCGCTTCAGCGTCGGCCGGTCGCTATCATCACTCGAACCCTGATCCGACCCGCTCGTCGAGGTATTGCTTCCACCCGAACTCGTATCCGTCGAAGTATCGCCGCCCTTGTTCTGCGAAGTGCGCTTGCGCAGCGTCGGCTTGTTCGGATTCTTGTTGTCCACCTTAATGTTCGCCTCGATCATCTGCAGGCGGTGCTTTACGGAGTCGAATTCCGAGGTGGTCACGATGTACTGCTGCCGCGGCGGCAGAATCGTCGCGATCTCTTTCTGCACAGCCTCGATGCGGTCCGGCGTCGGCGGGTGCGTCGCAAAGACCTTCGGAATCGTGCCCGGCTCTTTCTTTTCGTCCGCCTCGACCTTTTCGAAGAACGCCACGAACGCGTTGGGATCGTACCCGGCCTTGTACATGTACTGCGTGCCGAGGTAATCGGCCTCGCGCTCGTCGTTGCGCGAGAACTTGAGGAACGTCAGGGGAATGGCGAAGTTCATGCCCTGGTAGATTGCGTATCCGGCCCAGCTGTAGGGAATGAAAATCATCGCCGGAATCGATGCCAGCTGCACGATGTCGCCCTTGGTGGCCTGCTTCGTGCCGTGCCGCGCGCAGACGTGCGCGATTTCGTGCGCCATCACACCGGCCAATTCCGCTTCCTCATCCGCGTGCGTGATCAGCCCGGCGTTCACGTAAAAAAATCCGCCCGGCAGCGCGAACGCATTCACCGTGTCTGAATCGATCACCTTGATCGTGAAGGGCACGCGCGCATCCGAATTCCGCACCAGGTTCTGCCCGATCCGGTTCACGTATTCGTCCACCACCGGGTCGTCGATGAATTTCGCGCTCTTTTCGACTTCCTGCGCGAGTTGCTTACCCAGCGCGATTTCCTTATCGAGCGAATAGAAATCCAGGCCCTTGCCCACGCCGCGGTTTCCGATTGCACTCACATCCGCTTCGCTGCCCGCCTTCACGTTCGGCATCGGCGTGTCTTGCGCCGCCAGCTGGCTGGGTGGTTCCGCCACAGATTGCGAGTTCGAGTCCGGAGTCGCAGTCTGATCCTGGGTGGTTGCCGGAGCTGTGGCTGGCGTGGTCGCACTTGGGTTGCTCGAGGACGAAGACGCGGTCGAAGGTGTCTGCGAAGGTGCTGTCTGTTGGCTCTGCGCGGCCGCCAGGGCAGGGTACATCACGAGCGAGGCCACCACGGCCATCGCCATGCACTGGGCCATCAATGATTTCGTCATCGAGACCTCCGGGGGGAACTGGCCCGCATTATACACCTCACTGGCGGGCAACCCGCATAGTCCCTTCGATGTGGTCATTCCGAAAAGAGTTTTCTTACGGCAGACGCAGTGCTTTCCAATTGCTGCTTTTGGGACTGTGTCCGGCTATCCACGGTGGAGGTTCGGTCCGGTTTTGCCGTGTGTAGCTCAGCCGACTCCTCCGGGGTTAGGCGTTTTCGGCCTTTGTAAGGTAAAAGTGCTTGCTTTCGACAGCTCCGGTTTGCTTTGGGCAAGAGCGCCGGAGGCGCGGTTCCTAAGTCACCCGAGCGCGGTGCCGCTTCCGGCCCATTCATCGGCGCCAATCTGCCTACCGCTCCCGCAACTGCTGCTTCAGCCGCTCAATCTCTTCCTGTAGCCGTCCCAGTCGGCTCGCAATCGAGAACTCATACACGAAAAACACCGCCCAGACCACCATCCAGGCCGCAAACAGGAAATTGAAATTCTTCATGCCGTACTCCTTGTAACCGCCGGATTCGAATCGGCCGCCCGCGCCTCGACCGCCAGCCGTAACTCTTCCACTTCATGCCGCATCCGCTCGAGCCGGTAGCGGTCCACCAGCAGCAGAATCATCACCGGCAGCATTGCCAAGATGCATACTACCAACACCTTGCCCATGGTCGGATTGAGCCCGGAGTTGTCGCCGCCGAAAATCACGGGCGCAGGGTGCTGCGTCCGCCAAAGCCGGTTCGACGCATAGACGAGCGGCGCATCCAGAAACGCGAAAATCCCGAAAATCGCCGAAAGTGTCGCCCGCCGCTCAGGGTCTTCCAGCAGCCCCCGCAGCAGCAGATACGCGATGTAGAGCAGCCACAGCAGGAACGCCGTCGTCAGCCGCGCATCCCACGTCCACCAGATTCCCCACGCCGGCTTGCCCCACAGAACGCCCGTCGCCAGCCCGCCCGTGCACGCGACCACTCCCACCTCGACCGCCGAGACGCCCAGCCAGTCCCACTTGATCTGCCGGGTCGCGAGCCAAGCAATGTTCGCAATAAACGCCACGGTCAGCGCCGTGTACATCACCATCCACAGTGGCAAATGAACGTAAAACACGCGCTGGATCGCGTGCATCGTGCTCTCGTCCGGCGCAATAAACAGCGCCGCGTACCCCGCAAAGAAAATCAGCGCCGCCGCCGCAACCGTAATCCCGAGTCGTTTCATGCCCTCACTCCCGCCATTTCTCGCTCCGCTCACTCCTCCAGCAGAAAATCACACAACAGCCACGATGCTGTCAGAAACACAATATCAAATCCGCCGAGAAATGTGAGCCAGGTGCGGTCGAGCGTCGGCTGCTCGGCAAACAGCGACGCCGTCGCCTCGACTGCAGCAATCAGCAGCGGCGCCAAAATCGGCAGCAGCAGCAGCGGCAAGAGCAGCTCTCGCATCCGCGCGTGCGCCGAAACTGCCGAAAACACGGTCCCGGTGATCACCAGCCCAAGCGTTCCCAGCGCCAAAACGAGCGCCAGCCGCCCGGCCACGCCCGTCAGCGACACGTTGTACAACACCGCGAAAACGGGTACCAGGACAATCTCGGCGATCGCCAGAAAAATAAAATTTGCCAACATCTTCCCCATCAGGATCGCGAACGCCGAAATCGGCGCCATCCGCAGCGCGTCGAGCGTCTGGTTCGCCTGCTCGCGCGCAAACGAAGGGTGCAGCATCAGCGACCCCGCAAACAAGAACGCGATCCACAGCAGCCCCGGCCCGTACCGCCGCGAATCGGCCGCCGTGGGATCAAACGCAAAGCTGAACAGCACGATCACCACCAGCACGAAAATCACGGTTCCCGTCAGCAATTCGCGCGTCCTGAATTCGAGGCGCAGTTCCTTCGCCAGCAAAATCGCCGCACTCCGCGCCGTACTCATCAGGCCTCCGCCCGCAGCGCGGCCAGCAGCGGCCTCGGATCGCCGCCCGGCCCGCTGTCGTGCTCCACGCGCCCGCCGCCGAGCGAAACCGCCCGCGTCGCCAAATCGAGCGATTCGTTCCGTGCATGCGTGCTCATGATCACCGTCGCGCCAGAATCGCGCAGCCGCGCCAGCGTTTCGCCAAACCACACCAGCCCCTGCCGGTCGAGCCCCGCAGCAGGCTCATCGAGCAGCAATAGTCGCGGCCCGTGCAGCAGTGCCCGCGCGATCGCCAGCCGCTGCCTCATGCCGCGCGAAAACGTCCGGACGATGCTCCCCGCGCGCGAAGCCAGCCCGCACGCCTCGAGCGCGGCGCTCACTCGCGCCGCGAGATCATCGAGCCCGTATAACTCCGCAAAGAGAGTCAGATTCTCCGCCGCGCTCAACTCGTCGTAAAGAAGCGTGCTGTGCGATACCATGCCGATCAGCTCTTTCGGTTCCTCGGAAGTAAATCGCACTCGCCCGCTCGTCGGCCGCATCAACAGCGCCGCGATTCGCAGCAGCGTCGTCTTGCCGGCGCCGTTCGGCCCGAGCAGCGCGACGAATTCGCCCGCAGAAATCTCGAGCGTTACGCCGCGCAACGCCTGCAGCGGACCAAATCGCTTCTCGATTTTGTCGAAGGAAACTCCGAGGCTCGGCGCCGTTCGGGTCGCCGAAGCCGGTGTCGCGCTGGTTGCGGACAAGGGAAGTGGTCAGCCTCGCACGAGATCGCGCAGCGTTTTCTGCACGCGCTCGCGTTCGCGGGCGTAATCCTCTTCGGAGATTGTACCGGCTTCGCGGCGCAATTCGAGGCGGAAGAGCGTGTCCTTCAGTTCGTCGAGGCTGCCGCGCACCTCGCGGTCGAGTCCAGCCGTCGTTACGCCGCTCGCGGCTGCCGGAGCGGCAGGCGCCCGCGCAGGCGCCGGATTCGCTCGCTGTTTCGGAGCAGGTGTGGCCTTCGGCGCCGGCGCGGGAACATCGACTGCCTCGCCCGCAGCACCCGCAGCCACAGTCTGCGGTTGCCGCCAAACGTACAGCGCGCCGAGAACAAAAATCGCCGCGAAGCCCGCCACAAGAATCCATTTCAAGCTGTCCAGCCGCGGGGATAATGTCGTCAGGTTCGCAACCGGAGCCGCCGCGCCCGAATCCGCGCGCGAGTTCACCGAAGGATTCTGCGAATCGTCGCCGCCCGGCGCCGCGTTGCCGCCGTTGTCAGAGGCACCGCTGTCCTGTTGCGGCGGTGGCGCCGTCCCCGAAACCGACACGGCAATCGGCGTGTTCGCCGCCACCGTCTCGCGCATGTAGACGCTGAACCCTTGTTCCGTGCCCGCCGGAGAAAACCCTGCGCCCGCCACCTGCACCGACGGCGGCGCAAACACGGCGAGCTTGTCGGCGCCATACGGCGAAATGAATTTCAACTGTGCCTGATTGTTGGGGTAGGGAATCCGATACGCCACGCGCACCGTGCTGTCGCCCGGCCGGAAGGGATAATCGATGGCCTTCTCGTTCTTTCCCTTGTCCAGCGGGTTCTGCACCACCGGCATGCCCGAAGTCGGGACAATCGACGCGTCCGTGAATTGCGCTCCCGAGGGCATCGAAAACAAAAACGATCCGCTCGGCCGGTAATACGCGACCGGCGGCTGCGTCTTGTTCGAGACGTTGAACTCTTCGCCGACCACCAGATCATTTCCGTCCGGCTGCAAAATAATCGCGTGCGCCGTCACGCTAAACGCACTCGCCTTGTCGGTCGGATCGAAGACCTGCACATCCACGACGTCTTTGCCGGGCGTAGCAGGTTCATGGTAATTCACCCCGCGATAGACGGCGCGAATCAGCATCGGCCCCTGCCCCAACGCCGGATTGCTGAGCGAGTAGTGTCCCTGCGCGTCGGTCTTTGTCTGCGCCACCGGCTTCATCGTGCCCTGCAGCTGAATCAGAATCACGTCGACGCCCGCCGCCGGCTTCCCGTTCGTCCCGTTCGTCACCGTCCCGGTGACGGTCCCCGCGAAGGATGCCATCGCAAGCAAGCACGTCAGCAGGGAAGCGCGCAGGGAAGTACGCAGTGCCAGTCGTGCCACGCGAGCCACAGTTCCGCGGTTCGACAATCTCAAATTTCCAATTTCAAATTTCAAATCGAATCCCGCCTCTCCGCTTTTACTCTCAACCCTTAACTCTCAACTTTCAACTTGTTCAACTCTCCGTTCTCGACTTGGCCGTCGCCGCCACGCGCGTGGCCGGCGTCGGCGTCCCCCCGGTCAGCGTATCCATTTCAGCGAGCACGCGTGCCGCCTCGACCTCGAGCGACTGCTTCGTCTCTTCGTAATCCGCCTCCGAAAACTTCCCCGCGCGGAATTCGAATCGCAGATCGCGCAGATTTTCATAGATCGCGTCGCGCCGGTCCATCAACTGGTCGAGCTTCGTGCGGTGCGGCGCCGTGTCGGAAGGCTCCAGCCGCAAATAAAAGATGAAGAGCATCGTCGCGACGGCCAGCAGCGCGCATGCCACCACGATATCGACGTCACTCATCGGATTCCTTGTCAGCCTCTCGCCGCGCGCGATCCATCATCTCGGCCGAGAGCGGCGGCCCCGAAGCAGGCGCCAGCGCCGCGCGCCGGTGCCATTTCCGCACCACCTGCCAGACCAGCAGCAGCGCTACGAACGGAAACAGGACCGGCATGATCCACGCCAGCCAGTCGAATCCGGCTTTTGGCGGCTCGAGCAAAACCGTCGGCCCATACTCCTGCACGAAGGATTGCAGGATCAGGCTATCCGAATCGCCGCGCGCCACCCGCTGGTCGATCTCCTTCAATTCCGCCTTCGCCGTATCGCACGGCCCCGCGAACGCTCCGCCGCCGTGCGTGCACAGCCCGGCCGCATCGTCGCACCCGCCGCACATGCACTTCACGCGCTTGCCCAATGATTTCGCCCGCGCTGCCTGCTCGGGAGCGAGTTGGATAGCTGTCTGCGTGTCCGGCGGCGCTGCGTTTGGCGCAAGCCGTTGCGAGTCTTGCTGCGCCGCCTGCGAATCCTGCGCCCGCAGCGTAGGCGCAAGACCCAGCCCCAACGCCGCCATCAATACAAAGAGTGTGACGGCCCGCAGCGAAACGGAAGTGCGATGCTTCTCCGTGTTCTCCTCGCCTTCTCTGTGATCTCTGCGTAATGTTCGGGTTTCCATTCGGCGGAATCCGGCTCCGAAGCTACGCAGCGGTCCTGGACGATCGTCAATCATGCGAATCCGCTCGCCGAATCGGCGCCGTCACCGCGCCGCCCGTCTCCGGCGACACGCCCTCGCCCCACGCCCGCTCCGTCACAGGCCGCAGCACAATCGCCGCGCGTCGGTTCGGCAGCATCGCCAGCCCCGTTCCCAGCACGACAACAATCCCGCCGAACCATATCCATTTCACCAGGGGATTGATGTACGCGTGAATCTCCGGTTGATTCGTGTCCGGATTCCGCCCCGCGTAAACAACATACAAATCGCGCAGTGGCGAACTCTCGACCGCCACCATCGTCTCGGTCACCTGGCTCGCCAAAAAGAATCGCCGCGCGGGATACAGCATCATCTCTGATTTGCCGTTGCGAAATACTTCGAGCGTAGCTCGCTGCGAAGTGTAATTGTCGTTCTGCGTCTCGTCGAAATTCTGGCACACGAGAGTGTACGGCCCGATGCTCAGCGTATCTCCCGGAGCCATTTGCTTCTGGATGTCCTGCTTGAACGCCGTACCGCAAATCCCGATAAAGATCAGGACCATGCCGAAGTGCACCACGTATCCGCCGTACCGCCGCGTGTTGCGCATCGTGAGTTCGCCGGCGGCCGTCAGTAGGTTCGTTCCGTCGCGCTGTGAAATCACCCGCGCCCCGCGGTAAAACTCCGCCTGAATCGTGAGCGCAACAAAAACGCACAGCATTAAACACATAAACGGATAGACGCCGACGAAACCAAAGAACAACGCAATTATCGCGGCCGCAATGCCGCCCGCCAGCGGCCACGCGAAATTCCGCTTCAGCGCATCAAACGAAGTCTTCCGCCACGCCAGCAGCGGCCCGATGCCCGTGAGCAGCAGCAGAAACAGCGCAATCGGAATGTTCACCTTGTTAAAGAAAGGCGGCCCCACGCTGATTTTGCTCCCCGTAAACCATTCCGAAAACACCGGAAACAGCGTTCCCCACAGCACCGCAAAGCAGGCCGCCAGCAACACGAGGTTGTTGAAGAGAAAGCTCGACTCGCGCGAAACGATCGAATCCAGCTGATTGTCGCTGCGCAGGTAATCGCGATTCTTCCACCACGCCGCCAGGCACACGACGAAAATAATCCCCAGGAACCCGACGAACCATCCGCCGATCGATGATTCCGCGAACGCGTGCACCGAGCTCACCACGCCCGAGCGCGTCAACATCGTCCCCAAAATACACAGCATGAACGTCACGAACACCAGCCAGACGTTCCACACCTTCATCATCCCGCGCTTTTCCTGCATCATCACCGAGTGCAAGAACGCGGTGCCCGTGATCCATGGCAGCAGCGAAGCATTCTCCACCGGATCCCACGCCCAGTATCCGCCCCAGCCCAGCACCGCATACGCCCAGTGCATGCCCAGCAGAATCCCGACCGTCTGGAATCCCCACGCCACCATCGTCCAGCGCCGCGTGATGTGAATCCATTTCTCGCCGGGATACCGCCCGAGCAGCGCTGCCAGTGCAAACGCGAACGGAATCGTGAATCCCGTGTAGCCCGAATAGAGCATCGGCGGGTGAATCACCATCTCGGGATATTGCAGCAGGGGATTGAGTCCGTTGCCGTCGGAAAGCGTCGCCACCTGCATCGCACCGCCCGCGCCCACGCCTCCCAGCACGTGGAAGGGGCTGGCCACAAAATTATTTAGCGTGAGGAAGAAAATCTGCACGCCGGCAAGAATGACGCCGACGTACGGCATCAGCTCCGGATGCTTCTTGCGGTTGAGGAACAGCGCGGAAAACGCGTAAATCGAAAGCAGCCAGCTCCACCAGAGCAGCGATCCTTCTTGCCCCGCCCACAGCGCCGCGAATTTATAGAACCCCGGCAGCGCCCGGTTGCTGTGTTCGACCACATACGCCAGCGAAAAATTGTCTGTGAAGAAAAAATATTCGAGGGCGCCAACGGCCAGCGTGATCAGCCCAAACACCGCCATGCCCGCGTTGCGCGCGCTCTTGGTGAGCAGCGGGCGCCGCGTGATGATCCCCGCGATTCCCGCGCCAAACGCATACACCGCCGCGATAAACGCGAGCAGCAGCGCAAATGAGCCGAATACATCCATGGAGTTCCCCCGAGGGTCAGCTCTTTCCGGTATTCATCGCAGCGGGCTGGCCCGGCGTGGCCTGGTACTTCGACGCGCACTTCGCCTGCACCTGATCCGCCATGAAGTGCCCATCTGGCATCAGCTTTCCTTCCACCAGCGCCTGCGCGCCATCCTTAAATGTGTCGGGCAGAGGATCGCTCCCCGTGTAGCTGACCGGCATCTTCTTGCCCTCTTCCTCCAGCACGAAATCGACGTGCCCATCCAGATGCTCGATCGATCCCGCCGCCACGTCGCCGGAAACGCGCATCCGCTGGTGCAGCGCCATGCCGTGCAGCGTCGCAACCTCCGAAATGGTGTGGTAGTAGGTTTTGCTCTGCGTGTATCCGGCGTACGCGAGGACCAAAAGCGTCGCCACAATGATTCCCGAGCCGATGATAAACTTTCCGCGGGCCTTCATATGTTCACTCCCGATTCCCCAAAGCGTTCGATCGACACGCGATTCTAACACAAGGATGAAACCCTGGCGGGATAGGGATCAACCACAAGCGCAGCTTCGGAATCCGCCGAGTTCTGCTTCGAACCACTCCCAAATCTCGATGTCAGTTATCGCAAAGGGTGAGCTTTGAGGGCTGTGACGTAGCTCACACCGCTTCCGGGTGAGGTTCTTGCGGGATCTGCGATGGCGAGTTTCAGCGCTCGATCTCGACTCGATTGCGCCCGAGTTTCTTTGCGCGGTAGAGCGCCGCGTCCGCTCGTGCAACGAGCGCACTGAGCTCCGTGGCGCGTTTTCCGCGGAAGCCCGCTATCCCGAAACTCGCGGTCACCATTGTCGAGGGCATGCCCCCAAAAGCAAATCTCTCGGCCATGAACGCGCTGCGCAATCGCTCTACCAGGGTCCGCACGCCTTCTTCCTCCGAATGCGTGAGCACCTGAAGGAATTCCTCGCCACCGATCCGCCCTGAGATGTCTGAGTACCGCGTGTTGTTCCTGATGATCTCTGCGAATCGCTTGAGTACGGTGTCGCCCGCCTCGTGTCCGTATGTGTCGTTCACGCTCTTGAAGTGGTCGATATCGATCAACACCACCCAAAGGGGAAACCCGTGGCGCGCCGCTCCGCTCAGTTGCCTCGCGCCCCACGTTTCGACCGCGCGGCGGTTCGGTAGCCCCGTTAGTGAGTCCGTCAACGCCAGCTCTTCGAGCAGACGATTCTTCGCCTCGACCTGCCGGTGCAGGTCGAGCAGCCTCATCCCCACGCGGACACGGGCCAGCAATTCGCCTTGGTCAAACGGTTTGGTGAGATAGTCGTCGGCGCCGGCGGTCAGTCCCTTTACAACATTGTTCTTCTCGGCGTTGCTCGTCAGAAGAATCACATAAGCGTATGCGGAATCCGCCTGAGCCCGAATCTTTCGGCAGAGCTCGATGCCCGTCAGGTCTGGCATTAGCCAGTCGGTGATGATGAGCGATGGGTGCTCCCGCCCTATGATCTCGATCGCCTCGCGCCCGTCTTTTGCCACCAGCACCGTGCAGGATTCAGGATCGAGAGTGCGCTCGACGAGCTTGCGGTACACGGCCGAATCGTCCGCGATCAGCACTTTGAACGCACCCGCCGGGCCGCTACTTGTAGGCGAATAGCCAGATGGTATCGCCTGATTTGCTGAGGCGACTTCGGCGGGGTGGGCTAGCTTCGTTTCCATGGAAGGAGTGGTGTTACTGTCCGTTCAGAGCTTCGCCGGGGCTCGTAGCTCCAGCTTCCCCGGGAACAGCCGACACTGTGCTCTCGGCCGCGATCGCTGTCACGGGCTCCGCCCGTTCTTGGGCGTCCGCCACTTTGCCCAGCTTCATGCGCAGGCAGCCAACCAGCTCCGGCGCCAGATTCGAGATATTCATGCCTTCCGACACGATGAATTTGCAGCTCAAAATCGGCCGCGCCTGATCGTCGTCCGAGAGCTGGCAATTCACGCGGCAATACTGGCACTCCTGGTTCCAGCAGAATCGCCCGTAAGGCACCGTCTCCGGGCTGATGAACTGAAACGCTCGCAGCAGGGAATTCCGCTCCGGCACAAGGAAAGTCTTCCCAAGAATCGTAATCTCGACCAGCTTCTCGTACGGCCGAAATACATCGCCCATCAGTGGTGATTCGCCCTGCGCCATTGGTTTGTTCCCCTCGACTGCGTCCACGTTAGTGCAGCCGCCGACGTGGAGCAACCATATCGGCGCGCAAACGTGCTCAATGCTCCAATGGACGAGGAAGCGAAGCCTCGGCCCAAGGTTTAAACGTAGAGCCGGGTCCTTTAGCCCGGCAGTGTGGCAGAGGCGCATGTACCGGGCATGCGACACTACTCCGCGCTACGCCGTGCAAACCATGCGAGGACCAACTATTTCACGCGAAGAACTGCCCCATGCGGCGGAATTTCTCGTAGCGCTGCTCGACGAGCTGTTGCGGAGGCAAAGCCGAAAGCTCCTGCAACGAATTCGTCAGCACCGGATCGAGCAGTCGCGCCGTCGCAACGTGATCGGTGTGCGCCCCGCCATCCGGCTCGGGAACGATATCGTCGATCAGCTTCATTTCCAGCAGATCGTTCGCGGTGATCTTCAGTGCCTCAGCCGCGAGCTCGGCCTTCGTCGAGTCGCGCCACATGATCGAAGCGCACCCCTCTGGTGAGATCACCGAATAAACCGAATTCTCCAGCATGAAAATCCGGTCGCCCACGGCCGTCGCCAGTGCACCGCCCGACCCGCCCTCGCCGGTGATCGTCACGACGATCGGCACCGCCATTCGCGACATCTCGCGCAAGTTCAGCGCGATCGCCTCGGCCTGCCCTCGCTCTTCCGCGTCCACGCCCGGATACGCTCCCGGCGTATCGATGAAAACCAGAATCGGCCGCCCAAATTTCGCCGCCATCTGCATCGCGCGCAGCGCCTTGCGATAACCTTCCGGCTTTGCCTGCCCGAAATTGCGCGCCAGCCGCTGCTTCGTGTCGCGACCCTTCTGGCTCCCGATCACCATCACAGGCTTCCCGTGATACCAGGCCATGCCGGTCAGCAACGCGGGATCGTCCGCGTAGTGCCGGTCGCCATGAATCTCGCTGAAGTTCTCGAAGAGCAGCCGAATGAAATCTTCGGTGTAGGGACGCTGCGGATGCCGCGCGAGTTGCAGTTTCTGCCACGCGTCGAGGTGCGCGTAGAAATCGCGCTTGAGCTCGTCAACTTCCTGTCGGATGCGCTCGATCTCAGCCGCGCCCGCGTCCGAAGGATCGGTCAACTCGCTGAGCGTCTCGACGTCCCGCTCGAGCGCGTTGATCTCAAGCTGCCGCATCTTTTGCCGGTCTTTTGCCGCTGAGGCGCGCGAAGCCTTGGCCTCGTGCGTGACCGCCGTTTTCGC
>JBKQNJ010000004.1:0-14466 GCA_052146315.1 Candidatus Acidiferrales bacterium | reverse complement strand
TTCATAACTTTCGACGCGTCGTCATTCGCTGGGAATACTACCCAGAGAATTTCCTCGGGATGGTGCAGCTTGCTTGTGCCGTCATCCTCTTGAGGCATTTATGAGATGGCTTCTAGTAGCTTCGTGTTCGCATCGGTGAAGCTCTGGATCACTTCTCGATATTAACAGGAACCGTTATTAATGTACAGCGTTCGCACGGATGCTTGTCACGGCAGGTATGGCAACGCGTCCGTCGATTCCACAAACTTGCGCAGCCCTGCCTCGACTGCCGGCCGCATGAACAGCTCGCAGAAAATATCGATCTCGCGCCGCAGATCTTCGCGGGGGATCGGCTTGATGAACCGCTTCGCCGCGATGGCCGTTTCGCGGTCGAATTTCGCCAGCTGCGCCGCTGTCGCGCGCGCCACGCGCAGCGCGTCTCCCTCGCCGGTCACCTGACTCACTAAGCCCAGCGATTGCCCCTTCGTCGCGTTGATGCTGCGCCCGGTCAACAGTAGATCCCGCACCGCGGCGTTCCCCAGATCGCGTTTCAGCCGCGGAATGCCGCCGAAGCCGGGAATCAGCCCCAGCCGCAACTCCGGAAAACAGAATCGCGTCATCTTATCCGCCACAATCAAATCGCAAGCCAGCGCCACCTCGAATCCGCCGCCAAACGTCACGCCATGCACGGCGGCAATCGTCGTGATCGGCGCCGCATCGAGCGCATTCATCACGCCGTGAATCCGCTCGAGAAAATCGCGCACGCCCGCCAGCCGCGCCGCCGGACGCAAATCCTGCAATCCGCGATACAGCTCGCGAAGGTCGGCCCCGGCGCAAAATCCCTCGTTGCGGGCGCTCGAAATAATCAACGCATGCGAATCGCGGGCCAAAGAATCGAGCGCGCCCGCAAACTGCTCGAGCTCCCCGAGCGTCGCCGATCCGATTTCATTGCACGGCACCCGGTCGAGCGTCAGCTCGATCACGCCGTCCGCCGTCCGCCACGAAAGCGTCTTGCCCGCGAAGCTCTTCATGCGGGCTTCTTCTGGTAAAGCTGCTCGATTTCGCGCGCGAACCGCGCCGCGATCGCATCGCGCTTGATTTTGCCCATGGTTGTCAGCAGGCCATTCTCCATGCTGAAAGGCTCGCCGATAATGTGAAACGCGCGAATCTGTTTGTAGTGCGGCAGGCCCGCATTCACGCTGTCGAGCGCCGCACCTACGCGCCCTTCGTCCAATCCATTCGCCGCGCCGTTGCTTCCCGCCGTCGTCACGAGCGCCGCCAGAAAGCTCCGCCGGTTTCCCAGCAGGACCACTTGCTGCGCCTCGGGCAAATGCGCCGCCAGCTCATGCTCCAGAGGCTCGGGCGCGACATTGTGCCCCGAATTCAAAACCAGCAGATTCTTGATCCGTCCCGTGATGCGCCAATTGCCGGCAGCATCCACCTCGCCCTGGTCGCCCGTATGAAACCATCCGCCCTCGAGCGCCTTCGCGGTTTCCGCCGGCCGCTGCCAGTATCCCGGAAACACATTCGGTCCGCGCACGAGGATTTCGCCGTTTTCCGCGATCGTCATTTCGATCCCCGGCACCGCAGGCCCCACGCGCCCCGGCTCCACGTGCCCCGGATCATCCATCGTGCAGATCGCAGTCGTTTCCGTCAGCCCGTAAACCTGCAGCACCGGAATCCCCAGCATCATGTAGAAAAGCTGCGTCTCGACAGCCAGCGGCGCCGATCCGCAAATCAGCGCCTTCAGATTCGGCCCAATGTTTTTCCGGATCGCGGGAAACAGAGCCGCGTTTGCGAGCAGCAAGCACAACGAGTCCGCAAGCGAAACGCTCGCTCCGCCATGCCGCTGCACGTGCGCTCTCTGGGCGCGCGCGAAGATAGCGGCCGCAGCCTCTCCGCGCTTCTGAATCGACTCCTCGACCTTCCGCCGGACGCGCTCGAGAAACAGCGGAACATTCACAAAGTAGTTCGGCGCCGCGATTTTCAGGTCGTCGGCGAGCTTGGTCAGGTCCGTCGAAAGCGTCAAGAAGCTGTTGCGCGAAAGCGACGTGAGCAGCAGGATTCGCGCCGCGCCAAAGCAGAATGGCGCGTACTGAAACACACGGTCCGGCTCGGTGCGCCGTCCCATCAATTGATCGAGGCGCGCATTCGTGCGGCCCAGCATGAATGTCACATTCCCCGCGTTCAGCACCACGCCCTTTGGCTCGCCCGACGTCCCCGACGTGTAGACAATCGTCACCGCGTTGTAATCGGCATGATGATGGGGCGGGGTAGGCACTTCGCCTTTCGCACTGTCGCCACGGAAAATGGCGTCAAAGAAAACAACGGGTGGTGGCGCGCTCAAATTCGCCAGCGCCCCATCGGCCAGCGCCGCGTCCGAAGCGCACAGCAGTGCAGGCGTCGAGTCCTTGATCATCGCCGCGAGTTCGGTGCCCACTTGCCGCGGGTCGAGCGGAACCACGATCAGCCCCTCAGCCATCATCGCCAGATCGAGCGCCGCCCAGCGAACGCTATTTGGCGCGAGCAGCGCGCAGCGATCGCTTCGCTTCAATCCGCGCGCAGCAAGAAATCGCCGCGCCTGCGCAATCATCGCGAGGAACTCGCCGCCCGTAACAGAAATAATCCTTCCCTCGCGCACTTCGCCCACGACGGCCGTGTTCGCCGCACCTTGCAGTCGCGCGAGAATTGTCTCGAGAAACGTCAACTCATTGCCCTCGGTTCGCCCACGATGCAGCGCTACGCCGCTTCGATCGCGTCGCTATGCCGCTCGAGCAATTGCTGCAAGCCCGGGCTCAACGGCGGCAAATACTCTTCCCATCCCAGCACGCCCGTGCGCACCGGAAACTCTGGATACTGCCGCGCCACCTGCGCCTCGAAATAGACGCCCATGCGCGCCATCAGCTGCAAGTTGCGCACGACGGTCCGCGACATCGAATCGCGAATTTCGTCGGCGCCCACGTCAAGCGAGCGCAGCGCCACAAAAATCTTGTCGCCCAAATCCTGCTCGTCGACGCGCATCAAAAGATGCCCGTGGCCACGGTCGCGCATCAGGTTGCGGATGCGTTCGTCCATCGTCACGCCCGCCGAGGGCACGCCCGCCGGCATCGAAGTCACGATGGCGTGGAATCGCGAGGAAAGCATGCGGTCGCACTGCCGCAGGATGCTCACGATCTCGTGCATGTCGAGCTTGTCCGACGAAAAAATCGGCGCGCCGCCCAGTTTCTCGGCCAGCCGCTCGCACGCCTCCCGGTCGAGCATCTCCATCGCAACCAGCACCGGAAACACGCGGCGGCTGTTGCGATAGCGCTCGATCCCCGCCGCCATCTCCGTGAGATATTTCTCGAATGCCGCATCCACCGCCGCTCCCGATTTGTGAAAGTAGATCGACCGGTAGTGGCTCTTCTCGTATTTGCCGGTCAGCGAATGAACCAGCGCCTTTCCGAGCGACGCCTTCACCGGCCAGAAAAATGGATTGATTGGGCAGACGGCCAGCACGGGTGTCGAGCCGTCCCATCCTGCGTCCAGCAGCGTCTTGCGGCCGTATTCCGGCCCGGCATTGGGCTCGAATGTCCACGCGGTATCGGCGCCCAATTCCGTCGCCACGCCCAGTTTCCCGAGCACTTCTTGCGACTCCACATTCCGCGTGATCACCAGCGAATCGCCGCAATACCGGCGGCACATTTTCTGCAGTAGCGGATCCATATCGCCCGCTTCAGCACCGTACGCGATGCTGAGCTTGTTCTGTGCCGATGCGATCCCGAGCGCGCCGATCATCATCGCCGTCAGCGCGTTCGCGAATTTGCTCTTGAACATCGACCCTTCGCACGCCACCACGCCGTGATTCTTGCGCACCTCCGAGTGCAGGAACGGCGGAAAAATATCCGGCAGCCGCACCTGCTGCGCGTTCTCGAAATAGCCGCGCGTCAGGTCGAAGTCCTGCGTCATCACGCTGAGCGAAAGATTGTCGTCGCCCAGGATCTTCGTAATCTGCCGGACGATTCCTTCCACGCGAATGTCCGACCCCGTGTTCCGCGTCCCGTTGTATCCCGCGAGCAGCAGCTTCAGCTTCTCGCCCGGCTTCCATGCCTCGCCCACGCCGAGCATCCATTCGAGCTTGTTCAGCTCGATCAGGCTGCTCACCCACGCCTCGAGGCCGAGGTCCATATCCCACATCAGCGTGCATCTCCCGCCGCGCCTGTCGGCAGCGGCGGCGCTTCGGGCGCGCCGCTCACAGGCAGATCGCGATACTTGTACGTGAAATGATTTTCCCGGCTGAAACGCAACAGCGGATAGCAGTATTGCGAAAACGGCGCCGGCGCCCGTCCCATTTCCGCCACAACGCGCCGGTTGTCGAAAACCGTGTTCCACACGAGGTACGGCAGAAACACTTTCAGCAAGGTCGCGAGGCCGCCGATTTTTCCCGCGCGCCCGGCCAGCGCATGGATCATCTTCGACGACGGCCCTTCGAGGCTCGGCACGTACATCGGCCCGCGCTTGCCCTGCGCTTTCGATAGCGCGTCCGTCAATTCCTGGAATGTCTCCGAGCCTGTCCCCGACGACAAATGATAAATCTCGTGCGCCGTCCGTTCCTGCTGGTGCAATTTCGAAATCGCCCCGGCCACGTAGTCCACCGGCACGATATCCACGCGGTCCGTCGCGCGGAAGGGAAGCGCCGGCAGCCCGGCGAGAAACACAAACGCGCGCACCATATCGAACTGATTCGTCTCCGGCCTGCGGCTATCCCCGAGAACGATGCTCGGCCTGAAAATCGTTCGCGGGACGTCCGGCAGCAGCTCGCGGACCATGTGTTCACAGAATTTCTTCGTGCGCGCGTAAGGATCGTAATCCGAGCGGTTCCAATCGATCGAGGTATCCTCCTCGACCACTTCGTCCGCGCGATGCCCCGCTACCGCCACCGTGCTCACGTAGCTGAACCGCCGCAAGCCATGATCCTCGCGCGCGCGCCGCGCGAACTGGATCACCTCGAGCGTCCCGCGCAGATTCACATTCAGGCAGCTTTTCTCTGATTTGCGGTTGAGCGAAGCCGCGCAGTGAACCACCGAATCGGTCGAGCGCACCATCGCGCGATATTCGTCGTCGGCAAGCCCGAATCGCGCATTCGTCAGATCACCGAGGAAAATCCGGATGCGCCCGTGCGACAGATCTTCGAACTGCGGAGCATCCATGTGCAGTTGCAGCGAATGCCACAGCCGCCGCCGCGCCTCCTGCGGATCGCGCGCGCGCACCAGCACGTTCAGCGATTCGCCGGATTCGGCGAGCAGGTTCGATGCGATGTGGGCACCGATGTATCCAGTGCTCCCGGTCAGGAGGATAGCCACGGTGTTTGTGATTTCAGGGCGTCGTTGCCGGCGTTTCAGCGCGCCCCGCGAGAGGCACATTGCGCTTCGGCGGCCGCGCTTCCGGAGGACGTCCTTCGATCAGAGGATAGCACCACTTGCGCAGCGCCGGAATGTGGACGTTGATCCAGTAGTCCCACCAGTCGAGCGATCGCGCGTCGTATCCGAAAGCCTCGCGTTCGTCCTCCGGCAGCGCCGCGCTGAGCCTTTCGACGTTCGCGGCCTCGAACACGTGATCGTTGTACAAAATGAACGGCTCGAAGAGCGCGACCAGCTTGATCACTTTTTCGAGCTCGCGCTCCTGCCGCGCCAGCGGAGGCCGCACGAACCGCAACGGCTCGACGCTTCTATTGATCGCCTGCACGATCATTTTCTGCGCAGGCGCCGAAAGCCGGTCGTAGCGCGCCTTCGACACCGGGATCGCATCGAATTTCAGGCGCACGCGGTGATTCAGCCCGTTCTGCGCGCGATAGAACTTTCGATGTCCGAGGCCCGTCAACTCGATCGAGCGCCGCATGTCGCACGGATTCGCCACGGAGGTCGCCAGGTGATACAGCCGTTCGTGCCGCCGCGTCACGAGCGCGGCCGTGATGAGCGTCATCCCGCGCGCCACCAAATCGACCGGAATCAGATCGAGGCACTTGCTCGCATTCGTCGGCAATTGCCGGAAAAAAGTGCCGAGCAGGTAAGACAGCGAAGCCGACGTATTGATTCCTTCATTCCATCCAAGGAACGGCTTCTCGATCGACGACTCCACGATGGAAGGCCGCACCACGGCGATCGCCGCACCCGGCGTTTCGTCAAGGAAATTCCGGATCAGCGATTCCGACAAGCTCTTCGTCAGAGTGTAGGTGTTCGGCCAGCCGTACTCGTTGGCGCGCCGCGTTCCTGCATCCATCATCGCCACGCGCAGCCAGCGGACGCGATTCTTGCGAATCTGGTTTTCGAGCGCGGTCCCCTCCAGATTTTTTGCCGCCTGTTTCTTTTCGAGCGCCTGCTGCCGCAGCTCCTTCGTCACTTCTTCGGAATCCGCGCGCTTTTCTATTCCCTGCGCCAGCTCTTGCAGCGCGTTCCATTCCTTCACGGCTTCAAAATTCGGCACGTCTCGCGGCGTATAGTTTTTCGGCAGATATTCGATGATGCGGCCGTCGCGCGAGCCCACCGCGTAGCAGGTAGAGAGATGCATCAGCGCCGCGTGGTTGCAGCTGCGCAGGAAATCGAGCAGGTACTCGGTCGATTGCACGTTAGCCGCGAGCGCATCGCGCAAATCGGGGTTGAAATCCGTCAGTCCGCCGCTATTCACGATCACGTCGACAGTCTTCGACAGCCGGTCGCGCTCGTCCGGCGTGAGCCCGAGCCCCGGCTTGCTCGCGTCTCCGCTCAGCACCTCGACGTGCTCGCGCAGGAAATCCGCGAATTTGTCGCCGTGCCGCTCGGCCAGTCGGTCGTACACCGGCGATTCCTCGACCATGCGCTCGAATCGCTCCAGCGCGCTCGCCGAACGGTTCCCGCGCACGATCAAATGAACGCGCCCGATCTCCGGCAAATCCGTCAGCAGGCTCGCGAGCCACACTTTACCGATGAAACCCGTGCCGCCAATCAGCAAAATGTGCTTGCGGCGCAGCGCCTCGCGCACCGAGAGCGGAGCGCCCTTATATTTCGTGTCGAAGCGGACAACCGGCAGGTTCGCCTTCGGCAAGGTCCGTTCGGCCGGGCGAATCGCTTCGTCCAGCACGCCCGGATCTTTCGCGAAGCCGAGATCGCTCACCAATTGATGGCGCGTTACACGGCCGTCCGGGCCGTTCTCCTGAAGCCTCGCCATCGGTCCGCGCGGGCGAATCACCGGATCGAGCAGGCGTCCAGTGGCCAGGCCATCGCGAAAATCGAGACGGTTGCACAGAATTCGCCGCACGCCGAAATGCTTTGCGAGCGGCCGCATGATGTGATCGAGCCCCTGGCTCACGAGCACCACGTCGTTGCCCGCCGCGAGTAGTGCCTGCAGCTTTTCCGCGCCGGCGGATTTCAGCCGCGGTTTCAGGAAGTAGTGGAAGAATTCTTCGCCCAGCAGATCGAGGCGGTCGCGGCTTTCCCCACGCAGCACGGTGTGCAGTACGCGCGTGGCGAAATGCCGGTCGGCAACATAGAAGAATGGCCGCGCGAGAGCCAGCACGCCCATCGTTCCGCGTCGCGCCCAGCGCTCCGCAAAGCTCTGCGCGTTCCAGGTGAAGAAGCCGACGGGCCGCACCGCAGTCAGCGCCAGCAAGCTGCCCTCGACGCGCCAAAAAACGGGTTCGCCTGCGGGCACAGAGGTCCCCGCGTCGTTTGTGGTTGTCGTCAGATTTGATCGGGCCGAGTCAGATAGGGACATATTCCGAGTAGACAACTTGCCAATCGTCGATACTCGAATTTACACGTTCCCTGGCCGCTAAATCAAGGCGCGCGAGCCCGACGTTTCGTATCTTCACCTAGCGCTGCTTGCGCCTGCATGGGAATGAGCCACGCCGGCGGGCGCAATGTGAAACACGCGCTCGGCGTTCTCGTGGTAGATCTTGTGCTTGTCGGCATCCGAAATCGGCGCCGAATCCATGAACGCAACAGCGGGCGTGGTCGGCTGATACGGATAGTCGATCGCCCACAACACGTTCTCCGCTCCCAGCGCCTTGATCGAAAAATCGAGCGCCAGATGCGATTCCACACCGCTCGTCGTGATCACGAAATTGCGCTTGAAATATTCGCTCGGCTTCAGTTTCAATTTCGGCGCGGAACCGCGATTCTGCGCGTTCTTGTTCATGTAATCGAGCCGCCACGCCCAGAAATGGACTGCCTCGCCCATATGCCCGAGGCAAATCTTCAGTTTCGGGAAGCGATCGAAGACGCCGCTCACGATCATCCGCACGGCATGCGTCGACGTCTCGATGCCGTAGCCCCACTGCGCGCTATCGAGGCCGTAGTGCCGGAAGGGCGCGGCCAGCCCGTCCGATGGCGCGCGCGGATGGATATAGATGCACGCGTCGAGCGCTTCGGCCGCTTCGAGGCACGGCCAATATTTCTGGTCGTCGAAATATTCGCTGTTCGTGTGCGAGTTGACGACGAATCCATTCAGCTTGAGCGTTTTGATCGCGCGCTCCATCTCTTTCACCGCGCGCTTGGGAGATTGCGGAGCAAAACTCCCGATGCCCGCGAACCGGGTTGGGTGCCGCTTGATCACTTCCGCGAGCCGGTCGTTGGCCATCGTCGCCAGTTCGGTCGCCGTGTCCGCATCGAACATTTGCACGCCCGGCGCGGTGAGCGAGAGCAGATGGACGTCCACGCCATTCGCATCCATGTCGCGCATGCGCTCGCCTTCGAGATCGATCAGGCGCCCCAGCAGGCCTGCCATCGCATCATTCGTCTTCGCGTCGTAGATTCGCTCGACCAGCTTCATGTCGAGGCTGTTGCTCGGGCTTCGCGCCACGTCGCTCAGCGCTGCCGCTACTTCCGGAATCGAAAACGCTTCTTCTGTCGCAATGCGGCGGATTTTTAGTTCGGGAGCCATCGCTTATCTCCTTTCACCGAAATTCATTGTATTCGTTCGAGCTCATTTGGGAGCGCCAGGATTAGCGCCGCCTGTACTTCCTTTAATCGAGAGCAACTCTACTTGAAAAATCAGCGTCGCGTTGGGAGGGATCGGTCCGCGGCCCTGTGGGCCGTAGGCAAGATCAGATGGAATAAAGAGTTGCCACTTCGATCCCACGGGCATCAGCTGCAGCGCTTCGGTCCATCCCTTAATGACGCCCTTCAACGGAAACTCGGCCGGCTGTCCGCGCTTGTACGAACTGTCAAATTCTTTGCCGTCGAGAAGCGCGCCGCTGTAGTTGCAGACCACGGTGTCGTCTGCCGTGGGCTTCGGTCCCGTTCCTGGCGTGATGATTTTGTACTGCAATCCGCTCGGCAGAGTCACGACGCCGTCCTTCGTTTTGTTCGCCGCCAAGAATTCCTGGCCTTCCTTCATATTGGCGTCTCCCATCTTTTGCAATTCGGCGTCCTGTTTCGTTTTCACGGCGTCCTGAAGTTGCTTGAGTGCAGCCTCCGCCTGATCGTCCGTCAGGAGTGGCTTGGCGCCCGAGAGAGTGTCGCGCAAGCCGCGCGCCATCGCGGCCGCATCGACGTCGGCGCCCTGCCGGCTGATGCCGCGGGCGATATTCATTCCGAGCGCGTAGCTCTGCTTTTGCTTGTCGGTGGTCAGCGCGGGGCCGGGCGCGTTGCTTGGAGTCGTGGACGCAGATTTTGTCGCAGTCGTCCCGGTCGGTTTCTTGGCACTGGTTGCTGGAGCCGTTGTCGTGGTGCTTTGCTGTGCGTGGGTGGCGCCGGCAATGCCGAGCGCCAGCACGCATGCTGCCAGTACGCTTGCCGTAATCGTTGCTGTTTTTCGCATCCGGGTATCCTCACACAACTCGCAGCATTCCGCAAATTACGTCTTCGTGAAATTCCGCGGCGGTGGCACTTTTTCTCGGCCGTTCGCAATGCGATTTTTCGGCTCCGACAGCGTACTCTTGGAGTTCTCTGTCGGGAGGTTAAAAGGGCTCCAAATGGACACGAAAGGCCGATTTTGGCGGCTTTTGGCACCGAAGCTTGCACCGGCATGCTTTTGCGGACCGCTCGACGGAGTGCGGTCATCCGCGATAGTCTTTCGCACATGGACATCGCTTTGGTTCGCAAGTTTTGCCTCTCGCTGCCGCACACCGCGGAGAAAGTCCAGTGGGAGGACGCTCTCGTCTTCAAAGTGGGAGACAAGATGTACGCCGTGGTCTCGCTCGAGCCCGGCGAGACCTGGATTTCATTCAAATGTTCGGCGGACGAATTTGCGGCGCTGGTCGAGCGACCGGGAGTGATTCCGGCGCCGTACCTGGCGCGCGCGCAATGGGTCGCACTCGAAACCGAGGATGCGCTCCCGCGCGACGAACTCCGCCGCCTCCTCGCCGCCGCACATTCGTTGATCTTCGCCAAGCTCCCGAAAACTGTGCAGAAAAAGTTATCGGCGGCTCCCGCGAGAAGGAGTCTTGCCAGGAGCTCGAAGCGCCGCAAAGCCGCGAACAATCGCAAGCGGTCCGTCAACGGTAAACGGAAGTAGCGATCCCGGGCTAGAGCAGCTCGATGAATTGTTCGGTGGTGAGTCCGGCTTGCTCGATGATCGACGAGAGGGTTTTGCGCTTCAGATCTTTGTTGTGGTAGGGCAGGGTGACGCGGAGATGCGGTTTATCCGGATGCCTGAGAATGTAATGGCTTCCCGAAGAGTGATGGACAAAAAATCCAGCTTTACTGAGAGCCCGCAAAACTTCCCTGGGCTTCGCGGCAGGCAAGCGCTTGCTCATGCAGGGATGGCGACTTTGATCTTCTCTTTGACCGGTTCAGCAGTGAGCCTGGGATCCCTTGGAATTGGCTCGCCATCTTTGCGCAAGCTTTCGAGATACGCTTGAATTGCATCGCGCGCCATGCGTCTCGCTTCAGCCAAGGTGTCGCCTTCCGTGACGAGGCCCGGCAGCGCAGGACAGGTGACCACGTAGCCGCCTTCGACGGCGGGTTCGAAGAACACCGTGAAGTTGTACTCGACGGTCGTCTCCGGTTTTGATCCGTTGCGTTTTTGGCGTTTGGTCATTTTCCTTGCTCAAAGCCTACCACGCGCGCGGGGGATTTCAAGATCACGAATTTGGCGCGAGGTGATTCTCTAAACCTAGCGTCGAAACGCCAATGTCAGACCTTCCGGCTGAGTGTGGCGCGTGTTTCATTCGCGCAAGCGCTCTTCGCGAATCGGGCTGGCTGCGGTAATAAGGAATAAGGAAGCCAAATATTCCAGCAATATTATGTTGACGAATCTAGGCAGCGGCATCACTATGCTCGCTGCCACGAGCGTGACCTGCGTCACAGAATCACTCGCCGCGCTTCGGAGAGGATCTGTTTCGAAGCTAGGCAATTCCCCGACGGTCAGTAACAAACCTAGGCCAAGGCTCAAGAGTTTCAGCAGAGAGGAGCATCCACATGGGCGACTTGAACTTGATCGTATTGACTACGGATTCGAAAGATGGGGCGGCGAAAGCTCTCGATGTGGCGAAAGGGCTCGACCGCGATGGTTGGATTGAACTGACGGATTACGTTGTTCTCTCGAAAGATGAGAAGGGCCATGGCTCGAAACGAGAGATGGACGATGAGTTTTCGGAGAAAGCGGCTGCCGCGACCGTGGGCGTGGTCGGCGGCGTCATTGGTGCGGCTGTCAGCGGCCCAGTGGGAGCTGCTGCTGGAGTCGCCGCCGGGGCGCTCGCCGGAGCAGGATCGATCCGGCTCATGGAAAGACTTGTTGACGATACCGAACTAAAGGGATTCCCCCAGGGCCTCGAACCTGACACATCCGTGCTCGCGGTCGTTGTAGAGGAGCGCTATGTGGAACGACTCGACGAAGAGCTCCAGAAACTGGGGCGGACGGTTCGGAGGGAACTGAAACAGGATGAGCGCGAGGCGGAATTCGATGCCTACGTAGAGCGGTCGAAACGCAAGATCCAATCCATTCAGGATGATATCCACGCACAGATGGCGAAGGCCCAGGCTGCCACAGAAGCCGAGAAGGCCAAGATTGCGGCGGACGTAGCCGCTAAGCGGGCTGAACTGGAGGCCCGGCGTGAAAAGCTCGAAGATCACATTCAGGCGATGAACTCCGATTTGAAGTCCCAGATTCGAGAATTGAACTTTCGATTGGAACTGGCCGGGCTCGCGGCAAAATCCGGAATCGCGACAAGCATCGACGATCTTCACCGTCACCTCAACCACTACAACGACGAACTGGAGACTCTTATTGAGGACCAGATCGAGACGTTGAAACGGGAAACTGCGGAGTTGAAGACGAAGGCCGGCAAGGCGAGCGCCGAGACGAAGGCCGCCATCGAGAACCATCTTTTGACGGTGGAATTAAATCTCCGTAAAGAACGCGCCAAGCTGCAGGACAGTTTCGAGGAGCGCCTGCTGCAAATGAAACAGTGGTTCGAGAATCTGCGCGTCCGGTCCGCTTTGGCGCAGGCCGACGTGCGAGACAAGCTGCAAGCAAGTATCAAGGCGGCCCAGCATTCCTTGGCCGAACTGAAAGCTCACGTGCGCATGCGAAACCGCGAGGACGAACGGGCTTGGAAGGACATCCAGCAGGGCTTCAACAAGGCCTGGAAAGACCTGGAGAATGCGTTTGACCAGGCGAATCGCGAGCGGGCGTAGTATAAAATCTCCGGGCCAGACGAAAAACGAAGGATAGAAGGAGAGCATATGAGCGCAACATCGGCAGCTACATTTGTGAAGAAGTCAGTGGGTTGGTCAATTGGGCTGAGTGTGCTTATGATTGTGGCAGGGATTCTGGCAATCGCTTCACCGCTGGCTGCCGGAATCGCCATCAACGTGTTGGTCGCTTGGCTACTCGTTTTTAGCGGATGCGTCCACCTGGTGTTTTCCTGGTACACGCGAAGCGCCGGAGGCTTCCTCTGGGAGGTGCTCATCGGAATTCTCTATATTGGCATCGGGGTGTATCTGGTCATGCATCCGGTGACAGGACTGAAGGCACTGACGATTGCACTGGGGATCTATCTTCTCTTGGAGTCGGTCTTGGAATTTGCCCTGGGATTTCAGCTCCGGCCGCTTCCGGGGTCAGGCTGGCTTCTGTTTGATGGGGCGCTCACTCTAATCCTCGCCGTGATGATTTGGAGGGCGTGGCCATCGAGCAGCGAATGGGCAATCGGCATACTGGTGGGAGTCAGCATGCTGTTTAGCGGCACGTCTCGGCTGATGCTGTCTTTAGCCGCGCGTAGCGTCACGAGTAAGTTGGCCTAGGCCTCGAAAGACAGTGGTGTCCGGCGGCCGTGCACCGATTTCCGCGTGCACGGCCGACCTTATCTTGAATCGAGGGAGGCGGTGTGGGCAGCCTGATCCCATTAACCGATGCATCTCGACGTCCGGTGCGCGTTCCGATCGTTACGGCCTGCATCATTCTGACGAACTTCGTCGTTTTTGCCTTTGAACTGAGGGGCGGCGATGCATTTGTGCTCAAGTGGGCGGCGGTCGCAGCGCACATTACTTCCGGCCATGACTGGATCACCATCCTGACCGCCATGTTCATGCACGGCAGTTGGTCGCACATTCTGGGCAACATGGTGTTCTTGTGGGCGTTTGGCCCCGAGATCGAAGACGCGATGGGTGCATTGCGGTATTTGGCGTTCTATCTCGTCGGCGGGGTGGTGGCGATGCTGGCCCAGATCGCGGTCAGCCCCCATTCCACGGTCCCGAACCTGGGCGCCAGCGGTGCCATTGCCGCCGTCATGGGCGCATTTCTGGTGACATACCCTCGCGATCAGATTCGCTCGATTCTAATCATATTCATATTCGTGCGGATCACGCTCGTCCCGGCCGCGCTACTCATTGGGTTCTGGTTTCTCACCCAACTCATCAACGCCGGGTCGGTGGCAGCGGTGCAGACGGGCGGAGTGGCCTACATGGCGCACGTTGGCGGTTTTATCTTCGGAGCGGCTACCGCGCGTCTTTTTGAAGGCACGCAACGGCTCGCCGACTAGGGTGGTTCCATGCGGCTTGGTGCGGTATTACCGCAGTTCCTGCTGGACACAACAGGAAACTCTTCAAGTCGAGAATGGATCGCATGGAAGAGGCGAGGCATCGCTTTCCTCGTTCTTGCCGACCTGTGCCTATGCGTTTCAGCGCTTTTCGTTCTAGGACCAAGGGCGCATGGAACAAACGCAGGAGGTTTCGCCGAACAATCGGGAAAGTTGCCCAAATCCGAGCCGGGTCGCGCGAAGATTGCAGAGGGTGAATACGCTGTCGTCGAGAAGGGCAACTTCGGCGCGGCGGGGCCGTTTGGGGAGGAAGTCTATGACTTTCACGAGACATGGACGATCTGGCACACAGGATCGGGCGAGTATGAGGTCGAAGGGAAACGAGAGTTTGAATCCCCCAAGGGTTCGCCTCATGACAATAGCTTTCTTGATTTCATAACAATGTCGGCTCCCTCGACCCGAGTAGACTTTGGTTGCATGACGACCAAGGCTCGGGAGGAAGGAGCCGAACATGGTGATTATAGGCGTGGATTATCACCCGAGCGATCAGTACA
>JBKQNJ010000003.1:0-61532 GCA_052146315.1 Candidatus Acidiferrales bacterium | reverse complement strand
CGCCGTTGCCGCTCAGGGTTGGATGGGCTGCGTTCCCTGGGCGGCTGCCGCCGGGCTGGACGCAGAGGATTTCGCCGCGAACGTGCGGATGTAATCGACCGCTTCCCAGCGTTCTTGTTCGGTCAGCTTCTTCTCAAATGCCGGCATCGGATGCCGGCCCTTGGTGATTTCCCAGTAGAGTTCGCCGTCTTTCAATCCGCTCATTTTCGCCGCGTCGGTGAAATCGCCCGGCGCGGTCGAAAGTTCGGGAGCCTTTTGGCCTTTTCCGTCGCCGTGCGCGCCGTGGCAGCTCTGGCAGTGCTGCTGGTAGAGCTGTTTCCCGGCGGCGAGCGCCGCGGGCGTGGCGGGCACGGGATTCTGCAGATTTTTCGCCTTGGCTAGGGCGTCCCACTGAATCACGGCGTAGATCATCAGGGCGATGGCGGCGCCGAGAAACAGAACGAGTACGATGACCAACGTTGCGCAGTTGCCTTTCTTAGCTTTAGGCTGCACGTCAGTGGGCCGCGCCCACCGCGCGGAACACGGAAATCGCGACGAGTACCATCATCACGGCCACGTAGATTCGTAAGCCCCATAGCAGAATCCGAATCCCCACGGAAAGCTCGCGCGGACCAAAACGCGATTGCCGCTTGGCGGCAACCACCTGGTCGGCCTCGAGCAACGACAAGACGACGCCGGGGTCTTTCAGATTCAGTTGCTCTGCGGTCTCGGCGGCGAGTTCTCGTTCGTTTGGAATGGGAGCTTCTCCGTTTCGTCTAGAATTTCGATTCTCAACACGTATGTTTCACGAATGTGCGCACGCTCCGTTTACCCGCCGAGCCACCTCGGGAAAACTGTCGCGATGCCAAAACCAATCCCGGCAATCACCAAAAGGATCGTGACAGCGACGCCCGCGATGTTCGCCCACGTGCCGTTCACATATTCTCCCATCACTTCCCTGTCGTTGACGAGCAGCAAGAGGAATGCGAGGGCCGGTGGCATTGCTAGAACGGCAATCACGTTCACGGTCAGCACGACGAACTCGAGCGGAAACCTCGGGATCAAGACCAGCGCCGCCGCGGTGGAGGCCGAGCCCAGTAGCGTCAGATAGAAGGGCCAGGCCTCGCGGATCGGGCGGTTCAAGCTGTGTCCTGTTTGCAGTACCTCGCCGAAAGCATAGGCGGATGAGGTCGAAATCGTGATCGCTGCCACGATGCCTGCTTCGAAAATTCCCAGCGCGAAGAGCGACGCCCCGATGTGGCCGATCCAGGGCTCGAGAGCCTCGGCAAACTGCGCACCCTGAAAATCGGCTGCGCTGATTCCGTGATGAAACAGCGGAGTCGTCGCCACAATCGTCGCGACGGCAAACGCTGCGGCAAGAATCGCCCCGAGCATCGTATCAAAGCGGCCGGCCTTGATATCGCGAGGCTGCATGCCTTTGTCGACAACCGCGCTCTGCTGGAAGAAAAGCATCCAGGGCGTCACGGTGGCGCCGACATCCGCGAGGATCAGCACCAGAATGTCGTAGTGGCTGCCCGTGGGGAACGGCTTCCATGTGAGCAGCGCGTGGCCGACTGCGTGCCAGTCGGGATGCGCCAGCAAAGCTGCGGGAACGAACAATCCGTTGAAAATGGCGAGGCCCATCGTGATGCGTTCCCACGTCCAGTAGCGGCCGGTGGTGATGGCTGCAAGCACGATTAGAAGCGAGCCGCCGACCGCGATATCCGGACGGATACCGAAAAAGCCCAGCCCGGCGCGCACGCCGATAAATTCCGTGACGAGCGTCAGGAAATTTCCCAGCACCAGGTCGCTCATCGCGAAAAATCCCCAGAACCGCCCGAAGCGGTCGAAGATCAGCTCGGCATGTCCGCGATGGGTGACGGCACCGAGACGCACGGTCATTTCCTGGACGACGAACCCTACTAGGAAGGTAAGGATCACGAAGGGAACGAAAAAGCCGATTCCGAAACGCGCACCCGTGGCCGAATAGGAAAGCATGCTCGGCGCGTCGTTCTCACCGAGGAAAACGAGGACGCCCGGCCCGATGAGCAGCCAGAGCACTCCGAATCCACCGAAAAGCCGCGAACTGCGTTCTTTGAGCCGGGCACGGGCCACCTGCCAACGATCGCGCGCGCGATCCACGTCTTCATGCGTCAATTGGCCGACCAGCTCTCCTGCAGCCGCAGAACCAGCGGCGGGTTCCGTGGTGGGATGAGCGTGGCGATAGGCTGAACCGGGCGGTTTTGTGGGCGTGTGCATGGTTAACTGCAATAAATCTTCGATATAAACTAAGCTTAACGTAGCGGCGTGTCAATCGCCTGCGAAGGCTCCAGTTCGAAAAGCGGCATGTGCGATTTGCGCTCTGCTATAGTGATCGGGAGGCTGGATCGCGCCGTATCGGGAGAGGAACGAATGGCTGAAGCGCCGAAACAACAGCAGATGCAAATCAAAGCCGACGAAAAAGAGCTGCTCGGCCAGTATTCAAATCTCGCCGTGATTCATCATAACGCGGAGGAGTTCACGCTCAATTTCATCTACATGTTTCCGACGGTGCCGCAGGGAAAGCTGGTGGCCAGCTTGATCGTGAGCCCAACGCACGCCAAGCGCCTGCTGCGCGCGCTGCAGGAAAATGTGGCGCGATACGAGGCGCAATTCGGAACGATTCCCGAGGGGCCCGGCCCGGCGCCTGAACCAAACGTCGGATTCGTTCAATAGAGAAGGTGGGAGCTAGTCTTGGACGGAGCTAACTCGACTGACCCAGGACCCACGTGCCGGTCGACTCGATCAGTTCGAGACCGATGGCAAAACCCGCTTCGGCGACCGGATGACAGTAGGCCACGCGCGCAGTCGAACGGAAAGAGCCCGCAGGAGTCGTAATCGTCAGGAGGTCATTGGTTTTCCACCTCCGCGTAGTCAAAACACGCACGCCGCGAAGGCTGACGTTTTCCGTAAAGGTATCTTCCGTACCCGGTATCGACGCATGGCCGGTGATGTGGACGCCGATCTCCATGGGCATCCGCGGGTCGCGTCGTGGAACAGCAAAGCTTTTCGGGGTACGCGTGTCCAACGCCGTGTCCTCCTCTTCCCCCTACAAGCAAGCGACGACTTGGCTTAGGCGCAGCTTCTTTTGGCTTCTGCCTTTCATCTGGTAGAGGCCGCGGTCGGCGGCGCCTAGAAGCTGTTCAATCGAAACTCCGTCTTCCGGGTAAACGGCGTGGCCGACGCTCACGGAAATGAACGGGTCTTCACCGTCGGCCATAATGTGATCGCAAATGCGGCTGGCGGCCTGCTCGGCCTCCTGCTTGCCTGCTTCCGGCAAGACGAGCGCGAATTCGTCGCCGCCGTATCGCGCAGGCGTGTCGATCGCACGGCTGCCGCTGCGGAGAGCGGCGCCCACGCGTTTGATGGCGCGGCTACCCGTGAGGTGACCGTACCGGTCGTTTATTTTCTTGAGGCCATCGAGATCGAAGAGCAAAACGGCGAATCGACGGCCGGTCCGGCGCGACCGCTGGATCTCGCCCTCGAGCACGTCGAGCAGCTGGCGATGATTTGCCAGGCCCGTCAGCGAGTCGGATATCGCGAGGCGGCTGATCTGATCGAACAGGTGGGCATTGTCCAGAAGCGTTCCGCCCAGCACCACCGCATAGCTGCCAACCATGAGGAAATGCGCCAACATGTACGTTGCGTCGAGCACACGCTGGGACTGGCTGATCGTGATATGGCAGAGCGCGTTGAGACCCGCCGCGATGAAGAGCGCGCGGTCGAGAGCCGCATTCGCACGCTTCAGCCGCCGCCCATACGCCACCGCCGCGACGAGATAGATCGCCGCCGGCAGCAAATCCCACGGTCGGGGTATCATCGCGCCGGGTTGAATCTTCGGCGGGTCCGGCAGCATGAAGTAGAAGACGCTCGTGAGATACGCGGCTGCGCCCACCGTGAGCGTCACGCCGGCGATTTCCTTGCCGGGATCGCGCGAAACTGGGATGCGTTTTTCGACGACGAGCGCCGCAATCAGCAAAACGCCGAGCAAGGTTCGCCCGGCCAGCCAGCCCAGGGAGATTTCGTATCCCACAGACGGCGCGACGAGCATGCCCCGGTAGAACGTGAAGCTCGTGGCAGCCTCGATCAAGCCGGCGACCACAAATCCGAAGGCTAGAATCAGGGAGATCCGGTCGTGCGCGCCCCGGAACCGCAGCATGGCGTTCGCGGCGAACGTGAACGCGATGAGACTCCCGGCCATGTCCATGTAGGAGCCTAGAAGCGGGTCAGCCAGGTAGGAAGAATGCCGCAGCGCCACCAAGAGGACGCAGTACAGCCCTGCCGCAATCGCCCCCGAAAGGACGAGCCGAAGCCAGAGATGCTTTCGCAGATTCCCCCTGCGGTCCACACATACCCCCAGAAGCGTACACCTGCCCGTTGCAACAAGATGCAAATACAGGGCCGATCTATTGAATAGTTCTAGTACGACGTAAGTTCTTTTGCCACAGCTGATACGAGGAACCAACTGCTCCAGCGGGTTTGTTGCGAGCGCCCATTCCCTGGGTATAGGGCGGGGTAGAAATGTTACAGGACTAGGCGCTTCTTACACAGAAGTCAACTATGCCTTCGGAGTTACGGGCGGAAGATCGAAGGCATGGATCACACTCTGGAAATTCGCCTTCTTGTGCGAACCATCGCAAAACGGCTTGGATTCGGAATGGCCGCAGCGGCAAAGCGCAGCGTTGGGCCTTCCGCCAAGCCCGAATGCCTTGCCTTCGGCGTCGACAATCTCGAAGTCTCCCTCAACCTTCACCGAACCGTCATTCCGAACCGTGAGCTTTGTTGCCGCCATTCGGTCAATCCTCCGAAAAAAGCTTTGAGGTCAGTACTTTGGCACCGACGAATCGACTTCATCCGACCACGCGAGGATACCACCTTTCAAGTTCCATATCTTGCGGAAGCCCACCTTCTGCAGGAACTCGACGGCGTCCGCGGAGCGCTTTCCACTGCGGCAGTGCGCGATGATCTCGCGTGAGCTATCGAGTTCATTGACGCGGCGCGAAAGTTCGCCGAGCGGGATCAGATGGCCATTGAGGTTGCAGATCTGGTATTCGTGCGGCTCGCGCACATCCAAAATGAAGAGATCGTCGCCGCGATCGAGGCGCGATTTCAGGTCGCGCGGGGTAATCTCCGGAATATTCGTTGCCATTACTGGAGCCTCCTCGCCTCGAATTCCGCAGAATTCGGCGTAATCAATCAGCTTTGTGAGCGTCGGATGCGTGCCGCACACAGGGCAATCCGGATTCTTGCGCAGCTTCAGCTCGCGGAATTTCATGGCGAGCGCGTCGAAGAGCAGCAAGCGGCCCACCAGCGGATCGCCCTTGCCGATGATGAGCTTCAGCGTCTCGGCGGCCTGGATCGTACCTACGATTCCCGGCAGCACGCCCAGCACTCCACCTTCGGCGCACGACGGCACGAGTCCCGGCGGGGGCGGCTCGGGATACAAGCAGCGGTAGCACGGGCCGTCGGGATAGCCGAAAATCGTGATCTGTCCTTCGAAGCGGAAAATCGACCCATAAACATTGGGTTTGCCGAGCATCACGCACGCATCGTTGACGAGATAGCGCGTCGGGAAATTGTCCGTGCCGTCGACGACGATGTCGTAGTCCTTCATGATATCCAGCGCGTTGTCGCTCGAGAGATGTGTCTCGAACGTGTCGATCCGGATGTCGGGATTCAGATTCCGCAAGCGATCTGCTGCAGCTGTGATTTTCGGACGGCCGACGTCACTCGTCCCGAAGAGAACCTGCCGCTGCAGATTGGTCGAATCCACGACATCGAAGTCCACCAGGCCGATGCGGCCCACGCCCGCTGCCGCCAAGTACAAACCAAGCGGCGCGCCGAGTCCGCCCGTCCCGATGCACAGGACTTTGGCCTGCTTCAGCTTCAGCTGCCCATCCATGCCGACCTCGGGCATGATCAGGTGGCGGCTGTAGCGCATCACCTCTTCTTTGGAAAGTGTGACGGCTGGATTGGCCTTCGTCGGCGTTTCAGGAATTATTCTTGTTGCCATGGAGAAATCTCCCTGTTTCGATCGCCCGCTAAACTCGCGCGCCGCCGGCGATCGACGGCACGATGCTGATCGTATCGCCCTCGCGTACCTGCGTCTGGTCCTTCTGGAGGTAGCGGATGTCTTCGTCGTTCACGTAGACGTTCACGAAGCTGCGCAAGCGCCCGTCATCGGAGAAGAGGTGCTTTTTCAGCTCTCCGAACGTGCCCGTCAGCGCTGTAAGCGCTTCCGCCACGGTCTTCGCCTGCACCTCGACGCTCTCCTGCTTCCCTGCGTACGCCCGCAACGGCGTGGGAATGATCACCTTGACTGCCATTCACTTCCTCCTGTGGTCTCCGGGCGGCTTCGCCGGATTAGATGCTTGAGGTATGCACAATGATCTCGATGGCTTCCGGGTCGTACCCGGCACGGTCGTCGTGGAGCCGCCAGGACGTCGTATCCTTCGGCTCGCCTTTCTGCACGCTGACAATGATATAGCTATACCAGGGCCAGGCGTGGTCCCGGTCGTATTCGCTGGGGCGCGCCGGGGCGTCCGGGTGCGAATGATACCATCCGATCAGCTCCAGTTTCTTCCCGCGGGCGGTTTTCTCGGCCAGGCGCACATCATCCGGCGTGACTTCGAAGCGGTTACGTGGCGAATCGTCGCGGCGGTTGGCCAGCGGCACCAGGTCGATCACTTCCCGCGTGTCATCGCCATCGCGGCCGAGCAGGGCCCCGCAACATTCATGCGGATACGTCTCGATGCCGTGCGCGTGAATCCGGCGAAGCATTTCGTCGCGCACTTTCAGCGGCGCGGCGCTCATTCCTCGCTCCAGAATCGATCGCTCAGGTATTTTTCGCCCGCATCCGGAAATACGGTGACGATCACGGCGTGGTCGCCCTTTGTCAAACGCCGCGCTACATCGAGAGACGCCCAAAGCGCCGCGCCCGCACTTACGCCAACGAGAATTCCCTCTTCGCGCGCGAGGCGGCGGGCCAATTGCTGCGCGTCTTCGGTGCGAACTTCGATATTCTCATCAGCAAGGCTCGGGTCGTAGATCGCCGGGACGAGGTTCGTGGGCATGTGCTTCAGCCCTTCGAGGCCATGGAAGCCTGAATCCGGCTGCATGCTAATGCAGCGAATCTTCGGATTCAACTCCTTGAGGCGCCGTGTGGTCCCGACGAACGTGCCGCTTGTGCCAAGGCCCGCCACGAAATGCGTGATTCGTCCCTGCGTCTGCTCCCAGATTTCCGGAGCGGTCGTCGTATAGTGAGCCGCGGGATTGGCGGGATTGCTGTACTGATCGGGATAAAAGTATCTGTCGGGATCGGCGTTGTAAATTTCGCGCACACGGCGGATCGCGCCGTCCGTGGCTTCGTCACCAGGCGTAAAGACGATCTCGACGCCGTACGCGGCGAGAATCTGCTTCCGCTCGGGCGACGCGCTTGAGGGCAGGCACAATTTCACTTTGTAGCCGAGCGCGGCTCCGATCATGGCGTAGGCGATGCCGGTGTTGCCGCTGGTCGCGTCGAGAATCACTTTTCCAGGGCGCAGAGCGCCGCGCCGCTCGCCGTCGCGGATCATCGAGTACGCTGCTCGATCTTTCACCGAGCCGCCGGGATTGAACCACTCCGCCTTGGCGAGGATCTCGACGTTGGGATATTCCTTGCCCGTGCGCTCAAGGCGGATCAGGGGCGTATTGCCGATGCGGTCGAGGAGGCGCTGGCCGATTTGGCCGCCCGCGCTGGGCGCGCCTGCCGATACCAACGGTTTGTTGGCTGCCGTCAATGCAATCCCATCCTATTTTGAGGTAGCTGCCGCGGAGTCGCCTGCCCGGTGGAACTCGCGGATGCCCTTAATTCGATTCAGTTTAGCAGATTAGGATTCACGTTTACACGGGCCGCCCCCCATGGACGGCCCCCCGCGGAGGGGTGTAATATTCTGCTTCGATGCCTCACGAATTTACTAGGCGCGAAGAAGAGCTTGAACCCCAAGCAGCCGGCAATCGTTCCGGTGGTCCACCAAGGAAATTCACTGCGGCGGGCGTTCTCGACCCACCGTTTCCGCCGAAGAAGCCCCTCCGGCCAATTCCCGCGATTCCCCGGTCCGCATTAATCCGGTTCTTTGTGATCCTGATTCTAGTTGGACTGGCAGTGACGATGCTCGCGATGTTTTGGAAGATGCTTTAACCTCGCGAATCGCAGACGAGTCATTGTCCTGACAGCGCCTTCGCCAGGGCGGCGTTCTCGGTGCAATTCTGGGTGCGGATGGCCTCGAGCATCTGCGCCATGCCTTGCTCGGCTGCGGCTCGGGAAGGCTTGCCGCTGAACCAGGCGCCCACGAGGTACTTGAAAAGCTTCTCCCACGCGTCCGGCATCGTGATGCTCTCGATCACCGAGTGATTATTCTCGAGATCGATGCGCTTCCACGGCCAGACGGCCCATCCGATGCCGTTGGCCTTCATGAGCTGCACCATCTGCGCCTGCCAGTTCAACGTGCCCTCTCCGAATTCGCCGAGCCAAAGAGGCATGTGCGTGGTGGCGCGCAATTGCAGGAAGGGTTCCAAGGCCTTTTGGTTCGGCGTGCGCCAGGTGCGGCTGAGTAGCGAATATTCGTGGAATTCGTACATCACGTTCGCGTCCGCCGGAGGAGGAAAGAACGAGAAATCGTGGGCGTAATCGTTGCCTTCGAGAATGATCATGTGATCGGGATCAACCGAGCGGATGGCGGCGGTGATGGCGCTATAGAGTTTGATGAGCTGATCTTTCGACACGGCGGAAGGCAGCGCGGGCTCATTCAGCAAATCGTATCCGCCGACTGATCGGGCCTTCGCGTAACGCGCTGCAAGGGCGCGCCACAACTCCAGGGTCATTTTCTGATTGGCGGGCGCGTCCGGCACAAGCCACAAGTTTGCAACCGCATCGCTGGATGGCACGTCCGCGACGGTCGAGGCCGGATTCTGCCCACCGGGCGCGGCATGAAGATCCAAGATCACGTAAATGCCGTACTCCGCGCCCCATGCGACGGCGTGGTCGATCGACGCGAGCCCGGCATCGTCGAGCGCGATCGCGCCGTCCGGTGAGGCTTTGACGATGGTCTTGTAGTTGATGGGAAGGCGGACGCAATCGAATCCTTGCTGCTTAAGGCGGGCGAAATCCGCTCGCGTGATGAACGTATCTTCCCACTGCCGCCAGAAAGCCTGCGCTTCGGCGGGACCAACAAGATCCGCAAGTTTTTGTTTCAACTCTGACGGAGAGCGCGTCAACCCACGCAGCGCTTTTCCAATAAGGTAAGCCTCGGGGTCGAGCCACGGGCTCAGATTCACGCAGCGCAACTGCACGGGTGCGCCTTCCGCGTCCACCACAGCGCCGTTGTCGGCGTGGAGCATCGAGTTCCCTGTTGCTTGCGCCGGCGAGGAGAACCCGGAAACCGTGAGCAGGGCAAGGGCGGTCGCGATAATCCTGATTGTACGCATGATTGCTGGTCCCTTTGCCGCTAAGAGCACATTGCAGAACCCATTTCCAGATTCACGCTAAAACGGATAGTGCTCTGAATCAACGAGAGTTTGGATTCGCGTTGCTCAAGGAGACGCGATCCGCCTACTTTCTTTCCCCGCAAGGTCATCGAACTATCTCCCGCCCGTCATTGATGCTATTCTCCGCCCCTCGACCCTACAGGAGATCTCGCGTGAGCTTCGTGCGCTCGCTGGGCCGTTGGGCGATGACCGGCCTGGTGCTCAACTGCATCATCGGCAGCGGAATTTTCGGCCTGCCCGGCGAACTGAACCGGCTGCTCGGCCGCGCCAGCCCTGCCGCGATGATCTTCGCGGTGATCCCGGTTGCGTGCATCATGGCGGTGATGGCCGAGGTCGCATCGCAATTTACCGAGCCCGGCGGAGCCTATCTGTACGCTCGGACGGTCTTCGGGCGGTTCATCGGGCTGCAGGTCGGCTGGTTCTCGCTGTTTTCGATCATCGCCGCGGCAGCCGCGAACGCCAATCTCTTCGTGGTTTATCTGGCGGGCGTTTTCCCCGAGGCGGGCCGCGGGTTGCTGCGCGTCCTCTTCTTGTCGCTCCTTATCGGAGTTCCCGCCCTGGTGAACTATTTCGGAGCGCGCCACGGCGCCGGCTTGAGCAGCGCGCTGATTGTGGCGAAGACGCTGCCGCTCGTCCTACTGATCGTGCTGGGCGTGGCGCTCTTCGGACATCATTTCCAGGCGATCCATCTCTCTCAAATTACGGCTCCGGGGCCGCGGCCGTGGCTGACCGCGCTCCTGGTGCTCGTCTTCGCCTACGGAGGCTTCGAATACGCCATCATTCCCGGCGGCGAAGTGAAGGATCCGAAACGAACGATGCCATTCGCTCTCGGAGCGAGCCTCGTGGTGGCGATGGTGATTTACACGCTGATCCAGTTCGTCACCGTGGCCACGATCGGGACGAGCACGAGCGACCGGCCGGTGGCCGATGTGGCGTTGGTCCTGCTGGGGCCGGCCGGCGCGATCTTCATTGCGATCGCGGTGATGATCTCGACCAGCGGGCATGTTTCGAGCGTGATGCTGCACGCGCCGCGGCTTGCCTATTCGCTTTCGGCGCAGGGTGAATTTCCGGGCTTCCTCGCGCGGCTGCACCCGCGATTCCACACGCCGACGACAGCGGTCGTCTGGTACGCGGGGCTCGTTTGGGTGCTCGCGGTCACCGGAGGCTTCTACGTCGCGCTCGTGTTGTCCACGGCGTCGGCGGTGGTGATGTATGTAAGCGTCTGCGCATCCATGATCAAGCTGAGACGCACGCGCCCCGAGGCGGACGCCATGCGCGTGCCGTTCGGAGTGCCCGTCGCCATATTCGGCATCGTCGTTTCGATCGCACTCCTGAGCCAGTTGGACCGAACCGAAGCCTTGCTGATGATCGTGACCGCGCTGATCGCGATCGCCAACTGGTGGCTGGTCCGAGGACACCCCCCGCAGGCGGAAGTAGTCTTGGCGGAACCTCCGATACAGGGCTGATTGAACCTGCGAATCGACTCCACACGATGATGAACGACGAATCGAAATGTCCGGTCAGTGGCAAACGCAAGTACGCAACCGAAGGCGAAGCCCTGGCCACCGCCGCCCACCAAATTGCGACCACGAACGCGCCCAAGGATCTTCGCGCCTATCGGTGCTCCTGGTGCGACGCCTGGCACCTCACGAAAAACGCAGGAAGATCGCGGAAGGATCGCAGATAGCGAAAGTGGATCTTATCTGGGCGTCTCAGGCCGCCCGAAGAAAATTCGTTGTGTTCGGCCTGGGACCAGCATTAGGATGCGCGGGGATTGCTTCGGGCGGGTGACACATGAATATTTTCGCGAAAATTCGGATCGTGCTTCCGATCGCGCTCGCGGCGGCGCTGGCATCCGGCGCAGCAGCGCAACAAGCGCCATCCCAACAGGCGCCCGCTCAGCGCCCGTTGCCGCGCGACGGCTTCCCGGTCGGGCCGGCGGCGCATATTGACAGCTTCACCGTGAGCCCCGGCGCGATCCAGCCGGGGCAATCCGTCACGCTGGCGTGGGCCGCGGTCAACGCAGAGCGCATCACGCTCGACCCGGGCATCGGCATCGTGGCCGCGCGCGACAGCCGCATGGTGACGCCGCGCGTGACGACGACATACATTTTGCGAGTCTTCGGCTTCGGCGGCAAACTCGCCGACACGCAATCCGTCACCGTGCTCGTCGCCGGCACAACGCCCGCGCCCGTCGAGGCCGCTCTCGCCGCGGATGATTCCCTCGCCGGCAAACCCGTCCCGCGTATGCCCGATGGCCATCCCGACCTCAATGGGATTTACATCGCGCCATATCATTCGATCAACGTAGTCGACGAAATCAAGCTGAAGCCAGGCGCGGAAAAATACCACGTGGGGCCGGAGTATACGTTCTCGCTCGGCGAGCACTGCCTGCCGCGCGGCGTGCCGGATGTGATCGGCGAGCCGTATCCGATCCAGATCGTCCAGAACGCGACCGAGGTGGTGATCCTCTACGAAGCGGGCGAATACTTCCGCGTGGTCCCGACCGATGGCCGCGGGCACCCGAAGGATCTCGACCCGACGTGGATGGGCAATTCCGTGGGCTACTGGGACGGCGACACGCTGGTGGTCGACGCGATCGGCTTCAACGACAAAGTGTCGGTCGGCGAGTATCGCCACACCACCGCGTACCACGTAGTCGAGCGATTCGAGCGGACCTCGTACGACACGCTGAAGTATTCGGCGACGATCGACGATCCCAACGTGTTCGCGGCGCCGTGGACCGAAGTCGGCACCTTCACGCTTCATCCCGAATGGTATTTGCAGGAATACATCTGCGACGAAAACAACCACGACTACCAGAAATTGTTCGACCAGTACAAGCCGTAGCGGCGACGCCAGCAGTGCCTACCACCGACCACGCTGACAATTGCGTCTAGGTCAAAACGGCTCTTATAGGAGTTCAGAAAAGGGAACGCAAACACATCCTTCCTCGGCCAACAAACGGACGCGCCTCCGTAGGAAGTCTGTTAGGCTGATCGCTTCGTTGAGAATCATCATGAGGTCATGTCCGTTCACGACAAAAAATGAGGGAGCCTTCCCTCGAGTGATGGCATCCCGCGCAGGTGTGGTGATGTCATTGAGCGCTACGAAAACGCCGCGTGTGAAAGTAGACTTGCCCTCGATCTTGCCTCTAAAGACAAGCAAATCCGCCTCGGGCAGAGGATGCTTTTCCCACTTCGATTCCAACAGGTAAATTTGTCCTTCTAGCTCGAACGAGCCGTCGATTTGTTCTCCAACGACACGGAAGGGTTGTCGGGGCCGAAGTTCAAATTCCTCAAAGAGTCGATTCAGAAGTCGTTCGAGAGCGAGGCCTGCCTTCCTTCTGTCGCCCTCCAGAGCAAGGAGCGAGAGATCCTCTCGCAGTTGTCCGAGCACTTGAGAACGCCGATGCTGATAGCGGAAAGACTCCTTCTGCTCGGGGCTGCTATGCACATGAGGCTCTGAGCCCTGTAGAAGCCTCGCGACGATTAGACGGCAGGTCTCGTCGAGCGCTCCCTTTCCACCGCTGTAATCAAGCATGTCCTTCATGAGCTTGCCAACCAAGGCGTTATCTTCTTTCTGCCAAAACGCTCGCAACCGATTCGCTTTTGATCCGCTCGCGTAGTCATAGCGCGAGTCGTAGATATCTCGGCCCGTGCTGTCTCGTATAAACTCAGCAAAACTTCGATTCGAAAAATCCAACACGTATCCGGAACTCATCCCAAGGAGCTGTTCGAATTTCCGTTTTTCTAAGAAAGTTAGGTCAGACATGGATCAGAACGTCGCTCTCGATGCGGCCGCGTTACAAGATGTGCGCCATATGAATACTGCCCGAGTTATTGACCTTTTCCATCGGCAACGAATCATGATTTGCCTCAAATCCCGAAGGCACGAGCTTACGCTCGGGCTAATGTAGGGAAAAATAACACAGATTCACCTGACGATCTTGATTGGAATTCCCGAGCAGAGGGGCGATGTTACTCGGAAAGCAGATCCACGGGGCTCCAAATTTGCTCGGGCGTGTTGTAGAGATATGGCGCGATGCGGATGGAGCCTTCGCGGAGGCAGACGAGGACGCGACTCGCGCATCAGTTCTCGAGACAGCGCTATTGCTTGCGCGTCTCCGGCGTATAGTGAGCCTGCAAATATTTGAGGATCAGCGCAGCGGACGCGTCGGGGATCGGAGCGCCAAACGTTTTGCGCATCTTGGTGACTTCGGCTTCCCAGGTAGCCGCGGGCAGCGGCGGCTGCATAGTGATGTAGCGCGCGCTGTGGCACAAGTTGCAGAAGCTCGCGGTTTCGGCGCGCCCTTCTCCTTCCGCCAGCTCAGGAGCATATTGCGGATAGGCCGAAACCTGATAGACAGAATCGTCGGTAAGCGTTGCGGGAGCGGGTTGCTGTAGTTGGCCGAGCGTCGCGGGAGCGTAATTCCCCTTTTCGACCTGAGCGAAAAGAAGTCCCGCAGCCAGAGCGATCACGAGCGAGCCGCCGAGAAGCAACGCGAAGTAGCGTTTCACCAATCGCACGGGAGTTCCTCCTCTCACTCGGCGGCGCCGACGAAATAATCCTGCCGCTCGATCTTGTTCCAGAGATAACCGCCCGGATTCCAAACGCCCTCGTCCGGTTGCGTGTTTCCCGCGCTGTCGGTGGCGCGCACGGCGACCGTGTAGTGGCCGGGAGCTTTCGGCGTCCAGGTAAATTCCCACGTGCGGAAGGAATAGCGCCCGAGATCGTCGCCGAGCCGCGCGGGTTGCCACGTTTTCAGTCCATCCGACGAGACGTCGACCTTCGTCACGCCGCCATAGCCGCTGAAAGCGATGCCCCGCACCCGAACGGGCATCCCCGCCGGAATTTTCGAATCGCCATCCGGCGAGACGAGAAACGACCGCACCGGCATGCGATTGATCGGGATCATCTTGACGCCACCGGCCTTCACATCCTCGGGAGTCGTATTTCCTCGCGGCGTATCCGGAATGCGATATGCGCTTTTCACCCAGAAGTTATCGTCCGTTTTGTCCAGCACGCGGATCCAGCTTAGGCATTTCGTCCAGTAAGTCGCAAAGTAGCCGGGCACGACCAGCCGGACCGGGAATCCGTTGAGCATCGGCAGCGGCTCGCCGTTCATCGCGTACGCGACCACGCACTCATCGAGGACGGGATTGTCCATATCGAACGACTTCTGGAAAAAGTGCGAGCCGAGGCCTTCAGGCCCCGGCCCGCTTTCAAGTCCTTGAAACTGCACCTGCACGGAACCGGTTTTCGGCGCGGCAGTGCGAAGAAGATCGCGCAACCGCACGCCGGTCCATTGTGCATTACCCATCGCGCCGTTGCCCCACTGGCCTCCGGCCACGCGTGGCTCGAAACGGCTGCGGCTGTTGCCGGAGCATTGATTTACGGCGGCAATCGCCTCAGCCGGGAATTTGTGCATCAGGTCGGCTAGGCTGTATGAGACCGGCTTGGCGACGTTTCCCTCCACCTGCAAGCGCCATTTCCGCAAATCCACGGCGTTGGGAATTTCGTCGAGATGCCATCGAACATAAAACACGTGATTGGGCGTCAAGGCCGTTTGGAAATAAGGCCGTGGCGTCTCCAGTTGAACGCCGCGGTCAGTGAGCAGAAGCAGAGGTGACTTCTGCGGCTCGGAGACATACGGGCCAACCGAATTCCAATACGGGTTGGCGCCAGGGCCGGTGAATGAGGGCACCGCAGCGGATTCTTGAGCAGCCTCCGCGCGCCGCGCGACGCCGCCGAGCGCCAGCGCGCCTCCAGCGGCGCCCAACAGGCCCAATAGAGAACGCCGAGAAATCGCGAAAGAACTGACCGACGGGCGGTTGGCCATGGCGGGCGCCTCCATCAAGCGGTGCCGGAATCGGGCCAAATTATACACGGCCTGCGGCCTGCGCGGATCAGGAGAAAGCTTTGCTGGTAGCAACTCTGCTCGTGGCTTAGCCACGGGACTTCCGTCGCGATTTGCGATTGTGCCTCCGTTTGACGTCCGGTATTTCGTGTGCTAAGAGAGGCCCCGCGGACAGGGCATTTGCGGCGAAAAACGGGGGCTTTCGCCGGGCCATCGGCCAAGATTTCTTCTTCCGCGATCTTCCACCGCGCTTGACAAAAAAGGGGCGTGCTCCATGAAGAAAGTTCTCAAGTGGCTGGCCTCGGCGCTCTACGGGCTTGTGATGATCGAAGTGGTCATCATGATCAGCCCGTTCGCGTTCTATTGGTATTCGCTCTACGCGCCCACGCTGCAAGGACTGCATCGCTGGCGCGCGACCGCCTGGATGGAAGCTTTCTTCCTCCCGCATTCGGTGATCACCACCAGTTCCTTCCTCGAGTTCATGCGCTGGCGAGTCGGCTCCTGGGCTTTCGGTCTGGGATTGCTGGCCGCGCTGATTTGCGCCGTGCAGGTGTACGGCACCAAGCTCTTCAAGCACAAGGCGGCCACGGGCTGGATGTACAAATACATTCGCCATCCGTTTTACGCGAGCCTCGCGGTGGCGGGCTTCGGGCTGCTCACGATCTGGCCGCGCATCATCATCCTCGTCCTCTATCTCGGCATGCTCTTCCTTTACTATTTTCTGGCCCGCTTCGAGGAAAAGCAGGTCGAGGCGGCGCACCCCGAGTATGCCGAATATCGCAAGCGCACCGGCATGTTCCTGCCCGGAAATCCTGGCGGAAAGCTCTTCCGTTTGTTCTTCGGCTGGATTCCGAATCGCGGGCTGGCCCTCGCAGCGTCGAGCGCGGTGATCGTCGTGCTGGTTCTCGGCGGGGCGCTGGCTCTGCGGCGCGATACGATCGCCCATACGTCAACCGATCTGCTCCCGCAGGATCGCACGCTCGCGATCGCGATCTGGCCCACGCCGCCCGATCGAATTCAGCAAGTTGTCTCCGCAGCACTGCAGGACGATCGAGTCCGCACTGCGCTCGAGAAAGAGCAAGGTGCCGCCTTCACGGCTCACCTGCTTCCCAACGACTACGGCATGGTAAGCATGTTTGCCGATGTGGACACGGATCACCGCATGTTCAGCAAAGTGTCCGTGCGCCGCATCACTTCCTGGCTCGGGTTTGCCGTCCCATCCGTCGATCCGCGCCACAAGAACCGGATCATGGGCAGCCCTCAGGACGACTACAAAGTAGTCTTTTCGCGCGTCGATGAGCCCGGCGATACCCAACTGCCCGTCTCGAAGGTCACCGACCTCTCCGCCAAGATGACCCCAGTCGTCATCGCGTACGTCGACGGCGCGAATCCCGTCGTTGACAACGTCCTGATTCCGCCGCGTCGCAGTTTCTGGGGCGACATCACCATGCCCATGTTCTGATTGCGCTCCTGCGGCTATTCCGCAAGATCAACGTGCGTGATGAGCATCACGTCGAGGCGTAACAATCATCACCGACTTTTTGTGTGCGCAGACATATGAGGGAGTTGAAGAGGGGAGATCACCAAAGGGAATGAGCTGCGAGGCCACCGAGAAAGAAAAGAACGGTTAGGCCATTGGCTCTGCCTCAAAAAGGTTTGACCTTGGCAGATCGTCGCCCCCTTATGTGAAACAGCGGCAAGACTGAAGTCCACGCAACGCGCCAGCTGTTTCGACGCACCGGCCATCGGGCCGGAAAATGCTTTGGCCTTGCCACTGCCTCCAAAATGCAATGGCTGATTGCCTCTGGTGAGGCGAGGAGGAGTGGTCATGAGAAATCTATATGATGAGTTGTTTGGTTTCCGCCGGGAATTCGACGAAATGTTCAGCCGAATTCTGAACGGCAAGCCATGGGTAGAGCAGCAGTCGCAATTCCAGCTGCCTGCCTTTACGAGGGAGTTCAATTTCACCCCCGCAGTGGAATCCTACGTGGACAAAGAAGCGAAGAAGTATGTTTGCCATGTGACGCTGCCCGGTGTTGAACCCAAAGAGCTTCAGATCCATGCACAGGGGAACCTGCTCACGATTCACGGCGAGCGGAAATTCACTCGCAACATCAAGGAAGTTGAGCTGTTCGAGCAGGAAGTTGCTTATGGCGTGTTCGAGAGGACGATCACGCTGCCCGAAGGCGTGGTTCCGGAGAAACTGACCGCCGAGTACGTGAACGGCGTGCTCGAAATCACGGCGCCGATCGCCGTGGCAGCCTTGCCGCGGAAGATCGAAGTCAAGATGATTGCGCCAGCAATCGCAAAGCACGCTGTCGCCGCGTAAGTAGCAAGCGAAGAAAACGGCCCGGAACGATTGGTTCCGGGCCGTTTTTTTTGGTGCAGTCGTTGTCCCGAGGACTTCGTCTTTACCCGGGAGTTATACGTTCGTCATAAGTAAGCAAAGCCCATCTGGCACCGATTCTGCGACAAGGCATACTCCGAGCATGCAGATCGCCGGCGCGACAGCAAAGAGTTCTCTGTTTTGGCGTGAATTCTGGATTCTATTCGGCGCGGGATTGACAGCTTCCGCGGCACTCGCCGCCATCTCGCATCTCCCCATGACACCGATCGCAATCTTCTTGTTTGTGAAGGGTAGCCTGGAGGGACCGGCGCTGGTGAGCATCGCGGTAGCAGAAACGGTGATCGGGCTCTTGCTCACTGTCGGTTTGGGACTGTTGGCGGCACATTCCATCGGTCTGGGCGCGCCGATACTGGAGAAGTATCTTCAGAGAGGATCGGTTGTTCCATACCTGAGGGTGGCAGTTATACCTACGCTGTTGGTGGGTGTCTTAGTTGGAGTATGGGGGATCGTGCCAAGTCTGCCAATCTTCCATCCAAATCGACGACTGATAGACCGCCAAGTAAATGAACTTCTCAACTCTCCCGCCGAAACAAGAATTGAGAAGTTCGTGGAGAGAACAGTCGGGCGGCGGCTTACGAATGTGAATCTCGGACCTTACTACCTCTCTGAGGCCGTATCCGGAGAGCTGGGCAGCCGCCTTTTTCTTCTCTCCGGCGTTGCGTGGATCTTAGCCAAAGCTTCACGCGCGGCACCAGGAACGGTTCCCCGAACCTTGCTCTGGGTGGCCATTATTCTGACACCATTGCTGGCAGCCGCGCCCTCCCTCGCATGGCACTCCGTCTTCCAACGGCTGTTCTCCGACGCCATTGGCGGAATTCCGTTAGCCGACGACCCACTCTGGCTGGTCGCGACTCGTCTATTAGTGGGATCGGTTCCGGCTGGCATTGGACTCGGGTGGCTTTATGTTCGACGCGGCCTTGAGGCGGCCACAATTGCCGCAGTGATTGCCGGTGCGGCGAGCCATCTAATGACGGTCCTCGTTCTCCCACGCTTCTATTAAGCATCGCGCCTGTTCCGCGACGGGGGACGCACACCAGTTCTCGTGTGTCGCTCTAAGCGGAGAGTAGATCCATCATTCGGGAAATCTGCTCGGGCGTGTTGTAGAGATACGGCGCGATGCGTATGGAGCCTTCGCGCAGACTGACGAAGATACGATTCGCTTGCAGCTTTTCGAAGAGCGCGGGCGTTTCGCTTGGGTCACGGCCGGCGATGCAGACGTAAGGCCCGCGCCGCTCGCGTTCCGCTGGCGAGGCAAGCACGCAGCGGCTGCTGGGCAGCCGTTCGATGATCTGGCTCACCAGCGCCTGGTTGTGGCAGGCGACCGCTTCGACGCCCGCCGCGAGCACCAGATCGAGCGACGCATCGAGTGCCGCGAGATTCGTGAAGTTTGCGGTCTCGGCGGCGTCCCAGCGGCGCGCCCCTGGAACAACGCGCGGATTCTCCGCCGGAAGCTCGCTGAAATTCCGCGCGCCTTCGAGCGCCTGATAGTTGAGAGGTCCCGTCGTCAACTGCTTGCCCGCCTCGGGAGCGACCCAGAAGAATCCCGTGCCATATGGACCGAGCAGCCATTTGTATCCGCTGCCGACAATGAAATCCGCGCCCAATTCCTCGACAGCCATCGGCATCGCGCCTACGCACTGGCTTGCATCGAGCAGCAGCATCGCGCCCACGGCATGGCACGCTTCCGCCAGGCGCGCCGCATCGAGCCGCGCGCCGTCGTTGAATCGCACGAGGCTCGCCGAGACGATTCGCGTCCGCGAGCCGATCGCGCGGATGTAGTCGTCCGCGGTGATGAAGCGGCCAACCGGCGAGACCTTACGCATCACGAGCTTCCCCGCGCGCTCGTAAGGCAGCCAGCTCGAATAATGAATGGGAAACTCGCGCTGCCCAATCAGCACTTCGTCGCCCGGTTGCCAGTCGATTCCGGCGGCCACACACGCCGCGCCCGCGCTCGCGCCCGTGGTGATGGCGACGTCGTCCGCCTGCGCGTCGATGATACGCGCGATCTTCTCCCGCACGCGGTCGGGCAGATCGAAATGCAGAGCGTCGGGAATGTTGAATGGCAGCATCTTCCACTTGAGCGCTTCTTCAGCCGCGCGCACCGCGGTCAGCGGAAGCGGACCTTGATAGGAAACGTTCAGGTAGATGACGTCGCCAAAATCGGCGAATTCTTTGCGATAGTCGGTCGCCAATTCCGTTGCTGGATTCATACGAGAATCTTAGCTGGGAGAAGCGCCAGCGGGAAGGCGAGCCATGGGTCGCGACATGGACAATTTGGCCTGAAGCGCAGCGCCCGCCAAAACCTTTGTACGAGGTGTCCGCCGTTCCGGCGCCGAGATTCCTCAGGCCTCGCCACACCAACCGATTTTCGCGCGGGTCGAGGGATGGGCGCAAAAATCGGTTTGCTCGGTCTTCGGAATGACAGGTTGCGACTCGCCGGCGTGCGATCAGAAGTGGCCGCGCAGCTCGCGAAACGCCGAAAGAATCAGCAGACGCCCCGTGCCGCTCTCGAGCTCCGCCTTCTCGAGTTCCCACGTGGCCGAGTGCGGGATGAACACCGCGTTCAATCCTGATTGCAGCGCGGGGTTGATGTCGCTGCGCGGGCTGTTGCCGACCATCCACCCATGCGACTTCACGATCTTGAACTGCTCGATCATGCGGCCATACGTCGACGACTCTTTTTCCAGCACGATTTCGATCGCGTCGAAATAGGACTGCAATCCCGAGCGCTCGACCTTCGCTGCTTGTTCCGCTGGCTCGCCCTTGGTCAACAGGATCAGCCGGTGGTGCTTCGCGAGATACGCCAGCGTCTCCGGAACGCCATCGAGGATGTGCGGCGGCGTGTTCTCGAGATCCTTCGCCATCCGCTCGATTTCCTTCACGATCTCGCGGCGCGCCGAGTTTCCCGCCAGCTTCAGATACGTGTCTTCGAGCGAACGCCGGAAGCTGCGGACGCCGTAGCCGTGCTGTCGGATGTTGCGCTGCTCGGTTTCATTCAGGATGTGCCGGATGTATTCGCGCGTATAGCCGAGGTGTTCGAGCTGCGTGATGAAATCATCGATCGTCTTCTCGAAAAAAATGTTGTTTTCCCAGAGGGTGTCGTCCGCGTCGATGAGCAGAGTGTTGCGCGCCATGCCGAATCTCCAATTAGGAATCTTGCTTCAGCGGGAAAAATAAGAGAAGAAAATTCTGCGGCCGCGTCGTTCGCCGAGTTGCGCGCATCGCCGCGTGGGAGGTCTGCCTCCAGCCGTGCTCAACGCAGAGGACGCAGAGCACACCAAGAGGACACGGAGAAGCTTTGCCGATTCTCTGTATACTCCGTGCCTTCTCTGTGCCCTGTGTTTAGGTTGGGCTGTGAAATCCGCGCCATGTGCCAAAGGGCGGAAGCGCACCGGGAGAAAAATGTCCTAGGCGGTTGCGGGAAGGAACTCGTAGCGCTCGATGCGCGCCGCCACGCCGCGCCGCCCGTTGTGCGGCTCGACGCGCAGGACGCGCGCGTAGCACCGGATGTGGACGTCGCCCGCCAGCGTGATCTGCTGCGGCAGCGTAAGCACAAATTCGATCGAGCTGCCGGTTTCGACGCTCGCCTCGATCAGGAAATACAGTCCGCGGAAGCTGACGTCGCGGGTCTCGCCCTGCTTCTCGATCACGCCCTCGGTTGCCGAAAACCGTACCTTCAGCGGAAGCAACATCGAAAAACGCCGCGCCGCGCGCCGTTCCACACTATTTTCCATTCAGCGCCTCGTTGGTTTGCTCGACTGCGCCCAAGCTATCATCGCTTTCCGCAGGGCGCAATGGATTTTAGGTGATTGAATGGATCGGCCTTCCGTTTGCGTTTCGGTACACCTGCGCTCGGGACGTTTGACCTCCGCGCTCCCCGCGGCTAGGATGTACCCCCATGCCCGAGCCGGTCAGCCCTGTCGATTTGAGGAAGTCACCTCGCGCCCGCCTGCGCTTGCCCGCGCGGATTCGCTGGCTTGGCCCTCTCGGCATGCGCCTCGAAATTACCGAAACGATCGACGTATCCCGCGAAGGGCTGCTGATCCGCCGCTCCGAACCGTGCAGCCCGCAGGCGCGCGTGTGGGTCGCTTACCCGTTCGATCCTTCGGCCGCCGCGATTCAGCCGGAAACACCGGCCCGCATCGCGCGCGTTCACGGCGGCGCGAAAGGCGGCTTCTACGTCGGTCTCCATCTCCAGTTGCCCGCGCGCGAATCTCCCCGGCCCGCGGAAGGCGAGCGCCGGAAATCCGCGCGCTTTTCTTTCGCCCTGCCGATTTTCGTGCGGCCGGCGGGCAGCCAGTGGCCCGAAGAATCGATGACGCAAAACGTTTCGAACAATGGCGTCCGGTTCGAGACCACGCGCACGTACAGGGTGGGTGAGACGGTCCGGGCGAAGATTCCCTGGGGCGAGTGGGCGAAGACGGGCGAAACTCTCGGCCGTGTGGTGCGCGTGGAGGGCCCGGCCGAAGCGCCGAGCGAAACGCCGAATGGCGCTTCGCCTCAAGCCGCTGCGAACCTCCCGCTCACGTCGGTTGCAGTCGCATGGATGAACGCCGAACGGAACGGCGATGCCATAGCGGGAAGAGTCTCCAAGACAGGCAGCCACTGAAACTCAAACTCGCGCGCACACAAGCGCGAGCGCCCCATTTTCACCATTTGACTGATCCATGGCTGACGTCTTCCATCGCAACTTCTTCCTCGCAGGCCCAGCCGGCCGCCTCGAAGCAATGCTTTGGACATCAAGGGCCGCCGATCCGGATTTTGCCGCGGTCGTCTGCCATCCGCATCCGCTTTTCGGCGGGACGATGCACAACAAGGTCGTGTTTCAGACCGCGAAGGCTCTGCATGACCGGGGCGCGCCCGTGCTGCGCTTTAATTTTCGCGGCGCCGGGCAAAGCGAGGGCGAGCACGATAACGGCCGCGGCGAACGTGACGACGTGCGCGCGGCGCTGGATTATCTGGCGGCTGAATTCCCCGGCAAGCCGCTTCTGCTCGCGGGATTTAGCTTCGGATCATCGGTGGGGCTGCGTGTGGGATGCGCGGATGACCGCGTCAACAAATTGATCGGCCTCGGGCTGCCGGTGGATAACGTCGACATGAGCTTCCTGCAGACCTGCGCGAAACCGAAGCTCCTGATTCAGGGCGCGAACGACCAGTTCGGCGCGCGCGCCCGGATCGAAGCGCTCTTTGCGACTCTGCCCGAGCCCAAGCGCCTCGTGATCGTCGACGGCGCCGACCATTTCTTTACCGACCGCCTCGATCAAATCGGTGTCGCGATCAATGCCTGGCTCGACGCCTAGCTCGACATCTCTATGGTTAGTTTCTCTGCGTACTCTGCGTCTCTGCGGTAAGCCTGGGGTTTCCGTGATCTCTGTGGCCCGGCTCTGTGATCTCTGTGTTTAAAAACTGCAGCGCATCGCCGGACGAGCCGATTGCCCCGTTCACCCGCGCGGCTCGAAGAGTTTCAGGAACTGATCGCGGGGCGCGGGCTCGACGCCCACCAGCGCTAGATTGGCGCGCACGTGCTCAACACGGCTCATGCCCACCAGCGCCGTTGTGACGCCCGGCACGGATCGCGCGAATTGCAGCGCCTGCTCGGAGTTTTTCTTCAGCCCCAGCGCCTCGCCGATATACGGCGGCAGATTTCGCGTAAGTTGCCCTTGCAGCAGCGCCGCGCTCGATACCAGCGTAATCCCGAGAGCTCGCGCCGCCTGCACCACCGCCATCGTCTTGCGCTGCACCACCTGATTGGGCCGGATCAGCGCCTCGGGCATCGCCAGATTCACCGGTAACTGCACGAACCGAAAATGATGATCGCTGCCGCCGGCTTCGCGAGCAATTTCTTCCATCTCAGCGAGCGAAAAATAGCCCTGCGCCTTCGACTCCTCGCGGAACGCGTTCCAGGTCGCGAGGCCGTACGCCCCGATCTTGCCGCCTGCAATCGCCGATTCGAGAAATGCAAACGCCTCACGGATGCGCTTCTTCAGTTCATCGCGCGAAACATCGCTTAACTGCGTTTCGGGATTGTGCAGGTAGAAAACATCCACGCACTCGACGCCCAGATTCCGCAGGCTGCGATCAAGCTGGTCGGCCAGATAGCGCGGCGTCATGCAGTGGCATCCGGCCGCGATTTCCTCGGGGCGAAAGACGCCGCGTTCAATGTATTCGCGCGAAAAATACTCGTTCGCGTCGTCCGGCATTTCGCCATCCGGCGTGAGAAACCCGGCCTTCGTGCACAGGACGATTTCGTCGCGGCCAAAACCCTTCGCGGCGAGTTCCTTCAGCGCCGTGCCGATCGAGCGCTCGCTGCGCTGCAGGCGATAGTTGATCGCCGAATCCACCACGTTGATGCCGCCTTCCAGTGCCGCAACAACTGAGTCCGCGTAGCCCTTGTCGGCGGCTCCGTCCGGCTCGCCGAGATAGGTTCCGATGCCGATCGACGAGAAAAGCAGCCCGCCCGGAATTTCGCGGAAATGTCCGGCGGCCGTGCGCCCCTGAAATCGCGCCGCGTAGCGCAGAGTTCCCTGGGCCGTGGCGCGGCCGGGCATGCGCTTGCTATCGATTGTGGCGGAAGTTGACATCAAGACTCTTTCGATGCGGATTCTGTGCGGCGCGCGCAGTATAGCAGAATAGCGAGCTACGGCAGGACACGCGCGGTCATCTCTTCCACTGTCTCCTGGGCTTCGACGCCGGCTGCGTCGAGCAGTTGGCGCGCCTCGCCGCGAATCTTCGGCAAATGCCTGCCGAACGCAATCGCCCCCAGGATGGCTGCGACTCCGCCGAGCGCCACGGTTCGCGGCGCGCCGATCCGGTCGGCGAGCGCACCCGAAAGAAGCGCACCGAACGGCGCCATGCCCATGAACATCATGGCGTAGATGGCCATCGTGCGCCCGCGCAGGCGGTCGGGCACCATCGACTGGATCAGCGTGTTCGTCGAGCCCATCTGCGTCATCACCGAGAAGCCCACAGGCACCAGCAGAATCGCCGAGAGAACCCAGTGGCGCGAAAACGAAAAGAGAATCAGCGCTGTGCCAAACGATCCGCAGGCCAGCGCCACGACTCGTCCCAGGCCGTCCACTCCGCGACGCGCGGCGAGCAGCAGGGCGCCGGCCAGCGCCCCCACTCCCGCTGCGGTCATCAGGATGCCCAGCGTGCGCGCATTCCCATGCAGGATCGTGGCCGCAAACACCGGCATGAGCACCGCATAGGGCATGGCGACGAGGCTCACCAGCCCGATCAGCAACAGCAGCGAGCGAATCGGCGCTGTATTGCGCACGAAGCGGAAGCCCTCGCTGATGTGTTCGAAGGGCGACACTTTCTCCACCCGCCGCGGGTTGCGCGGAAGCTTCATCATCAACAGGCCCGCGATCACCGCGATGTAGCTGACCGAGTTCGCGAAAAAGCACCAGCCCTCGCCCACGCTCGCCACCAGCAGGCCCGCGACCGAAGGCCCGATGATTCGGGCGGCGTTGAACATCGACGAGTTCAGTGCGATCGCGTTCATCAAATCCTCGCGGCCGACCATTTCGACCAGAAACGCCTGGCGCGTGGGAATGTCGAAGGCATTCACCACACCCATCAGCCCCGCCAACAAAATCACTTCTGCTACCGTTATGCGTTTGGTGATGGTGAGAAACGCCAGCGTGCCGGCGAAAATCATCGACAGCGTCTGCGTCACAATCACCACCTTACGCCGGTTGAACCGGTCCGCAACCAACCCCGCCAGGGGCGACGCCAGCAGCACCGGAAGCTGCCCGGCAAACGTCACGGTGCCGAGCAGCAGCGACGACCCCGTCAGTCGATAGACAAGCCAGGCCTCGGCGACGGTGTCCATCCACGTCCCGACGAGCGAAATCAGCTGGCCGCTGAAGAAAAGCTGGAAATTGCGGTGCTTCAGCGAGCGGATCGTGTCGTGGAATCGCGAACGGCCCCGCGGTGCTCCGCCTGTAGGGTCTTTCTCTGTGTCCGTGGGAGCCATCTTTTAATTGTACGATGTAAGCGTAAGCCGACTGCACTCGATTGTCGGCCCTGGGCCAGTTTAACGGGCTTCGTATGCCGTGATACTCTTCAAACCCCATGAACTTGTTTAGATTTCGAAGTCCGGATGGAAGCGACATCGCGCCACAGGAATGGCTGCGAATATGGGCTAACCGGTACCCGTCGAACGACTACGCGGAATACGGCGAGCTAATTGCAAAGCACAAATCACTTTCAGCCGCAGAGTTTGTGCAAATCGGCAAGTGGAAGGATGCCGCAAAAACAGATCGTAAATGGAAGCCCAATGTGGCGTCCGTGGCCTATCCGATTTGGATGCAAGCGGCTTCGGAGTTGCCAAAATGTCCGGAAGAAAGCGAGGTGGCAGACTTTTTGGGTGATTGGTCCCAGAAGAAGTACCAGGACAAATATACAAATAAGTTAGTGCGCAAACAATTTGGGCTGTCCCGCGCAACCACGCTACTCCATTTCCTCAGCGGGGGGCGTTTCCCCATCTTCGACTCGCGCGTGAGGAGAGCAATGAAGCGACTGCTCAACTCCCCCGTCCGAATACCGTTCGCTGGTACCTCGTTTCATACCGCCCGCTCTTCCTGGAAGTCGCCTCTCTTTGTGTCACGAAAGACTTCCGCAAGGTGGATATGGCCCTGTTCAGCTACGGCGATCGAATTCTTCCGTTTTCGGACTGACCTGCTACCCGACGCTCCGGAAAGTTGTTTCAGAGATTTGGCGGTACCGTTTCGGCCGGAGCCGGTCCCGGAGGCGCCAGCAGCCTCGCGCACGCCCGCAGGATGCGCCGGTAGGGCCATTCGCCTTCGCGGAAAAGAATTTCTCCTTCGCGTGGCTTCGAGTAAAACCACCGAGCCACGAGCGACAAGTGTTCGCCCAATTCGGCGGGCGCGTCGCGCAGGCCATACCGTTCGCGCCAATTCGATTCCGGCGCGGTATCTGCTGGCTTTTCACCGGCCGAGGAAGCCGACTCCTCCAGCTTCTCGCGAATCATCGCTTCCACCGATCGCGGCTGGCTCGAAATTTCGCCGAAGCGCAAGAAAATCGGCTCGTCGAGCATCCCTCCCCGAAGCGGAAATACGGCGACCGTTTTTTCTTCAGCCGCGCGCACCAGAATCACCGCGTCAAGGTCCTGCACCCGCCGCGCGAGTTCAGGCAATCCGCGTAGCGCCGCCGAAACTTTTTCGAGGCGCTTGTGCAGCGCGGCCGCGCGCTCGAAATCCAGCGACTCGCTCGCCCCTTCCCTTTCGCGCTCGAGCGACGTCGTCAGCGCTTCGCCCGTCGACGCCAGCGTTTCAAGGACGCGGCCCACTTCGGCGGTGTATTCGTCCCTCGTGCAGCCGGCGAAGCACGGCGCGAGGCACATCTTCATTTCGGAATAGATGCACCCCGGAAAGCTCGGATCGCGGCGAATCTTGATCTGGCACCGTCGGATTTTGAAGAGATCGAGAAAGCCTTCGGCAAACGCGTCCGCCGCGCGCCGCGAAACGAACGGCCCGAAGTAGAATCCCTCGTCCGCGCGAATGCGCCGCGTCGCGTAGCAGCGCGGATATGCATTGCGCAGATTTACCTTCAGCAGCGCTGGCCCGCGCAGCCGCAGCAAGGCGCGATAGCGGCCCGGAAAGTTCGCCTTCGCGTGCTCGTAAAAAGTGAGTGTCTGCTCAAACTTCGATCCAGTGGCGCGGTAGCGGATCCCAGCCGCCACCGCGCGCAGATTCAGCCGCTTCGACGCCTCTTCTTGTGGGCGGAGCAGCCGCTCAGCCGCGCGCCGCAGGTCCGCCGTCTTCAGCAGGTACGGCTCGGCCCCGGCTTCGCGCATCTCGACGAGCAGCACGCCCGCCCGCGCCGGCACCGCCGCGAAAAAGTCCTCTTCGCGCGCCGCATCGAGCGGATCGAATGCCCGCCCGCAATCTAATTGGAGCATGGCGCAAGCATACAACGGCGCTGCGGTGCCTTGTTGGCGTTCAGGAGAATGATTTGAGGACCCAGCCCGCGATCACGAGGCGCTGGATTTCGCTCGTGCCTTCGTAGATTTCGGTGATGCGCGCGTCGCGGTAGGCGCGCTCGACGGGATATTCGCGGCTGTAGCCATTGCCGCCGTGAATCTGAATCGCCTTGTGCGTGACGCGCGTCGCCATCTCGCTCGCGAAGAGCTTGGCGATGGCCGCCTCCATCGAAAAGCGTGCGCCGATATCCTGTTTCCACGCCGCGCGTCGCGCGAGCAGCCGGGCCGCGTCGATTTCCGTGGCCATGTCGGCGAGCATGAACTGGATCGCCTGAAACTCCGCGATGGGATGCCCGAACGCCTGCCGCTCCTTCGCATAGGCCAGCGCCGCTTCGAACGCGCCCTGCGCGATTCCCGTCGCCTGCGACGCGATGCCGATGCGCCCGCCGTCGAGCGTCGTCAGCGCGATTTTGTAGCCGTCGCCTTCGTTGCCGATGCGATTGGCGGCGGGCACTTCGCAATCCACAAACGAAAGCTCCACGCAAGCGGTCGCATGGATGCCGAGCTTCTTTTCTTCCTTCCCCACGGAGAATCCGGGCGTGCCCTTCTCGATGACCAGCGCCGTAATGCCTTTCTCCCCTTTTTCCGGCTGCGTGTTGACGTAGATCACTCCCGCATCCGCCGCGCCGCCGTTCGTAATCCACGCCTTCGTCCCGTTCACAACGTAGCGATCGCCCTTGCGCACGGCCTTCGTCGCGAGCGCGGCAGCATTCGATCCCGCTTGCGGCTCGGTCAGCGCGTAGCATCCGATTTTTTCGCCGCGCGCAAACGGCACGAGTAATTTCTTTTTCTGCTCGTCCGTGCCGAATTTCTCGAGCGTGCCGCAATACAGCGAATTCTGCACCGAGAGAATCACGCTCGTCGAGGCGCAGACCCGCGCGATCTCCTCCATCACGATCGCGTAGCACATATGGTCCATCCCCGCGCCGCCCCACTCCTCGGCGACGGAGATTCCCGTCAACCCCAACTCAGCCGCCTTCCGCAGCGTCTCGCGCGGAAATTGGCCCGTCTCGTCGATTTCCGCCGCGAGCGGTTTTACCTCCGCCTCGGCGAACTCCCGCACGGTTCGCTGCAGTAGCTTCTGTTCTTCGGTCAGCTCGAGGTTCACGCCGTCTCCGTGTGGCTGCTCATCGATTCATTCTACCGCCAACCACATGTCACTGTGCGAACCTTGCGATCTTGGCTGCGCCATGCGCCGCTACCCGACTCGCGCTGGCGCATCGAAAAGGTGTAGCCTGCTGCCGAGCCCTCGAAAGGAGAAAAGCATGGAAGCTCGCCTCAATCTCATGAAAGTCGCCCCCAAAGGGGCGTATCAAGCGATGGCTGCGTTGCAGCAGTACGTCGATAGCTGCGGCCTCGAGCGTCCGTTGCTCGAACTCGTCAAGATCCGCGCCTCGCAGATCAACGGCTGCGCCTACTGCATCGACATGCACACCAAAGACGCGCGTGCCCTCGGCGAATCCGAACAGCGCATCTACCTGCTCAACGCCTGGCGCGAAAACCCGTTCTACAGCGACCGCGAGCGCGCCGCCCTCGAATGGGCCGAAGCAGTCACGCTCATTGCAGGAAGTCACGTGCCGGACGATGTCTACGCACGAGTCAGCAAGCAGTTCAGCCCCGAAGAGCTTGTAAACCTCAGCGTGGCCGTGGCGACGATCAACAGCTGGAACCGTCTGGCCATCCCTTTCCGGGCGGTTCCGGGCGAGTACCAGTCTCATCTGAAGCCGCTCAAGGCGTCGGCCTGAGCATCAGGGACCGGTGGGAAGCTGCCCGGGTCATATCCCTGGCAGCCTTCCCCGGGCCCCCCGACTCGATTTGTGGCTCGATTTGCGGGAAACCTGGAAAATCCTCTATAATCGGCCTGTCAGGGGTTGCGGCAAGGTAGTACCCAGCCAGGCTTTTCGGTTTCTCGATCAAAATGGAAGACCTTACTGAAAAAATTAAGAAGAAGCTCAAGGACGAAATCGCCGCCCTCGAGCACGAGCTACACGACGAGCTCCCGAAAGAGATCAAGGTCGCGCGCGCGCACGGCGATCTCTCTGAAAATGCCGAGTATAAGTATGCCAAGGAGCGCCAGGGCTACGTCGCCGCCCGCCTCGGCCAGCTTCACAAGCGCATGGCGGACCTGTCCATGCTGAATTTGAACAATCTGCCCAAGGACCGCGCTGCTTACGGTTCCAAGATTGTTGTGCTGGACACCGCAAAATCCAAAAAGATCGAGTACAAGCTGGTAACGGTGGAGGAAGCGGACGCTACCCAGGGGCTCATCTCGACCACTTCCCCCATTGGCCGCGCGCTGCTTGGCAAGAAGGTCGGCGACGAGGTTTCGGTCACAACCCCGGCGGGCGTGAAGGAATATGAGGTTGTACGGCTAACCACGATTTATGACGAGGAATAGGCGGGTGGAACTCGCTCCATGTTGATGCCGAAAATCGGCCGGTACCTTTCCTGGCCAATCGACCGCCTCGCTGATGTTCTTGCGCCTACGGGCATCCATCCCAATATCATCACCTGGGCCGCGCTCGCTGCGAATCTCGTGGCTGGAATCTTCTTTGCGAAGGGCGAATTTGCGATAGCGGGAGGCACGATCGTTCTCGCGGGCCTCTGCGATCTTCTCGATGGGCCGGTGGCGCGGCGGCAAAACCGCGTCTCGCTCTTCGGAGCTTTCCTCGATTCGATTCTCGACCGCTACGCCGATCTGCTGCTCTTCCTCGGACTGCTGGTCTACTACGCGCTGGTGAATCGCTTCCTCTACGCGGTGCTTGCGGGGGCCGCAATGGCGGGCGCCGTGATGGTCAGCTACGCGAAGGCGCGCGCCGAATCGCTCGTCCCGACCGCTGAAATCGGATTCTGGGAACGCCCCGAGCGCCTCGTCCTGATGATCCTGGGCGCGCTCACAAATCGGATGGAAGTGGCGCTCTGGATTCTCGCGATCGGGCCCAACATTACCGTCGTTCATCGCATCCTGCACACCTGGAAGCAGACCAAGGCGAAACAGGAAATCTCGCACCGCCCGAGCCCGCGCGACACGATCGTCCAAGACCCGATCCAGGCCACGATCTCCCGCAAGAGCGAGACGGTGGTCCGCGCTTTCTCTCGCGCGGCCGGGCGCAGCCGCAGCTAGGCACCCGGCGCGCGAGCTTTGCGCTCGCCTCCTCCTGTTACGGCCCATTCACACAGATGAGTTAGAATGCCTCGGGGCAAGACTTCGAATCGCAAACACACAATGGAGGCTTAGATGGCAATACGCGACGCGTTCCTACCTGAATTCGAATACGAAATGACGACCACCAGAAAAACGCTTGAACGGGTTCCCGAGGACAAAGTCGATTGGAAACCGCACAACTCCTCGATGCCCATGGGGCGCCTCGCCGGGCATATCGCCGAGATGGCAGGCTTCGTCTCCGCTACCTTTATGGGAGATTCGTTCGACTTCGCCCCGCCGGGCGGCCAGCCAATGCAGCCGACCGTGATGAAATCGCGCCAGCAGCTTCTCGACATCTTCGACAAAAATGTCGCCGGCGCTCGCGCCGCCATCGCTAAGGCGAGCGACGAAGAGCTTTACAAGACCTGGACGCTCATGAACGGCGGCAAGATCTTTTTCTCCATGCCGCGCATCCAGGTGCTGCGCAGCATGATCCTCAATCACATCATCCATCACCGCGGCCAGCTCTCGGTCTACCTGCGCATGAACCAGGTCCCGGTGCCCTCGATCTACGGCCCCTCCGGCGACGAAGGCAGCATGTAGCTCCCTGCCGTCGTCGGAAGCGCAGAATGAATCGAATCGTAGGGGCGGGTTTCAAACCCGCCCCTTTTTCGTCGAATAGCATGCTAGTGACCGCCGTCACCGCGCGATCGCGGCCCTTGGCTTGATTCTACTCGCGGGTGGGGGCGGGAGATTTACGATGGCGCAGAGTGAACGGCAAGCCCTGCTCAATGCCCTCAAGCTCGAGCTGCAGTTTTGCGAGGGCGGTGGGTACAACACGATCGTCGAAAGCCATCCTAAGCGCGGCGACCGGCACGATCGGGCTTCAGCACTCGTGCCCGTCGAAAGCAATCATGAGCTCCGCAAGGAGCGTTCCATTTTCCAGGATTCTCCCTGGTGCCTCACCTATCGCCTGCCGATCCGCGAGCACGCGTGCTCCGAGTGCTGGCTCATGAATTTCGTTCCGGTCGAGAAGCAAAACGAAGGGGTCCCCTGCCACCATATCCCGCTGAACGAACGCGGAGACACGCTCGCGACCCTCGGCGGCCCCGCCGATGCGCCGCACGTCCAGGAAGCAGTCCGCGCCTGGCTCCGCGCGAAAATTCAGGAACTCGAAGCGGCGCGCGAGACGTGACGCACCCCGAGGCGACAAGCCTTTCCTCCGGATCGGTCGTCTTCCTCTCAAGGCAATCGCACTGTTTTCATCTCGATCCATGGTAAAGTTGGCTCGCTCGGCCTATAACCAAACCAAGTGAAAGCAACATCTACTACGCGCCGATGGGCAATCATTCTGTGCGTCGCTGTGCTGCTGCTTGCAGCGGTGACGCACGCAGGCATAGCCCTTCCCGTTGCCGTCTTCTCTCCGTTGTGGTTTTTCTTTGCAATCGCCGTCAGCTTCGTCATGCCCCGCATTGACGAACGGCGGCATCCGCAGTCGCTCCCGGCTCTCCCTGTTTTTTCGCCGCGTCCTCCTCCGCTTCGGTAAGCCTCGCGCATTTGATGGCCGTCACGCGGCGGCCTGAATTCAATTCATTCCAATCCCGTTGCGGGCAAGCTGCGCCTGCTCGCAGCCCGCAACGGCCCATCCGCGGGCCGGAGGATTCATGTTCCTGAAAGGCAAATTAGCCAAAGTGCTTTTGGCGCTGACGCTTATCGTTTTGCCGGTAAAGACGCCCAAAGAGATCGAGGACCTTTTGCACATCATGAACGAGACGAGGGTCGAGGTCTCCATCCCCGAACAAAACGGAAATGGTGATACAAAGTAGCCCGACCGTGCGTTTAAATAGGTAGAAGAAGGTACAGTCGTGTTCAAAGCCCCTTGGTCGGGAGATTTCAAAGAATCGCTCACGCTGGCGCTCGACATCGTCGTGCGGAATCCGCTCCGCTCGTTTCTCACCGTCCTGGGCATCATGATTGGCGTGAGCACGATCATCGTGATCGGCGCGGTCGTCAACGGCCTGAACTCCAACGTGCTCGATTCGGTCGAGTCGCTCGGCTCGAGCACGATCATCTGCTACCGATTCTCGTTTGCGACGCTCGGCCGGCAATCTCCGGCGATGCTTCAGCGCAAGGAACTCAAAGCGGAATGGGCGGACGGTCTCGCTCGGCTGCCGCACGTGGTGGCGGCTGCCCCTCTCGCAGACGTTCAGGATCTCGACGTAGGAGTCGGATCGAGCGCCGTGCGCCGAGGCAACAACCGCGCATCGAATGTCATCTTGCAGGGCGACACGCCTTCCATCGTCGAGATCAGCGATTTCGACCTCCAGCGCGGCCGTTCTTCAACAATACGGACGAGCAGCATCACTCCGCCGTCGTCGTCCTCGGCCACGACACGGCCGAAACGCTCTTCCCGAAGGGTGAAGACCCAATTAACCAGGAGGTTCTGGTTGAGGGGCAGGTATTCACGGTCGTCGGTGTCTTGGCTTTGCAAAAGCAGGCTCTCGGCACCGGGTCAAATCCCAACGACAACATCGCGATCCTTCCGCTCAGCACTTTCCGGAAGCTCCATCCCGAGTTCAAGGATTTCATGCTTTTCGCCAAAGCCGACACCACGGACAATCTTCCGCTGGTGGTCGACGAGGTGCGCGGCTATCTGCGCCGGATGCGGAAGCTGCCGTCAGACAAGGACGATGATTTCACGGTGATGACCACCGACACTTTTCTCGACCTCTGGAAACAAATCTCGAGCGGCATTTTCATCGTCATGCTGGCAGTCGGTTCCGTGGCGCTGCTGGTGGGCGGCATCGGCGTGATGAACATCATGCTCGTCAGCGTCACCGAGCGGACGCGCGAAATCGGCGTGCGCAAGGCGATAGGCGCGCGGCGTACGAATATCCTGATGCAGTTTCTCCTCGAAGCAGTCACTCTCGCGGGCGTTGGCGGAGCGATGGGCGTGCTGCTTGGCTCGGCCATCGTTCTCTGCATCCGGCTGGCTTTTTCGTCGTTCCCCGCCTCGGTTTCGTTCCTGCTGGTGTTTCTCGGCGTGTCCGTCGCAAGCATGATCGGCGTCTTCTTCGGAGTCTATCCCGCATGGAAAGCCGCGCGCCTGAACCCAGTCGAAGCGCTGCGATACGAGTAGCCGCCGGGGCTTGCGTCTGCCCGGCACCAGCCGGATGTGGGGCATCTGGTTTTGCGCAAAGATAAAATTGGTCGAAGTTCCGGGTTAGACTTGTTGAGCACTTCCCTCGGGCCGCGGCCTCTGGAGTTGACGATGACGGCGTTCTACCGCACAGATGATCTTCGCATCAAGTGGACGAAAGTCGTTCTCCCTCCAGTTTTTCTCGAGGAAGAACTGCCCGCCACAGAGAACGTTTCCTCGACGATCCACCACGCTCGCAACCAGATTTGCGATATTCTCGCGGGCAAAGACCATCGCCTGCTGGTAGTCGTTGGACCCTGCTCCATTCACGACACGAAAGCCGCGCGCGAGTATGCCGGCCTGCTGAAGGGTGCGATCGGCGAACTTTCGAAGGAACTGTGCATCGTCATGCGCGTTTACTTCGAAAAACCCCGCACCACGGTCGGGTGGAAAGGGTTGCTCAACGATCCCTTTCTCGATCAGTCCTACAAGATCAATGACGGTCTGAGACTTGCCCGGCATCTCCTGCTGGATTTGGCCGAAATGGGAGTGCCCGCGGGAACCGAGTTCCTGGACATGATATCCCCGCAATACGTGGCCGGCCTGGTGAGCTGGGGCGCAATCGGGGCGCGCACCACCGAGAGCCAGGTCCACCGGCAGTTGGTCTCGGGCCTTTCTTGTCCCGTGGGATTCAAGAATGCCACTTCCGGCGACGTCCAGGTGGCCATCGAGGCGATGCTGTCGGCCGCCCATCCCCACACCTTTCTCGGCCACACGAAGCATGGACAATCGGCGATCTTTGTCACTACCGGCAATCCGGATTGTCACGTGATCCTGCGCGGCGGAAGAAAAACCGTGAACTACACAGCCGATTCCGTCGCCCAGGTGTACAGGCAGTTGGAGGATGCGGGGCTGCGGCCGCAGGTGATGATTGATTGCAGCCACGCCAACAGCAACAAGGACTACACGAGGCAGCCCCTCGTATGCCGCGACGTTGCCGCGCAAATCGCCAAGGGAGATCGGCGCATCATCGGCGTAATGCTGGAAAGCAATCTGGTCGCTGGAGCACAGAAGCTCGTCCCCGGGCAATCGCTGGTCTACGGTCAGAGCATCACCGACGCCTGCATCGCATGGGATGAAACCCTGCCATTGCTCCGGGAACTTGCCGCTGCGGTTCGGTCCGCCCGGTCGTCGCGCTAGCCCGCTTCGTTGTTCTGCACCTGCTCGGCCGTCAGGTCCGGCGCGACACCCACGACAGGCGTCTCTCCCGAGTAGTGTTAAATGTGATGCCGGTCACAGACATGGGGCCGCAAGCATGAGACGAGCTTGTACCTGGCGACGGGGGTTGTATGCCGAAAGACGTCCGCGAAGTCCTGGCCCGGCTGAAATCCGAGCTTGAGTTCCTTGAAAAAGGAGGCTACTGGAAGCCCTCATCGCTTGAACAATTCACTTTCCAAGATTCGCCGACTTGCTTGAATTACAAGCGTTTGGGAGATTCGAGACCCTGCTCTGAATGTGTGTTATTTCGGTTTGTACCGGCTGGCCGCCGGAAGGAAAAGATTCCCTGTCGGCATATTCCCTTAAACGAACAGGGCGAGACAATCGATTCGCTGTGCCGCCGGCGGACTCAGGAGTCGATCGAGACGGCTGTCTCGAAATGGCTGAGGGCTGCCATCCAGGAGCTGGAAGACAAACAAGCTGGAAACCAATCCTCTGCTTCGGGAGCAAACACCGGAACGGAAATGGTTTCGTTGCCATTAAGGGATGACGTGAATCTTCAGAGAGAAGCGGCCAGGTTTCCGAAATGCGCGAATCCAGAATGTTCGGCCCGATTCCTGCACAACGAAGGACGACTAATCCGGTTTCATCAGAACCACAAGGTTGACGACCTGCCTCCCAATACTCACTCGCTGCAACATTTCTGGTTGTGTAGCGCATGCTCCGAGAGCTACACGCTCGAATGCGATGGCGTTCACTGCGTCATGATCAACCTTTCCTTGACGGGCCCACGAGCGGTGAAGGAGCCTCATACCATCATTGCTTTTTGAATTGCCTGCTTTCGCCTACGCTGAAGCGCATGCGCCTGAAGTCAATCGTGTAACTGCCTCGTCGGCATTCCGCACAGGTCGTCGCTGCACTTCGCGCCTGCGGGCATGCGGATTGGGCGTTCGTCGCGCTTCAAGCCGACCTTGGGGCGCCACTTATCCACCGAGGCGGATCTCACGAACCGGAAATCCGTAGTGAGCCACAGCGGATTCGACTCCCCGCCAACGACCACGATGTTGATTCCGCTCGGATCGTGAAAAGGCGCAATCAGCGCGTCGCTGGGCAGCATTGACCACGTTGCAAAAGGTTCGACTCCTGCACGCGCGAGCGGCCGATTGAACGCGTAAATCACGTCCGCGCCCCAGTACTGCCCGGCCGGGATTTTCGTGTTTCCCGAAAGCCAGCGCGCAACATCTTGCTTGGTTTGAAAGCCCTGTTCCTTCAGGCCCTTGGCAACTAGCGGATCCATCACCAGCAGCGCCACGGAGTGCAGCGCGGGAAAAGCTTTCAGCATGATGGCGGTTTCTTCCGTCGCCGGACGGACTGAATTGGCCGCGCCCATGCTGTTGATCACGCTCCATCCGCGAAAAACGCTCACCACGCTTTCGTGGCGCTTGAATCCTTTCTCAACGTGAAAAGGCTCCCAAGCACTCTGCTCCTCGTTTTCGGCACAGCACATATTGTTGTAGTTGAGGTTGTGGCCGGTGGATGCGAGCAGCGTGTCGCCCAGCCGCGCGTTGCCCAGGTTGATGGTCATCAGCGTCCACGCGCGGCCGATCACCGAATTCGCAAAATTGAACGGGCTCAGCGCGCCGAGTCCGGCGTTCATTGCGATTTCACTGCGAATCGGCCCATTGACGATCACCGCTCCGGCGAACGACGTGGTCGAGCTCGGGAACGCGGGCTGCTCGGTCGACGCAATTGCCAAAATCACCGGAAAATGTTCCGGCCGCGCTCCGGCCATCACCGCGTTAATCGCGACCTTTTCAACCGTGTATGAAGTGAATTCGCCGCGATGCGCCACGGCCATCTGGCCGACGACTTCATCAGGCGCGTGGCTGGTGCCTTCGAGCATCTCTGCGACGCGCTCTTCCGTTGGCAGCACGATCGGCAGGCCGTCCGTCCAGCCATTTTCGATGAAGAGCCTCTGCAGATTTTCTTCGGTATCGGCCTTGAGCAGGCGCGAGCGCTGCGGAGCCGCAGGCCGCAGGACCGGCGTTTTCTCCTCGCTCGTCAGCGGCTTCGTGAGCGCATCGATGATTTCGCCCGAAACCGGCAAACCAGAGACGGGATCGTTCCCTTCCACATATTCGCGAAGTCGCGCGGCGGGCATTCCTACCACGGGGAAAGGGGTAAAGCTGAAGCGCAGAGGCATCCCGTGGGCCTGGAGGTCGCGGCGGATGTAATCGGAAAATCGCGCGGTGGTAATCGGTGCCGTGGGAATCGCGGAGTCATTTTCGAGCTTGCGGCAGTGCTCGGCGACCGCCGAGGAGCAGCCGTCTCAACCGCCGACGCCGAAAATGACGGCGTGGCCCTCGCGCTTGATCTCCGCCCACAGATCGGGCGCGTCCAGGAACATATTTCCGGGCTTGCGCTTCAGCGCCGTGCGCGTGCCGGGCATTCGGCGCGAGAGCCAGTTGCGCAACTCTTCGAGGAACTCGTAGCCACCGGCGAAGCCGACGTCGACGAGATAGACGGTTTTCCCTTCGAGCGTGTCCAGGCGCGGGGCCATCGACAAGTATTTTTTCGTCTCCACCGGAGTGCCGATCGGGTCAAGCACCGTTTGCAGCGAACGCTGCAGTGCGCTCTGGCTGCTTGCAATCGTCTGCGCCATATGTCACCTCCAAACGGGGCCGGCGGTTGGTTCGTCGCGCCAGCTCAATTGATTTTAACCGGAAAATCCGGTATCGCGACGTGAAACCGGGAACGAGTCCTTCGCGGTGTTGCCCCATTCGCCTTTCCAGGTCGTTAGTCACGCCGACGTACGTGCCTGGTTAACGCTGGCTAGTAACTTCCCCGGCGGCGCACTCGTAAGCAATTCACCCGGGGCTGACGCGGAAAATCAGAATGAGGTCACGCCCCGATTCAAAGGACAGGCCCCAGTCCCCGTACCTTTTCTGTACCATTGGCCACCACCCTGTCCCTCCGGCCATTGTGCCTAGAATGGATATGAGGCCCGCGCATTTTAGGGCGCGAAAACATGAATGAGAAAGCGAGCAGCAACCGACAAAGCGAAAATCAGGCCAACGCCGCGAGCGCGATCCCGGCTGCTCCGCCACCAGTCACGAAGTTGTCGGCGAATTACGCTTCACCAATCACCAGTCACTACTCACCACTCACGAATCACGCTTTTCTAATCGACACTGCGGCGATTAGAAACGGCTGTAACCCATTGGAAACACACGATGCGCGTACATTCTAATCGACACAGTAACGAGAGCCCTCCGAGCGCCGTTTTAGCCCGCCAGAAACGTTGTATCCGCGCCGCGCCGTGTGCTAGCATCCCCGTTTTCCGCGCTAGGGCCCCAAGCCTCTGGCGCAACCCGCGGGTTCATCGCGAGCATCCGCCGGGGGGGCGGGATCGGAATGCTGATCCCAATGCACAGGTCGAGTTGTACGGTCCTCGCTATTTCCACACGAAATGCCTATCCGGGCGGCCCTGAAACTGGAAAACTGAAATCGGAAAATAGGCGGGCGGTCGCAACGTCTTTTCCCATTTTCCAATTTCTCTTTTCCGCTTTCCATCCGCCATTCCACCGAGGTGAGACATGAAATCCTACGCAACCGATTGGATTCGCAACGTGGGCATTGTAGGCCACGGCGACACGGGGAAGACCCAGCTCGTGTCGTCGTTGCTTTACACGGCGGGAATGACGCCGCGGCTCGGCAAAGTCGCCGACGGCTCAACCACCACCGACTGGGACGAAGAAGAAATCGCCCGCAAGATCTCGATCAACACGGGCCTCGCCTACGCCGAATGGCAGGTTCCCGGCCAGCCTGAGAAAACCAAAATCAATCTGCTCGATACGCCCGGCTATTCCACCTTCATCAACGAAACGAAATCGTCCCTGATCGCGGCCGATGCCTCGCTGATCCTGGTCGACGCCACTGCCGGCGTGCAAGTCTGCACAGAGAAGGTCTGGGACTACGCCACCGAATACGATCAGCCGCGCGCCTTCGTGATCAACTGGATGGATCGCGAACTCGCAAGTTTCGACCGCGCGCTGGCGTCGATCGAACAGGTTTTTGGCCGCGGCGTCGTGCCGATTCAGCTGCCGATCGGCTCGGAAAAAACTTTTCGCGGCGTGATCGATCTCGTCTCGATGAAGGCGCTGATCTATACGCCCGATGGCGATGGCAAAGCCAAGATCGAAGAAATCCCGGCGGAATTCGCCGAGGAAGCCAAGGCCGCCCACGAGCGCCTCGTCGAACTGGTCGCCGAAGGCGAAGATGAATTGATGCAGGAATTCTTCGATAAGGGCACGCTGCCCGTCGAAGACCTGAAAAAAGGCCTGCACGAAGAAGTGCGCGACAAGAAAGTTTTTCCGGTTCTGCTCAGCTCCGCGCTCCACAATATTGGCAGCGACGCGATCCTGAATTTCATCGCCGAAATTCTGCCGTCGCCCGCGTTTCGCGGAAAAGCGACTGGATACAACATGCCCGACCTCAAAGGCGAAACGGTCGAGCGCAAAATCGCAACCTCCGAGCCGCTCTCCGTTTTCGTCTTCAAGACGGTTGCCGACCCATTCGCTGGCCGGATCAACTATTTCAAGGTTATGTCCGGCGTGCTGAAAAACGACGCGACGCTCCAGAATTTCAACCGCAGTTCTGCGGAACGCTTTCAGCACATTCAGGTAATGCAGGGCAAAACCGCCACCGAAGTTCCCGATCTGCAGGCCGGCGATATCGGCACGGTCGCAAAGCTCAAGGAAACCACCACGGGCGAGACGCTCGGCGACAAAAACGCGCCGATTTTCTATCCGCACGCGCGCATTCCCGAGCCTTCGATCACGTTCGCCGTCGAGCCGAAAACGCGCGCCGATGAAGACCGCATCGGCGTGGCGATTCACAAGATTCTCGAGGAAGATCTCGCGCTGCGTTTCGGCCGCGACCCGCAAACCAAGGAATTCCTGCTCTCGGGCGCCGGGCAGCAGCACATCGAGGTTGTCGTCGCCAAGCTGCGCAAGCGCTATCACGTCGAGATGACCCTCAAGCCGCCGAAGGTTCCCTACCGCGAAACCATCCGCGGAAAAGCCGACGCCGAGGGCAAGCACAAAAAGCAGACGGGCGGCCACGGCCAGTTCGGCCTCTGCCGGATCAAGATGGAGCCGTTGCCGCGAGGCAAAGGAATCGAGTTCGTCGACGACGTGTTCGGCGGCGCGATTCCCAAGAACTGGATTCCGTCGGTCGAAAAAGGCATTCGCGATTCCGCTGAGCGCGGCTATCTCGCGGGTTTCCCGGTCGTCGATTTTCGCGTCAGCCTCTACGACGGCAAATATCACGACGTAGATTCAAGCGACATGGCGTTCAAGATTGCGGGCTCGCTCGCGTTCAAGGAAGCCATGAAGCAGGCGCGGCCCGCGCTGCTCGAGCCGATCATGCACGTCGAAGTCTACGCACCCGATCAGTATTCAGGCGATTTGATGGGCCACCTCAGCGGGCGCCGGGGAAAGATCAGCGGCAGCGAGGCACGCGGCTCGAGCGTGGTGATCAAAGCTCTCGTGCCGCTCTCGGAAATGTTGAGCTACGCGAACGAACTCATCTCCATGACGCAAGGCCGCGGAAGCTATTCGATGGAATTTTCTCACTACGATTTCGTCCCGCAGGAGCTGGCCGAAAAGGTGATCGCGGCGCACAAGCCGCATCATGTGGAAGAAAGCGAGGCAGCCTCAGCGTAAACGAGAGGCCCTTTTTGCCTGATTGGTTCCCGATTTGGCTCGATCGGGCCCGGTTGGGAAGGGCAGGAGGCCTATTTTAGTCCGGTTTACTTGCCGCCACCTTGACTGGGCGCAGCAGATGAAGTTGCTGGCGTCGAGGGTGAGTTGGCTGGCGCGCTATCCGCAGTTTTCGAATGTCGCCAGATCATGAGCGACGACGCGAACGACTTCGATTTCTTGGTGTTTGCTGGCTTCGCCTGGGCCGTCTGCTGCGCAGCCGCATGCGGCGCCATCAGGCCCGCCCGGCAGCCAACTCCGTAGCACGGCCCGACACTCTGCCAAAGGGCGCACCCCGCCAGCCAGAACGTAGCGGCCAGCAAAATTCCCGCGACACCGATCTTTCGTTTCATCGGCTGCCCCCTTCCAATGCACGCGATCCGAATGCAACAGGCTGAGACAGTGCTGATCCAAAGGTCAATCAATCAGTAGCCAGTAGCACGAATGTTGCCATACGATTGCGCGCCAGTATATGGAACGGAAGGCTAATAAATCGGCATTGTGCCCTAGCCCTAAATTGGCCTTCAGGACAGCCGCGGAAGGAAGAATCCGGTGTGGCGGCGATGCTCGTCAAACGCCGCCCCGAACTGCCCCGCCAGCAACGCCTCTTCCTTCTTCGACTTCCAGATGAAGCCGGCCAGGATGATGGCAAAAGCCACGATTCCGCGGTATCTCCCGACCGCGAGCGCCGTCCCCGCGACCGCCATCAGCATTCCGGTGTAGATCGGATGCCGGATGCGGGAGTACGGGCCGGTGCGGATCAGCTCGTGCCCGGCCTTCAGCGCGACGCTCGCGCTCCAGTAGCGCCCGATGTGAATACGCGCCCAGATGGCGAACGCCACGCCCGCCCAGGTGAGCGCGGCGCCGAGGAAGAAGATCCAGTAGCTCCACGGAACGAATCGCCGGTTGAGCACGCCGAAGCGCGGGTCGTTGTTGTACAGAAGAAACCAGGCTACGAGTGCCACAGCGATGCGAAGCAACTTTTCACCGGACGGCTCGTGCCGCTCGATCTTCTTGGCACTCAGACCGGCGACAAGCCAGTACACAAGGAAGATTATCCACGGCAGATCGATCGCGTACGCAAGGTCAAATCTCATCGCGCTCGCCTCCGGGAAGTCCAACTATAAACCAAAATGGAGCTTGCGATTGCGGCGCAAAATGGGTCAAGCTGCTGCCGCGATGAAGAAATCTTCCAGGGCCAAACCGTTCGGCGATGCCACGCTTGCGATTCACGCGGGCGAGCAGAGATCCCGCGTCGGCGCGCCCGTGGGCACGGCGATCTCGCGCACGGCGAATTTTACTTTCGAGAGCACCGAAGAAATGAAGCGCTGGGCCGAGGGAAAAAGTGCGGCCTACATCTACACGCGCTACGGCAATCCCACGTTGGCGATCGCCGAGGCAAAAATCGCTGCGCTCGAAGGAGCGGAAGCGGCTGTTGTAACGGCGTCCGGCTCGGCGGCGATTTCAGCAACGCTACTTTCGCAGCTGCGGGCGGGCGATGAACTGATTGCCACGCGGCAACTCTATGGCGGCAGCTACCGGCTGCTGCGCGATGTTTTTCCGAGATACGGAATCGTCGTTCGGCACGTTGAGGCGGACCTCGCGGGCGTCGAACGGCTGGTGAATCCGCGAACGAAGGCGCTGTACATCGAGACACCGACCAATCCGACGCTGCGGCTCGTCGATCTCGCAAAAGCGGTCGCCTTTGCGAAGGAGTGGGGCCTCGTGTCGATCGTGGACAACACATTCGCGAGCCCGGTCCTGCAGAAACCCCTCAAGGCCGGCTTCAACATCGTCGTCCACAGCGCGTCGAAATATCTTGCGGGACATTCGGACGTCATCGCGGGAGCGGCGGCCGGCAGCGCCGGCCTGATCCGCAAGGTCCGCGAGAACGTGATTCAGCTCGGCGGCTCGATGGACCCGGAGGCGGCGTTCCTGCTGATTCGGGGGATGAAAACACTCGAGGTGCGGGTGGAACGGCAGTGCAAGAACGCGATGGCCGTGGCGAAGTTCCTAGCGAAGCATCCCAAGGTCGCCCGCGTGCACTATCCCGGACTGCCCTCGCATCCGGACCACAATCTCGCCAAACGGCAGATGCGCGCCTTCGGCGCCATGATGGCGTTCGACTTCAAGAGAGGTTTGGCGGCGGCCCGCCGGTTCTGCGATCGAGTGCGCGTGTTTCTGCTTGCGGCGAGCTTAGGCGGGGTCGAGTCGCTGGTGATTCTGCCGATCTATACCTCGCACTACAACATGCGCCCGGAGGAGCTGCGGAGCGCGGGTGTCCAGCCGGGGACGGTGCGGGTATCCGTCGGGTTGGAAGACGCGGAGGATCTGATCGAGGATCTGCGCCAAGCCCTGGCCTGACCGGGGCCAGTCCATTTTCGCAAACCTGTCTCTTCGACCAGTAGCAATGAGTTCCAGATCGGTGATATAAGCCTTTCTGTGCAGGGGTTTTCGGGTCTAGTACTCGGTGTCCTGATTCGGTCAACCACTAGTACCGCACTGCCATTGACCGTGCCAGGGAGTACCCCGTAAAATTCTGAACTTGCGGTCGAGGACTGCGTCATTATGAAACGCCGGCTCACATTTTGCGCGATGTTTGCGGCCAGCATGCTTTTCCTGGCTGGCTGCGAACAGACCACCACAAAGGCGATTCATGTACAGCCGCCTGCAGGCGCTCCGAGTCCGGCCCCGATCGACGTCCTTCAGCCGCTTCCGCTTCCGGCAAATCCCGAGTATCTGGTTGAGGTTACTCCGCGTATCCGGCCTGCGATTGACGTACTGGTCGAGAACGTTCAATCGAACTATGACGCGGGCCAGCGCGAATACAAGGCCGGAAATCTGGACACCGCGCAGGCGGACTTCGACCACGCGGTAGACCGCATCCTGCAGAGCGGTTTCCAGGCGGGAGCCGACCCCCGGCTGGGCAAGCTCTTCGATCAATTGAGCAGCGTCGTGGATTCGGACGAGATCAATGCGATCGAAGGCAACGACCAAGAACAAGAAGCGGAAGCGCCTGCCGAACCTGCGTCGATCGACGAAATCGAGGACATGACGCTGCCGGCGGGCGATCCGCGCCTGGCGGCGAAGGCTGAATCCGAACTGATTCGAGTACACCACGATTTGCCGCTCACGGTGAACGAATCCGTACTTCAGTATTTGAGCTTCTTCACGACGCCGCGCGGCCGGACGATTGTCGAACACGGTCTCGATCGCGCCGGGCGCTATGGCGACATGATCCGCCGCGTGCTCGCCCAGGAGGGCGTGCCGCAGGATCTGATCTACCTGGCGCAGGCGGAAAGCGCCTTCCAGCCGGACGCGGTTTCGCGCGCCGGGGCGCGAGGCATCTGGCAATTCATGGCTCCCCGTGGCGAGGAATACGATCTCGACCGAAGCTACTGGGTGGACGAGCGCAGCGATCCGGAAAAAGCCACACGCGCGGCGGCCCAGCATTTCCGCGATCTGTATGCGATGTTCGGCGACTGGTATCTGGTAATGGCGGCTTACAATTCGGGCCCGCTGACGGTGGCGCGGGCCGTCCAGCACACCGGCTATGCGGATTTCTGGCAGCTGCAAAAGCTCAACGCGCTGCCGAGGCAGACGCAGAATTACGTTCCAATCATTCTGGCGCTCGCGCTCGTTGCCAAGGATCCAGCGCTATACGGAGTGCAGGTAAGCCCCGAAAAGCCGGAGCCGGTCGAGGCAATGCGCCTGGACCATCCGATCGACCTGCACCTGGTGGCCGACGCCTCCGGTACGGACTTCGACGACTTGCGAATGCTCAATCCGGAGCTGCTTCGCAGCGTGACGCCGAACGAACCGGATTTCACGCTGAAGGTGCCGGCGGGCGCTACGAAGACGTTTGACGAAAACATCGCCCAGGTGCCGCAGGACAAGTGGACAAGCTGGCGCCTGCACGAAATGGAGGACGGCGAGACGCTTGCCGATGTCGCGCGCCACTACCGCGTGACAGTCTCGGCGATCGAAGCCGCAAACCATCTCGAGCCGCATGCGACCGTGCCTTCCGGCTTTCTCCTGACTGTGCCGACGGCGCCCGTGCCGGTCCACTGGGTAAGATACCGGGTACAGCGCGGCGACACGCTTCCTGGCATTGCGGAGCGTTTCGACGTAACCGTCGCGCAGCTGAAGCAGTGGAATCACATTCGCGGCAGCCGCGTCTCTCGCGGAGTTCATCTGCGAATTTACGCCGGAGCCCAGGATTCGGAGCCGCCTGCGAGGACCCGCTCAGCGCAAAAGGCAGCCGTACCGACAACGACGGCATCCGCCGAGAACCGCCCTGCTCAAGGTTTGGAGCACCGCGTGAAGCCGGGCGAGACGCTTTACTCGATCGCGCGCGTCTATCAGACGAGCGTTTCCTCGCTGCGCGAGGCAAACCCGTTCCTCGCGGATCGAGGACTGCAGGCTGGCGACGTCCTGACGATCCAGCAGTAGCGGACCCGCAAAAAATGCAGTAACTAGTCTGTTTACTGACACCTACAGTCACCCCCGTTCCCCATCTTGACCGCCCTTTGCGCGCTTCTTGCCTGGTCTTGCATTCAATTTTGCTTTTGGACCCATTGCGCCTTGACAGATGCGAACACTCCGTTTATAAGCGCCCGAGGAGTGAATGCACGCGGGACCCCTACGGAGGATCGAGATGTTTGACGCGAAGATGCACGATGAGGACGACGACGAACTGCCGGGATTCGACGAAGAGGAAGAAGGGCCGGAGCAATCCACGGAGATCGTAGAAGTCGAAGAGGTGATTATCGAGGAGGAGCCCGAAGAGGAAATCGAGGCCGCTCCCGCGCCGGCTCCCGGACGCGCACCGGCGAAGAAAGCCAAGAAGGCTGCGCCGAAGAAGAAGGCCAAGGCGAAGCCGAAAGCGAAAAAGAAAGCGAAGAAGAAAGCGCCTGCGAAGAAAAAGGCGAGCGCGAAAAAGAAGAAGGGCGGCCGGCGGAAGCGCTGAAGCTCTCCAGGGGACGTCCTCCGAAGGTCTCGCATTCGCGGGACCGCGTGCTCTAAGTGAGATACGCGGTCCCGCGTTTCTTCTTTTGTGCCCGGTCTGCACGCGCCTCCCGCGACGGGATTGACATTCCTGATTATGTGCGGCGCGGATTCAAAAGCCGTCCGCGAAGTTCCCACTTTGATAACGTTTTGCTTGCCGCGACCGGCTTCGGTGGCTAGCATACGCGCGCGATGTCTTTGGCGGTCGAGCAGATCCGGCGGATGCGCGGCGGGGCGCAGGCGCACCTGATGCGGTGCGCGGACGAAGCGTATTACGTGGTGAAATTCCAGAACAATCCGCAGGGTACGCGGATTCTGGCGAACGAATTGCTTGGTACGAGGCTGGCGGGACGGATTGGGCTGCCGGTGCCCGGGACGGCGGTCGTGGAAGTGCGCGACAGCCTGATCGAACATACGGAAGATCTCGTGATCCAGCTGGGGCGCGGAAGTGCGCGCTGCCGGGCTGGGTTGCAGTTCGGTTCACGGTATCCAGGCGCGCCGGCGGAAACCGTAGTCTACGATTTTCTGCCGGACGAGCAGCTGCGCGAGGCAGTGAACCTCGATGATTTCTGCGGGATGCTGGTCTTCGACAAGTGGACCTGCAACACGAACGGGCGTCAGGCGATTTTCTTTCGCGGAGCGGGCGAGTCACGCTACCGCGCGCAGATGATCGATCAGGGATTCTGCTTCAACGCGGGCGAGTGGAATTTTCCGGATGCGCCGCTGCGCGGGCTTTACGCGCGCCATCGCGTGTACGAATCGGTGCGCGGCATCGAAGCGTTTGAGCCGTGGCTTGCGCGCATCGAAACGCGCATCGACGCGGGCGCGCTCGACGAGGCCTCAAGTGGCATTCCGCCGGAGTGGTACAATTTCGAGCAGGACGCGCTTTACAAAATGCTTGAACAGCTTCTGCGGCGCCGGAAGCTGGTCCGCGAGCTGATCGTTTCGGCCTGGAAGTCGTCGGCACAACCCTTTCCGAACTGGAAGTGAGCCATGCCTGAAGAGAGCCGCAATACGCTTCGTTACCGGGTGCTGCGCTACACGCCGAATCTCGTGCGCGATGAATGGGTGAACGTCGGCGTGCTGCTCGAAGAGATCGATGGCGCGGCGCGCCGCGCCGCGCGCTTCATCGAGGAAGACGCCGAGATCGCGCGCGTCCGCCGCCTGCATCCCGGCGCCGACGAGAGCATCCTGCGCGCGCTGGCTGCGGATTTCGACGCGCGACTGCGCTCGCCCGCGGCTGCGGCCGATCTCGAAAAACTGGACCAGACGCTTTCCAACGTGATCCAGTTCAGTCCGGCGCGGGCGCTGCTGGCCGAGGATTTCGACGCGGAACTCGAACGGCTATACCGCGAGCACGTGGCGCGGCCCCCGGCAAGGCGCGGGGGAATCGTCGAGAGCACGCGCGAGTGGATTCGCGCGCGCCTGCACGACGTGTTTTACCGGCGCGGCGTTCTAGGCAAACTTCAACGCAGCGTGCGCGTCGAGGAATTTACCCAGCCGGGCGATCCCATGCGCCTCGACTACGCCTATCGCTACAACGGCACGCGCGGTTATCTGCACCCGGTGGCGCTGAATCGCGATGCCACTCAGGCCAAGGTGCTCGCCTATACAGCCGAACAGATTCGCCGGCAAATCAAGGCGGAATTCACGGCCATCACGGAGATTGAGCCCGAACCCGGCAACCGGCGCCACGAGTTTGTCTCGCGTCTGTTTGAGGCGCAGGCTATCTCGATCGTGCCGCTCAATCGCATCGAGCGATTCGCCGAAGATCTCCGCCTGCGGCTGCCCTAGAAACTAGAAAACGGAAAAGGGAAATTGGGAAAACGACTTGGCCGCCCATCCTCGGTTGTCAGTTGCGCCGCCAGGGAAGAAGGGCACGGCACGCTCCATTTTCCACTTTCTCTTTTCCATTTTCCGATCCGCAAAATAAGAAGGGAAGCGGGCCACTTGTGGCGACCGCGCTTCCCGGGGTGTGTCCTAGAAGTGTTTGATTGATTAGACGCGAACGTTCCGCGGAAGGTTTCCTGCTTTTCTCGAAATCAGTAGAAAAGATATTTGCGCCACTTTTCGTCGCGATGCCCGATCAGGCGCATCAATTGCCGCGACGTGTGCAGCGTGAAGGGGCGCGGACGCCGCTGCAGTTTCAGCCCCGCCTCTTCCGGCGTGCGGTCTCCCTTGCTGTTATTGCAGGCGTAGCAGCAGGCCACCAGATTTTCCCACGACGACCGCCCGCCCCGCGAGCGCGGCATCACGTGGTCGAGCGTCAGCTCCGACGCCGGAAAGGTGGCCCCGCAGAACTGGCACGTGTTGCGATCGCGCAGCAGGATATTCTTGCGCGAAAGCGCGCGGCTCTGCTGCGGGATATGCCGGTAGCTGAGTAGCCGGATCACCGACGGCACCTGGATCGCCTTCGACGTGGAGTGGACCTCGTGGTGATTGGTCTCTTCCGCCTGCGCCACGCCCTTGAGCATCAGGACGAGCGCCCGCCGCACGGCGGTCACATTAATCGGCTCGAACGTCGCGTTCAGCACCAGCACAGGAGACTGCATCACGGAGGGCCGCGACTGCTTGATGTGGGAGGCGTCGTGAGCAGCCGTGATGGAAGAACCAGGATAGTCCGCTGGTCCGGTTACGGTTCCGCTCATAGGCGCGAGGCTGGGCCGGGGGCGCAATCCCCCCTTGTGACGGTTATCCATGGCCTCGCCTTCGTCTAGGTATGTCCAGACACATCTCCCTAACCGCTATAGATGCTCGGCAGAGCTGTCCGGTTTGCTTCGGCCGCGGGGCGACCTCGCCTCAATCGCGGCCCCTGGTGCAACCGCCCAGGAACGGACCCGGGCTACGGTCAGCCCGAGCACGGCGGCGGCGCCCGCTTTCTTCAAGGCACGGGCGCACGCATCGAGCGTGGCGCCGGTCGTCAATACATCATCTACCAGCAGGACCCGCAGGTTGTCAACCTGCGCGCCCTCGCGGGTGGCGTAGGCGCCACGGACCGATTTCCAGTGCTCGGTGCGGGAAAGGACAAGCTGCGCCGGGCGCGGCTTTGTCCGCACCAGAATGCCCGCATCGAGCGGGAGTTTCAGGCGTTTTGCCAGGGGCCGCGCGATCAAATCCGCCTGGTTGTAGCCCCGCTCGCGGCGGCGCTCGCGGTGCAGCGGCACGGGGACGACTACATCCGCGCGCCAATCCGTCGGCGCCCGCGCTACGATTTCGGCGAGCCGCTCCGCAAACCAGTCCCCGAGGCGCGCCACCTGCTCGTACTTGAGCAGGACGATCGCCTCCGAGAGCGCGTCGTCGTACGTGGCGAAGCTGCGCGCGCAGTCGAAGGCGTAGAAATCGAGCCGGCACAGCCGACACTTCGGCTCGAGTGCGTCGAGGGCCACGGCGGATTCAAACGGCCGCCCGCAACGGACGCACATCGGCTCTGTGATCCGCTCGAAGCCGGCCAGGCAGCTTTCGCAGACCGGGATGCGGCTCGCGTTGGTGAGCGTGTGCGCGCAGATCCGGCAAGGGCCGGGGAACAGCACCGACGCCAGCGAATCGAGCGCGCTTTTCAGGATCACGGATGCGTCGCGAACCGGGCTGCGGCGAGAAACTACTCGAAATCGGGCGGCGGCGAAAGCGTGGATACTTCGGACGTAGAAATACGAAGGGAGGCCGAACGGCGGTTACAGCTGGCCCTTCTCCCTCTTTTCCTGGCAGGCAATGCAGTAGCGCGTCCAGGGCACGGCTTCGAGGCGCTTCTGCTGCAGCTCCTCGTGGCAGGATGTGCACTCGCCGTACGTCCCTTCCTTGATGCGGTCGAGCGCTTCGTCCACAAGCTGCAGGAGCGAACGGTAGTTGTGCGTCTCGCCGAAGAGGAACTCCTTGGTGTAGGAGTTCGCGGCCTTGTCGGCGAGATCGACCGTGGGATCCTCGTCCGCCTCGCGGCCCTCCTGCTGGGTGCGGGCGATCGCGCGCAGCAGTTCCTCGCGCCGCGCGACGAGTTTCTTTTTGTAATAGTCCAAACGCTTTTTGTCCATTGAGTGTCGTTCCGGTGAGGAAAATGGCCTCACTCAAATCCCGCGATTTTAGCGGTAACCCCCGCCCGTGTCAAACGAGTACCGTCGGCGATACAACAGTCACCAATAGATGCAGGTTTCGCGCAAAAGGATTCGAAGTTCAGTTCTTCTTCGCCGCCGGGAATAGGAAGCGCAGCCCGAGCGCGCCGAGCGCGATGACGGCAAAGACGAGCGCGCTTCCCTCCGGCCCCACGCTGCCGCCCGTCAGCCACACGGGGCCGTGCAGCGAAGCAGCCGTCAGGTGGCCGGTCGCCGGGATGCCGCTGTCGGGCACTCCGTAGACGAAGCTCTCGCCCCAGTCCCACATCGCGTGCATCCCGATCGCGAACCAGATGCTTCCCGTGCGCCGCAGCGAGAAAGCCGCCAGCAGGCCGAAGCATCCAGCGAGGAGCAGGCCGGTCTTTGCCTCGCCGGAATTGTCGACGTGCAACAGGCCGAACCATATCGAAAGCGCCAGCGCCGCCGGCCAAAATCCGATCTCCTGCGCGAGCGTCGCCTGCATGTATCCGCGGAACGTCGCTTCCTCGAAGAAACCGACGAGGAGAAACGCGATCAGATACAGGACACCGTAGCGAATCGCAGCCGCCGCATCGAGCGCCACTTTCCCAAGCGAGAATCCGCCGAGCGACGCAATAGACGCCATCAGCACCGTGAGCAACGTGAATCCGTATGCCGCACCCTGCCAGAAGCGTTTGCCGGACGCCGCGCCCAGGGGCAAGCCGTAATCCACGAAGGATCGATTCTCGATCCGGCGCATCAAATCCCCCGTCGCCACCACCGCGACTACGCGAATCCCTTCGCTGAAGAGAACGACGCCGGGAGTCAGCACGGCCCGCGACTGGGTTCGCATCCACGCCCAGATGGCCGGATCGGTTGCGAGTAGCGCCTCGATCACGAATACGAGAAGGTTGTAGAGCGCCACGGCGACAGCGAGCCGCCAGATGGGCCGGAGTCCATCCGGGCCGAGAAAAATCCTGTGGAGGACTCGCTCGAACGGCGGCAGAGCGCCGTCGTGGCCGCCATGGATGGCGAATTGCGGCTCGCTGGAAAGTGGCTGGGTGGCGATGGTCGCCTCCGCGATCCGGATCGTTTCGCGCCGGACCGCCAAGCGCTTCCCATCTTACATTTTGGCGGCGTCCGGTTGCGAGCGCCGATGGCCGCTGTTAGAATCTGGAGTCTGCGCTTGGAATGTCGTCATCGCGACGATCCCCTTTCATGCAAATGCCGGCCGTGGTGGAAATGAGAGCAATGGAGGACCGGAGTGGCCAAATATGATTTGGTAATTATCGGCAGCGGGCCGGGCGGGTACGTCGCCGCGATCCGCGCCAGCCAGTGGGGCCTGAAAACCGCCGTGGTCGAGAAAGACCCGTTTCTCGGCGGCACCTGCCTGCACGTCGGCTGCATCCCTACCAAGGTCTTTCTGCACCACGCCGATATTTACGACTACTTTCAGCGCGCCGAGGAGTTCGGCTTCGAAGTCAAAGATGTGAAGGTCAACTGGCCCGCGATGCTTGCGCGCAAGGACAAAATCGTCAAGAAACACGCCGGCGGGATCGGGCTGCTTTTCAAGAAGAACAAAGTTGATTCGATCACGGGCTGGGGACGCATCGCCGGTCCGGGCCGTGTGTCCGTCGAAAAAGACGGAAACACGACCGAGATCGAAACCACCTATACGATGATCGCCACGGGATCGGAAGCGCGCTCGCTTCCCGGCGTGGAAATCGACGGGCAGGTGATCCTGACGAATCGAGAAATCTTGCAGCTTCCCGCGATTCCGAAATCGCTGGTGGTGGTCGGCTGCGGCGCCGTTGGCGTCGAATTCGCCTCGATTTTCCGGACCTTCGGCACCGACGTGACGCTCCTCGAAGCCCTGCCGCGGATCGTGCCCCTCGAGGACGAAGACATTTCTCCCGAACTCGAGAAGGCGTTCAAGAAGAAAGGTATTCGCATCGAGACGAGTGCCAAGGTCGACTCCGTGAAGAGGACGGCTGGGGGCGCCACCGTCAGCTTTCAGGACAAAACCGGAAAAGCGCAATCAGTCTCCGCGGAGAAAGTGCTGATCGCTGTCGGCCGGAGGCCACTCACGGAGAACATCGGGCTCGAAAAGACGAAAGTGAAGCTCGAACGCGGATTCGTCCACACCAACGCGTTCCTCGAAACGGACGAGCCGCGGGTCTACGCCATCGGCGACATCGTTGCCGGGCTGCCGCAACTCGCGCACGCCGCGTCGATGGAAGGCATCATCGCCGTGGGCCGTATGGCGGGCAAGGACGTGCAGCCGTTCGACCGCAAGCGCTGCCCCGCGGCCACCTACTGCGAGCCGCAGATCGGTTCGATCGGACTCACGGAAAAGCAGGCGCGCGAGGCGGGATTCGACGTGAAGACCGGCAAGTTCCCTTTCCTCGCCAACAGCAAGGCCACGATCCTCGGCCAGCACGACGGCTTCATCAAGGTCGTGGCGGAAGCGAAATACGGCGAGATTCTGGGCGTGCACGCGATCGGGCCGCTCGCCACCGAAATCATTGCCGAGCCCGTCGCGGCGCTCGGCCTCGAAGCCACGCTCGACGACATGGCTGCAACCATTCACGCGCATCCGACGGTCTGGGAAGCGATGGGCGACGCATTCAATTCCGTGCGCGGCCTGGCCATCAACTATTAGTGCTGTTTTCACGCGAAGCCGCGTGAAGAGCCGAAGAGAGATTCTTCACTTCGTTCAGAATGACGGCTGAGAGCTTTGCGCGACATGCTAAAGCACGCCACCGACAAAACTTGCTGGTTGGTCGACCTGGGGCTGATTCCCTACCTCGCGGCCTGGGAGCTGCAGCAGCGGCTTGTCGAAGCGCGCAAGGCGGATGCGATTCCCGACGTGCTGCTTCTCTGCGAGCATCCGCACGTCATCACGCTCGGCCGCAACGGCAAACGGGAACACCTGCGCGCGGGTGACCGCTTGCTTGCTCAAATGAGCGTGGAATTTCATCCGAGCGACCGCGGCGGCGATATCACCTATCATGGGCCCGGGCAGATCGTCGGCTACCCGATCCTCGATCTGGCGGGGCACCGGCGCGACGTGCGCTGGTACGTGGCGCAACTCGAAGAAGTGATGATCCGTACGTCGGCCGATTTCGGCGTGGCGGCCCGGCGCGTCGAAGGCCGGCATGGCATTTGGGTCGATACGGCCACGGGCGAAGAGAAACTCGGCGCCCTTGGCGTGCATCTGAGCCGCTGGGTGGCATCGCATGGCTTCGCGTACAATGTTGCGACCGACCTGCGTTACTTCGACCTGATCGTTCCGTGCGGGATCGCGGGTGCGCGCTCCACATCACTCGAACGCGCGCTGGGCCGTGCGGTTGACGTCAGCGAGGCGCGCGCCCGGGTAGCGGCGCATTTCGCGGAGGTTTTCGGGCGCGATCTCCAGAAAGTTTCGCGCGAAAGCCTGGCCAAGATTCTCGACTCGCCGCACGAAACGGTTTCTGGCGCGCTCGCGGCAATGGTGTAACTTGTAAGGGCGGTCTGAGACCCGCCCCTACCAAGGACGATACGTTTAGGATCTCGAAGGCGATTCGAATTCGGCGGCGGAAGGAATCATGACTGCCAAGCTGACGCACGAACAGCAACTCGATCTCTATTACTTCATGCAGCTCAACCGGCGGCTCGAAGACCGCCTCGTGCGCCTCTTCCGGCAAAACAAGATCGTCGGCGGCGTGTATTTGAGCCTTGGTCAGGAAGCGGTTTCGGTCGGCACGTCGTACGCGCTCGAGCCACGCGACTGGCTCGCGCCGATGATCCGCAACATCGGCACGCTGCTCGTAAAGGGCTTCAAGCCGCGCGACATCTTCACGCAGCACATGGCGAAATATGCTTCGCCGACGCACGGCAAGGACGGCACGAGCCACTTCGGCGATTTGAAGAAGCTTCACGTGGTCTCGCCGATCTCGATGCTCGGCGATCTGATTCCTGTGATGACGGGCGTGGCGATGGGCGGGCGCTACCTCGGCCAGAAAATCGTCGCGATGACATGGATCGGCGACGGCGGCAGCTCTACCGGCGCGTTTCACGAGGGGTTGAACTTCGCCGCGACGCAGCGCGCGCCGTTCGTGCTCGTCCTCGAAAACAACCAGTGGGCCTATTCGACGCCCGTTTCGCACCAGGTGCCGCTGAAGAATCTCGCCGACCGCGCCCGCGCCTACGGAATCGAGAGCCGCATCGTCGACGGCAACGACGTGCTCGCCGTATACGAAACGTCGAAGACTGCCGTTGATGAATGCCGCGCCGGCCGCGGCCCAATCCTGATCGAAGTGAAGACCATGCGCATGAAGGGACACGCGCAGCACGATCCCGCCGACTACGTCCCCAAGGAAATGTTCGAATATTGGAAGGCTCAGGACCCCATCTCGCGCTACGAAAAATATCTGACCGAGAACAAGCTCTGGGACGCCACGAAGAAAGCCGAGATCGACGCGCGCATCGAGCGCGAACTTGACGCGGACCAAAAGTTCGCCGAAGAATCGCCGATGCCGCCGCCCGAGATCGTCGAGCAGGGCGTCTATTGCGAGGGCTGCCATACGATTGAGCCCGACTGGCGGCGCCCGAAGAATGAAGTGACTCCGCCGTTGTCCAACGCAAAGTCCGCCTGGGTCGTGACGGATTTCGGCAATTTCATGCCGATAAAGCCTGCAAAAGAGTCGGCTGCAGACGGGAATGGAGCGGAAGCTCAACCGCACCCACCCGCGAAGGCGGCTGTTGCGCCTGAAGCTAAGACGGAAGTGGAGGACGAGGTTCCGCTGCGAGTTCCCTTCGGCCGCGGGCCCAAGGACAAGGCCTTCGTTCGCGAGACGCAGGAGCAAGTCAAGGAAACGCGCGGCGGCCGCAAGCCGTTTCACAAGGGACATCACGGCCACGGCAAACCCTTCGGGAAAGAGCCGCACGGCAAGCGAGGGAAACGCTAGCGATGCCTGAAATCACGATGCTCGAAGCGATTCGCGAGGCGCTCTTCGAAGAAATGGAGCGCGATCCGGCCGTTGTGACTCTCGGCGAGGATATCGGAGTCTACGGCGGCGCGTTCAAGGCGACCGAAGGGCTGCTCGCGAAATTCGGACCGGAGCGCGTAATCGATACGCCGATCAGCGAGACGGCCATTGTGGGCGCAGCGTGCGGCATGAGCTATCTTGGTTTGCGTCCCGTGGCCGAAATGCAATTCATCGATTTCATCGCCTGCTGTTTTAATCAGGTGACCAACTTCGTCGCCAAATCGCACTATCGCTGGGGCGCGCCAGTGCCGATGGTGTTGCGTGGCCCTTCCGGCGGAGGCGTTCACGGCGGGCCGTTTCATTCGGCGAATCCCGAGATGTATTTCGTACACACGCCGGGCCTGAAAGTGGTCTACCCGTCGACGGCCTACGATGCGAAGGGCTTGCTGAAATCGGCGATTCGCGACAACAATCCGGTGCTTTTTTTCGAGCACAAGTTTTTGTACCGCCGCGTGAAAGAGGAAGTGCCCAAGACCGATTACACGGTGCCGCTGGGCAAAGCCGTGGTGCGCCGAGAAGGGCGCCATTTGACGATTCTCAGTTACGCGGCCGCTGCGGTCACGTCGCTCGACGCAGCCGCCGTGCTCGCGAAGGAAGGAATCGAGGCCGAGGTGATCGATTTGCGCACGCTGCTTCCGCTCGATCGTGAGACGATCCTCGCATCGGTGAAAAAGACGAACCGGCTGCTCGTGGTGCATGAGGACACGCGCACGGGAGGAATCGCGGGAGAGATCGCCGCGATCGTCTGCGAAGAGGCGTTCTTCGATCTGGACGCACCGATCGCGCGCGTCACCGGGCTCGACACGCCCGTGCCCTACGCGCCGACGCTCGAAGCGGTGTTCCTGCCGAGCGTGGAAAAAGTTGCCGCCGCCGCACGCAAATTGGCAAAATACTAACGGAGGGATCGAGCAGGCTGCGCGCCCATGGGAAAAACAAAAGGCCTCAACAACGCTGAATTCGAAGTGGGGACGGAAGTCCGCATCGCAGACCGGGCATTCCTCGAAGAGTTTCTGGAGGCCGGGCAGTATCACAACGAACTCGAACCCGAGCAGCTCGAATACGCGGGCCGCACGGCGAAAGTGCAGAACGTCAGCTTCTTTCACGGCGGCGACGAAATCTACACGCTGGAAGGCATTCCCGGCGTCTGGCACGAGGAGTGTCTGAGCGCGGTATAAGGTCCTGGGTCCTGAGGAGAAGACAATGGCTGTCGATGTAATGATGCCGCAGATGGGCGAGAGCATTTTCGAAGGCACGATCACCAAGTGGCTGAAGAAGCCGGGCGACAAAATCGAGCGTGATGAGCCGCTCTTCGAAATCTCGACTGATAAAGTCGACGCGGAAATTCCCGCGCCCGCGGCGGGCGTGCTGAAAGAGATCAAGGTCACGGAAGGCCAGACGGTTCCGATCCAGACGATCGTTGCGGTGATTGATGCGACCGGCGCGAGCGCTGCAGCTCCTGCACCGGCGCCCGCCGCTCCTGCTCCGGCGAAGCAAGAGGCTCCCAAGCGCGCGGCAGCGCCCTCTGCGGCTCCTCCGTCTGCGCCGAAGCCGGCGCCTGTTGCAGCGGTATCGGTCTCGCCGGAAAGGCCTGGCAACGGCGACAAGATCCGCAGTTCCCCGCTGGTGCGACGGATCGCGCGCGAACACGATATCGATCTCTCGCAAGTGCCGGGAACCGGCGCCGGAGGGCGCGTCAGCAAGAACGACATCCTGGCAGCCGTCGAGGAAGGCGCGCATCCGGCTGCTGCCCCAGGGAGCGCTCCAGCAGCGAAACCGGCGCCTGCGGGTGGGCCTTCGGCCCTGCTCGAACTCGCGGTGCCGCGCGAGAAGCTCTACTTCGGTCACTACGAAGTGCAGCCCATGTCCACGATGCGGCAGAGGATCGCAGAGCACATGGTGCTCTCGAAACGCACTTCGCCGCACGTCTACTCGATCGATGAAGCCAACGTGACGGAAATAGCCACGCTGCGCGCCAAGATGAAAGACCGGTTCGAACGCGAGACCGGCACTAAGCTGACGTTCATGCCGTTCTTCATTCGCGCCGCCGTTGAGGCGCTGCGCGCGTTTCCGACTGTGAACTCGTCGGTCGACGGCACGAACATCGTCCTCCACAAGGAGTGCAACATCGGCGTCGCCGTGGCGCTCGATTGGGGCTTGATCGTGCCGGTGATCAAGAACGCCGAGGAAAAGAACTTTCTCGGGCTCGCGCGAATGTTGAACGATCTCGCCGAGCGCGCCCGCACGAAGAAGCTGAAACCGGACGAGGTGGCCGAGAGCACATTCTCGATCACGAATCCCGGCGTGTTTGGAGGGCTGATGGGATTGCCGGTGATCAACCAGCCGAACGTCGCGATCCTCGGGCTCGGCACGATCGAGAAGCGCCCGGTGGTGATCGACGACGCGATCGGCATCCGCTCGATGGTCTATCTCACTCTTTCCTACGATCACCGTGCCGTTGATGGCGCCATCGCGCACCAGTTCATGGGACACATCAAGAAGACGCTCGAGAACTGGAACGAAAATATTCTGTAATTCAGTTTAGAGTTTAAAGTTGAGAGTTGAGAGCGTCGAATCGACGTTTCGCTGGATCGTCTTCTTGCTCTCGACTCTGAACTCGCAACTCTGAACTGCTTTGCAAAGGCTTTCCCGCCCAGCCGACCTCCATGCCCGCTTCGCACAATCAAAATCCGTGGGGCACGCCGCCCTGGCAAATCGATTTCACTCCGCCGCAGCGGCCTCTTCCGCCGACCGCGGATTTTGCGGTGATAGGCGCTGGGTTCAGCGGCCTGGCCGCTGCTGCGTGGCTGCGCCTGCTTGCGCCGGAGAAATCCGTCGTCGTGCTGGAGGCGGGGCGGATCGGCCGCGGGGCGAGCGGACGTACAGGCGGCATGGCTCTTGAGGGCGCAGCTGCGGATGATCTTTCGGGCCTCGAAGACGTGCTCGGCGGACTGAGGAAGATACTCGAAAGACTCGAAGTGGAGTGCGATCTTTCGCTGCCTGGGGCTTGGGAGATTGCGCGGCGAGGCGGATCGAAGGAGTCGCCGATCGCGTGGAACGATTCCGGCACGCTGCGCGTGGTGAACGAAGTGCCGGGAGGGACGCTCGATCCGGGAAAGCTGGTTAGCGGCCTCGCGCGCGCGGGCGACCGGCTCGGAGCGATCATCGCGGAAAATCATCCGGTCGAGCACGTGAAATGGGGCGATGAGGCTACGATCCACTTCGCGGGCAGCCGCTTGCGCGCGAGGAAAGCGTTGTTTGCGACGAATGGGCTTTCGCTTGGGCTTTCCGGGATGCATGAAAGCACCGTGCCGAAGCTCACGCTCGCGGCGCTGAGTTCCCCGCTCTCGGAAAAACAACTGGAAGAGATCGGCCTCGCGCAGCGGAAGCCTTTCTACACGGTGGATTTCCCGTATCTCTGGGGGCGCGTTTGCAACGACAACTCGCTGGTGCTGGGCGCAGGGCTGCTGGACGCACCAGAATCGGACGATCTCGAAGACGTCGATATTGCGGCGCCGGACGCCACGCGGATGTTCGCGTCTTTCGAGCGGCGCGCGCACGGGCTCCATCCAGCGCTGAAGGACTGCCGGTTCACGCACCGCTGGGGCGGACCAATTTTGTTTCGCGAGGGCTGGCGGCCTGTGTTTGCCGAACATCCCGCGAGTGCGAACGGAATCGTCCTCGGCGCGTACGCCGGGCACGGCGTAGCGTTATCGTCGTTTCTAGGCGCGTGGGCCGCGGAAACTCTGCTCGGCAAGCGCAGCCTGCCGGAATGGGGCGCAATCACCGCTACTGGAAAGGTGCACTTTCGCTAGCCGCGTTTTGAGCGACCGCGCCGAAAAAGCCCACCTGCGAGATCCCCGTTACCGTGTCGATTAGAAGTGGCGCCCATCGTTTGTTTTGAATAAGTTGCGGCGTTTTCTAATCGCCCGAATGTCGATTAGAATTTGCCGTTCCTGGTGGGCAAATCGCGAAATCGTGGGCGGTTTCCCGGGAGCGAAAATCGCCAGTCGGGAGATTGGCGTTCCCAATAGCTGCAAGCTCAATTTTCAAAGAACATTCGGCCCTCGTCCAGAGAGCGGACGATTTTCATCGTCTCCACCAAGCTGCCAGATTACAGAGTACGGATCAAGCTGGCCGGGAGGCCAGATTTGGTTCAGGTGCATATTTGGTTTAGCTTCTGGGCTGTGGAAGCGCTACCGTTACCTCGGTTGCACCTGCACGCCCGACCGTTGGTACGCAGTTCGCGTCACGGATTCGCGAGAGTGAAACCGTACTTCTGAAAAACGGCGCGCGCCTGCGAACCGGACAGAAAATCTTCGAAAGCTTTCGCAGCGGCCGGATCCTTCGTCATTTTGATCACCGCAACTGGATAAATCACTGGCTCATGAGAATCGGCGGACGCCTCCGCGACGATCTTCACCTTGCTCGACGAAAGCGCGTCGGTCGTGTAAACGATTCCCGCGTCGACGTCTCCGGTCTCCACATAGGTGAGCACCTGCCGCACATCCTTCGCAAGCACAGCTTTCGCATTCACCTGATCGTAGATTCCGAGGTGCGTGAGGACTTCCTGTGCATACTTTCCGGCCGGCACGGCTACGGGCTCGCCGAGCGCGACCTTCTTCACATTCGGGTTCAGCAGATCCTGGAACTTTGTGATGCCGAGCGTCGAGTCCTGCGGCACGATCAGGACGATTTCGTTCCGCAGCAAGTCCTTGCGCGCACCTTCGAGTAGCAGCCCCTTTGATGCGAGCGCGTCCATTTGCTTGGGCGCCGCTGAAACGAACACGTCGACCGGCGCGCCCTGTTCGATCTGGAGTTGCAGCGTCCCCGACGCGCCGTAGTTGGTCTTGACGGAGACGTTCGGGTTCGCCGCCGCCCAGAGATGCGTGACCTCATCGAGCGCGTCTTTCAAGCTGATCGCCGCTGAGACTATAATCTCCGTTTTGCTCTGTGGCGCTGCGGCCGCCAAGCCCACACCGAACAGCCATGCCATCACAAGCCATAGGGACAGCGCGAATCGTGAAGAGCGACGAATCATGAAAATCCTCCCAGATCCCACACTTCACGTCGGACGACAAGCAGTCCAAGACGAGTAGAGGTAACCATGTGGGCTCTCGACTGAGCCCGCCCCTGAAACGATCAGAAGGCGAAACGACATCCGATTGTCGGAGCAACGTTGGTCGGGTAGAAAAAGGGGACACCGGGGCCATGAGGAATGGCGATATCCAGACCGCCGGTCACGTAGGAATACGCAACTCCGACAAAACCGTCGAAACGCTTGGTGAAGTGATGGTCCATATAGAGCGACGCCTCGTCGAGGGTGCCCGCGCAGGAACTGCGGAAACCGTCTGCGACCGAGCAGGTTGACGGAATACGGAAGTCGTTCTGCCGCTGTTGATACCACGACAAAGTGATGTCGGTTTTGCTGTCGTAGGCGTATTTCACGCCCGTCCACCAGATCTGCACCAACTTTTCAGAGTCAAGATTGTTGTCTTCGACCCCGCTCATGATGAAACCGCCCTGGTCCGAGGCGCCTACGCCCAACGGTTGCGCCGGGTTGTTCTGCCAGATGTATTCGTAGCCGGCAAAAAACTTGAACGGGTCCCACGCATACTTGGCAGCGGCCATAATGCCGTTGTTGTCGGTCACGATGCCGTATACGGTGCCGTTTGGGTCGATCAGATTGCCGTTCGCGATGGTGTTCATATTGATGCTGTCCGTGGTCGACTGATATGGCTGCGTCGGACTCTGAGGCCCCAGCAAAGGGTTCACCACGCTGATCGCCTGGTTGTAATGTTGGAAGACGGCGTCGGCTGAGAACTTGCCGTGTTCTCCACCGACGTCGAAGCCGTAGGCGTTGTTATGCGGCTGTTCCGGCGTACAGGTGGCGGCAGTCCAGCCTGGCAAGGCCGAGTAGCAGCCGCCAGAACCGTTGGCGAATTTATACATCGCGCCGAAATGGACCGGGCCATAGGTGAGGCGATACTTCAGGGCGTCGTCCCAACGGCTGTCATCAGTGTCGCCGGCGCCGGCCATCGTGCCGTTATATCCGATGTACGAAAAGTCATAGCTGCCGCCGGCCGGATCGTACTGGAGCATCGCATCGGTGCCGAGAGAGCGCTCACGACCGAAGGTCAGCGTGCCGACCTGCGTGGACGATATACCGCCATAGAATTCGTCATTGAACGGTTGGCCGGCGCGCGCGCCGTCGATGGCTATCGAATAGCTGCTCCTGGGAAGGCCATTATTGACGGTGTCGGTGGCTGGCGCGCTGGCGAGCACTTCCTCATCCCCGCGCTGGTGTTTGCGGCGGCGGTGTCGCTCTTCCGCGCGCTGCTGCGGCGCGGCGCCGGG
>JBKQNJ010000002.1:0-52831 GCA_052146315.1 Candidatus Acidiferrales bacterium | reverse complement strand
TGAAGCAGTTCACCGACGAGCTCGAAAACGCCGAAAATGTTTTATTCAGCCTCGCGCAAAGCATCGAGGCGCGCGACCCCTACACTCTTGGGCACTGCGAGCGGTTGGCGAATACGTCCGCGCGTCTCGCCGAAAAGCTGGGTCTGCCGGAAGAAGAAATCAAGGCGCTGCGTCGCGCCGGGATCGTGCACGATATCGGCAAGGTTGTTGTGCCCGACGCGATCCTGCTGAAGCCCGGCCCGCTCTCGGAGGAAGAAACCGAGATCATGCGCAAGCATCCCGTGGTCGGCGAACGCATCTGCGCGCCGCTGAAAGCCTTTCGCCTTGTTCTACCGATCATTCGCCACCATCACGAGAAGCACGATGGCTCCGGCTATCCCGACGGCCTGCGCAACGGCGAAATTCCGCTTACGGCGGCCATCCTGCAACTGGCGGACGTCTACGACGCGCTCACCACCGACCGCCCGTATCGCACGGCTTCGCCCTCCGACGCGGGTTTGCAGATCATGGAAGACGAAGCGGCGCTCGGCTGGTGGGACCGCGATTTGTTTGACGCTTTCCGCGATATGATCCGCAACGGCCAGGCAGCCCCGCCCGCCACGTTGCGCAAAAGAGCGGCTCACTAGTCGCGATCGTGCACGAATCCGGGGCGCAGCAAGCAGGCGCCCCTACAAAACACCTAGAGCAGCGATACGCAGTCCTTAGGCCCTTCGCGCCAGCCGCTCGTCTCCTGCGTACACCACAAATCGCTCCCCGCGCAGGAAACCGATTAACGTGAGGCTCATCTCGCGCGCCAACTGCACGGCCAAACTCGACGGCGCCGATACCGACGCAACCACGGGCAATCCGGCCACAATCGCCTTCTGAATGATTTCGAATCCGCCGCGCCCGCTCACCAGCAGCAGCACATTCGCCAGCGGCATTCGTCCGTTTCGCAGCGCCCAGCCGATCACCTTGTCCACCGCGTTGTGCCGCCCGATATCTTCGCGCAGCACGAGCAGCGCGCCCTTCGCATCGAAGAGCGCCGCCGCATGCAGCCCGCCCGTGCGCCCGAAAACGGCTTGCGAAGCCCGCAGCGTGTCCGGAAGCTTCACGAGCACTTTGGGATCGAGCCGAAAAGCCGGATTGGGCGGCTGCATCGAACGCGCCCGCACCGAATCGATCGACGCCTTCCCGCAAATCCCGCAGCTCGACGCCGCGAAAAAATGCCGCCGTATCTTCTCGAAGTCCGGCATCGACTCCGCTTCGAGCTCCACGCGCACCACGTTCCCGCGATTCGCTCCCGGATTCTCCGGATCGCCCGGATCGTGCTCGAGGGCCACAATCTGCTCCCAGCGCTGGACGAGGCCTTCGGTGAGCAGAAATCCCGCCGCCAGATCGAGGTCGTCTCCCGGCGTGCGCATGGTGACGCTCAAGGGATGCTCGCCGATGCGGATTTCGAGCGGCTCCTCGGCGGCGAGATAGTCGTCCTTGCGGCGGACCTTCCCGGCGTCCCATTCAGAAACTTGCGTCAGATCGACGCTGCGCTGCTTTCGTGGCAAGCGGCATCTCCGGTCAACAGATCGTGCCTATTCGACGAAGCAATCGACCAAGCATACATCGGAGACGCCACTGCGAGCCCCGCTAAAAGAGGGCTAAGGGCCTAGTTGGATTTGAGGTTGGATTTGAAAGGCGAGACTGTTTCGCACAGACAGGATTGTCTGTGCCACGGATTTCGCCAAGAAAACTAGCCCGTCCCGAAGGCGTCGGGACGGGCCAGGGGGCGTTGCACTGGCGTGAGGTGTACTACGGGGATTCTTTTGCCGCCTCAGTCCGGTTGATGCGGGAGCACGACTCCGGTGGCCGGATCGAGAATCAACTTGTGCGCCGAGGGGCCATCGTCGAAGTCGAACATGCCGTTGAGCCTGCCGGCCTTCACGTCGCTCGAGTTGCCGCCGATCCCGCCCAAATCCCAGTTGTCTTCGATGAAACGAAGGGTAGACGACTGGTCGGTGGCCCGATGGTCGACGTAATTCTGCTTGGCGTAGGGAGAAATCAGGAGCAGCGGCTGGCGAGGACCATAACCGCACTGGCCCTGTGTAGTGGTCGTTGCAACGCCGCAATCGGCGCCGCCGCCCAGAGCATCGTCCGCAACCGCCGACTGGTTGACGATCGGCCCGAGCGCGTGGTCGTACCAGCCGTCGGAGTCGTCATAGAGAATGAAGATCGCCGTATCCTTCCAGTACGGGCTGTTCTCGACCGCATTGATGACACCCACGAGGAAGACCTGCTCGTCAATGGGGTCCGAGTAGCCCGGGTGGCCGTCCTGATATGCCCCGGCCTTAAGATACGTCACGGCCGGAAGCCGGTCCTCGCCGAGCGCCGTCCAGAACGCGCTCAGGTCGTATTGGTGATTCGTCCCATCCGCCGAGGTTCCGATTAGCGAGGGGTCAGAGGGCCCAACGTGATGCGCGTTTTCAGTGGACGCGTAGAACTGGAACGGCTCGTGGTGCGGAATGTAGTCACCGTCGCTGGACTGCGTGACAGCGTCGTCTCCAGCCAGCCCGACGTGATGCTGTCCGCAGATGGCGCGGTTCTTCGCGTCGTACCCCGTCGGAGCAAAGCCGCCCTCAAACCATCCCCATGTAATTCCCTTCGCGTTGAGAAGGTCGCCGACGTTCTTGCCGCTGAACGACACCAAGTTCGCGGTTTGTAGCCCAGGATCCGTGAGCACGCACTCATCACCTACCGGACGCACGTCGCCGATGAGCGCGCCCGTCAACAGGGCATTGGCGATGTTGCCGGATGGCGCCGCTGCTTTTCCGTTTACCTTGAGCGGCAGCATCGTAGCGCCTTCCGTTGTGCCTGCGACCAGGTTGATGGCTCCGACAGTGGACGGCCCAAACATCGTGCTATACGAGTTGTCGCTCATCGCGAAGTGCTGCGCGTAGTTCCAGAGGGCAGTGGTCGTGTTGCCGTCGAAGTAGCCCATTACCACACCGGTACCTTTGCCATAGTCGTTGCAGGGAGACCCGGCCGTGTTTCCAGTTCCAGTTGATTCTGGGAACTTATCCATCAGGCCGTGGTCGGCTGCTTGCTGTTCCGGGGTGTAGCTGTGGTTCTGGTCGCACGTCACCGACAGCACGCCCGTATCCATTCGGAAGGGCTGCGTCGAGTTCGGATTCTCCGTCAGAAGCCCGCCGCTCAGGAGATTGTTGACGCGCGGCGTGTCATCCTTGGCATGGAAGGCCGGTTCGCCTGCCGGATTCGTCGCGTGCGGGTAGGTGGCGAAATAGTGATCGAACGAAATGTTTTCCTGGAAGATCACGATGACGTGCTTGATCGGCGTCGTCGTTTCCACCGCTTCCGCGGCGTCTTTTTTGTCCCCGGCCAAAAGGCTGCCCGGCATCACCAGAACCAGGTTGGCGGCCAGCGCAATCGCTGCCATCCGGCGAAGATACGTGCTGATCATGAGCTCTCCTTTAAGTTTGGGAAATCTTCGGTCTGACGCCGCGTCGCCCCGCGGGGGCTCGGCAGCCGCACACGGCTGCCTGGGAGGCTTTCGGAATCAAACTCGTGCAGCAAGGGATACGCGCTGGTTGTTATTGCCAGATGACACGCGCGTTAAAAGCTGGCCGCTCCCGTGACATTCGCTTTCAGATTTCTCGCGCTGTAGGAAACGGTGGTTGATTTTCGCTTGGTCGTAGCGGATAGCCGCCCACATAGCGGGGGTACTATACCTTTCTGCGCGCCAAGGAGATTCGTGCTGCCCTTGGGCACAACGCGAATCACACCCATCATTCCTCCGTCCTCATGTTCGAGCAGATGGCAGTGGTAAACGAATGTCCCCACGATATTTGGATCGCGGAAATCCATTCGCAACTTGACGCTCGGGTATTGCTTGCTCTTGCCGTCCCAGTACGCCACGTTGATGGTATCGCGCAGAAACGGCTCATCCACTGGGACGCCATTCCATTCCACGAGCAGAAAATGGAGCTGATGAATGTGGAATGCATGGAGTTCCTGCGAACGATTCTCGATAATCCAGTCCTCGACGTCCCCCTGTTGCGCGATGATGTTGGGAGTCTTGTCGCCCGGGTCAAACACCTTCGGCTTTTGGCCTTCGACCGTGATGAAAAAGTCCGTCTTGCTGTTGGGGTCTTTGGGATCGTGGGGCTTTTCCGAGAAATAGAGGGTTCGCGTTCTCACGGGCGTTACATCACCAAGCCAAACCGTGCTTGGTCGAGGTAGCGGAGCGGGTGCGGCAGCTAATCGCACGCCCGGCTCGGGCGCATCCGCCGCGGCGACGATTGTCGCCAGCGGCCGCGTGGGATCGTTTTCGCCGGCCGGCCCCGTGTCGACCGCGCGCGTCACAAAACTTCCGCTCGCCCCTTCGGGCGGGCCTTTCACGATGACGCCAACCCGCCCCGCCGGCGGCAGCAAGACGTGGCTCTCCCAAATGATGCGATTGCGCGCCATGCCGTTTTCATCGATCGGCACTCCATCCAGCGAAACGACTCCCATCATTTCCGGCTTGTTGTTGACCAGCATCTGCAAATCGAGATACGTGATCGCCGACGCATTCAGCACGCACCAGAGCTCTTTTTCGCCGGGCCGAATCCTGATGATCCCCGGAGGATACGTCGGGTAGGGTACTGGGACGAAGTTGATCGAGAGATCTCTCGCCGGAGTGCCGCCGCCCGTGTTCGTGTTCATAATGTCGCCTTCGGCGTCGCGAAGCACTAGCGGCGGCGGCATCGAACTTGAGGTTGCCGGCGGCGCGTTCGGATTGAGCAAGCCCTGATCGCGAATGACGAATACCCGTTCCGCGAGCCCCGCCAGCACGGGATCGGCCCGCTCGATCCCCTCCACGATCAGCGCTCCCGAGGCTCCCCCTTGCACTTGCGCGCTGGTCAAGCCGTGAACGTGCGGGTGATACCAGTAGAGTCCCGGCGGCTCGTTGAGCGGCATGCGGAATCGGTACTCAAACGGCCGGTCGCCCGGCTGAACGAACGTGTTGAGCACGTCGTCCTCATGGCAAACCGGCGGTACCGTCAGTCCGTGGAAATGCATGTTCGTTGACGCAGCGGTCATTCCGCTCGCCGTGCATCCGCCGCGCATCCCGGCCATCGCACTCTCGCGCTTATCGCTCCCCGGCGCCGGAGCGGCCGCGTGCTCGCCGTTTCTCAGGTGCAGGATCAGGAGGTCGCCCGGCTTCAGCCGCAGAGTGGGCGCCTCGCTGCCGTCCTTGTAGACGTAGCAGTAGCGCATCTGCCCGTCTGCATCGAGAAAATTACGGTACGTGAAATCGACGCGCAGCACGCCGTTCCGGCTGCTCAGGTCCTCCGGCTCGTGCACCACGCTGCCCGCCGCAGGACGAACCGGGCACTGTTCGGCCGCCGCCTTCTGCGCGAGCGCGCGTCCGGGAGCGAGCATGAAACTCGTCAGCGCACAGAAAGCGATTGCCACGACGCGGCAGCGCCGCATGAATTTGTCTTCGATCAGTGCCATTTCTCGACAGCCGGCAAAACGACGATCGCCCGTAACTCTAGTTTCGCATGAAGAGCGAAGCCAAGCATTTTCACCTGCCGCCCGGCGGTCCTCATGAATCTCCCGTGAACGTTCGTTTACAAAAATGTGCGCATCTCGCATCGCCATGTGTCGCGATCCATCATCAGATTCTGTCCGCCTCCGTGATCTCCGTGCCCCCTCTGTGCACTCTGTGTTTACCTGGGCGTTCAACTCGATACTCCAGTCCGGATGGCACCAGTGCCAGTGCCGCCATTTTCTTGTTTGTTTTTGACGCTGCTGCTAAACTATCGCGGCAAGAGCTAAGAGGCCGCTCCTGCGAGACTTCCCTTAGAAGGTTACCTATGTCTGGACACTCGAAGTGGGCCACAATCAAACACAAAAAGGCGGCCACCGATGCCCGCCGCGGCAAGGTTTTCACCAAGCTCATCCGCGAGTTGACCATCGCGACCCGCACCGGCGGAGCCGACCCGATCACCAATCCTCGCCTTCGGACGGCGATCCTGACCGCCAAAAGCGAGAACATGCCCAACGACAATATTGAGCGCGCGATCCAGCGCGGCGCGGGCACCCTCGAGGGCGAGACGCTCGACGAAGTGACGTTCGAAGGCTACGGCCCCGGCGGCGTAGGAGTGCTCGTGCAGGTCGTCACCAGCAACCGCAACCGGATCGTCAGCGAGATTCGCCACATGTTTTCAAAGAACGGCGGCAACATGGCCGAAACGGGCGCCGTGGGCTGGATGTTTCACCGCAAGGGCGACATCGTTGTCTCCAAGGACGCCGCGGACGAAGATAAGATGATGGGCATCGTGCTCGACGCGGGCGCTGAAGATCTCCGCGACGATGGCGCGGCCTGGGAAGTCACCACGCCTCCCGAGGCCATGGAAAAGGTCCGCGAAGCGCTCATCGCGGCCGGGATCACGCCCGCTTCTGCCGAAGTCGCATGGGTGCCGCAAAATTACGTCAAGCTCACCGGACCGCAAGCACAGCAGATGCTGCGCATGGTCGAGGCGCTCGAGGATCACGACGACGTGCAGCACGTCTACGCGAACTTCGACATCGACGAAAAGGAAATCCAGGCCGCCGTCGCCGGCTAGAAGCCATCCCGGAAATGCTCTGCAAAATTCCTTCGACCTGTCATCCCGAGCGAAGCGAGGGATCTGCTCTTTCATGTGACCGGGAGAAGAGCAGATTCCTCGGGCCCGCCTGCCGGCGAGGCAGGCGAACCCCCGCCCTCGGAATGACAGATCGGCGTTTTCAGCAGCTTCTTAGCTCCTGAAGAAGCTCTTCGCTTCCACCACAAATATTTATCAGACTGCTCCTGTTTCCCTTCGCGCCGCTCCGCCGCAAAATAGCACTACCCGCGCTCGCGCGCAGCACGTAGACTGTGCCCGACCATGCCTCCTACATTTGCGCCAACCGCTGCGGGCGGACGCAAGTTGCGCGTCCTCGGCGTTGATCCGGCCGTTGTCGGTGCCACAGGTTTCGGCGTCATCGAAGTCGATGGCAGCGGCGCACGCTTGATGAGATTCGGCGCGTGGAAGATTCCCTCGAAGGTCACATTTGCGGTGCGCCTGCGCGAAATTCATTTTCTCGTTTCCGGCATCGTCCAGCAGTTCGCGCCGGATGCTGTCGCGGTCGAATCCGTGTTCACGGCGCTCAACGTCGGCACCGCGCTCAAGCTCGCCGAGGTTCGCGGCGTGGTTTTGCTCGCCGCGGCCCAGGCGCAGATTCCCGCGCACAGCTACTCGCCGCGCGAGGTGAAGGCCAACGTCACCGGCTACGGCGCAGCCTCGAAACAACAAGTGCAGCAGATGGTGAAATCGCTTCTCGGCCTCGCGGAATGTCCCGAGCCGTCCGACGCTGCCGACGCTCTGGCCGTTGCGCTCTGCCACGCCCAAACTTCGCGAGCGCGCGAGCGCTTTATAGCGTCCACGGGACTCCGCCGCCCAGCCGTCGCCTCGAGCAGCGAATCGCGATCTCTCCGCATCTCAATTCCGCGCGCGCGATGAATTCCCTCTCGCTTGTGCTAAATTCACCTCGCGCTGGAATCGGAATCCAACCCTGAGTTAATCTTGTCCCGACTCGAATGAAGCCGCGGCCCAATTGCAAAGGAATGCTTGCCGTATTCGCGCTGGCCATGGCGTTCGCCGCCCTCATCGCCACGGGCGCGCGTGCGACGCCCACCGACGAGGCGACCATCACCTACCTCAAAGTCTTCAAGTCGAGCTATCCCGAATATACCGAGATCAAGATCAGCCAGTCCGGCGCGGCCACCTACGACATTCGCCAGCTCAGCGACGCCTCCGCGCCGCAACCCGCTCAGATATCTGCCCCGCTCGTGGCGCGCATCTTCGACCTTGCCGCGAAGCTCCACGATTTCGACGGCATCGACATCGAGATGCACCACCGCATCGCCAACCTCGGCCAGAAGACGTTCACGTATCAGCGCAGCGGCGAAACGCACTCTGTCTCCTTCAATTACACGCTCAACGAGCCCGCCTCTCAGCTCCTGGCCATCTTCGACGATCTCGCGCGCCAGCAGACCGACCTTTCCGATCTTCAGCGCACCATGCGCTACGATCGCCTCGGCGTCAACGACGTCCTGGCGCAAGTCGAAAAGGACTACGACAACAGGCTCTTTCTCCAGCCCGATCAGTTTCTCCCGGCCCTCGACCAGCTCGCCGCCGACGACCACTTCATCGACATCGCCCGCGAGCGCGCCCGCAATCTCGCGGCCCGCATCCGCGCCTCCCGCTGACCGCGTGCCTCTGGCGCAGCTGCAACCGCACAGGTCCCGGCACCTGTGCCGTTTCTATACTTCCGGACAGCAACTTTTTCTCGCGCAATGTGATTGAATCAAGTGGGCGGTTTGCGTGTTGGGGACCGCAGGGAAGGACGAAGCCGGCTATGGGGACGACGCCGCGCGCGCGCCGGAAAGCGGGGCCGGAACACCCTGGGCCCGGTTGCAGCTTCGATCGGCGCTCGATCGCCGCGCCTCGCCCACACGGTAGGCCGGTCCTCGGCCGTTACTCGGCGCCTGAGGCGTCAACCTTAATCGACATTCGGCGATTAGAAACGCCCGCAACTTGTTCGAAACAAAGCGATGCATCTTCGTCTAATCGACACAGTTTCGACACCCGCCGACGTCCGCCCGTTTCACTGGAACCATTTCGGCTCTTCGCGGGAATTATCCAGGGGCAGAGCTCCGCAGTTGCGTCCGTTTGCCTGCCTTTACTCTTAACGCAATCGTTTCACGATTGGCATCCATCCCGGAAGGCGGCTGGTAGCATCTGAGGTATCCAACATGCGAGACCTACACATGAACACAAATAAAGTGATGCTGGCTTTTGCTCTCCTTTCGCTGGTCGTCCTGCGCGCATCGTCGCAGGCCACCTACTCGGCGCCCCGCATCAACGCGGCCGTCGACGACTCGAAATTGACCGTCCTGCGTGGCAACACGCACCCGCTCGCGCAGGCGAAGTACGACCGCGGCCCGGCGCCGGCCAATCTCCCGATGCAGCACATGCTGCTCGTCCTCAAACGCAGCCCCGCTCAGGAGGCGGCGCTCCAGTCCTTCATGTCCGAGCAGTTGGACCCCTCCTCGCCCAACTACCATCACTGGCTCAGTTCCGTTGAATTCGGCCAGATGTACGGTCCGGCGCAGCAGGACATCGACACGATTACGAAGTGGCTCACCACGCATGGCTTCCAGGTGAACAATGTCGCCAACGGCCGCACCACCATCGACTTCTCCGGCAACGCTGCTCAGGTCCAGTCAGCCTTTCATACCGCGATCCACCAATACGCCGTGAACGGCGAGCAACACTGGGCCAACTCGAGCGATCCATCGATTCCCACGGCGCTCGTGCCGGTCGTCGCTGGTGTGCGTTCGTTGCACAACTTTTATCCCAAGCCGCAGAGCCGCATCCGCCGGGCCTCGTCCTTGCGCCCTGATTACACGTTCAACGCCAATGGCTGCGACGTCGCTGGAAGCAACGCCAACTGTTTTGTCGTCGGCGCCAACGATTTTGCTGCCATTTATAACGTTCAGACGCTTTGGAACAACGACGGTATCGACGGCACGGGGCAAACCATCGCCATCGTGGGCGACAGCAACATCGAAAGTGTCTCTCCTAGCGACGTGGCACAGTTTCGGTCGCTTTTTGGCCTGACCGGGGGCGCCTTCAACGTCCTTACCCCGGCCGGCGCCGTCACCGTTAACGGCGACGAAGTTGAGTCCATTCTCGATGCCGAGTGGTCTGGAGCCGTGGCAAAGGGCGCCACAATCGACTTGGTCATCGCGCCTTCCACGCCTACGACGTTTGGCGGTGATACCGCTGCCACATACATCGTCAACGGCGTACCCGCAGGTGGCTGTAGCAAGGCCGCCGTGCCAGCCTGCATCTTGAGCAGCAGCTACGGCGCATGCGAATTCGACCTCGGAACCACCGCAAATCAGTTCTACAACAGCACCTGGAACCAAGCCCAGATGGAAGGAATCACCGTAGTCGTGGCTTCAGGCGACTACTCTGCTGCGACCTGTGATACCCCTCCACCCAGCCCGCCGGGCTGCGGCTACGCGTCCAATGCGCTGCTGCAAACCGCTAGCTGCGGACTGGCCGTAAATGGCGTCGCGTCCACACAATACAACATCGCCGTCGGCGGCACCGATTTCAACGATCTCGGAATCGAAGGCACGTACTGGAATACCACTCCTGGCCAGCGGGATACGGCTCTCGGCTACATTCCCGAGGACGTATGGAACGACACGTGTACGAACTCGATCCTCTTCGATCTCGTCAGCGTCACGCCCGCCATCTCCAATCCTGTGCAAAGCTGCAGCGACACGTATATCCAGCAGGCTGACTTGGTGTCCGTGGTCGGCGGCGGCGGTGGTGTAAGCAATTGCACGAATGGGGCGGCCTCAATCTCCGGCTGCTCCGGCGGTAACGCGCAGCCTGCCTGGCAAAATGGCCTCTCCGGCGTCGTGGGCACCAAGCGCAACCTTCCTGATATCTCGTTGTTCGCGGGCGATGGCCTCGTCGGCCACTTCTACGTGATGTGCGAAGAGGACTCCGTTATCCCGGCAGGCCAAGGGGCAGGCGCTGGACAGAATAACAGTCCATGCACCCTCGGCCCGACGCCCAACTTCCTGGGAGTCGGCGGGACCTCAGTGTCGGCACAAGCTTTTGCCGGCCTGATGGCGCTCGTCGACCAGAAGCACGGCCCCCAAGGAAACGTCGGCTCGGTTCTCTACCAATTGGCTGCGAAGGCAGGCAACACTTGCACCTCCGCCGGCTCACCGGCGGCGACTTGCATGTTCTACGACATTACGATGGGGACCAATTCGGCCCCCTGCACAATCGGCAGCGTCGACTGCACCACGACAGCAAGTCTCCCGGGTTTTCCTGCAAGCCCTCTCTCGCCTGTCACGATCCGGGCAATACGGATCCTCTGTGCGTTGGGCATCGGACTATTGCTTCTCCTCGGCTTGCGCCGTAAACAGCGGCGCTGGGTCACGGTCGCGGCCCTTTGTGGCACCGCCGCCTTGTTGGTCGTTAGCGTCGGTTGCGGTGGTGGCAGCAGCACAAGCACACAAACTGGAAATGGCCAGGGCACGCCAGAGGGCGTGTTGACCGGCTATAACGCGGGCGCGGGCTACGATCTCGCTACAGGTCTCGGCTCCGTAAATGCCGCGAATCTCGTAAATGCTGCGCAGTGGGCAGGTGTTCCGCCCGCCGCTCCTCCGGCAACGATTGACCGTCCCGTGCTGACCGTACCGGTCGCAGCGCTCGCGATCATCTGCGCGCTCTGCCTCGAGCTGGTGTTCGTCGGCTTGCGTCGCAGGCAGCTCCGATGGACCACGGCCGTGCTCCTGCTCGCGTTCGCGCTCTCAATCCTGAGCGCCGCGCGCACCAGCGCCAGCACGCGCTCGCATCATCCGGTGTCTCGAGCCCCGGCCGCCATGCGCCTCGCCTCGTTCACCGGAAGCCATCGATAAACGGAACCGAATGCCGCGTCGCGTAGGTTTCGTAGTGGGCGATTCTTGGTTTGTGGTTTTGCCCTGGTCGTTGCTTTCGTAGCGGCCACCTTCAGGTGGGCGGCCTTTGCCCTTAGGTTCAAACGTAGCGCCGGCGTCCCGCCGGCTCTTCTTCAGGTGGAAGCGTGAGCCTTTTTACCCTGAGCAATGTCGAAGGGCAGGCCCGCGAAAAGCGCGCCACAATAAAAAGGGCTTCAGCCTCGGCTCGCTGCCTGCCGACCGGCCTTCGACGCGAGAATCTCGGGCTTCGCAATCTCCGGCGGCTTCGCAAACAGCTCGCTCGCCCTGGCCATCAGCGCTTTCGCGATTTCTCCGCTGAGGTGAGCGTTCCGTCCGTTCTCGTCGGCAAACGTATCGAAGATCCCGTATTTCCCCGGCCCCATCCTGATCGCGTACCACGTCAACGTCCCCGCCTCGCGTTCCGCCAGCGGCTCCGCCGCCTTCAAAAACTCCTCGACCTCTTTCTCTTTCCCCGGCTTCGCTTCCAGCTGCGCCCAAATCGCAAGTTTTCCCACGGTGTGCTCCTCCCCCTAGTTCGATGCCGCGCGCGGCATTTGGTGACACCCGAGTTGGGCTGAGGCGAGCATGCGCGACGACACCTGCACCGGTGTTTTTTCGTGACCGGACTATCCTTCTAAGTGGAAATCCCCCAGATCCTTCGCGGGAAGTTTAGTATCAGGCGGGTGGCTAATACATCGGAGCAATCGCGAACGACCCTCACCGGAGTCTATTCAGGCCCCGAACTTGAGGGGTGCCGCACCCTTCGTGTCGTTTGCGAAGGGTGCGCGAGGTAACCGCGCAATGCCGCAACCGTCTCTGACTCTCAACTCTGAACTCTTGACTATCAACTGACCTTAGGATTTTTCGCGGCCCAAGCCTACTGGCTGCGACTCCGGTCTCTTCGGCGGGATGGCGCATATTTTTTTGTATCCTTCCATCCATGACGGAAATCATATTCGATGCCGGTCCCACAAAAGGAGGCAATATGAAGCTCACAGGCAAGAAGGCTCTTATTACCGGCGGTAACAGTGGCATCGGCTTGGCCACAGCCCGACTTTTCATTGCGGAGGGCGCGCAGGTCGCCATTACCGGTCGCGACCAGAAGACGCTCGATGAAGCGATCGCCGAACTTGGATCGGGCGCGCGTGGCTACCGCGTTGACGTCACCATTGCGGAAGACCGCAAGCGGCTCTTCGCAGCCCTGGCCAAAGATTTCGGGAAGCTCGACATTGTCTTCGCCAATGCCGGCATCACCGGCCGGACTCCTACCGGCTCCGCCGACGAGGCCATTTTTGAGAACGTGATCCGCACCAACCTCAGTGCCGCTTTCTTTACCGTGAATTCAGCGGCCCCTCTGCTGAACGACGACGGCAGCATCATCTTTTGCGGGTCGGTGCATAACTACCTCGGCCAACCTGGCGTCGCCGCATATGCAGCCACGAAGGGTGGTCTCGTCTCGATGGCGCGTTCCATCGCCGCCGACCTTGCACCGCGCAACATTCGCGTGAACGTCGTCGCACCGGGCGCGATCAAAACTCCCATTTGGAAGCGTGGGCCCCGTGCCTCCATTTCCACAGAGGAATCCGCGAAGGTGGAGAAGTTCTTTTCTTCTGTGATTCCGCAGGGCCGTTGGGGCGAGCCGGAAGAAATTGCCAAAGCCGTGCTCTTCCTTGCGTCGGACGATTCCTCCTACGTCAACGCGGTCGAGCTGATGGTGGATGGCGGAGCTACGGGTGCCCCGTTTGGAGCTCCCATTTTTCAGGACGTACCTAGGCCGTTGGCAAAAGCTCATGCGGAAGGAAATCCGCAGTGAAATGGATAACGGACAAACACAGGGCAAGCGGGCGGGTTTGAAACCCGCGCCTACGAACTCTTGACTCTCGACCGGTCTTAGGGCTTTTCGCGGACGCCGGCGCCTACTGGCTGCGGCTCCGCGCCGCGCTCTTGCGGATGGACGAATGTGGGCGAGGCTTGCGGCGACACGGGCGCCTGGGCAGGCGGCGCTTCCGGCGCGACAATTTCCCAATCGCAGTTTTCGCGGATGCAGGAGCGGAAATTGCCCTGCTTGGTCCGCTTTTCGACGATGAAGGGCGCCCCGCACTTCGGGCATGGCTCGGCGATCGGCTCATACGGCGTGGTGAAATCGCAATCGGGATAGCGCGAGCAGCCGTAGAAGATGCGGCCGCGCCCGCGTCCCTTGGCGGTGCCGCGGCGAACGAATTCGCCCTCGTTGCACTTCGGGCATTTGATGCCGAGCGTGATCGGGCGCGTGTATTTGCACTTGGGATAGTTCTGGCAGCCGATGAAATCGCCGAAGCGTCCCGCGCGACGCAGCAACACTCCTCCGTCCGTGGGGCACTTTTCTTCGAGGACCACATCGGGCTGCAGCGCTTTCCGGGTGCCGCTCGCGAGCCGCCGCGTCGTCTTGCAATTCGGATAGCCGGTGCAAGCGAGGAACGTGCCGAAGCGTCCGCGCTTGATCGCCATTTCCTTGCCGCAATTTTCGCAATAGATCGTGCCGTTTTCGCCTTCGGAATCATCGTGCCCGTGCTCGGCCAGGTCGCGCGTGTAATCGCATTCGGGATAGCGCGAGCAGCCGAGGAAAAATCCGTGGCGGCTGATGCGTTCGAGGAGTTCGCCCTGGCCGCACTTCTCGCACTTCTCGCCCGTCTTGATGCCGGCCTTGTACGACACCATCGAGTCGGCCGCTTTATCGAGATCGACCTCGAAGCGATCCCAGAATTCCTGCACCGACGAGCGCCAGGTGAGCTTCCCTTCCTCGATTTCGTCGAGCTCGTCTTCCATGCGGGCCGTGAAGGTGACGTCGAAAATATCCTCGAAGGCTTTCACCAGCAGGTCGGCGACGGTTTCGCCGAGCCGCGTGGGCGTGAAGCGGCCCTGTTCTTTATTGACGTATTCGCGCTCGACGATCGTCGAAATGATCGCGGCGTACGTGGACGGGCGGCCGATGCCTTTTTCTTCCAGCTCCCTCACCAGCGTCGCTTCCGTGTAGCGCGGCGGCGGCTCCGTAAAATGCTGCTCGGGACGAATCGAATCGAGGCGCAGCTTTTCGCCCTCGGTGACGCGCGGGAGTGTGCGGCTGTCGGTATCGCCCTCGTCTTCCTTTTCTTCCTCTTCCTTCACGATCTGGTAGACAGCGAGATACCCGTCGAACTTGATCACCGACCCGGTCGCGCGGAAGGTGTAATCGGCGGTGGAAATGTCGATGCTGGTCTGGTCGAAAACCGCGGGCAGCATCTGCGAGGCGACGAAGCGCTGCCAGATCATCTGGTAGAGCTTGTACATGTCGTCTTCGAGATACGGGCGCACGCTTTCGGGAGTGCGCGAGACATCCGTGGGACGGATCGCTTCGTGCGCTTCCTGCGCGTCCTTTTTCGATTTGAAGAAGTTCGGCTTTTCCGGCATGTAATTCGCGCCGTAGGCCGTGCCGATGTGCTCGCGCACCTGATCGAGCGCGTCGTTCGAGACTTTTACCGAATCGGTGCGCATGTAGGTGATCAGCGCGACGGAGCCTTCGTTGCCGAGCTCGACGCCTTCATAGAGGCGCTGCGCGAGCATCATGGTGCGCTTGGTGGTGTAGCGCAGGCGATTGTACGCGGCCTGCTGCAATTTCGAGGTTGTGAACGGCGGCGGCGCGTAGCGGCGCTTTTCTTTTTGCGTGACGCTCGCGACTTGCCATGCGGCGCGTTCGACGGCGGCGACGACGCGCTGCGCTTCCGCTTCGTTCGAAACTTCGATGTCCTCGCCCTTGTGCTTGATGAGCTTGGCTTCGAAGACGGGCGGCTCGCCCGCGGCCAGCAGCGCGTGGATCGTCCAATATTCCTTGGGCACGAACGCGCGGATTTCGCGTTCGCGTTCGACAATCACGCGCAGCGCGACCGTCTGGACGCGCCCGGCGGATAGGCCGCGGCGAACTTTGTCCCAGAGGAGCGGCGAAATTTTGTAGCCGACGAGGCGATCGAGGACGCGCCGCGCCTGCTGCGCGTCGACCAGGTTTTCGTTGACCTGCGTGGGATGCTCGAAGGCGGCCTTGATCGCTTTTTGCGTGATCTCATTAAACATGACGCGATAGATCTTGGGAGCGGCCGCGCGGCCATCGGCCTCAACCTTTTTTTCGGGCTTGGCCTTCGCGGCTTCCTTTGCGCCATCGCCGTTCGCGCCGTTTTCCTCGGCGTGCTTCTCGGCGGCTGCCGCGACAACTTTCGTGTATTTCTTGGGCTTGCTCAAAATTTCCTTGAGGTGGGCGCAGATCGCCTCCCCCTCGCGGTCCGGGTCGCCCGCCAGGTAAATCGCCTCGGCGCCGACCGCCGCTTTCTGGAGGTCGCTGATCACTTTGAGCTTGCTGGGGATGACCTCGTAGGTCGGCTCGAAGATATTCTCCGAGGTGACCGGGATCGGCTTGGGAACCTTCTTTTCGGCGGCTTTGCCCTTGGCTTTGGTTTTGCGCTTCTTTTTCTTGTTGCCGTTTTCGCCGGGCAGCAGGATGCCGATGGTCTTCTTCGGCAGGTCCATCACGTGGCCGTAGGAGGCCTTCACGTTATAGCCGCGGCCGAGATATTTATTGATGGTTTTCGCCTTGGCCGGCGATTCGACGATGACGAGTGATCTTGCCATTCGCTTTCCTAGTACCTCGTTGCCCTTTCTTTCTTGCCCAAAAGATGCGCCCGGGGGCTCATCCGATTCACATGCTTCCGCGCCCTTGCCGGAACCACCATCCTAACCCGTTGTGGGCGCGATGATTACAACAGGACTTTCAAGAATTGCTTCCCAGGTAACTGGCGTACCACGCCTTTGAGCTCCAAGTCAAATAGAGCGGCCAGGACTTCCGAGGAGCTGAGGCCGGAATTTTCGACTAAATCGTCGACGTGGCGGGCCTCATCCACGCTCAAAAGGCTATATAAAGGCCTTTCCAGGGGCTCGAGGCCCTCCTCGACCAGCGCGGCGCGCTCGTCGTGGGAGACGGACTCGACAGGCATCAGCTCGGCGCGAACCGGGGTGGGCAGTTCCTCGACGACATCCTCCCAGCTGGTGACGAGCTTGGCTCCCTGCTTGATCAGCTGATTGGGGCCGAAGCTTACCTCCTGGGTGGCATTGCCGGGAACGCCAAAGACCTCGCGGCCAAATTCCATGGCCAGGCGGGCGGTGATCAGCGAGCCCGAATACTGGGCCCCCTCGACGACAACCACGCCAAGGCCCATCCCCGCGAGGATGCGATTGCGGATCGGGAAATTCTGGGCGCCGGGAAACGTGCCCAGGGGGAATTCGCTGATGACGGCGCCACGCTGGGCGATCTCCTCGAAGATCTTCTTATTCTCCTTGGGGTAAACCACGTCGATGCCGCAACCGAGGACCCCGATCGTGGCTCCAGTGGCGGAGGCGAGGGCACCTTTATGGGCGCAGGCGTCAATGCCGCGGGCAAGACCGCTGGCGACGACCAAGCCCCGATCCGCCAAATCCCTGGCCAGGCGCTCAGCCATTTGATTCCCGTAGGGTGTGGGGCGACGCGCGCCCACGATGGAGATGATGTGGCGTCCCAGAAGCTCAACGTTTCCGCGAACATACAGCAGGGGCGGCGGATCGTAGATCTCCTTGAGGCGCTGGGGGTACTCTGGCTCGTCCCAGGTGAGCAATCGGCAGCCTGCGGCCTGGACCTGAGCCAATTCTTTGGCGGCGTCGCTGACGGGGCGGCGCGAGTGCAGCGCATGGGCGACGGCGGCGGGGAGGCGCTGGCCCTCGAGGGCGGTGAGCGAAGCGGCGAAGATGGCGTCCGGGCTGCCGAATTCGCGGAGCAGCTTGCCGGCCATGCGCGCGCCCAGGCCGGGAGTCAGCGCGAGCGCCAGCCAGCCTACGTAATCGTCGGCATGCATCGAGAGGGAAACCCGCGGCGAGCCTACGCAGGCCAGTGCATGGCCGTCAAGTCGGTGAATATACGGAGACTCGGGCGCGGGGATTCCCGCCCGGCTTGGACAATTTCGCGTCCCAGTGACTTCGGCCAAGTATTCCGGGCTGAAGAACCCGGCGCTACGTTTAAACCTGGACCGCGCTGGCGCGCCGGAGCTACTGTTGAGGATGTGCTATATTGTTGGTTCGCGAAACCTGTAGGCAAATATGAGGAAGCTGCGGATTTCGATTGTCGAATACCTGAATACGGCGCCGCTGGTGTGGGGCTTTACGGACGGGCCGCTGGCGGGGAAGTACGACCTGTCGTTCACGGTGCCATCGCAATGCGCCGAGGCGCTGCGGCACGGGGATGCGGACGTGGCGATCATCCCATCGATCGAATACCAGCGGATGGAGGGCGTGGGCGCGCTGCCGGACATGGCGATTGCGGCGAAGCGCGAGGTGCGCAGCCTGCTGGTGGTGTCGAAAAAGCCGATCGACATGGCCAAGCGGATCGCGCTGGACACGAGCTCGCGCAGCACGGCGGCGCTGGTCCGAATCCTGGCCAGCGAGCACTGGGGCATCCAACCGGAATTCGTCGATGCGGCGCCGGACGCCGCCGAAATGCTGAAGCAGGCCGACGCGGCGCTGGTGATCGGCGATCCCGCGCTTCGAATCTCGCTGAAGATGGAAGCGCTCGCCGGCAAGACGCCTGGAGGCGGCGATTGCTGCCAGGGCGACCCGGACGACATGCCCGTGCCGGGATTCGAGACGATTTTCGTCTACGACGTGGTTCACCAGTGGCGCGAAATGACCGGGAAGCCGGCGGTGCTGGCGATTTGGGTGGGGAAGCGCGAGTTGTTGACGCCGGAAGTGGTGGCGGATTTTCAGGCGTCGAAGCACTATGGCCTCGAGCACGTGCGCGAGATTGCCGAAGCGGCGTCGATCAAGCTCGATCTGCCGCCGAGCGCGCTCGAGCGGTATCTGACCGATAACATTCATTTCGATCTGGACGAAGACAATCTCGCGGGGCTGCGGCTTTTCCACGAGAAAGCGGCGGAGGCGGGGCTGATTCCGCGGGCGCGCCCGATCGAATTTGCGGGTGCGGCGATTTCCGGCTCCGCGAATCGAACAAGCCATGCGCGTCCATGAAGGCAAGGTTACAGGTCGCTGGGGGTAGGGGTTAGTTCACTCATGGGGATCACACAAAAAGAAGCGCTCGATCTCTTCGAATCCGATGACCTGATCGGCATCGGGATGGCGGCGAACGAAGTCCGCCGTAAGAAGACCGATCCGCGCGTGGCGACCTACCAGATCGACCGCAACATCAATTACACGAATTTCTGCACGGAGTATTGCTCGTTCTGCGCGTTTTATCGCCCGCTGGGATCGAAAGAGGGCTACATCCAGCCGCTCGAAGCGATCTACCAGAAGATCGAAGAGATGCTGGCGCTCGGCGGGACAGGCGTGCTGCTGCAGGGCGGCCTGCACCCGGATCTGAAGATCGAGTGGTACGAGAACATGCTGCGCTCGATCCACGAGAAATTCCCGCAGGTGCACCTGCACTGTTTTTCGGCGCCCGAGATTTTGTGTATCGCCGAGGTGTCCGGGCTTTCGATTCGCGACACAATCGCGCGGCTGCGCGACGCCGGATTGCAGTCGATTCCGGGCGGCGGCGCGGAGATTCTCGACGACGAAGTGCGGCACCGCATCGCGCGGCTGAAGTGCAAATCCGAGGAGTGGGAATCGGTTCACCGCGAGGCACACAAGCTCGGCATGCGCACCACGGCGACCATGATGTTCGGCTGCGGCGAGGAATACCGCCACCGCGTGAATCACTTCGAGCGCGTCCGGCGGCTTCAGGAAGACAATGGCGGCGGGTTCACCGCGTTCATTCCGTGGATTTTCGCGCCGGAAAATACACCGCTAGGAAAGAAGGTGGCGGAGACGACGGCGTTCGATTACCTGAAGACGCTCGCGATCAGCCGGCTCTACCTCGACAATATCGACCACATCCAATCAAGCTGGCTCACGCCGGGCATCAAGGTGTGCCAAGTGGGGCTGCAGTTCGGCGCGGATGACGTCGGCAGCATTTTGATCGAAGAGAATGTGGTATACGCGGCCGGCGTGCGCAACCGCACCAACGAAGAAGAGCTGCGCCGCATCATCTCCGATGCCGGCTACATGCCCGCGCAGCGCGACACCTTGTATCGTTCCTACGTCTGGAAGCCGCCGGTTGCGGTTCCCACGGCCGCGTAGAACCTCCTCGTTTTTCTTACGCTGCCTCCGATGTGCGGCTGCCTCGAGCAGGAATACATGCTGCGGGTGAATCTGCGCACCGGTACGCGCTTCGCGCGGCATTTATATGTCGGACCTGGAAGGTCCGACCTCCTAGGGGGCTAAGGCTTTGCGCTTCTGCCTGGTTCGCAGCCGGCTAGCGCTGCGCGGAAATAGTTTCCGGATTTGCCGTTGTATTCCGGTTGTGCTTCCCCATCCACTCCACGAACAGTGACTCAAATTCGTCGCGAGTGTAGACGCCTTTGTGAATCAAGAGAGTGTTCATAGCGTAGACGGTGGCCATAAAACGTTCATCCCTGGAAGCCGATTCCACGCTTTCGTCGAAAGACATTGCGTCACCTTGTCCCGGAGATCCGAGAGAAATTGGACGGTAGCGCCGCGCGTTGCACGCGTCAAACGATTTTCGCGGATTGGTTCTACAGCACGCGCTTGGAGGTGAGCGGGTAGGATTGCACGCCCGGGTCGGTCGTTGGGGAGATGGGGGTTTGGGGAGCGGCGGCGGGCAATTCGATGGCGACGCGTGCGCCGTAGGGCTGATTGTTCGTCAGCGTGATTTCGCCGGAGCACTCGTGGATGATGCCGTAGCAGATGCTGAGCCCAAGGCCAGTGCCTTTGCCGACGGGCTTCGTGGTGTAGAAGGGATCGAAGGCGCGGTTAAGATCGGCAAAGCCGGGGCCCGAATCGTCGCATTGAATCAGGATGCGGCCGTCGTGATGCGAGGCGCGCACGTCGATATCGCGCTGCACGCTTTCGCTGACGGCATCGATCGAATTATTCAGGATATTGAGCAGGAGCTGCTTCAGCTCGTCTTCCCCGATTCCCGCGGGCGGCAGCGCTTCGTCGACATCGAGCTTGACGTGGATGCCGCGCGCGCGAACGTGATATTCGCGCAGCTGCAGGACGTCGTGGAGCGCGGTCGCGACGTTGGCGGCGCGGAAAGTGGAATTATTCTGGCGGCCGAAGCGCAGCAAGCCGTCGACGATCCTCTGCATGCGGCGGGCCTCGTTGGCCAGCTTTTCGACGCGTGCCGCCACCTTGGTTTCGCGCAATTCATCGTGGAGCAGGTCCGCATAGCCGATCACGCCGGTGAGCGGATTGTTAAGCTCGTGGGCGACTCCGGCAACGAGCTGGCCGAGGCCTGCGAGCTTTTCCGAACGTACGAGCTGCTGGTGCAGGCGCACGTTTTCGAAGGTCACAGCGAGATCCGAGGCGAAGATCTCGAGCTTGACCATCTCGGATGTCTTCGAATCGCCTTCGTGCTTCGAACCCGATAGATACAGGCAGCCCACGTGCGAGCCGCGCCAGGAAACCATCGGAATGAGGACGAGATCGGTTTCGTCCGACATGCGGAACGACTGGCTGCCCGATTCGTGCTCCGTGGCGCGGTGTTTCAAAGATTCGATCGCGTAGCCACCGGAGTGTTCGCGCAGTATTTCCTCTTCCTGGGGCGAGAAGCCGCTCGAGCCAGCAAGATAGAAGCGGCGATCTTCGCCGAGCAGGAAAAGCGCGGCGCGGCTGAAGGTGCTCGTGTCGGTGATCGCCTTGGCGACCTCGCCGCACAGCGTGACTGGATCGTTTCCCGCCAGTAGTCGCGACGTGATCTGAGAAAGGCGGCCGAGCAATTGATTCTCGGCCTTGGTTCGCGCCGTGGTGTCTTCGACGGCCCTGGATTTATCTTCAAGCAGCGTAAGCACCATGCCGAGAGCCACGAGAATTCGCGGCACATTCCAAAAATCCAGATTGGCCTGAAATTTCGGCGCCAGAAAGTGCAGGATCGCGCCGATCGGATATTCCGCTCCCCATGCGAAGAAGCCAACGATGACGGTACGCACGCCGACTGAGGCCCGTCCGTAGAGCCGGCCGAAAAACAGGCCGGTGAGACCGTAGGTGAGTCCGAGGATGGCCGCGACCGCGACCCACACGTTGCCAACCAATTGCTGGTGAATCGCTCCAATTCCGATGGCGAGAAGCCCCGCGGCGAAGTAAGGGCCCAGGCGCCGCGATGCGAGGAACGAGAGGGCGGCTGCGCCCAAAAAGACGGCGGCAGTCGATCCGGTCGCGAGCCAAGGCATTCCCAAATTGAAGCCGATAGAGAAGGACTGGGCCACCATCGGCAGGCCCAGCAGCAGAATGAGGCTGGTGCGCTTCTGCGTGTCGTTGGGCTCGAAGAGGACCGACGAGAGAAATATGAGCCCAGCGCTTTCGAGAGCGGCAAAGTCAACCGCGGTTAGAAAGCTGCCAAGCACTCCTGCGTGGATTTCGAGGGCTTGCGCGAAGAAGTGGAGGAAGGTGAGCGCCCAGGCGAACGTCCACAGCCGCAGGCGCGGTGAGGGAGTCTTGTGTTGTATGGATACAAAGATTCCGACCAGGACGACCAGCACGATCACGATCGGCAAGGCCGCGGGAAAAGTGAAAAACACGTAACCTCCGAATCAACATAGTAAAGATCGCCAACAGAGGGCGCAATGGAGCGCGGGTACTAACAGTGAACAATGAGACACGCCGAGGCACGCGAGGCTTAGCAAGACGTCGATGGCGTGACGTTAAGTCTCATTTATTCAATACGCTGCGAATGTCGAGAAGGACTTCGGTATCTTCGGGGAGGTCGAGTGGGTCGTGCGGGACAAGAACACCTCTCGTAAATTTTGCGCGGATGCGCGAGGGAGGCGATGCGGGAGCTGCGGGGGCATCCGCGGGCGAGGTCGCCGGTGACGCCTTTGGCGTGGTCACCGGAACGGCCGAGCTGAACCCGCCGGAATCGAGCGCGAGGTTCGCGAGGGCGTCCGCTTCGCGATTGCTCTCGCGGCGCACGTGCTCGACGACGAAGTACTCGAAGTGGCGCGCGAGCTTCGAGGCACGCTCGTAAAGCGGCTTGAGGTCCGGGCTCTTTACCTTGTAGCGGCCCTGCATCTGGCGAACGAGAAGTTCGGAATCGCTGCGGATGCGCAGGGCGTGGATGTTGTGGCTGGCCGCGTAATCAAGGGCGGCGAGGAGCGCGTAGTATTCAGCGACATTATTGGTATCGCGGCCGAGCTTCTTGCCCAGCTCGAGGATGATTTTGCCATTCGGGTCACGCATTACGACGGCGTAGGACGCAGGACCCGGATTGCCGCGCGAGGCGCCGTCGATATTCGCGACGTAAACGCCGGAGGGCGGGCCCGCCGAGGTCGAATCCGAGAAGAGGCGGGCGCTTGCGTGCAGGGGAGTTCTCGGGGTCATGTCCGGCGGAAAGCCTCAGCACTCACCGTGCGCTGCCGCCGACGCGGACGACTGCTGGGCGGGACCGGAGGCCGGGACGCTGGAGTCGTCCGCCTCGATGTAATAGAGGATGCGCGTGCAAGTCTCGCAGTGGAACAGCTCGTCTTCGCCCTTTGCGCGGCGCATCTCCTGGATCACGTGCGGGCGCACGATCATGCCGCAGGCGCCACACTTTTCATTGCGAACTTCGGCGAGCGCGATGCCATTGTGCTTGCGGACGATGCGATCGTAGTGGTCGAGGAGATTCTCGGGAATATCAGCGACGGCGCGGGCGCGTTCGGCTTCGAGCGTGGCGATCTCCTTCTCCTCCGCGGCTTTCTCGGCGTCGATTTTGGCGCGCTGGCCGCGGGCCGCGTCCTCGACTTCCTTTAGATCCTTTTCGGAGGTTTTCATGCGCCGGTCGTACTCTTCCGCATTGACCATTTGCTCGAGGAGACGGTCTTCCGCTTTGGCGATTTCGGCTTCAGCCATCTCCACTTCGTGCTGGAGGGCCTTGTAAGCCTCGTTGGTCTTAATCTGCGAAGTCTGGTCGCGATACTTGCGGACACGTTCTTTCCACTGCTCGACATCGAGCTCGTATTTTTTGCGTTCCTTGATGGTATTGAGCTGCGACGCTTTGCTCTGCTCGACGGCAGCTTTGGCGGCCGCCACGCGCGCGTCGACCTCGGCGGTCTTTTTCGGCAACGCGGCGAGGCGGGCGCGGACCTCAAGGAGCCGGAGATCCACGGCCTGCAAATCGAGCAGCGTATGGAGAATCTTTTGCACGGCAGCGGGCATTCTAGCACAGTGTCGCGTCTTGGCCCGACACTCGCACCCCGGGCGGAGACGCCCCGGGCCAAGGGTCAGCATGGCGGTGCTCGTTCTCGAACATCAGAAAACTTCCGCGTTCGCGCAGCTCCGGCGGGCCGCGCCGGAATTTATGTCTTGACAACAATCAAGGCCTGGTGTTATGGGACAGTCGGTCAGGGGTTGCATTGGGTGGGGGAGGGGTCCGAAGTTTCACGAGAGTGTCCTGGTATGTTGCCGCATACCTGCTTCTTCCTCATGCTTTTCAAGTCTGGGCAGTAGTCCAAATCCAGCACGACGTTGGAGGGATTATGAAGCGGATCTCAGCCCGTTTAATCGTAGCAAGCATGTTGTGGTTGGGATGTTGTGCTGGAGTTCTTGCGCAGGCCACATCGCTGATCTCCGGAACGGTGACGGACGCCTCCGGAGCAGTGATCGCGGGTGCGCAGATTACCGCGACGCAAACCGATACAGGAGTCACGCGGAGCGTCACGTCGGATGCGAGCGGCGACTATTCCCTGCCCAGCCTGCCACTCGGACCTTATCGGCTGGAGATCAAAAGGGAAGGTTTCACGACGTTCGTGCAGACCGGGATCGTTCTGCAAGTGGGCTCGGCCGCGACAGTCAACCCCGTGTTGAAGGTAGGCGCGGTCGCACAGAGTGTTCAAGTGGAAGCCACAGCACCCATGACCGATACGACCACGACGGGTGTGGGCCAAGTGGTCAATTCCCAGAGCGTAGTGGATCTGCCGCTCAACGGGCGCCTGGTGACCCAACTCATCACGCTGGCAGGCGCGGCGAATACCGTCCAGTACGGTTTCGGTGGGGCGCCATCGGTCGGAAACCTGGTTTCCAGCAAGAATTACCCGAACGAAGCGCTTGTAAGCGTCGGCGGCGGAATGCTGAACGGAACCACGTACCTGATGGACGGGGGAACGTTTAACGATCCGTTTAATAACCTGAACTTGCCCACGCCTTTCCCGGATGCAATTCAAGAATTCAACGTGCAAACCAGCGCGATACCGGCGCAGTACGGCGAACACACGGGAGGCGCGATCAACATCGCCACCAAATCCGGCGGGAACCAGTTTCACGGCGATGCGTTCGAATTCGTTCGCAACTCGGATTTCAACGCCAAAGATTTCTTCAGCGTGAGTGCTAAGGCTCCGACTGGGCTGAGCGACGGCTTGAAACGCAATCAGTTTGGAGGCACCATTGGCGGGCCGATCAAGCGGGAAAAGCTGTTCTTTTTCTTGGGCTATCAAGGGACGCTGATTCGAGACAAGCCTCCCGCCAACCAGGCCATTCTCCCCACCGCATCGGAGCTGACAGGTAACTTCCAAAATTACATCTCGCAGTGCTTCCAGGGACGCACGCCCCCGACGCTGGGTGCTGCCTACTACACGGCCAACCAACTTAATTACGCGGTCCCGGCAGATGTTCTGGCCTTTGCGAGCCACTTTCCGGTTGGCCCGGAGCCGTGCGGCGTGACGACATTTCAAATCCTGGCCAATCAAAACGAGCACATGGGCATAGGAAGGGTCGATTATCAGATCAACTCCAAACAGACCCTGTTCGTGCGCTATTTCGGAACTCACAGCTTGGTGCCATCCAGCTACATCGGAAACGAGCTAACCGTTGTGAATGCCGGGACTGACGACACTGTGAATTCGCTGGTGGTGGGTCACACTTACCTGCTGAATTCGTCGATGGTGAATTCGTTCCACTTCACCTACAACACAGACGGCATCACGAAGTTTCAGGTGCCGATCGTCACTCCTACCGACGTTGGCGTGCAGGGCATGTACACTTCGGCGGCTCCCTTCACCCACTTTTCGAACATCAACATCACTGGCGATTTCCAGAGCGCCGGCGGATTCGCTACTCCGGGTCTTGTAAACACAAAGACCTGGCAGCTTGCAGATGACTTTAGCTGGACCAAAGGCTCCCATCAGTTGGAGTTCGGGGCTAGTTTCATTCGTCCGTCGCAGACTTCAACGTTTTGTGTTTATTGCAACGGGCTGTTTACTTTCAGCGGTGGGCTCAGCGGCGATCCCATGGCGGATTTCATCGCCGGAGCGCTGGGTTCGATGGTCCAGTTGAATATCTCGCATGACGACGAGAATTGGCGGTATTTCGGGGCTTATGCGCAGGATAGCTGGAAGGTCAATTCACGCCTGACGCTGAACTACGGCCTGCGATGGGAGCCCTTTTTCGGTGGTACCTTCCCGCTCAATCAGGTTAGCCATTTCAATATGGCGGATTTCCTCGCCAATGTGCATTCGCCGCAATTCCCGAATGCTCCGGCGGGAACATTGTATCCGGGCGATCCAGGTTTCCAAACCGGCGCACGGCCGAGCTATACGAGGTGGAACAACTGGGCGCCACGGATTGGATTGGCCTGGGACCCCACCGGCCACGGTAAGACGCTTATCCGCGCGTCTTGGGGAATTTTCTACGACACGCCTGAGACGCTCTTCTTTTACAACTATGCGGGGGAGCCGCTGTGGGGCGATAGCATCGCGATCATCCCTCCAGCCGGAGTAGCGAATACATTCGCAAATCCATGGTCTTATTACCAAACTGGCGTAAGCCCATTTCCGGTCACGCAGAATGCCACGACGGCATACCCGTTTTATTCATCGTACGAGACAGCCCCATTAAACGTCCACAACGCCTCTATGGATCAGTGGAACCTGACAATTCAGCAGCAGATCGGCGCTTCGTGGCTCCTGAAAGCGAGCTATCTGGGCAACAACATTATCCATTTATGGTCGATTAAGGAAACGAATCCCGGGGTCTATATCACGCCGGGTGCGGGTGACAGCTGCTCGATCAATCTCTACAACAACGTCACTGATGTGGTGTACGCGAAAACCTATACTCCATGCGACTCGAGTACAAATACGAACCAGCGGCGCCTGCTGTCGCAGTTGACTCCGGCCCAAGGACAATATTACGGAGGTTATCCGCAATTGGATGACAGCGGGACGGGCAGCTACAACGCGCTGCTCCTTTCCGCAGAGCATCGTTTCTCAAACCACTTCTCGATGCTGGCGAACTACACATATTCGCATTGCATCTCCGATCTGTGGACCCAGGCGATCAACGCCCCGGAGTACACCAATCCGGCGAACCCCCGCTTCGATCGCGGCAACTGCGCGAGCGTGGATATACACCACAACTTCAACCTCTCTGCCGTTCTGCAATCGCCGCATTTCTCGTCGCACATTCTCCAGTTAATCGCGGGCGACTGGCAGCTTTCGCCGATCTTTAGTGCGCATAGCGGAAGCTATTTTACGGTGACTATGGGTGGAGTGAACGCCGACGACGCAGCGAACGGAATCGCCGCGCAGCGTCCTAATTTGGTGCCTGGCATGAGTCCCTATTGCGCACCGAAGCGCGTCTCGCCGTATTTCACCTCGGCAGGCAACTGCTGGATCAACGCGGCCGCGTTCTCTTACCCTGGAGGCGGAGCGGTCAAACTAGCCAACAACCAATACCAAGAGCCCGGTGCCTTTGGAAACGAAGGCGTCAACAATATGGAAGGCCCCGGCTTTTTCGACGTGGACTTCGCTTTGTCGCGAAGGTTCCCCATCACGGAAAGGCAGTCTATCGAGATACGCTGGGAAACCTTTAACGTCGAAAATCGCGTGAATTTCGTGAATCCCGGGACCGCCGGCATCGCTGCGGTGGGCACGAGCAACACCGTCCTGGGAAGCGGCCCCACATTCGGCATGATTTCATCGGATGTTGCCCCGAGGATTATGCAATTCGCGATCAAGTACATGTTTTAGGTAGCGGGCGTGATTCGTGAAGGTGCTCCATGTGGTAGGTGTTGATCCGAGCGATCAGCACCTACTCCCAAAGGGCGTACTCGCACACCAAGCGGCGCAAACAATTCACGCAGGCTTTTGGGTCCACACGCGGATGGATCTGACCGGGTTTGTGGGGCAAACGACCTCGCACGCGCCGCAGCCCACGCATTTGTTATTGACCACAGGGTAGGAGATGTACTGCGCCTCGTCCCATGTGATTTTCACCGCATCGTAGGGGCATGCGAGCTCGCACGCGTCGCATTCCTTCTTGCCGAGGGCAGTCAGGCAAATGTTGTTGTCGACGAGCGCTTCGCCGATAATGTATTTGTTTTTCTGCTCCAGTGGAAGCGCCGCTAGCGCGCCGGTGGGGCAAACCTGGGTGCAGGCATCGCAGGTTTCGAGACAATATTTGTAGTCGCGGTCGAATCGAATGATGGGCGCCCCAAAGCCCGCCAGACCACCTTCGTGGCCCGTATCCGGGCGAATGATTTTCGTCGGGCAGGCGTGCACGCAGTTGTTGCAGCGGATGCACAGCCCGGCGAAACGATCCTCCGGCACGGCGCCGGGAGGACGCAGCAGCGTATCGCTCTTGCGGTATCGCGCGGCACCGAGCCGGCGCGCCCCCAGCGCCAGCAGCGCGCCTCCAGCGCCGGCGAAGAATGCGCGCCGGGCCTCAGGAGACTTCTGCGAGCGCGCATTCGACTTCAATTTGGTCCACAAAGCTTTCCGCGCGAAAAACAGCATGTCCTGGAAGCCGCTGAGAGGGCAGATGCGGACGCACCACGCCATGCCAAAAACAAAAGTGGCTCCCACCAAAACGCCCAGGCCGAGCGAAACCAGAATCACAGTGATCGGATTCGTCGCTCTGTTGATCGCAAACGGGCTGCTGAAAATGCACAGCGGATCCATCCACATCAGCACTGGATATCCCGCCACGGCGCCCACCAGAGTGAGTATCGCGACATATTTACCGACCGGTGGCAACTTGCCCCACCAGCGGGTCTTGCGCAAGCCGATGCGTGAGGTGCTCTCGAGCAGGAAGCCGGTGGGACAGAGGTACAGGCAAAACCACCGCTTCTTGAATGAACTCGCGACGGCGACGATGAGCGCGAGGATCGCTCCCACGCCGACGGAACGCGCGGCGATGCTCGACGAGAGTGCGACGAATGGACTGATTTGCTGTAAAAATCGCGGTGCGATAGCCCACGGCAGCAAGGGCCAAACCAGCACGACCGCGCCGACGAAGCAAGTCAGCTGAATCACTCGCCGCGGTACGCGATGGAGAAACGTCATCCCAAATACGCCCCCTGCTGATGGAGCAGATCTTGCAGCTTCGCCACATTGACGTGGCGAGGCTTGCAGTTATTCTGGATGCACAACGCCGCAGCCAAGCCCGCAGCCTGTCCGGTGACCCAGCAAACCGGAATGAGCCGGGTGATATCCGCAACGTCGAACTCCGCCGATATGCATCGTCCGGCTGCGAGGACATTTTCGACCTTCGCTGGAACGAGCGAGCCGTAGGGAATCTGGAATGCGGGAGCATTCGCATAGGCGCCGGAATAGCCGATCACATCTTGAAACTTGGCGCCGTTGCGAATTTCGTCGACTTTGAGTTTCTTCACCCCGTCGAGAAGCCTGCTGAGCCGCACGCCCAGCTGAGGGGCGGTTTCGGTCAGATAGACCTGCTCGTTCCCCGCCTTTTGACGAAGCTTCTCGACGTTGCCCCAGGTTCCGATGCGGTGCTTGAGTTCGAACTCGGTCAGATCCGAGATGTCCAGCGCGTCGCCGACCGGGCCTCGCATGTTGAGCCAGTTCACATGGGGCGCGGGCGTGGAATTTCCGGCGTGGCCGCTGAAGTCGTTCACCCGTCCCTTCGAGGGACGGCCTCCTTCATCGGGCCTGCCTATGGACGGCTTGGTCGGGTCTTCCGATCCTTTTCCAGGAGCCATATCGACTTCATCGATGTTTCCGATCCGGCTGATCAGGCCGATGTTGGTTTTGACTTTATCGAAAGCCGCTCCTGCGGCCGCGTAAATGTCGCCGTCTCCCGAAGCATCGATCACGATATCGGCGAGGATTGCCTGCCGCCCCGACTTGCTCTCGAAAACCGCGCCGCGCACGGCGCCTTTGGAATCGACGATGGCATCGACGCCCCAGCAATCCAGGTATGCAGTGATCCCCGAATCGAGCACCATGCTGGCCAGCAAATACTTGAAGGCCTCCGCGTCGATCGTCGGGTAAATGGGCGCCTTGTTGCGATCGATGATGCCGTACTTGAGCACGTCAAGCTTCTTCATCATCTCTTCGCCGATGCCGAAGATGACCTGCTTGTTCTCGCGATTGTAGAGCGGAAAAATTCCGAGGACGAGGCCGCCGGTGGCGAGCCCTCCGAGATAGCCGTACCTCTCGACCAGAGTGACGTCGACACCGAGCTTCTTGGCCGAAAAGGCGGCCGCCGTTCCCGCAGGTCCTCCCCCGACAACCAGGACGCTGGTCTTGTGCAGAACCGGCACGTCCCTGCGCGGTTGCACCACCTTGTCGCCGACCATCGCCGCCGGGACTCTCTTCTCGGTTCCCGTCGTCGCTTGCCCGCCAGCTTGATCGGCGAGCGCCGACGAAACTGGCATCAGCGATCCAGCCGCAAACAATCCGCCCGCGGCAATCGAACGACTCATCAATTCTCTTCGTGTCAGGTCCTTTGGCATGTTTCCCCCCGTCCGACGGTTAGCCGATCCGAACCGAATTCCCGCGCCCCAAGTCTATCCGGCGCCAATACTACACCCAGCGTGAACAAGCAGCCAACTGCCAGTAAGCCGGATTACAGAGATGTGAAATAGCACTGCATGCCGATCGCGCGTCTCCGATTTCTGTTCCGCAAGCTGGCAAATCCCCGGCCCAAGGCATAGAATCGCGTCGGTTTTTCCCCGGTTTAGGCCCCAACGGTAGATTCCGAAAGGAGATCTCGGATGCCTCTCTCGAAGAAGCTGGCTGCGGAGTTCATCGGAACTTTCTGGTTGGTCTTTGGCGGCTGCGGCGCGGCGGTATTGGACGCGGCATTTCCGCAGCTCGGCATCGGCTTTTTGGGTGTTGCCTTCGCATTCGGTTTGACGGTGATGACGGGGGTCTACTGCGTGGGCCACATCTCAGGCGGTCATTTCAACCCGGCGGTTTCGGTAGGCCTGGCGGTGGGCAAGCGATTCCCCGCCAAGGAGCTCGTTCCCTACATCATCGCGCAGGTGCTGGGTGGCATCCTCGCCAGCGCCGCGTTGTACACGATCGCGAGCGGGAAGGAAGGCTTTACGCTGAGCGCGGGGTTCGCGTCGAACGGCTACGGCGCTCATTCGCCGGGAGGCTACTCGCTTCTGGCCTGTTTCGTGGCCGAAGTCATACTCACGTTCATGTTCGTCCTGATCATTCACGGAGCCACGGACCGGCGAGCGCCGGCCGGCTTCGCAGGAATCGCAATCGGCCTCGGCCTCACGCTGATTCATCTCGTGGGCATCCCCGTCACCAACACTTCCGTGAATCCGGCGCGGAGCACGGCCCCTGCACTGTTTGTCGGAGGCTGGGCCATCCATCAATTGTGGCTCTTCTGGGTGGCGCCGATCATCGGCGGAGCGATCGCGGGCCTCGTCTATCTCGGGGTATTCGAGGAGCGCCGATCGTAGTATGGGGAGGGTTTCGGTCCTCGCCACCGGCTTCGCCTTCTTCGCGTCCCATTCTCGAGCCACATAGCCATTGCGATGCCGGAGATCAGGTTGTGTGGATGTCGCGAGAGTGCGAAGGAGGACAGGCGGATGAAACCTACAAAGCTCGTTACTGCGTTTGCCATCTTGACGTTCGTTGGGCTTTTTTCGATGCCGGCGTCCCTGGAAACGGTCGTTGCGCAGAGTTCTGATGTCGACTTCGACATCGCACTCGATCACGTCGCCCTCAGCGTGCCGGACATCGGACAATCAATCGCGTGGTATCAGAAGATGTTCGGCTTCAAGGAAGTCAGACGCGGCGGGCAACCGAACGGCATGCAGACAGCCCTGATTCAGCGCGGCGACATCCGCATCGAGTTGTTCCAGGTGCCCGGGGCTGCACCGCTGCCGGAGTCGCGCCGAAACCCGTCGGAGGACTTTCGCACACACGGCCTCAAGCACTTCGCCTTCCGGGTGAAGGACATTCGCGCCGTGCTCGCACTATTGCAGGCCAAGGGTGTGAAAGTAGTCTTTGAACTCCGCGACTACCCCGGCGCTGCGTTCGCGTTCGTGAGCGACAACGCCGGTAACGCCATCGAGCTTATCCAGTATAAGACACCATGAATCGGTGCGATAAACGCCCTCGGCGATGCGGGAAAATACAGGCGACTCTTGGAATACTCGCGACATAGCGACACTATCGTGGTTATCCGAGTACTCGCTGCCTCGGCGGTGCCGACCGGCGCGCCATCGACATACACAATCCCGGTCAACCCGCCCATTTCACTCAACAAAATCTTTTCGTCCGATCCATCCAGGTTGGCGCTGTAAACGTTGCCGCCCAAATCGGTGAAAAACATGCGTCCGTGACTCAAGTCGAGCGAAATCCCCACTCCTCCGCGCAGTCCGCTCTCTAGAATCTGCTGATCCTTGCGATGCGCGGAATCGTTTCCTGCAGGAGGATCCATCGGGGCCCGGCTCACTGTGTCCGCCTCGGGTCCGGTTCCTCCGTCTGAAGTCCAGTACATCGTCCGCGTTTTCAGATCGAGCGCCAAATCGACCGGTTCCGGCAGTCCGTCGAACAACACCTGAATATCCGCCCGCTGCGCCGGATCTTCTCCATTCGGAATGTTCATGCTCACCCGCCGAATGCTGCCGTCGTTGGAACGGTCGCCGCGCTGCGTCCAGTAGACTTCGTTGCGCGTCAAATCCAGCGCGATTCCAACGCAATAATCCTTCGGATCGCCTCGCTGGCCCTCGATCCTCTGCCCCGTTTCCACGAGCGTCTCCACGTCCGATCCATCCAGATTCGAACGCATCACACGCATTCCTTCGCGATCGGACCAATACAGTTTGCCGTCCCGCAGATCGATCGTCATCTGTTTCGGCCGGTAAGTTCCACCGCTCGGCACCACCGTCGTCACGTTGCTTCCATCCAGATCCGAGCGCTCGAGCGAACCCGGCCCAAACCGGGCTGCCCATTCACCACGGGCACCAGGGGCACCAGGGCCCCCCGAATCTTCGGCGTTTGGGCGGAATGTCATCATATTCGTCCAATAAAGATGTCCACTCGCTTGATCGACGGCAATTCCGTCCGGGCTGCCTCCTGCCTGCGCCAACACCTTCACATCCGATCCGTCGGGATTCGCGGACATCACTTGACGCCCGCGCGTATCGAGAAAATAGAGCCGGCCAGTCGTCGCATTCGGCGCCACCGCACCGGCAGGCTCGGCCCTTGATCTAGCCGGCGCGCTGCTCGCGGAGAACATCGCCAGCAAAATCGCGCTCGCCCCCAGCGCCGTAAACACCAATCCCGCCCGCCGGCCAATCCAACTCATCCGAGCCCCCTTGCCCCGAAGCCGTGCTCGCGTCGCAATTCTGCGCCGCGTCAAATTGTATGACGTACGCCGCCGCGTTCTGGTTTGGGCCCCGGAACCAACGACCATCGAGTTTTCCTGGCGTTGCTCCGCCGCGTTAGTCGGGCGTTTGCATCGACGGCTCGCTTCTGGTGTAGAATCCACGCGCTGTATCCTGCGCTTTCCGGGAGAGGAAGGCACGGAATTGGGGGCTGTGGAGAAACAAATGAGTAGGGTGCTGAATTATGGCCTCGCCGCCGTCGCCGCTGTGCTGATGGCGAGCTCCGCCTCTGCTCATCACTCGCACGCGATGTTCGATCTCGACAAGCAAGTGACGCTGGTCGGGACGGTGAGGGAATTCCAGTGGAACAATCCGCATTGCTGGATTCAGCTGCTCGTGGCGGATCCGAAGGATGCGAACGCCGCTCCCGTCGAATGGGGCGTGGAGATGGGCGCGCCCATCCAGCTGATTCGTCACGGCTGGAAGCCCGACAGCCTCAAGCCCGGAGACAAGATCACGGTGGTCGTCAATCCATTGCGCGATGGCCGGCCCGGGGGGCAGATCGTTTCCGCAATAGGGCCGGACGGCAAGCCGATTGGCGCGGTGCCAGAAGCAAGCAGCAGGTAGATGAAACTGCAGGAGGATCGACCATGATTCGCCGGGCGATTGTAGTGGTGGCGGCACTGCTCGCGGCAGGCTGCGTCCACTTAGCTCATGCGCAAACATCTTCGAAAGCGCGCATCGCGGCTTTCGCCAAGCTGCCGGATTGGTCGGGACTTTGGGAATTCGATATTTGGACCGACGAACTCGACGGGCAGCAAATGGGTCCCAAGGGAATGGAGAGGGCGAAAGTGTACGCCGCCGAGATGCAAGCGACCTTCACTCCCGCATGGCAGGCAAAGCTCGCCGAGCTAAAAAAGGTGGCAAACGCCGCCAAAACTGCCGACGGCACCGAGCCGCCCGCATTCGAAGAATTCGGACGATTCGGCGGATGCGGCTGGACGCCCGGTTTTCCGGCCACGATGCTGCCTGGGACATACGAGTGGCGGGTGACCCCTGAAGAAACCACTCTCATCAGCCTTCTTGGTTCGGTGCGCCACATTTACACCGATGGACGTTCGCATCCCCCGAAGGATGAGTTGTGGCCGATGAGCCAGGGCGATTCCATCGGGCACTGGGAGGGCGACACGTTGGTAGTCGACACCGTTTCGATCAGGTCGCCCGTATATCTTCCCGGGCTGGCGCGAGGAGCAGGAGTTCCTTTCGTGCCGATGAGCAACGAACTTCATACCGTCGAGCGGATTCGCATGGCGAACCACGATCAGATGCAGATTCAGTTCACGATCGAGGATCCGATCGCGCTGGCCAAGCCCATCGACGTGACCTTCATTTGGAACCGCGTGAAAGATATCGACCGCATGGAACAAAACGCCGATGATTGCGACGACCCGGCGACCGACCGCAATCCGATCATCAATGGCAAATATACGACCGTCGTAAAGCCAGCTCCCACGACGCCAGCTGAACCGCCTACCCACTAGCCGCCCCGCATGGCGCAGGCCGGTGACATCGCTTTGCCGCCGACCGATTACGCCGAGGCGGCGTCACCGTCGCGGATCAGAACCACACGCCGTAAACACAGGACTTGGATCGGCTTGCGGAGTATACTGCGGCGTACTGAGATCAATAAGGATGTACACCGCCGAACGCCAAACAGTATGGCGACACACGACCGGAGGCTGCGATGCGAAACGTTGCAATCGGAGCAGTTCTTGTATACGCGCTGTGCGCCGCGATGTCCGCGGGAGCGCAGGCCGCAACAACCGGCCCCACGAATCCCAAGGCGCAGAAAACCTACGAACAAGCGCTGAAGTTCGCTCAGAAGCACATGGACCGGGAGGCGTTCGACTCGTTCAAGAAAGCCGACAAACAGGACGGCGGCAAGTGCGCGGCATGCCAATCAGAGGTGGTGAAGTATGGAATGGAGTTCTGGGACTGGAAAACCGCAGCCGAGGCGGCGCGGGAAGAAGTGGCGGAAGCGCAGAAGAATGGGGATCTGGCCCTGGCGCACTACGATCTCGGCCAGGTGTTTTTTGAAGAAGCGGTGAGCAAGAATAAGCCTGAGCCTGAGCTCCTTACCCAGTCGCATGAGGAACTCTCGAAAGCACTCGCGGCTTACCCCAAGTTTCCGGGAGCGGTGTTTCTCGACGGCCGCGCGCTGGCTCATTTGAATCAGGACGACGCTGCAAGAGCGGATTTCCTGAATTTCCTGAAGTTCCCTAGTGTCCCCGATATCGACCGTCAGAGGGCCCAGCGCTATCTCCGCGATATCGAGCTCGCAAGGGAACGCATGGCGCCCGCGTTTGCGGTGACCACGATCGATGGAAAGCGCGTCTCGCTGGACGATCTGCAGGGCAAGGTGGTGCTGCTCGATTTCTGGGCTACATGGTGCGCGCCGTGCCGTGAGGCGCTGCCAGACATAAAAAAGCTCGCCGGTAAGTTCCAAGGACAACCGCTCGCGATTCTCAGCGTCAGCCTCGATTCCGACCCGCAAAAGTGGCGCGACTTCGTCACGAAGAACGAAATGACCTGGCTGAATTACCGTGATGGAGGTTTCGAAGGGCCGATTGCGAAATTATTTGGCGTCGAGGCAATTCCGCACACGTTCACAATCGATGCAGATGGGGTCCTGCGCGACGAGCACATCGGAGATGCGTCGATCGAGGGTCGGCTGAAGAAGTTGGTGGCGCAAGCCCAGGCGGCGCAGGCCGCGTCAGGGAAATCGAGCAGCCGCTGAGTCCGCAAGTGCAATCGAAGCTTGCCTTGATTCCGACGGTTGAAAACTACTGCTTTCAGAGATAGTATCCTGCCGCTCAATCATGAAGACGCGAGGCGATGACGCCTTGCATACGCGCGATTCGCGAAAGATGCACGTAATAGGGGGAATGATGCCAGGAACGCCTTATCCGAAAGAGCAGATGCATCGCATCGTTTATACGAAGCTCACGCCAGAACAGATTGAAGGCAAGCTCACCCCGGTCGCCAAGAGCGGGCCGACGAGCGCCTCGCCGCTGGCCGACGTGTTCGTGGACAAATCAATCCGAATCGTCACCGACAACGGACCGGCTCTGGCCTACACGTTCGACACGATCAGCAGCCTTTCGCTGGCGGAGAACGGCGGCAGCGCGGTGAAGGCCGGATACGGCGCGCTGACGCTGGCGGACGTCGCCTTCTTCTCGCACATGATTCCGGGCACGCAGCGCGGCTACGCCGTGGCGATCGATCAGGGCACAAACCTGGCGACGGTATTCGAACTGTGGTTCAGCGGCTACAAAGACAATCGCGAAGTGCAGCGCGAGATCTATTACGGCTACGTCGAGCAGCCGGGGCAAGAAGCGCCGAAAGCCCGCCACGTCACGACGAACCGCGTCGAGGGCCACGGCTTCTACTGGAAGCAGGATGCCGGCGCCGAGACGCTCGAGTTCTTTCCCTCGGCGGCATATTCGAATTTCGTCGAGCTGTCGCGCCTGGGCGGTGAACTCAGCTTCTGCGGGCCTTCCGACTACATCAAGATCAACGAAGACCGGTACATCTACACGCGCACCGAATGCGAATTCTCCGGCACGTTTACGGCGTACGTGATGGACATGAACCGCATCGAGCAGGTCGGCGTGCGGCTTGGCTTCGATGCCGACGACGCGCTCGAATATTACGTCTTCCGCGGCAAGGGCGAGTGGCTGGGACAGCTCGCACAGTTTGAAAAGTTCGGCGACGAGAGCGGCTCGCCGGTTCCAGCAGCCGCGCCCGGCCAGACTGCAAAGAAGGGCGACCGGCGCGTCTATCGCCCGGTCCAGACCATGGCGAAAATGACCAAGGCCGAAGTCGACGCCGTCTGCGCCAAACATACGTCAGCCTTCGCACCGCGCGGCATTTCGCCCGGCGCCAACGCGCCCGCCGCGTCGATGGCCGGCAATCTCGGACCGAGCACCGATCGGCTCGCCGGAAAGAGTTTCACTCTTCGCTACGACACCGCACCGGCGATCGAATACCGCTTCGACGACGCCCAAAACCTGCAGTGGCGGAAAGAAGGCCAGACGAATTGGATCAAGGCGCGCTATCAGGCCTTCGAGTCGATGCCTGGAGTGATCCTGTTCGGCCACCTGCTGGAGGGCGAGCCGAATCATGACGGCCACTGCATCGTCGCGGATTTCCACGAGGGCCTAGTGACGTGTTTCAACGGATATCTCAACACGCCCTACTTTGCCAATGAGGCAGGGGTGAAAATCCACTTCGGCGTAATCGAGATGGAAGGCCTGATTCCACCGAAATATCGCCGCCACGTTTTCACCGACGAGATGGTCGGGGGCGCGGTGAGCCAGAACTACGCACCGGGCCTCACCTCGATGCACCTGTACGCGACGCCGCATTCGCTTTCCTGGATCATCTTCACCGGGACTGATGCCGGCGGGTTGGAGTGGAGCGGGCCGGCTTCGTACGTAAAGATTCGCGACGGCCTGTACTTCATGTATTGGCTGGAGGAGGCTTGCAACGGCACGCTAGGCACCATCCTGGTCAACTTGCATACCATGCGCGATGTTGGGATCGGCTATAACTGCGGCACAAACGGCTTGAACATGAATGCGCTGGGCGCGCACGAACGGCTCGCCGGGCGATTCGATATCAGGCGTTTCTATCAGGTGAAGACGTCGGGAGGTGTGGCATGAGCAAGGACACCGCTTCCACGCGCCGGTCGTTTCTGAAGCGCGGTGCACTGCTGGCCGCGCCCCTCGCCGCTGTCGCGGCCCCCGCCGCGATCCTGGCGGATGATGAGCTGAAGGCGCGTCTGGCGAAACTGGAGAACGAGGCCGCCATCCGCGAGCTGCATCAGGCGTGGCTGCGGCGGATCACTGTAAGGAAAGACGAAACCACCGGAGAGCATGACGCTGCTGCGGCGCTGTTCGCGAATCGCGAAGGCGCATTCGACCCATCCGTGCGCCGCATCGCGCCGGATCACTCCGCGCAACCGGACGCGATCGAGGTCGCTGCGGACGGCAAGCGCGCTACTGGGCGGTTCCACTGCGCCGTCGAAATCGAAACCGCGATCCCGCAGGACTCCACGCTCGCGCAGATGGCGCACGCGCAAGGCAGCGGCTTCGTTCGCCGGACGGAGCGCCGCATTCTGAAAGTCGAATACGTGAAGGCTTCCGGCGCATGGGCGATCGCGAGGGCCGAGCTCGCGCCGGTCTAGTTCATCGTCCCGTCTGCAGAGCCGGAGGTGCAGCGCTCTTCCGCGTAGCTTTCGCCAAGAGTCTCATCGAAGGGGAAGGAGAAATCTCCATGGCGACTCATGTTTCGGCCGCCAGAGCCTCGTTGACACTCGCCTTGATTTCCATCCTGGTTGCCGCAGCGCCCTGCTTGTGGGCTCAGGCGGATCAATGGGAAAAGCACATGAAATCGGGCCGCAAAGCGTATTCGGGCGGCATGAGTCAAAAGTTTTATCACGGATGGGGCAACGCTGGTCCGAACCCTCAGTTTGCGAAAGCCGAGGAGGAGTTTCTCGCTGCGCTGGCGCAAACCCAAGCATTTCCGCCCGGAGATATGCGCACGGCAAACACGCTCGGCGCCTTGGCGAGCCTGTACATGGAGGAAGGTAAATACGAGGACGCCGAAACGAGGGGAAACCAGGCGATTGCCATGATGGAAGCAACCGCAAAGCCTGACGACGTGCGGCTAGGCTACGCGTTGATCCACTTGGCATTGATTTATGACTCGGAAGGCAAAACCGAGAAAGCCGCTCCGATATGGGAGCGATCGTTGAGCTTACTAAAGAACGCGGGGGGAGTAGATACCGACGAGATCTCGAATTTGACTTTCCACGCTTCCTTTATAGGGGAATTCCAGCCGGCCGCCACCGCACAGATTTACCAATACATTCTCGAACTCAAAGAGTCAGCGGGCGCGTCGGACGCTGATTTGAGGGGCGATCTGGCGCGTTTGGCGAATATTCAGCGGGGCGCGGATGCGGAACAGGACTACCTGCGCTTGCTGGAAATCGACAAGCGGCTCTACGATCGGGACGACGGCAATACCGAAGGAGACCAGCAAGGGCTCGGCTCTCTCTACTTGCAGGAAGGGAAATATTCAGCGTCGTTGCCCCTGTTGCTGAGCGCTCAGGAAATCATGCAAGCGATACCCAGGGATCCTTCTGATTTCATCAACCTCGATAGGGAATTGGCGCAGGCCTACGCCGGTGCGGACAAGGATGCGGAAGCCGAAGAAATGTACAAGCGGATCATATCCATGGATGAGGCGGCCACCGTGCGTCACAGGGTGCCTGACGAAATGTCTCTGACCGACGATTTGACGGGTCTGTCCGGAGTGTATCGTCATGAACACCGGTATGACGATGCCCTGGAAGTCACCAAGCGATCCGAAGCGGTTGACGACGAAATTACCAATTCGAAGTTTGGGAAATCAGAAGCGACATCGGATGTTCTGGGTGTATCCGTTTTCTTTTGGCTCAGCCAAATCGAGCTTGCGGAGATCTATCGTGAAAAGGGCGATAGCGCGGCAGCCGAGCCTCTCTTTCAGAGCTCTTTGGAGATGACGCAACACATGCACTTAGCGCCAGGGCATCCCAAGCTGGCTCAGATGCTGGATAACTACGCGACTTTGCTTCGCGACGCCGGAAAATATGACCAGGCCGAGGCTCTCTACAAACGTTCGCTGGAAGTTTGGGCGAAGTGCATGTATCCGGAGAACGCGGATGCTGCCGAAACTCTTACGAATTACGCTGTGTTGCTGAGGAAAATGAATCGGCTGGCTGAAGCTGAACCGTTGGAAGCGCGCGCGTCCGTAATGCACACGAAGGTTGGCGCGTCAAACCCAGCCAAGTGACGGAGTAGCCGTTTGCGATATTAGTCGAAGGCCGAGTTCGCGCCGGCCTGAGCCTGGCGCCTCGGTTCTCCCGCTACTATATAATTCGCCTAATGGACCAGTCAGAAGACAAGGCCCGGCTCATCGGGAACAGGCGCACGGCGGTAGTTGCATTGTGCTTGACCGGGTTTGTCGCGGCGCTGAGTTTTCGGGAGCTCCTCTCCCACGCGCAACACAAATCCTATTGGCTTCTTGACCTACGCGGGATACTGCCGGCTCCGACCGCGGCGGTTGTTAACGTCGGGTTCTACGCGTACGTACTCTGGTTAGCGGTAGTGTTCTACCGGGGCGCCCAGGGCAAGGAAAGAGTTCTAGTGGCCGGCTGGTTCGGCACTGTGTTTCTTGGCTGGATCCGAAATCTAGTTTCGATGCCTGTTGCTGCAACCCTTGACTGGGCAAAAGCCTTCTGCATGTTATTGGCATTCCTAGCTGCCGTAGATATCCTCCTAAGAACCTTGGCGGGCAACGGTTCTAGAGCCTATCGGAACATCTGACAGGTCAGCCGCGGACGTCGTTCGCGCGATCGTGGGTTGTCATGTAGCCGAACAAGCCGGCAATGCCCCAGCGTCCTTTTTTGTATGTGATCACATCCAATTCCACGCTGTCGTTGATGTAATCGCCGCTTGTGGTGTACCGGCTCGCGCCTTGGAACGCGTGCACCTTTTCGACGCTCGCGTGGAGAACGCGGCCGCCAGGCGTCGCATCGGCAAGATCCCATCCCCAGTTGCCCAGGCCGAGAGGCGCGAAGAGGGCGCGATACGCTGCGAAGTCGACGCGAGTGTTGTCGAGCATCTCCTGCGTGTAGTTCTGAGTGGACAGCCGGCTCTTCACGCCTTTCACTCGAAGCCCGTCGAGCGCTTTGTACCCTCCTTGCGGAGCAAGCTCCCACGAAGGTCCGCCGGCGCCGACGCTGACGTTCAAGCCCAGTTGGCGGATGGGGCCCCATACGGCCTGCTGGTCCATGTTCATGTAGGCCAAGCAATGATCCTGGCGCAAGCGTTTTGCCGCCGCGATGCTGTCGTTATAGGCCACGTGAATCATGTGCGCGGGCGTGAAAATCGTGGACATTCCCTGAATCGCCCACTTCCCGTCATTGTTGGTGACGCAGTAGATTCCTTCGCACCTGAGGAGTTTGTGGCCGTCGGCGTCGTAGCGGTTGTAATTCAGCGACAGGTTCACGGCGACCGGATTGGAGTTGAATATCTCGATGCCGTCGAGGACGTCGTAGCAACCCGGCTTCAGGTAGCCGTCGTGATCGGTGAACCGTTCCGGGTGTTCGGTCATATTCATCGATGCCGGCGCGTGGGCCATGAGTTCGTCGGGCGTGTTGACCACGATCGCTTCGGTCCGCTCAAACGTGCCTAAGGGAAAGTGCAGCATCTCCGCCATGCCCTTTAGATCCCTCTGGCCCAGCGCGGCAAAGTATTGCGTCATCACGCCCACTGCGGCGGGTACGCAGTCCTTGTAGCAGATTGGAAAGCGGAGGTCGGGAATGCCGCGAGGCGACATGCCGGCGGGCGGCTTGAGATCTGGCTCTGCCGTCTCCGCCTGCTGTGCCGCTTGAGCTTGAGCCGGCTGGCCGAGCGCCGATGTCACTCCGGCCGCGCCAAGCAACCCGGCCGCAGCGGCGCTCTTGATGAAATCGCGACGGTCGGATTGGACATCACCTTGCGCAACTACCTTTTTCTCGTTCACCTCAGCAGACATGACCGTCCTCCTTTCACGCCCTTAGCAATCGAAGCGCGCCCGTAAAGACCTATCTCAGGCGCTGCCAAACAGGCGCAAGAGTAGCATTTCCTCTTCGTTTCAAGTGAGCGCTGACACCAGCGCGCGAGGAAGCTATTCACATCTACGCTCATGGTACAATCCAGTCATGAATGTGATTGTCAAGAATCGGGACATCCTTGGAGGCGCTCCGGTCTTTCGCGGGACGCGAGTGCCGATCCGGACCCTATTCGACTACCTGGAAGGCGGCGAAACACTCGAAGACTTCCTGCAGGGCTTTCCCACCGTCACGCGCGAATCGGCGGTCGCCGCGCTCGAAGAAGCGAAGGGCCTTTTGCTCGCCCACTCCTAGATGCGCGTTCTGATCGACGAATGTATCGACGAGAGATTCCGAAACCATTTGAGCGGCCACGATTGCCAAACGGTACGTTACGCCGGATTGGCGGGACGGAAGAACGGCGAGCTTCCTACGGCGGCGGAAACCGCCCGATTTGACGTTTTCGTCACCACGGATCAAGGAATCGAATATCAGCAGAATTTAACCGGGCGGAATATCGCCATCATCATCTTCCGCACGAAGTCGAACCGCTTAAGAGATCTGCTGCCCCACGTGCCCGCGTGCCTTGCGCACATCGAATCCGTTCAACCCGGTCAGATCGTGCGAATCGAAGATTAGGCGGCTTGGACCAGCCTCAGCCGCGCTCAAGGCGCGATCTGAACGGTCATCGTCTGATCGAGCGAATAGTTGTGGCAACCGGGGAGCGGGGGCGATGTGCAGGTTGCCGTCGCTTGGAAGCTTTGGTCCGATGCGTCCACGTTGTACCTATAGCCTTTGCGATTTGGCTTGCGCATCTGCATGGTGCCGTCCGAAACGAGTTCGTCGAGCGACGCGTACTTGCCGTTTTGGACCTGGTACATGCGTTCGGCCTGCCCGATGGCGATCAGATCGTTTTGCGCGCCTACGGCGTCGATAGTTGCCACCGGCGTGGTTGCGCCCACGGATTGCCCAGAAGTAAGGAAGTACTTGTAGATCATGGCCGCAATCAGCGCCACGATCAGAAGACTGATTACGCTGCCCAAACCTTTCATGATCCACCTCGCATTCGCTTTTTCTATGGCACCACACCGGCCAGCCGGTCGCAACTTTCGATGGTCCGCGTGTGCGAAGTTGGAAACAGGCGAAAGCGAGGCGTAGGTGTTTCCGTAGCGCCGGCGTCTCGCCGGCTCTTTCTCTTCGCCGCGCCGGCAGCAAACAAGAAAGAACGCCCGGCCGGAGGCCAGCGCTACGGGACGCGCTACCGGACCGAGAGGATCACTTTGCCGATGTTCTTGCGATCTTGGACGTACTGGTGGGCGTCGGCGGCCTGTTCGAGGAGAAATGTCTTGCTGATGACGGGTTTGATCTTGCCGTCGGCGTAGAGGCGGAAAATGTCTTCGAGTTCCTTGCGGAGCAGCGAGCCGCGCGAACGCACGCGCCCGAGGTTCACGCCGATCACGGCCGCGTTCTTTTCCATCAGCTTCAGCGGATGAAAGCGCGGAGTTTGGAGATAAGCGCGGGCAAGCCGCAGCGGGCTTCGTTTTCCGTCCGAACTCGCCCCAGCCGAGAAGCCGTAGACCACGAGCCGGCCGACGGGCCCCAGGCACTCGAAGCTGCGCGAGAAGGATTTGCCGCCGATCGGGTCCATCACCATCTCGACGCCATCAGGCGCGTATTTGTGCACGACCTCCACGAAATTGCTCTTTTCGTAGTCGATCGCATGATCCACGCCGATCTTGCGGAGAAATTCCTGTTTGCTCGGTCCCGCAGTCCCAAAGATGACCAGGTCGCGGGTGTGCGCGAGTTGCACGGCGGCGATTCCCACGCCACCTGCAGCGCCGTGGATCACGATGCGGTCGCCGGGCTGCAGATTGCCCATCGTGAACATCGCGTGATACGCGGTCAGGTAGTTCACGGGGATTGCGGCGCCATCCTCGAAGCGCATCCCGGGCGGCAGGCGATGGACCTGCGATGCGGGCACGGCGGCCCATTCGGCGTACGCGCCGAAATTGGGGAAGGCCATCACGGCGTCGCCGGGCCTCAGAGGTTCACCTTCGACAGGTTTTCCGCCCTCGGCAATTTTCTCAACCACACCGGCAATTTCGAGCCCGGGGACGAACGGCGGCTTCGGCGAGCCGGGATAGATGCCCATGCGTTGCATCAGGTCGGCGAAGTTCACGCCGATCGTCTTCACGCGGATCAGCACCTCGCCCGCCTTCGGCTGCGGATCGGGCAGTTGCTGAAGTTCAAAAACGTTGGGCGGCCCATACCGCCTAACGACGAGCGCGCGCATCTAATTCTCCTTCGTGCCCAGTCCGTGCGTAAATCCGGTAACCACCACTCTCTCGATCCCGTCCATCATTCGACCGGAAGGCAACCGCCTCCGGGTTTTCATTTGGGAAACGGACCATCCTATCTTAAACTGTTGGACTTTGCGCAATCATGAAAAGCAAATATAGACGAAGTATCTCTGTGACCGCCACGGCGCTGCTGGCCATGGCTTGGACATGTCTCGCAGCCAACCGGCCCCCGGACAAGCCGGCGGACGCGCAACCCGCTGTCCTGACGGGTATGCAGCAGGAGCTCGACCGGTCGTTCGCCACACTCTCGAAGGCCGATCCGCCCGCCTACTTCATCAGCTACACGCTCTCCGACCGGCAGTTTGCCGACGTTTCGGGCTCGAATGGCGCGCTGCTTTCGAGCACGGAAGATCGCGGCCGATGGCTCGAGACGCAGACGCGCGTCGGCAGCTACCAGCTCGACGACACGCACAAGCTGCCCAACCAGCAGCCCAGCTGGACCAGCCCCGGCACGTCCGCGATCCTCGACAACGACATCCCCGTGTTGCGCCGCGAAATATGGCGCGAAACGGACCAGCAGTATCGCGCCGCCGTACAAGCCCTGATCAAGGTGAAGACGAGCCAGGAGGTCCAGGTGCAGACGGCCGAAGGCGCCGCCGCTGATTTCTCGCGCGAGCCGCCGCAGACGTATATCGGCCCGGACGTGGACATTCACGTCGACCGCAAGCCCTGGGAAGACCGCGTGCGGAGATACACCGCCGCTTTCAGCAAATCGCCCGCGGTGCTGAATTCGATCGCGACGTTCACGGCGCTGTCGACGAATCAATATCAGGTGAATACGGAAGGCACGAAGCTCGCCTTCGGCTTGATCCACTACCGGCTCGAGCTTTTCGTGCAGAGCAAGGCTCCCGACGGGATGGACATCGAGCGCTACGCCAATTTCGATTGGCTCGATCCCAAGGATGAACCCACCGACAAAACGATCTTCGCCAGCATTCACAAGCTGATCGAAGAAACCGAGGCGCTCGATAAGGCGCCGCTCGTCGATCCGTACGCCGGGCCCGCGCTGCTGACGGGCCGCGCCGCCGCCGTCTATTTTCACGAGGTTTTCGGCCACCGCGCGGAAGGTTTCCGCCAGAAGGACATCAACGAGGGGCAGACGTTCACCAGCAAGATCGGCCAGCAGATTTTCCCCTCCTTCATTTCGATCAAGGACGACCCAACGGAGAAATCGTTCGACGGACAAATGCTACTGGGCTACTACCCTTACGACGATGAAGGCGTGCCCGCGCAGGACGTGCATCTCGTCGATCACGGCGTGCTGAAGACGTTCCTGATGGGGCGCTCGCCGCTGATCAATATTCCGCATTCGAATGGCCACGGGCGCCGCCAGCTCGGCTACGCTCCGATCGCGCGCCAGGGCAATCTGATCGTCACCAGCACCAACACGATGACGGACGCGCAGCTCCGCGCCAAGCTCATCGAGATGATCAAGCAGCAGAACAAGCCTTTCGGCCTGTTGATCGATGATATCGCCGGCGGATTCACGTTCACCGGCCGCGGCAATCCGCAGGCCTTCCAGGTGCAACCGCTGGTGGTCTACAAGGTGTTTCCGGATGGGCGTCCGGACGAGCTCGTGCGCGGCGTCGATATCGTCGGCACGCCGCTCGTCTCGCTCACCAAGATCGTGGCCACGGGCGACAAAGATGAAATCTTCAACGGCTACTGCGGCGCGGAATCGGGCAGCGTTCCGGTTTCGGCCGTCGCTCCCGCCATGCTGATTTCCGAGATGGAAGTGCAGAAGAAGGAAACGTCCACCGACCGGCCGCCGATCCTGCCGCCGCCCGCGCACGATCCCGACGCAAAGGGGCAGCAGTGATGAAACGATCGACGTGTATGCTGCTTCTTGCGATGCTTGCGATGCCTGCGGGCGCTGCCGCGAAAGGCGCCCACAGCCCGCGTGGCGCGGCTGCCGCGGTGGGAACGATGCCGGGTGATGTTTCGGCCGCGCTGGCTGCGCAGACAACAGCCGTCGAAAACGACAGCGACCAAACGCTCCACTCGATGCACGACGAAATGGAGCGGGCGCGCACGCGGCTTGTGCTGCCCGATGCCCAGAAGCCGTTCTTCATCCAATACCGCCTGCTCGATCTCGACGTTCGCAGCGTGACGGCGTCTTTCGGCTCGCTGATCTCCAGTTCGGTTTCGCGCACGCGCTTCATGAGCGTCGATGTGCGCGTCGGCGATTACCACCTCGACAGCTCAAATTTCCTGAGCGAAGACGGCTTTCAGGGTTTTCTCGGCTCGACCGGCGAAGTCGGCATCGACCGCGATTACAATTCGCTGCGCCAGGACCTTTGGCTCGCCACCGATCAGGCGTACAAGGCCGCCGTCACGCAGATGTCGCTCAAGCAGGCGTTTCTGCGCAGCCTGACGAAGCCGCCCGAGATCGACGACTTCTCGCAATCCTCGCCCATCATCAAAATCGGGCCGCATGCGGAGCCGGACTGGACCTCGCGCAACTGGGACGATGAAGCGCGCGCCGCTTCCGTCGCGCTGAAAGACTATCCGCAGCTTTACGGCACGCGCATCACCTATTACATCGTCTATGCGACGACGTACCTGATGACCAGCGAAGGCACCACGATGCGCACCTCCAGCAGCCTCGCCTCGATCGAGACGGCGCTCGACACCGAAGCCGACGACGGCCTGGGGCTGCACAATTTTTATTCCGTATACGCCGCGAAGCCCGGCGATTTGCCCGATGCCGCGACGGTTTCGAAAGCGCTGACGCAAGCCGCCACCGATTTGCTCGTTTTCCGCGCGAGCCCACTGATGTCGGATTACACCGGGCCGGTGCTCTTCGACGCGCCCGCGGCTGCCTCCGTGATCGCGCAGGTGCTTGAGCCTTCGCTTTCCGGTGCGCGCCCGCCGCTCTCCGCGACGCAGGATTACGATTCGTTCATGGACCGTGTGGGCGGCCGCAACGAATGGTCCGGCCGCATCGGCACGCGCGTGCTGCCTACGACCGTCACGCTCGTCGACGATCCTACGGCGACCGATTTTCAGGGCCAGCCGCTGCTCGGCGCCTACGATATTGACGACGAGGGCGTGAAATCGCAGAAAGTGACGCTCGTCGAAAACGGCATGCTGAAAAACATGCTGATGTCGCGACGCCCCGGCCCCGATTTCCAGATGTCCAACGGCCACGCGCGCTCGTCCATGCTGTCCGATCCGTTGCCCCTGAGCAGCAACCTTTTCTTCCAATCGAGCGCGGCGCTCAGCCCGGCCGATCTGCGCACGAAATTCCTCGCCGCCTGCAAGGACGATGGCCCGCAATGGTGCATCGAAGTGAAGCGCATGGATGATCCCGCGCTTTCCGCGCTGCGCCAGCAGGACTTTGGCGATTTCATGAGCCAGATCGGCGGAGATATCGAGAGCGGGGCGCGCTTGCCGCTCGCCCTCTATAAGGTGTACGTCTCCGACGGCCACGAAGAGCCGATGCGGCAGGGTGTGATTGAAGGACTCACGGTGCGCTCGCTGCGCAATATTCTCGGGATTGGCAACGACCTCACCGTCTACACCTACATGCAGCAGAATTCCACCGCCGGCCTCGCTGGCACGGCGCTCGGCTCGTTTGGTTCTGCCCAGGGCGGCATTCCCAGCACCGTGATTGCGCCATCGTTGCTGCTCGATGAAGTCGAGATTCGCGGATTCCACGGCGAACCGCGCCGCCTGCCGCTCGTACCAGCCCCACCGCTGAAATAACGCAGACTGACGCCGACCCTTCGCTTCCGCTCAGGGAGGAAGGGAGCGAAGTAGAAGGGCAGGCTCGCGAAAAAGCGCCGCACAAGGAAGGGGCTTTCAGAGTCGCGTGACAACCTGCGAATGTTTGCACGGGTCGTTGCTTCAGCCCGCGAGGGCAAACCGGTGGAAGCGTGGGCCTTTAGGCCCTCGAAAAAGCACGCAAGAATTGGGGGCTTCAGCCCCGGGCTGTTCTTCAGGGGGTCGGACCTTCCAGGTCCGACAAAACAAACGCCGCGCGAAGCGCGTTTCCTTTGCGCAGCTTCATCCGCAGCATGTAGTGGTTTCCACGGCTGTGGCAACCACCGCACACGTTGTTCCCTGGGAATGACGCATCACGACGGTCCCAGTCGGATCGTCATTTCTTCACGAAGTAAACTTCCTTGCCGCGCAAGCCGTCATGCGAGTGGCGCAGCGGCAGCACCCCTTTCGGCATCTGCCGCAGCTCGTCCGGCACCATCATGCCGGGGCTTCCCTTCGCCGGCGTCACGCCGCCATCGGCGAGCAGCAGCGCGCCCGTGATGTAGCTCGCCTCATCCGACGCGAGAAACGCGAAAATATTCGCCATCTCTTCCGGCGTGCCGCGCCGCCCCAGCGGGACCGTTCCGTTGATCGTGTCCTGTATCTCGGGGCTCAGCGGGCCGCCGGGGCCGCGCGTCCACGCCGTATCGATCGCGCCGGGGCAGACGCAGTTCGCGCGCACGCCGTATTTCGCCTGCTCGAGCGCCACGCCCTTCGCGAACGCGTGCAGGAATCCCTTGCTCGCGCCGTAGGGCGTGAACATCGCCGAGCCGTTGATCCCCGCCTCGGAGCCGGTGAAGAGGATGTTGCCGCGCGTCTTCTGCAGGTGCGGCAGCGCGAGCTTCGTCATCAGGAACGCGGTGCGGATGTTCGCGCGAATCGTGCGCTCGAAGTCCTCGGTGCGATAGGCGTCGGTCTCGGCATTCGCGATGAAGACGCCCGCGTTGTTCACCAGCACGTCGATGCGCCCAAAGTGCCGGATCGCCGCATCGACGCACGCGCGCGCCTGCGGCTCCTCGGCCAGATCGCCGAGATACACCTCGGCCTCGCCCCCGCCTGACGCATTCGCCGCCGCATTGGCGGCGATAATCGTGTCCGCCACGTCTTTCACCGGATCGCTCGGCAAGCCCGCCAGCAGCACGCGCGCCCCCTCGCGCGCAAACTTGTGCGCGATCGCCTCCCCAATCCCCGTCCCCGCCCCCGTGATGATCGCCACCTTGTCCTTCAGTCGCATCTTCGTCTCCTTTTCCGGCCCCGATCATACGCTATAAGCACCATCCGTTTGATCACTGAGGGCAAGCCGACCTCGCAGTGGCAGATGGATTGCATGATGACCAAGTGCTGCGGCGGTTTGGCGTACACATCTGGTTTAATATGCACTATAGTGAGCGACGGTCCAGCGACTTCGAACCACCGTATCTTTCAAAATGGGAAAATTCTTTCTTGAAATAGTCCTGAAATCAATGCTATAGATGGTGGTGAAGAAAAAGTGAAACCGATAACCGAAACCGCAGCGGCCCTACCCGACCTGACTGATCCTTATTCGACGATCCTTATAGACCCGCCGTGGCGCTTCCTAAACCGAACGGGCAAAGTCGGCCCCGAGCACAAAAGGCTCCATCGTTACCGAACGATGCCATTTGAAGAAATTGCCGCCCTCCCTGTCGCGAGGTTGGCCCGCCCCCAGAGCCACTTGTACCTGTGGAGTCCTAATGCGTTGCTGGCGGAGGCGCTGGGGATCATGAAAGCATGGGGCTTTACGTACAAGACGAACATTGTTTGGTACAAGGTCAGGAAAGACGGCGGCCCCGACGGTCGAGGCGTGGGATTCTATTTCAGGAATGTAACCGAACTCCTGTTGTTCGGGACCAAAGGTAAGTTGCGGACTCTTAGACCCGGAAGGACGCAGGTGAACGTCTTCATCTCACGAAAACAGGAGCACTCCAGGAAGCCCGACGGCATCTACAAGATTATCGAAGAGTGTAGCCCAGGTCCGTATCTTGAACTCTTCAGCAGATTCAAGGTACCTAACTGGACGCAATGGGGCGACGAACTGGATTCCTACGAAAAACAGCGCCCGTTCTACGCAGCCTATAACGGATGGTCCGCTTCTGAAAGATCGTCGATATAGCAGTTTGCCGTAATTCCGACTAAGAGAAGAGGACATGCCCCCGCCCCGCCAGCCTCAATCCTTGGCATCAACTTGCCCCAGTGAGTTGTTGAGGATCCGTACTTCTTGCCGATTTTCTTCCCGAGTTTGTCGAAGATTTTCTGCAATTCATCCATGCGTGTGATCAGTACTCCTACCGAAATCACATCCAGTTCGTGCAAGAGGCGAAACGCATTGAGGTCACGTGAAAAGAAGGGGTCCTTGTTGTTCCATTCCACCTCAACGGCGACGCGGCCCTTGAAGAAATCGACCTTGTGGGTTTCAGAGCCTGAGGTTACATTCCCGACCGTTCTGCTAACTTTGACACTTTTCTCAACCCATCCACGATGCTTCAGGAAGCCGTCAAATCGGTTTGCAATCTTGCTTTTGCCCCCTCCACCCACCTCGATCTCACTTCTCACGAGCTGAAATTGACCGAGGCAGCCGACGATATCCTGGAGTTCTGCAGGAAAGTCAGAGGCCAGAATGGCACAGGCATGCCTTCTCTCTTCGATGTGATATTTCTGCTGTAGCGTCCCTGCGATGACGTCCAATGCCATGCGGAAATTGCCCGTAACCCAACAAGAAGGACGCGCGCATGATACTGAGAAACGACGCCATGGACAACGAGTGTTTCAGAATGTTGCACCACTTAGTACCGTATGCCACAATGCACGCCACTCTGAGACGGAAGGCGTACAACTCGCACTAACAGGGGGGCCACGATGAAGTTTATCCCGCGCATCCTTGCCGACACGGACCCGAAGAACTGGCAGGACGCCACTTACTGGCTGGCTTACACACTAATTGGCGGATTGACCCCAATCTGGTGTGGTTATCTTTTCCTAAGAATTTTCTCACAACATCCAACGTGGGACCAGTTCACGGAACACGGCGAATTTGCGTTGTACACCGCAGCGATCATCGCCCCCGCGTTCCACACAGTTAGCCGCGAGCTAAAGGTCCCTGGTCTCAGGGGCCGCCGTTTCTTTCTGCTCGCAAGTTTCTGTTCCATGTTCGTCGCCGTGTGCGTATATGTGGCCGTAAGCTGCACCACTCTATCCGTTGGCTTGCCGACAGAAATCGACCAGAGCTTTCTCAGGTGGCTTACGATCGGACTCTTTCTGTCCACAACTCTGCTCGCTTTTCTGATAACAGTTCTGGACTACGCCAGGCTCTCCTCCGACTTGAGACAGGTTGTCGCGGGGCAGGAACAGGATCTAAAAGACGAATTCAAGCATCTGAGGGATCAAAAATGAATCCTGCGCAACGAATTACGTTTAAGTGCATCGAAGTAACTCAGCCAATTGGATCATTTTACATCGGCGCGATCGAGTCCCGAGACCTGGTAAAAATCGCTCACTCAGACATTCGTCGAATCGAAAAGCGTGAGGTCGAAGAGTATATCGGGATTGAGAGACCGTTATCTGCCGGCAGAGTGGCCGAATTGCGGCAGTTCGTCAATACGGTCGATGCTTCTTTCCCTACAAGCGTGATCCTGGCCGTGAAATCCGAAAAGGCACAGTACGATAGTGATGATGGGCTGATGAATATTGCGGATGAAGAAGACGTCGCGAAGATAATTGACGGTCAGCACCGTATCGCAGGACTCGAAGCCTTCAGCGGGGCCAGTTTTCAGATGATTGCGACAATTTTTGTGGACATGGATATGGAAGACCAGGCCATGGTGTTTGCCACGATCAACCTTAAGCAAACAAAGGTCAACAAGTCGCTAGCCTATGACCTTTACGAGTATGCAGCCGCGCGGAGTCCCCAAAAAACCTGCCACAATATAGCAAAACTGTTAAACAACACAGAGAGCAGCCCATTTGCCAACAAAATAAAGATACTCGGAGTCGCAACGGGCGAGCCTAGTGAAACGCTTACGCAGGCAACATTCGTGGATCGGCTGGTTAGATATATTTCGCGAGACCCAATGAAAGACAGGGACGAGCTCAAACGCGGCAGGAAGCTCCGGTCAACGGACGGAGCGGATAAGGCGCGTCTGATTTTTCGCGATCTGTTCGTCGCCGAACGTGATGCCCAGATCGCAAAGGTGATTTGGAACTATTTTGACGCGGTTCGCACACGCTGGCCACGAGCGTGGGACACAGTCGAGCGCGGGAACGTGCTAAATCGCACGACTGGCTTCGGAGCACTGATGAGACTCTTACGGCCGGCTTATCTTAGCTTGGCGGCCTCGGGACCGATACCAAAGAGCGAAGCCTTTCTCTCTCTTTTTGCGAATGTCAAGCTTGACGATGGATCGTTCACCCCCGCCAGGTTCGTGCCGGGCTCCAGTGGCGAAGCGGACTTGTACCACCTGCTCTGCGAGGCGACGGGCCTGGGTGAGTGACCGAGCCGCATGGGAACTGATCGGGAGCGGTAACCAAGTCACACCTAATTCAGCCCATTCCCGCGAATTCACAAGTGGCGCTGAGTACGCCAAAATCGCAACTATCACCTTAACAATTGGCCCGCGTAAGCCTCGTCGCTCCATGCGATTGTGCTAATCGACACAGGCGTGTCGATTTGCATCGTGAGTCGGCTCGAATGAGAATTATGGCACTGTTCTGTTGGAGATCCGCTGTCCGGTAACCCGATCCATGACGGCAGCAGAGAGGCGTCTGTGTGCACTACGAGGCGTGGGAATTCTGGAGAACAATGGCATCACCGCTAATGGCCTTGCGGGTGTCGCGATCGC
>JBKQNJ010000001.1:0-20448 GCA_052146315.1 Candidatus Acidiferrales bacterium | reverse complement strand
CTATTCGCAAAGACAGCTCGACCAGGTCGCGCTGCGCTTGAATGAACGACCGAGAAAGACCTTAGGATTCCACACTCCTGCGAGTAAACTTCGAGAAAGTGTTGCGTCGACCGTCTGAGCCAGCAGCTTTCTCCGGCCAAAGGACCTGAGATCCCGCAACAGGTTGCATCGGCAGGCGCAGCAAGCCTTCGCATTCACTCATGCCAAGGCAGCGCCCCTGCAACGTTCAGGAGCTGCCCCTACAGTGGCGCGCCGGAGAGCCAGGAGGCGGCGCGGGCGTAGAGCTTTTCAACCTCGGGGCCGGTGAGGCCGAGCATGTCCATTTTGATTTTGTAGCCGATCTGGGTTTGCAGGTAGGCGAGGTGGCGATAGCCCTCGGGGAATGTGGCGAGAAGCTTTTGATCGAGGCTGAGCTTGGCGGCGGGATCGACCGGATCCATGCGATCCTTTTCGTAGATCGGCTGGCGCAGGACGAGGCCCCAGCGCCCGGCGCGCTTTTCCCAGAAATCGCAGAATCGGCCGGTGCACACGACATCGCACATCACGTCGTGAACGAGGGCGCGCTGCGCGATCGTCATTTTCGTTTGCGAGAAGGCGCGCGTGCCGCGCACCTCAATCGTGCTGCCGCCGAGAAAATGCAGGATGCGGACGCCCTTGGCAAAACCCTGCTTGCTCATCTCGATGAATTCGTCGGCGGTGCCCTGCGTCCAGGTGGCCATCATGCGGCCATCGTCGTGCCAGAGGCCGCGAAATTCCTTCCACATCAGGGCGTCGCGCCACAAGACCCAGTTTTCGATCATCTCGCGAATCGTGAGCCGCTCGATCATTTCGTCGGTGATTTGCATTTGGATTCCCCCACGTTAATGATTTGAATGAAGGGGAGAGTGTACAACGTGAGGCATAAGAGCACCGACAAGATTGTCGGTGCCACTGAGGCGCTCCGTCGCATGCGCAGAGGCAGAAGCGCAGGAAACATGTGTCGCGCCTACGGGGCTGGGCGTTTCATGTATTACGGTCCCAAGCCTTCCGGCCTGGGCTAACTTCTGACGCACCTACGGTGCTTGGGAGCAGAAAGAGGCCGGCGATACGCCCTTCGTTTGGCTCAGGGCAAGCCGGCGCTACGCCCTCGATGTGGCTTTCGCCGATGAATTCAGGATTTTCTCGAGGCGGTCGAGGACCTGCATCGCCGTGTAGCACTGCTGCACGCTGGCGTTGGGCTCGCGCTTTTCCCTGATCGCGGCGAAAAATTCGCGATCCTGCAGCTCGATGCCGTTCATCGAAACGTCCACGTGCGAGAGGTCGATCTTCTTGTCCTCGCCATCGACCAGATCATCGTAATAGGCCTGGAACGTGCCGTTGTCGCAGATGTAGCGGAAGCGCGTGCCGAGTGGGCCTTTGTTATTGAACGAGAGCGAGAGAGTGCAGATGGCGCCCGATGGCACTTTCATCACGATGCCCATGTCCATCGCGATTTTCAGCTCGGGGTGCATCGGGCCCTGCACGGCGTAGCAATCGGAAACCAGCTCGCCCGTCTGATACTGGAAGAGATCGACGGTGTGACAGGCGTGGTGCCAGAGCAGGTGGTCGGTCCAACTGCGGGGCTTGCCGGCAGCATTCATATTCGTGCGACGAAAGAAGTAGGTCTGCACGTTCATCTGCAGGACTTTGAGCTCGCCGGCCTTGATCTTCTTGTGCACGTACTGATGGCTCGGATTGAAGCGGCGCGTGTGGCCACCCATGCAGACGACGCCGGTCTCCTTCTGGACTTTGACCAGCATCTCGGAATCGGCGAGCGAATCGGCGATGGGAATTTCGATGTGGACGTGCTTGCCGGCGCGCATGCACTGCACGCCCTGACTCGCATGCATGCCGGTGGGCGAGGCGAGGATCATCGCTTCGAGGGCGGGCTGCTTCAGGCTTTCGGCGAGGTCGCTGGTCCAGTGTGGGATTTTGAAACGCTTGGCGACTTCTTCCGTCGAGGCCGGATTGCCGCCCGTCAAAGTGATGACCTCGACGCCCGGAATATTGGCCATGGCCTCGAGATGCTTTACGCCGAAAGCGCCTTGTCCAGCGAGACCAACCTTCATAGCTTTCCCCCCGTATGAAGACAAACCCGCCCGTCTAAAGGCAAGGCGGCCGCTACAAAAAGCGAAAAGCAGATCCCTCGCTGCGTCCCGCGCCCGCAGAAAACGCGGGAAAGGCAAAGGCGCGCGGGACTACGCTCGGGATGACAGCTCGGGCACGCAGGCCACCGCCTACTGCGTTGCGCCAGCCTTTTCCAGTTCGCCCTTGGCGGCGCGAAGCTTGCGCAGCTCGGAGTGGATCTGGATGACGGCCATCCACATGCCGAGCGGATGCGCGCCCGCCTCGACGAGCGGATGGACCTGGCCGTCGCGGAACTTCTCGATGTCGTCGTCCTGCAGCGTTTCCAGCACTTTCGCTTCTTCGGGCGTCATGCCGTATTCCTTGGCCACGGAAGGAAGGTCGTGGATCAACCGCAGCCGCAACTCGCGCTTGTGGCGGCTGTCGTAGAGCACCTTATTCAGCTTGTAAGCCGCCGGAGAAGGGTGCTTGTAGAATTCGTAGCCACCCTTGAACTGGTATTTGGCGGCTCCAGCGGCGCCTTCCTTCGATTGTCCAATTCCTTTGTGCGGCAAGAAGCGCATCACCGCGTGGCCGTGGTGCCACGTGGGCTGGTAGGTGACGAGCTCGCCCGGCAGGTTTCCGATCGCACCGAACATGATCATCCACGAGAGCATCTCGGTGTTGCCGACTTCGTCGAGCTGCTCGTTGGTGAGATTGATCAGAGCTTCCTCATTTCCCTGCTCCATCTGAGCAATGGCCCAGTGGTCGAAATCGAAGTCCGGCTTCGGATATTTCCACGTGCCCGGGAAGTGCGACATGCCGCCGCTGGCGACGATCGCGACCTTCTCGGGGCGGGCGGCAATCACTTTCGCGATCGCCTTGCCGAGGTCCGCGCAGCGGCGCGCCGTCGGCAGCGGCGGAAGGTACGCGTTGACGAAAATTGGAACGACCGGAATCGGGCGCTTCTCGATCACCCATTCGTAGACAGCCGCGAACGCATGTCCGAGGACGGCGTCCTGCGAGTAGCCAAGGTCGAAACCCGCCTTCATGAGCTTGTCGAGCAAGTCTTCGGCGAGGCCCTGGTGGATCGGCAACTCGTATTTTCGGCCGGCAAATCCAGCGTGAGAAAACTCGCCCGACATGATGGCGAATGTGGGAACGGAACTCAGGAAGAACGTCTCGAGGTGGTCGCTGCCGATCACGATCACGGCATCCGGTTTCGCCTCCTCCAAATCCTTGCCGATCAGCCGCATCGCGGCAATGTCTGCATTGAGCTGCTTCGGATCTTCGCTCGGCGGGAAGTCAAAAAGCTGCGGGGCATGCACAGTGGCCATTGCTGCCACAATTTTTCCCATGATGGTTACCTCTTCCTGGGGGAATGGGGTACGACTGACGTTGTGCGCCCAAACCCTCTATTTCGCACAACCTGCTCGAAATTAAACCGATACGAAAATTGTGCGAAAACTGACTGTTTTCGTCAAGCGAAAGTATCCCACTGGCGAGCGCGGAGCGATGCGCTATCGTCAGCTCACGCTAAACGGGACGGAAGCCAGCAACGCGCGGACGCCATTCCATAGAATCTGCACGCCAATGCAGACGAGCAAAAACGACGCGAGTTGCATGATCACGCTCTTCGCCGTCGGCCCCAGCACCCGCGCCAGCCTGTCCGAAAATCCGTAGCACAGGAAAATGCTGATCGCGATGAGGACCGAGCCGACGATCGCGGCGATCGCAACGGGCAGGAAACTGATCCCGTGATAGTGCGCCGCGTTCGCGCCCAGCGTGATCGCTACCGAGATCGATCCCGGGCCGACCGTCAGCGGCATCGTCAACGGATAAAACGCTTGCCGCAAAGGGTCTTCGGAACTGACCGTCCTGTGCGTCGTACTGGACTCATCGTCACTCTTCTGTTTCAGCATGTTCCATCCGGTCGAAATCACGATCAGCCCGCCGCCCACTTGCACGACGGGCAGCGAAATCCCAAAGAAACTGAGTATGTGGGTGCCGATGAAATAAGACCCGATCATGAGGAAAAAGCTGTCGATCGCGATGTGCCGGGAGAGAGCCATGCGCGTCTCGGGCGTGTATTCCCTGGTCAGTGCGAGAAAGATCGGGGCGCCACCGAGCGGGTCGACGATGGGGAAAAGCGCGCTTACCACCGGGAACAGGCTTTTAACGGCTGCCGCAATCACGGTGTTTGTCTCCGGGCCAGCATTCTAACCGCAATTCGCATTCGATGCCGGAGGAGAGCCTGCGGGCGCGGCTTGCGTAGCGCCGGCTTGCCCTGAGTCGGTCCGAAGGACGATTCCAAGCGAGGGCGTGGCGGACACCAAGCGCCGGAGGCGCGATTGTACCCAGCCCGGCATGAAGCGAAGCGGAATGCCGGGAAATGCGTCGGCAAAACACAGTCCCGGAGGGACGGTTGACATTTCGCCCTCGCCAGGGGGATACGGGAATCGCCTGTCTCGTGCAACGGAATCCAAGGCATGGAAGAGCCCGGTCCGATCACCTGACTCAATCGCCCCTCCGGGGCTGCACTTTTCTCGTGCGCGATACCCGGCACTCCGCTGTGCTGCGTGCCGGGCTGGGTACAATCGCCGCTCCGCGGCTGATCCGCATAGTGTACGCCGTGCGGCCGCTTCAGGAGCTAAGAGCCCGCCGAAAAAACCCGGCCTGTCATTCCGAGGGCGGTCTTTGCCCGAGGAATCTGCTCTCTTCTTCGCAATTGTGCAGGGAGCGATCCACCGCAAGCATTTGTGAGCCAGTTTAGACAGCTTCTAGCGCGGGTTTGGATGGTGCGACAGATTGACCATGTTGGGCGCGTCTTTCTCGACGCACGGCGGCGCTTCATCCAGAGGATCGGTCAGAGGCGTCAGCGTTCGCGGCTTCATCGTCCAGGGCTGGGTGAGAACCTTCGGGTCGTCCACCGTAACCTCGTAGTCGATCGTGTCGCCCTTGCGGGTGAAGCGCTCGATCACGTGCAGTGCGTCGCTGTGAAAGAGGCCATTGTCTCCGAGCCAGGTGTCGTCATTGAAGTTGTTCGTGTCAACGACCAGCGTGTCGCCTTCCCAATGGCCGATTGCGTCGCCGAAGTACGACGGATCGGCGTCGGTGCGGTGTGGGCGGCCATCTGTCGGAATGATGCGCCAGAAATTTCCGGCCAAATCCGAATAGAGGAATACGACCTGGCCGGGAATCTGCACGATCTGGTGCGGCGGGCCGATCCGCGGCACTCCCGGCGGCTTGCAGAAAAAGCCAGGGTCGAGCTTCACCTGCTGCTCGTTGTATTCCTTCACCTTCGCCACGAGCTCAGGCTTGTAAGAAGGGCTGTACATCGGCGGCAGCGGCGCGATCGCCGCGGCGAAAGCCGGTTCGGGGCGATTCACAGCTTTCAGCGTGTTGCCATCCTGCTCGGCGGCGCCGAGGAAGAGAAGCGGGCGATACCAGATGCCGTTGAGGTTCGGATGTCCGTCCGGCAGGCGCGGTGTCTTCTTCGCGGCAAGTTTTTGGATATCAGGCTGCGCGTCACCGGAGGAAGGAGATGCCTGACCGGCCGCAGCGATCGGGAGCAAGCACAGAAATGCGAGGGCCGCTGCGATCATTACAGTGCGAATGCCGAACGTATGCTTCATTTCGCGCCCCCCCTTCTTAATGGCCAAATTCGTAGGCGTGGCCATCGGCGTACGTGAGTTTCAAAACCCACCCGAGCGGCTTGCCCTCGATCTTGGCAGGATGAATCAGCACCGTGACCGGCTTGCCCTCGCCCAGCATCGCCTTTGTCAGCCCGAGATTGTGGTAGAAGCGGGTCGGCAACGACTCGAGGGCCCACGTCGTCACCTGGCCCTTGTCGTCTTTCACGTCGAGATACAGGTAGACGTGCGGATTCATCCAGTCGACCTTCGAGATAACGCCGTTGAGCGTCACCGTGTTGTGCAGATCGAATTCCGCTGCCTGCGAATGGTGCGCGAAAGCCGGCGTCGCGCCTCCGAGCAGGCCCGCCGATACGATCAAGGCGATCGAGAGCGCAATTCTCGTGCGTTCGAACAAGAGAGCCTCCGGTTCGCGTTCCGTCGTAATCGTCTTGGCCGCGCGAAGCCCCGACAGCCCTGCGCGGCGAGTGTGTGGCTCTGTATCTGCGGCATCTTACGGCTGGGCCACGGCGCGAGTCAAACGTTCTGGCATTTTGGTATTGCTGCAATTTGATCGGCTAAACACAGAGGGCACAGAGAAAAGCGTTGAGCACACAGAGACAAATCGGCGAAGCCCCTCCGTGCTCTCGTGAATTGCTCCGTGTTCTCTGTGTTGAGGCACAACTGAACGGTGACTACCCGCGCGCCGAAAGACCTCGGATGCTAACCCGCGCGAAGTTGGCCGGATGACGCCAACCGAGTCGCGGGAACGCACCGTTTGCCTTGGCGGCAGGCGCGTATTATGCTCACGCGGCGCAAGCGGCAGAATTCGCGAATTTTTCGCACGAGCTTGGGAAGGAAGGCAATGTCCAATAGCCACGACATCATCGCGATCGGAGCCGGGCACAACGGCCTGGTTGCTGCGGCCTATCTGGCGGCTGCGGGGAAAAATGTTCTGGTGCTTGAGCGCAACGAATGGTTTGGGGGCGGCGTCGTCACCGCGAAGCTGACCGGCCCCGACTTCCTGCACGATCGGTTTAGCACCGGGCACATCTTCATTCAGGCCAACCCGCTGATCAAGAACGACGAGCTCGGGCTGCTCTCGCGCTACGGATTGAAATACATCTATCCCGAGGTTCCTTTTCTCTGCGTATTCGAGGATGGCTCGACCATCGCGCTGCACCGCGACCGCAACAAAACCTATCAGGACATCGCGAGGTACTCGAAGAAGGACGCCGAATCGTTCCTGAAGTTCGCGGAAGCTTCGGCGAAGTATCTGCCGATGCTCTCGGCATCGCTCTACACGCCGCCGATCCCGCTTGGTGGAATGTTCGCGATGCTCGACCAGAGCGCCGAGGGGCGCGAGCTTTTCGCGCTGATGCAGAAAAGCCCCTACGACATCATCATCGACAATTTCGAGAACGACAAAGTGCGGATGTTTTTCATGCGCATGGTCTCCGAAAATCTCACCGGCCCGGAGGAAAAAGGGACCGGCATCGGCATCTTTGTTTTTCTCGGCTTCATGGAGCAGTACGGCATCGGCGTTGCGGTGGGCGGCAGCGGCTCGCTCACAGCCGCGCTGATCCGCTGCATCGAGGATCACGGCGGCGCGGTGCGCAACAACACTTCCGTCGAGACGGTGACCGTGAAGAACGGCCGGGCGGCAGGTGTGCGGACTCCCGACGGCGCTGAATACTCGGCGAAGGACGCCGTGATCGGCGCGATCCATCCGCACTTGCTCGGCCGCTTCATTCCGGGGCTGAATGGCAACGTGCTTCGCGCCGCGGAACGCGTCGAGCTTTCGGCGAATTCCTGCTTCACGGTTCACGCCGCGCTCAACGAGCCTCTACGATTCAAGGCCGGGCCGCATGCGAATCATGCGTATTTCACGGAATTGATGCCGCCGAATATGGACGTCTTGCGGCAATTCTTCGATGCGCTGCGCTACGGCCGCATTCCCGATACGTCGCTGCTCGGGCTGGTGTCGCCTTCAACCTTCGATGCGTCGCGCTGCCCCGCCGGGAAAGCGACGCTGCACGTCTGGGACTACGTTCCCTATTCGCATCCGGGCGGCGGCCCGCAATTCTGGGATCAGGCCAAAGATGGGTTCGCGAAGACGATGCTCGCGCGCATGAAGCCTTACATCGACAACATCACGCCGGAGAACATCATCGAGTACGTCGCCGATAGCCCACTCGATATCGAGCGCGCCTCGGCCAGCTTTCAGAAGGGCGATGTCCACGGCGCTGCGCCCTACATCTATCAATCGGGCTCGCACCGGCCGACTCCCGATCTCGGGCAAAACACGGTTCCGGGCGTCGAGCGGCTCTATCTCGTCGGTCCGTTCCAGCATCCGGGCGGCGGTGTTTTCGGCGCGGGGCGCGCGACCGCGATGAAAATGTGCGAGGACCTGAAAATCAATTTCGACAAGATCGGCCAGCGGCGATGATGAAGATATACGGGCAGGACAACATGGAATTGATGCAGGTCACATCGCTCGAGCGCGAAGACGGCAAGCTCGTGATGAAGGGAAAAGTGTTTGGCTCGATGCCGATGACGGCCAAGCTGACGCCGCACGAGGCGCGCAACGCGCTGAAGCTTCTGAATTTCAGGCTCGTCGTATTCCTCGCGACATTCTTGTTCCGCCGCTGACCGAAAGCACATGGGCGGCGCGTAGCTGGGCCGGGGCGCAGCAAGCAGCGCCCCTACGAGAAATCACAATGCGACATTTCGAGAGGACGCCTAGACCAGCGTGGTGATGTGGTACGTATCCATGTACTCGCGCACGGCGAAAATTTTGTCGTCCTTGATCTCGATGATCCACGCGTAGCGGTTTTTGTACTTCTTGCCGTTCTTCAGCAGGCCGATGCCCAGCGTCTCGCACGCTACCATCGGCCCTTTCGAAAAGATGTTGTTCATCTCGACCTTCGGGTCGCCGTCTACGAACATCCCGCGCACGGGCGCGAGAAACTCGTCGATGATCGCGTCGCGTCCCTTGGCTCCGCCCGCGCCTGGAATGCCCGTGCCCATTGGGGTCCACGAGGCTTGCTCATGCAGGAGCAGCCGCACGCGCTCGAGATCGCCCGTACTTAGCGTCTCGAAAAATGTTTTCACCAGTTGCTCGCTTCGGTTTTCAGCCTCGGACATCGCACCCTCCTCGCGTCGCTGCTTCCCCGCCAACAGGCGCGTATTATACCCGCGCGCGAAGCGAAGTCCACTCCAGTCTCGCCGCGGATGCCACCGCCAATTTCAGGCTTGGCGTCGCGATGCTTTTGAGTATTATGGGGGCCGCGCAACGCCCGATTGGCGGAAGGAGATCCTCGAATGAGAACCGCTGCACAGGCTTTCAAGGCCCGCGTATCGCTCGTGGCGACCGTCTTGATCGCCGCAGCCACTTTAGGATCGGTGATTGCGCAGTCGCATCCGCCCAAGCCGCCGAAAACGGTGAGGCTCTACGTCTTCGATTGCGGCGTAATCAAAGCGATGGATCCGAAGCTTTTCAATTTCAAGCCGGGTGAGCTTGCAGAGACGGAAATGTCCGTTCCTGCCTTTCTGATCGTCGATTCCAAGGGGACCCTCATCTGGGATACCGGCTCCATACCAGACGTGGACTTCAAGGGCGACACGACTCCGATCACCGAGGGGTATTTTACGGCGACCCGGACGCTGCGATCGCAACTCGCCGAAATCGGCTACACGCCGGCCGATATCACCTATCTCGCACTCTCGCACTATCACGGCGATCACGTAGCGAATGCCAACGAATTCGCAGCCTCGACGTGGCTGGTGCGGCAGGTCGAGCGCGACGCAATGTTTGCGGAAAAGCCACCTGCGATTGCCACGCCCAAGACTTACAACGAGCTGAAGGACAGCAAGACCATCCTGATCACGACCGATGAATACGATGTCTTCGGCGACGGCAACGTGATCATCAAATCCGCGCCGGGCCACACACCCGGCCACCAGGTGCTGATCGTGAAGCTCGCGCATACGGGAAACGTGATGCTCTCCGGCGATCTCTATCACTATCCCGAAGAGCGCAAGCTGAACCGCGTGCCTTCTTTCGAATACAACGCGCAGGAAACGATCGCGAGCCGCGCGATGATCGAGGCCTACCTGAAAAATACGAACACGCAGCTCTGGATCGAGCACGATTTCGTCGCGAACGCGAAGCTCAAGAAAGCCCCGAAATATTACGATTAGCACTCGCGTAACCTAGCGGCGAGGCGTAACGCCCATGCCGAGCACCGCTCCCGAAGCGATCGAGCACGCGACCGGCCGCGCGGATTCGTACGCGCCGGGTTGGCGCATGTGGGTGCCCGTCATGGTGATGATGACGTGCTCGTGGCTCTCCTACATTGACCGGCAGGCGCTCGCCGTCATCTCGCCGATGATTCTCAAGGATACGGGGCTAAGCGCTTCGGCCTACGCGGACGCCGTCGCGGCATTTTCCGTTGCGTACATGATCGCCAATCCGCTGTGGGGATCGGTGATCGATTACGTCGGCCTGCGCGCCGGCATGTTGGCGGCGGTCGGAATCTGGACGCTCGCGAGCGCATCGCACGCGTGGGTCGTTGGATTCCTGGGCTTCGCTGCAGCGCGCACGCTGCTGGGCCTGGGCGAAGGCGCAACGTTTCCCGGCGGCCTGCGAACCGCCGCTGAGTCGCTGCCGCTCAACCGGCAGTCCCGCGGAATGGGAATTTCCTATAGCGGCGCGTCGCTCGGATCGATTTTCGCGCCGCTCATCATCACGCCGATTGCGCTGCGCTTCGGATGGCGAGCGGCGTTTCTGATTACGGGCGCGCTCGGCGTCATGTGGCTGGCAGTCTGGTGGCTTGTGGCGCGACCGCCGCTGCTGCGGCCCGTGCCGCGCGCGAGAAACCGCATTGTGTGGCCCAAAGTGTGGGAACGGCGCTTTTGGCTGCTCGTCGTGGGAATGGGTCTCGGAGGCGCGGCGCTCGGCCCGATTTTGTATCTGTGCCCGCTATATTTGAATCGGGTGTCGGGGCTCACGCAGAAGCAGATCGGAGAAGTCCTCTGGATTCCGGCTGTGTGTTGGGAGCTTGGCTATTATTTCTGGGGATGGGTTGGCGACCGCTTCGTGCGCGATGAAGCTCGCCCCGTGAAACTGTACGTCGTGCTCTCCATTCTCGCTCTGGCAACGTCGATGACCACTTGGACCACATCCTGGATTGCGGCGCTGGCATTCTTTTCCTGGGGGATGTTTATCGCCGTGGCGTTCATCGTCATCTCATTGCACTTGAGCGCGCGCGCTTACCCGCGCGAAGAGACCGGCATGGTCGCGGGGATCGGCTCGGGCGCGTGGTCGGCTGTGGTGGCGATTTTGCTGCCGATCTACGGACGCTTCTTCGACCACGAGCAGTACGCAGCCACTTTCATTTCGCTGAGTCTGATTCCGGCGCTGGGAACTGCTCTGTGGTGGTGGATTGGCCGCGCCGCGAAGCCCGAGCCATCGCTTAAAGCTGCCTGACGGCGAGCGCGCTAGCGCATCACGAATGGATTCGGCGCGTTTCCTGCGATATCGATCCACACGCTCTTCGTCTGCAGATATTCGCGGATGGCCTCGGCTCCGCTTTCGCGCCCGATTCCCGAGCGCTTGTAGCCGCCGAAGGGCGACATGTAGCTCACCGCGCGATACGTGTTCACCCAGATCGTGCCCGCCTCAAGGCGTTCGGACATTGTCAGCGCGCGGCGAATGCTCTGCGTCCAGACGCCTGCGGCGAGACCGTAGATCGTGCCATTCGCGATGCGGACGGCTTCGTCCTCGGTGTCGAATGGAATGATCGATAGCACCGGGCCGAATACTTCCTCCTGCGCGATTCGCATGTCGGGCTTCACGCCAGTGAAAATTGTAGGCTCAACAAACCAGCCCGTCCCGCACTCAGGGCGCTGCGCAGGCGCGCCGCCCAGCCGGCAAACCGCGCCTTCTTCCTTGGCGATGCGAATGTAATCGAGCACCTTTTCATATTGCGGGCGCGTGGTGATCGGGCCGACCTGCGTGCCCATATCGAGCGGGTTGCCCATCTTCGCGGTTTTGGCGAGTGCGAGCAGCTTCTCGACAAATTGATCCAGCACGGGGCGATGGATCAGCGCCCGCGAGCCCGCGATGCATGTCTGCCCAGTCGCGGCGAAAATTCCCGAGACCACGCCCTTCACGGCTTGCTCGAGATCGGCATCGTCGAAAACGATGTTCGCCGACTTTCCGCCAAGCTCGAGCGTGATGTGCTTGATCCCTTTCGCCGCAAGCCCGTAGACGTGTTCGCCCGTCCGATCGCCGCCGGTGAAGGCGATTTTCGCGACGTCGCGATGCGTGATCAGCGGCTCGCCGACCTCGCTGCCGAATCCCGTGACGATGTTGACCACTCCCGGCGGAAATCCCGCGCGCTCAAACAATTCGCCGAACGCGAGCGCCGAGACCGAAGAAAATTCCGAAGGCTTCCACACGACGGTATTCCCGGCGGCGAGCGCTGGCGCGAGCTTCCAAGTCGCGAGCAGGAGCGGCGAATTCCACGGCGTGATCGCGGCGATCACGCCGAGCGGCTCTTCGCGCGTGAAATTAAATACGCCCGGCTTGTCGATTGGGATGACGCGGCCCTCGATCTTGTCTGCAAGCCCGCCGAAATAGTGGAACCACTGCGGGATGTATTTGAGCTGCCCGCGCATCTCGGCGATGAGCTTGCCGTTGTCCGTGGTTTCGATCTCGGCGAGCCGGTCCGCCTCAGCCGTTATGAGCTCCGCGAGGCGGCGCAGCAGCTCGCCGCGCGCGGTGGCGGTCAGCTTGCGCCATTCGCCGTCGTAGAACGCCGATTTGGCGGCAGCCACGGCGCGGTCCACGTCTGCTTTGGTTCCGCGCGGGACGAGCGCCCACGGCTGGCCCGTGTACGGATTCATCGATTCGAACCACGCACCGGACGCAGGCTCGACCCACTGGCCATCCTCCAGCATGCGATGTTTCTGCAATTCGCTCATCGTCGTCGCCATTGTGCACGACCCGTAGGCTAGGACTTCGAAGCTTTCTCTTTCTCCTTCAGCTCCGCGAACGTTTCGCGCGCGACGCGGAAGGAGTCGACCGCCGCCGGCACGCCGCAGTAAATCGCCACTTGCAGCAGGACCTCGCGGATCTCGACTGGCGTCACGCCGTTGACCAACGCTCCCTTGATGTGCGCCTTCAGCTCGTGCGGACGGTTGAGCGCGCTGATCATCGCGAGATTCAGCATGCTGCGCGTCTTGCGCGGCAGCTCCTCGCGCCCCCAAATCGCGCCCCAGCAGTATTCCGTCACCAGCTCCTGCAGCGGGAGATTGAATTCATCGGCGGTCTTAAACGAATTGTCGACGAACTCCTTGCCTAGCACCGCGCTCCGAATTTCGCGTCCCTTATCGAACGTTTTCTTGTCCATTTTGTGAGCCTCTCCTCAGAATGAAAACTCTTCACTTCTCTCCCACGCGTACGCCCGCCCATGCTTCCACCGTCTTGGCCATCGCCGTCATATCGGCGTCGACGCCTTCGGTCGTCGTCGAAATCGACAGCAGCTGCCGCACCGCGCTTCCCACGATCATCGGAACGCCCAGCGCGTCCGCCTCGGACATGCACAGCCGGATGTCTTTGTTCAGCAGCGCGAGCCCGAAGCCGTAACTGAATTTGCGCGAGATCACGTGCTGCTTCATTTTGTCCTGTGAGGCGCTGTTCCGCGCCGTGCCGGCGTTGAAAACGTCGATCACGAGCGACGGGTCGAGCCCCGCTTTCACTCCCATCACCAGCGCTTCGGAAGTGATCGCCATGGCGGTCGCCGAAAGCAAATTATTCAGCAGCTTCATCGTCTGCCCCTGCCCCGGCTGCGTCCCGACGAAGAAAAGTTTGCCGAGATTTTCGAGCACGGGCTTTACGATTTCGAAAGTCGCCTGCGGGCACGAGACCATCACGGCCAGAGTTCCTTTCTCCGCGCCGCTGATCCCGCCGCTCACAGGCGCGTCGACCGCCGTGATGCCTTTCGCGGCGAGCCTCTCCGCCACGCGCTTGGCCGTGGTAGCGCCCGTCGTTGATGTGTCGATGAAAATTTTGGCGCGCGCGCCTTCGATGATGCCCATCGGCCCCAGGGCCACAGCCTCGACAATCGGCGGTGTCGGCACGCTGGCAAACACGATGTCGGCCGCCGAAGCCACGCCGGCGGGAGATTCCGCGCGCTTTGCACCGCCTTCGATCAACGGCTGCACGGCCGCTTTGCTCGTATCGTAAACGGTGAGCGGGTAGCCGGCCGCCATCAGACGGCGCGCCATGCGGGTGCCCATTCTCCCCACTCCCACAAATCCGATACTCTGCTGCTGCGCCATTCTTCCCTCCGTCGATTGCGACGCGCATTATGCCCTACCGCGGCGCTCCTAACAATTGACGTTCCGCTCCGCGATGGTTCATGCTATGCCGCTCTTGAGCAAACGCGAGGAGCACCGTGCAGACTGAGCCGTATGAGATTTTCGCGATTCGCTACGCGCATCTCGGCAATCGCCACCCGGCGGAGAATTTCATCCTGGCTGACCCGCACGAATTTGCCTCCGACCTCGATTATTTCGTCTGGGTCGTGCGCCGCAGCGACCGTCTCTTCCTGATCGACACAGGCTTCGGCAAAGAGGCCGCCGAGCGCCGCAAGCGCGAATGGCTGCGCTGCCCGATCGAATCGCTGCGGCTCGTCGGCATCGAGCCCGCGGACGTCACCAGCGTGATCCTCACGCACCTTCACTACGATCACGCAGGCAATCTCGATCTTCTGCCGCGCGCTCAATTTCATTTGCAGGATAGCGAAATGGCGTTTGCGACGGGCCGCTGCATGTGCCATGAGAGCCTGCGAGCGCCGTTCGATCTCGAAAACACGCTCTCGATGGTGCGCCACGTCTATGCGGAGAGGGCTGTTTTCCACGACGATCATGCCGAACTCGCGCCCGGATTCACCCTGCACCGTATTGGCGGCCATTCCGCCGGACTGCAGGTCGCGCGTGTATGGACGAAGCGCGGCTGGGTCGTCGTCGCCTCGGATGCTTCGCACCTCTACGCGAATTTCGAGCAACGCCGCCCGTTTCCCGTCGTCTACAACGTGACGGAAACGCTCGAGGGATATAACACGCTCCATCGCCTCGCCGATTCTCCGGCACACATCGTACCCGGCCACGACCCGCTCGTAATGAAACGCTATCCAGCCGCGAGCCCCGGCCTCGAAGGCATCGTCGTCCGACTAGACTGCCCGCCAAATCACTAGCGGGTCCGATGACATGCTGGACGCCGGGTCAAAAATTGCATATAAGTGTGGCAACTGCCCGCGGGGGCACAAGTCGATCGTGGAGGAGCTCGAATGGCGAAGAAGCCGAAGAAGGCCGCAAAGGCCGAGAAAAAGAAGTAGGTCCCTGCCGACTCAACGCTAGCGTTCGGGATTCACAGGGCTGCCGCATCACACGGCAGCCCTTTTTATTTCCCCGCGCGCGCTCACTTGTCTTTGCCGAGAATCGTCGAGACCTGCCCGGTCTTGTCGTTGATCGGATTCCGATTATTTTCCTCGCAGATAAATTCCAGCTGGTTCCACTCGCGGTGGCGCGTGAACGTATGCACGGTCTGCCACGGCTGCGCGAGCACGTCGGGGTCGGTGAGCCTCATGCGATCCTCAAGCGTATCGGGGCTGGTGAGGCGAATTCTCTCTACCACGTGCAGCTTCGGCCCGTGATTCATCCGGTTGTAGCCGAGCGGCAATCTGTGTCCCAGGCCGATCGTATCGACCACCAGCGTGTCGGCCTCCCAGTGCCCAATCGAATCGCCGTTGAACGTGGGATCGAGGCTGGCCGGATGTCCGCGCCCGTCGCTGAAGACGCGCCGCACCTGCATATAGGCTTCCTGGATGATCGTCACGCGCCCCGGCGTAAACAGAAATTCCACATCGTACGGCTGGAACATGATCTGCGGCATGCCAGGCGGCACGCAGTTCGCGCTCTCGGTCGCGGGCTCTTCGTTCTTCGCTTCGTCGGCCTGCAGCACTTTCAGCTCGGCCGCGGCCGTAGGAGTGAACGACGGTTCTTCAGGAGGAGCATCGCCGCGTTTCGGAAAATCGAGGACCCAGATGCCGCTCCAGTCGGGCAAGGAGCCCAGAGCCGAATAGTCCGCTGTTCTCGTTTTTTCCGGAATGATCGTCGTATTCGGCGGCGGCGCGGGAGCGCTCTGCGCCCGGCATGCCGCGCCCATCGCCGCAAACACGGAACACGCGCACAGGATTGTGACGGAAAACCTCATCTTCGCCTCCATTCCAAGGGCACCCCGCGCCGGCTTGCCCGGCGGAACGCCCTTCCCCCAAAACGAAGCGAGCCATTTTGCATCAAAATATGGCTATCTGTCTCGCCGCATATTATAGTATTTACACTTTCCGTGAGGGCCGGCCCGGTGGTTTGGGGCCGGAGGAAGTTTCCTGGTCGGGGGGCCATGATGATACGGAAGTCGTTGGTTGCATGCCTGGGCGCCCTAATACTTGTCGTCGCCGGAACTGCCTCTGCACATCATTCCTTCGCGATGTTTGACCGTTCGAAGAAAATCACCACGGTCGCCACCGTCACGCAATTCCAGTGGACCAACCCGCATAGCTGGATCGAGGTCGACATTCCCGACAGCAAGGGCGGCACCACTCACTGGAGCCTCGAGTGCAACAGCCCGAACAATCTTTCGCGGCAAGGCTGGCATTCCGACAGCCTCAAGCCGGGCGACAAGGTCACGATCATGTTCTGGCCGCTACGGAACGGGGACAAAGGCGGCCTTTTCATAGCGCTCACTTTCGCGAACGGCCAAATGCTCGACGAAGCAGCGTTCCGTTCGGCGGAAAAGCAGCCCTAAAGCGATGGGCGGAATTTCTCGCAATTTTATGATGCACGTTGCGCATGAATGAATTTCGAAGATGGGGAGCAAAACGATGAAAACTCGATCGATCGTATGCTTGGGCGCCGCTTTGCTATTGGTGATGACGTTCGCCGGGACTGCTGTCGCGCATCACTCCGCCGCGATGTTCGATCACGACAAGCAGGTCCCGCTGACCGGCACGGTCGTCCAATTCGATTGGACCAATCCTCACAGCTGGATCGCGATCGACGTCCCCAACGCCAGCGGCGGCACCGATCGCTGGAGCGTCGAGTGCAACAGCCCCAACAATCTCGCCAAGCAGGGCTGGCGCTCCAACTCGCTCAAGCCCGGCGATAAGGTGACAATCGTCATTCACCCGCTGCGCAATGGCGACAAGGGCGGCAGCTTCATGTACGTGAAGCTCGCGGACGGCACCGTCCTCACCGATCCCACCTACCGCGCGCAACCCAAGCAGCCCGGCGCCTCCGGCTCGCCCTACTAGTTCGTGTTCGTTGGGTTGCAGAAGGCGTTCCCGATCGTTTTGTTTGTATTCGTCCTGATTGGGTGCCATGGCAAGCAGCCGTCGGCCGCAGATAGAACGGCTCAGCTTTCCGGGCGCTGGGCTATGGCTTTTGGTGACGATTGTAAGGGCTACGGTCTGAAATCAGACAATCTTATCCTGCGTCCTGACGGAACCTTCGATCAAATCGTGGTTGCCAACGACGGACGGCGATTCGAGGGTGACGCGCAACACTGGGATTTCGTAGCGCCCGACTCGATCCAGTTCGATAAGCGCCGAAACTTCTTCACGGACCAAAACTACAAAGACCTAGTCGGCGTTCCTGAATTTGAATCGCTGATCGTCAAGTTCGGCTCGCCGCCGACAATCCTACTCGATCCAGGCTCCGATTGTTTCTATACGAAGACGCAATGACCGTTCAAAGTTGTAGAGGCGCCGTTCGCCTCGGCGAACGCCTAGCCCTTGGCGTTTGCCGAGCCACGGTCCAGGGCCTTTGCTCCACTACTCACCAATCACTGCTCACCACTCAGTGCTTTTAGTGCGTGCTCAACAAATGCTGGTTCAGGTCCGGCGTGCACTCGACCTCGGTAATGTCGGTGTCATCCACGCGAATCCAATGCTTCGTGCTGTCCCACTCGCCCACCCAATTCTTGGGATCCCACATCTGATATTTGATCTCGAGCGTCTTTCCGCCGTTCTGCAGCCGCATCGTCTCGACCATGTGAAATTCGTCGCTCAGCGGCAGCCCCTGATCGATCCAGTGGTGGTCGGTGACCATGCTGTTCGTGTCGACAACCAGCGCGTCGCCTTCCCAGTGCCCGACGGAATCGCCGTTGAATGTCCGCACCACGATGTCTGGAGGCGTGTGCGCCCGCCCGTCGATATATATAATCCGCAGCGCGTTTTCGAATCCGCTGACCATGTAGATCGTGGTCGGCAGTTGAATCATGGCGATCGGCCAGACGCGCGTCATGATCATGGGCATGCCCGCCGGATAGCAGTGGCCGATATCGTCGCGATACGCCTTGTGCTCGGCGGCGTACCTCTTTGACTCGTCGTACGCGGCCTGCGCATCCGGCAGAAATTTCGGATACGGCGGCCCGAACATGAACGAACTGAATCCGGCGCTGAGATCGACCGTCCAGGTGCCCGTTAGATCGAACGGCGGCTTCGGGCGCGGCTTCGCCAGATTGTCCGGCGCGAGCGCCCCCTCCGGGAACACTTCCGGCGTCGCCTTCTGCTGTGCCTGTGCGCAGGGCACAGCCGCCGCCAGGCCAAGAAGAAGCACGAAGCTCGCTGCAAAACTGAGTTTTGTTCGCATCATTCCCCCCAATGATCGAATGTGCCCGGCACTGTACAAATCTTTTGCCCCGGCGTCAACGCCGCTTGTGCCCGAGCGGCTTTTCCCGATTCGCGCAATTCGTTCGACAGACGCGCGGCGACAATGTACTATTTCGACCGAATTTGGGGTCGGGGGACCACCAATGGTTCAGGCATTCTGCGACTGGCTTTCGAATACGCCCGTCAGCCTAAAAATACAGACCATCATCTGGATCATTCCGGCGGTCCAGACCATTCATATCCTCAGCGTGTCGATCGTGATGGCGTCGATGGCCATGCTCGACCTGCGCCTGATGGGCATCGCCGGCAAGCGCCAGCCGATTTCGCGCGTGGTCGATCGCTTCGTGCCGTGGGTGTGGCGCGTGCTTCTGATCCTCGCCGCCACCGGCGCGATCCTCATTATCGGCGAGCCCGGCCGCGAGTTGCTGAATTGGGCGTTCCGCACGAAGATGGCGATGGTCGCCACCGTGAGCCTAATCACGCTGGCCGTCCAGCTGATGAACAAGCGCGACGCAACATTCTGGGAGAATCGCCGAATCGCTGCGGCCGCGGTCGGGGTCGTGTCGCTGCTATTGTGGGTGGCAATTGTCACCGCGGGACGGTGGATCGCCTATGTGTGATCGCACGCTTGATTCCGCCGCGACGGCGCGTAGTCGCTCAATGGAGTCACGGGAAAACGAATCGTAATGGGGATCCTCAGGCTCTGTGCATGGCTCGAGAGCACGCGCGTCGCTGAAAACATTCGCGTATCCACCTGGCTTTTCCCCACGATCGAAACGATCCACGTGCTGTCCATCGTCCTTGTGGTCGGCTCGATCGCGATGTTCGATCTGCGGCTACTCGATTTAGCTTCGCGCGATCGCAGCGTCACGGAAGTCTACGACGACGTAATGCCCTGGACCCGCGCCGCCTTCGTAATCGCCGCGATTGCCGGCGGCCTGCTTTTCACCTCGAGCGCCACGAAGTATTACCAGAACATCCCCTTCCGGCTGAAGATGCTGACGTTGTTGCTGGCCGGCATCAACACAGCCTACTTCGAATTCTGGACACGCCGCGGCATTGCCGCATGGAACCACGCCACGCGCACCCCGCGCGCTGCCAAGATTGCAGGCGGCATCTCCTTGGTGCTGTGGATCCTCGTCGTCGCCTTCGGCCGCTGGATTGGTTTCACGAAACAGTAGCACCCGCTCAATTCCACGCTAATAGGCGCTCTTGGCGTCGCTTGTCGATTCGTTTCGCAGCTCGCGGATGATGTTCACGCCGGCACTGGTCCCAAGCCGCCCGGCCCCAGCCTCGATCATTGCCTTCGCATCGGCTGCCGTCCGAATCCCGCCGGACGCCTTCACGCCGATTTTCACCGTGCGGCGCATCAGCGCCACATCTGCCACTGTTGCCACCCCGCCGAGAAATCCGGTGGAAGTCTTCACGAAGTCGGCCCCGGCCTTTTCGCTCAGCTCGCACGCGATCACTTTTTCTTCCTCGGAAAGCAGCCCCATTTCGAGGATTACCTTGAGCAGCGCCCCGCGCTCGTGCGCGAGTTCGGCCAGCGCGCGAATCTCCGTAGAAACGAGATCGCGGTTGCCTGATTTCAGCGCGCCAATGTTCTGCACCATATCGATCTCGACCGCGCCCAGCTTCAGTGCCTCGGCCGCCTCGAACCGCTTCACGCTCGCAAGCGTCGCCCCAAGCGGAAAGCCGATCACGGTCCCGACTTTCACCCCGCTTCCCTGCAGGCGCGAATGTGCGAGCTCGACGTAGCAGGGATTCAGCATCACAGCGCCGAAGTTAAACTCCTTGGCCTCGTCGCACAGTTTGACGATTTGGCTGGCGGTGGCCTCGGGGCGCAGCTGCGTGTGATCGATGATCTTGGCAATGCTCTGCCAGGTATCGAATGACGCCGCCTTGCCGGAAACTGAGTTTGGGCTCGACATCGCCTACGAATATTACTACGCTAACAACGATTTCTCGCAATCGCGGTGCAGCATTTTGCTGCA